>NZ_JBHJHQ010000004.1:0-652078 GCF_042219825.1 Quyinboa mangrovi
AAAGTTGTTAAGCAGGTTGTACCATCTTCAGGCAAAGAAAACATTAGTATTGACGGCTCAGGATTATATATCATTAAGGCTGAAAGTGCTGGTGCAAGTAAATTGTTTAAGGTTGTTAAAACTAACTAGTATTATTAAAATATTTTATTTGAAAGGGTTGCCGTTTGGTAACCCTTTCTTTTTATTGTATTCATCGTTATTTTTAAAATAATTGTTAGTTATTCTTGTTTTTGTTTTATTAATTTTCTTTTAAATTGGATACTTTTGAATTGGCTTAGGTTCAGGGCAACTATTACAAAATACAATCATGTGATATGAAAATGCAATTTTCAGGTAACAGTTTTAAATATATTATTTTATCAGTTTTAGTATCATTATTTCTGCTTCAGGCGTGTAACAGCGATAAAATTGAAGAGAAAAGTTACTACACATTTACAGGTGAGCTAGTTGGGCAGTACCTTCGGACACGTCCGGATGTTTATTCAGAATTTGTAAAGCTTCTGGATACCACTAAGGTGATGAGTTTGCTGAATGCCTATGGAGAATTTACCTGCTTTGCACCTGACAACGAAGCGATGAGAGCCTTTTATAAGGAGAAGGGCAGGAATGATTTGTCTGAATTTCCATTGGATACGCTGACAAAAATTGCATATGACCATATTATTAACGGTTTTGTGGTTTCCAGTGATTTATTTGTGGAAGGCAGGTTGACACAGAAAACGATGAGTGACAGGTTTATTTCAATTTCCTACGCAAGTTTTAATACGGGTGATCTCACAATAAAGGTAAATAAAACTGCTCCAATCCTTCAGCCTGATATTGAACTTCATAATGGCGTAATTCATGAAATAGGAGAGGTGCTTAAACCAAGCGAAAAGACCCTTGTGGAAGCGTTATCGTCTGATCCGAAATTCAAGCTTTTTTATAAAGCTTTGGTAGCTACTGATTTGGATAAGATGCTCACTCCTATTGAGGATGAATCTTACGATCCGGATGCTTTTTATATTGATCAGTCGGCTGCTAATGTCAGAGTCCCCAAAACCAGAAAATATGGTTTTACAGCAATGGTGGAAAGTGATTCGACATATGCAAGCTATGGAATTACAACTCTTGATGAAATGGCAGCTTATGCCAAACAAATATATGACGTTGTATATCCTTCGGATGCTGGCATAACTGATATTACTGACAGGAGAAACAGCCTGAACCGATTTGTTGCATACCATCTGATTAACAAGGAAATAAATTATGTGAATTTCATTATTCACTGGGATGAAACCAACCATTCCATTAAAACGTATAATATGTTCGAATACATCGAAACCATGTGTCCGAATACACTGATGGAGGTACGCACAAACAGGAGCTCAAGTGAAACGAATCTTTTTAATATGGTTAATCCGGATGATCCTCAAAGTGCAGTCAGGCTAAATCCTGACAACTACGATAATGATGCGATCAATGGCGTTTATCATGAAATTGATAAAATTCTGGCGTACGATTTTAAGTTTGCCAGTTATATCTCCAGTAAGAGGTTAAGAATGGATGCGGCCAGTTTTTTCCCTGAATTCATGAATAACAATATTAGAGGTAAGGTCAATGTGGCAGGCATTAACTCTGAACTATGGAAATTTCCTCCGGGTTATATTGAAAGGGTACAGGTCTCTGAAGGAACCGAATTCGGATATTTTAATGCAGACGACAGATATCTTGATTATCAGGGGGACGAAGTTTATTTAAGAGGATTGTACAATTTTACAATAACAACACCCGCTGTCCCGGCCGGAACTTATGAGGTTAGATTTGGCTGGAAAGTTGAAACAAAACGTGGGGCCGCCCAGCTTTACTGGGATGGTATTCCATGTGGAATCCCACTGGATTTAAGAATTTTTGCAACAGATCCAAGCATTGGCTATGAAGTTCCGGGTTCAAACTCTGCTGATCCACAGGGATTTGAGAATGATAAAATGATGCGGAACAGAGGATATATGAAAGGGCCAGCCAGCTTCCAGGCAGCTAATACAACATGGTTTACCGGTAATGCACGTATAAACGATGGCTATTTGAGGAGAATTCTTGGAATTTATACATTTAAGGAAGCCAGCACACACACATTTACGGTAATAGCAGCACGTTCGGGTGAATTCATGTTCGATTTTCTCGAATTTGTTCCGGTTGAGGTGATTGAATCAGAAGGAATTGATTAGTAAAATATAGTGCATGATTATATGCATGCTGAGCAAAACGTCTTTTAAACTCCTCGGCAGTATTCAGTTCAAATGAAATGAAATAACTAATATTATTGATATATGAAACTTAAACTTCTACGTAAACGTCTATTAGGTGTATTAATCATAACAGGACTGTTGTCAGCTGTCGATTCAGGGGCTCAGGATAATTATGGCATTTATCTTCCCGGCGGAAATGGAACATCAAGTAACATTGATATTTCAGGTCTAAACCTGACAACATTACCATTTACGGTTGAAATGTGGATAAAGCCTGAAGGTACGCAGGCGGCTTATGCTGGCTTGTTTTATCACAGGGGTACCTCAAATGCCGGTCTTTATTATGCGGCAGACTGGGAAGGTGTTAACATGCTCAGGTTGGATTACGGTGGCGATAAGGTTGTAACTCCCGCTATTTCAACAGATGAATGGCACCACGTGGCAGTTGTCGTTACCTCCGGTTCAAAAACGATTTATGTGGATGGGGTGTCACTTGCATCCAATACAACGGCAAATTCACCTTATGATTTTACCGGTGGAGAGCTTTATCTGGGGTATGATAAAGCTATTATTGACAGAACTTTTAAAGGGATAATGGATGAAGTGAGGGTTTGGAACACCGAGCGTACCCTTCAGGAGCTTGAGGATAACAGGACTAAAACGCTTAATGGCGATGAAGCAGGACTGGTGGCATATTATAATTTTAATGATCAGGCTGCAGAAGCAACAGATCTGACAGCCAATCATAATAACGGAACCATAACCGGCGGAACCTACGTGCCATCAATAAGTCTGGCCGATGATGATGGGGATGGCATACCCGCATATAAGGATAACTGTCCGAATGTTTCCAATCCCGATCAGTTTGATTTCGATAATGATGGTATTGGTGATGAATGTGATGATGATCTGGATGGTGATGGTATTGTAAACGATCTTGATAATTGTGTGGATCTGCCTAATCCCGATCAAACGGATGTGGATGGCGATGGGATAGGAGATGATTGCGATCCTGTAGTTCCCGAAGGGCTGAATTACGGCCTTACTTTCCCTGGTGATGGTAATGCTACAAGTAATGTTGATATGTCAGGATTAGACCTAAACACGTTGCCGTTTACGATTGAAATGTGGTTTAAACCCAATGGTAACCAGGTTGATAATGCCGGCCTGTTGTTTAATCGTCCCGGAAACTTCGGGTTGCAATATGCTTCCGGATGGCAGGGATCAGGCAGAATACGGTTTATTACAGGTGCAGATATGATTCCGGGAACCTCTGAAGTTGATTACGGAACGGTGTCTGAAGCCATCGTTACGCCAAATGAATGGCATCATGTAGCATTTGTTTTAACCGATTCAACACGTCTTTTGTATCTGGATGGTGCTCTTGCGAAATCAACACGGGCTGGAACAGCTGATTCAAAATATGCACCATTTGATTTTTCTTCAGGAAATCTATTTATGGGATGGGATAGTGATGTAGCCAGCCGTACGTTTAAAGGTATGGTCGATGAGGTCAGGATTTGGAAGTCTGTGAGGACTCCGGAGGAAATTGAAGCAAACAAACTTGTTGTGCTTAATGGAGATGAAACGGATTTATTCGCTTATTATTCCTTTGATGACAGGGGTGGAATATTCAATGCGGATATAACAGATGTTACAGCTAATGATAATACATTTAGCAGAAGTGAAGCAACATACTTCTCCTTGTCAGATCTGTTCAGTCAGATGGAATTCAAAAGTTCTGACGCTTCTCAGCCAACCACGTATGTAAATACGGCAACACAGGATAATGTGGTGATGTGTGTTGAAGTGGTCACTCAGAATATGTTTAATCCGCTTTCTCTTGGTGCGATGTATCTTTCTACAACAGGTACGACATCTTTGTCGGATATTCAAAATGTGAAGATATACGCTACAGGAAATGATTCAACATTCAGTGCTGATGCATTGGTTGCAGAAACAGGTTCAGCACCGGGCACGTCTGTAGAACTTGTTGCTGATTATCCGCTTGTAAAGGGTAATAACTTCTTTTGGATTACTTATGATATCAGTTCATCTGCGTCTAAAGGTGATATTCTGGATGTTGTATGTGATTCCATGCTGATTACCGGTGATGTTGAGAAAACATATATCCCCGAAACTACAGATCCTGAAGGGGCACTGGAAATTAATCCGGATATCTTTATTCATTTTGTAAAAGAGCCAATTGATGTAATTACAACCAATGGTTTCGTGACTGCTAACGGATCAAACTTCGTTTCATTTCAGCAGGATGCTGTAACGACTTACAAGGGCTATCAATATGTTGCTTACTGGAATAAGGCTAAACATGTTTGTCTTGCACGTAAGCATTTGCCTGATGGTAACTGGGAGGAAATAGATTTTACAGACTATACCTCCAACCACGATTTAGCTGACAACCATTATACCATTTCATTTGGAATATGTGAAAAGGATGGTTCCATACATATTGCGTTCGATCATCACAATGATGCTCTCAGATACAGAATGTCTGATCCTGGATTGGCTAATAATCCTGAAACTGCAGATTGGAGTGCAACTTCTTTTGGTGCTATTCAAAATTACCTGGTAGATGGACAGCAGTTAACTGATGCTACGTTTCCAGGTGCAGTAACTTATCCACGCTTTATTTCAGAACCGGATGGGAATCTGTTATTTGAATGTCGAACGGGATGGAGCGGTGATGGTAATTCTCATCTGTGGGAATACAACGGAAGCTGGAGTTATGTTGGCGAGTATCTTCATGGAAGAGAGGACGGTATGCCGGCAGGATATACAAGTAAATGCGGATATATAAACGGTTTGCACTACACGCCGGGCGGTACACGTTTACATGTTTCCATGGTGTGGCGTGAAACACCTACAGCCTCAACGAATCACGATGTATCATATGCATATAGCGATGATAATGGTCGTACCTGGTATAATGCAGCAGGTACTAAGATTGCAACAACCGGCACCGATCCGCTGAACTATAACAAAGCAGGGTTTAAAGTATATAATATTGGTGAAAACCGGGGATTGATTAACCAGGAAGCTCAGGCCGTAGACAGTAAAGGAGGAATACATATCCTGCAATCTTATATGCTGGATTCGCAGCCCGATAACAGTGCATGGCCCGGATCACGTCAGCCGGCATGGTTAAGACATATTTATCAGGATGAGTTCGGTACATGGCATAGTGACCCGATTGCACCGGTGATGGTGGATAGAAGTGATATTGCAGTAGATGCTAATGATAACCTTTATGTGGTTGCACCGGGATATATGGTTTATTTTGCTTCTGCGGCAGATAACTGGCAGACCTGGACTGAATTTGACGTTTCTGAGAGCAATACTGCTACGGCTGAAGGTCTGGTTGATCGCGAATTGCTGCTGAACCAGAATATCCTGTCTTTTGTATTTGCACACAAGGATCTTGATGGAAAACTTATAATTCCTTACTATAAACTGGGGACGAGTACTTCGGTAGATAACGTGTTTACGGATAAGAATCTTGACGTTAAATGCTATCCCAATCCATCGGAATCTACTTTCAATCTGGTCGTAAAAGGTACTTTCAGTTATCAGGTATTTGATATTAATTCACGATTGATTGAAGTAGCAGTTGCAAAAGATAGGTGCATTATTGGATCATCACTTGATAAAGGACTTTACATTGTTAAAGTGATTCAGAATAATAACCAAAGTGCAACCCTGATAATTAAAAATTAGAAGGATGTAATCTGAAAATAAAATAGGGATCTTCAAATTTGAAGATCCCTATTTTATATATGTTGAAATTAAATTTCTGTTTTTATAGAAGACCGTTAACTTTTCTTACGCCCTCAGCAGAAGAAGCCAACTTTTCTTTCTCAGCATCGGATAAAGAAATTTCAACGATTTTTTCAATACCGTTTTTACCCAGTACGCATGGAACACCTAGAGATATGTCGTTTAGACCATATTCACCTTCAAGGAGTGCAGAACAGGGGAACATTTTTTTAGAATCCTGCGCAATGGCTCGTACCAGTTCTGATACAGCAGCACCGGGAGCATACCAGGCACTTGTGCCTAACAGTTTTGTAAGGGTTGCACCACCAACTTTAGTCGCTTCCACAACTTCAGACTGAACATCAGCACTCAGGAATTCAGAAACAGCAACACTGTTGCGCGTTGCTTTTTCAATCAACGGAACCATACCTGTATCACTGTGGCCACCGATTACCATACCTTCCACATCAGAAGCAGGACAACCTAACGCTTCAGCAAGTCTGTATTTAAAACGGGCACTGTCAAGGGCTCCACCCATTCCGATAATTCTGTTTTTAGGTAAACCTGTAGCTTTGTGTGTTAGATAAGCCATTGTGTCCATCGGATTACTTACAACAATAATGATAACTTCAGGAGAGAACTTAATCAGGTTTTCAGCAACTGTTTTTACAATACCTGCATTAATACCAATTAATTCTTCACGTGTCATTCCTGGTTTGCGGGGAATACCACTTGTAATAACTGCTACATTACTTCCTGCTGTTGCTGAGTAATCATTGGTAACACCTGTAACTTTTGTGTCAAAACCATTCAAAGAGGCAGTTTGCATTAAATCCATGGCTTTACCTTCAGCAAAACCTTCTTTAATATCCACCAATACTACTTCTTCTGCAAAATTTTTAATTGCAATGTACTCAGCACAACTCGCACCTACGGCACCTGCACCTACTACTGTTACTTTCATCTTTTTTGAGTTTTATTGTTCGTTATATTCGTTTGTTTTCAGGAGTGGCAAAGATATTAATTATTTCAATTACAGAAATATTTCTTTAATCTCAATTAACCTTTCACTGTATTTTATACACATTACAAATAAAACAATGAATTGTTATTATAGTTTCATCTTTATTCCTGTTTTATAACAGCTTAGTCATGCTCTTGATATAAAACGTTCCATAAAAATACAGCAAGCTTTTTATTGGTGCAAAATAGTTAACTATTTTAAGGATTAGTGTTAAAAAAGGATATGAAACACTACTTTTGCAAAAAAATATAATTTATACAATAATGGCGTTACAGTGTGGAATTGTAGGATTACCGAATGTTGGGAAATCAACCCTTTTTAATTGTTTGTCGAGCGCGAAGGCTCAGTCGGCAAATTTTCCGTTTTGTACCATTGAACCGAATGTTGGTGTTATTACGGTTCCTGATGAGCGGTTGAACAGACTTGCTGAACTGGTGAAGCCGAAACAAATTGTTCCGGCAACAGTTGAAATTGTTGATATCGCGGGTTTGGTAAAGGGTGCCAGTAAAGGTGAAGGCCTGGGGAACAAATTTTTGGCAAATATTCGTGAAACAGATGCTATAATCCATGTGTTGCGTTGCTTTGATAATGATAATATCGTTCATGTGGACGGTTCAATAAATCCGGTTCGTGATAAAGAAGTAATCGACACGGAGTTGCAGTTAAAGGATCTTGAGACTGTTGAGAATCGCCTGCAAAAGACAGAAAAAATCGCCAAGGTCGGTAAAGATGCAGAGGCCAAACGTCTGGTTGATGTATTGAAGCGCTACCAGTCTGCCCTGCTTGAAGGCAAATCGGCGCGTACCGTTGAATTATCAGATCAGGAAAAAGCAGTAACCAAAGATTTGTATCTGTTGACCACCAAACCTGTGCTGTACGTCTGTAATGTTGACGAATCGGCTGTGAAAACAGGAAATGAGTATGTGGAGGCCGTTAAGAATGCTGTAAAAGATGAAAATGCAGAAGTTATGCTTATTGCTGCGGCTACAGAATCGGACATTGCGGAACTGGAGGATTATGAGGAGAGGAAAATGTTCCTTGATGATCTTGGCCTGGATGAACCCGGTGTTTCAAAACTTATAAAAAAAGCGTATTCATTGCTGAACCTTAAAACATATTTTACAGCAGGCCCCCAGGAAGTAAGAGCATGGACGTTTCACGATGGTGACAAGGCGCCGCAGGCGGCGGGCGTTATCCATTCTGATTTTGAAAAAGGTTTTATCCGGGCAGAAGTGATCAAATATGACGATTATGTGAGTTTGGGGTCTGAGGCTGCATGCAAAGAAAAAGGAAAAATGGCCATTGAGGGAAAAGATTACGTGGTACATGACGGCGATGTGATGCATTTCAGGTTTAACGTGTAGCCCCTTATTTAGAATGACTTATTGATGCATTTGGAATAGATTGCCTGATCATTTTGTCAAAAGTTACATCTCATCTGATAACTAAAGGTTTCTTTACTGATACTTTTTAGGTCTGTTAAACGTTATAATTTAGAAAGATTTTCACTAAACAGAAATTTGATTTTTTTAAGATATTTTAATAAATTACGAATAAAATAAGTAAGCTTGAAACACGCTCTGAAAATCATATTACTTGCGCTTGTTGTCATCTTTTTTGCCTGTGAGCGCGAGGATGTTAATATGGATCCTAACGCCAGGTTGCAATTCTCGGTTGATACATTGTCTTTTGATACCGTTTTCACAACAGTTGGTTCAGTTACGCTTAATTTCAGGGTATACAACCCTTATGATAAAGACGTTGAAATTTCTGAGGTAGCTTTAAGTGGAGGTGAATTATCACCATTTCGGATCAACGTGGATGGATATGATGGTGGAGTTGATAAAAAGGTCAGTAACATCATTATCAGGGCAAGGGATAGTATGTATGTTTTTGTGGAAACTACACTTGATGCCAATAACGGAGATCTTCCATTGGTTATAACTGATTCGTTGTCTTTTATAACTAATGGTAATCAGCAGTTCGTGCAACTGTTGGCCTTCGGACAGGACGTTCATCATTTGAGTGTGGAAAATGCAGAATTTACCGTTGGTATTCATAGCGGAGATAATACGATTAAGGCAATTCTTTTAAAAACAACTGAACTTACCAGTGATAAGCCATACTTAGTGCATGATCATATAGTAGTTGATTCGTTGGAGACGTTGACTTTAAATGAAGGCGTTGTTCTTTACCTGGAAAAAAATGTCAGTATTCTAGTTAAGGGAACACTTAAAATTAACGGTACATTGGATAATCCGGTCCAGGTAAGGGGTGCCAGATTGGATGAACTATTTGATGGACTTCCATATGAAAAGGTTCCCGGGCAGTGGGGATATATAAGATTGCTTGCGGGAAGTATGAATAATGAAATTGATTACGCACGGATCAGAAATGGAATAATTGGTATTCAGGTAGACTCAGTTGTTACAGAGGATAAACCAACTCTGAAAATTACAAATTCTATTATTCAGAATATGACGGCGGTGGGGGTCTATGGTCAGGGAGCAGTTATAGATGCATCCAATTGCATCATTTCAAATTGTGGACAGTTTAATGTTTATCTGGGTATCGGAGGAAGTTACAGTTTTAATCAGTGTACCATTGGAAATTACTACACCTGGGGACGTGGGAAAACACCTGCTGTAGCGTTGAATAATTATTATTTGACAGAAAATAAGCGAGTTATAGCAAGGGATCTGGTTAAGGCAGATTTCCTGAACAGTATAATTTATGGTACACTTCAAACTGAAATTGCCCTTGTAAATACTGTGGATCAGGAGCCGGTAGATGCTGAATTTAATTATCTGTTCAATTACTGTATAATAAAAGGAGGTGCACCGGATGTGGATACATTAGACGGAGCCCATTTTAAACATGTGATGTGGAACAAAGATCCGAGGTTTGTTAGTCCGGCCGATGATTTTGATTTCAGTCTGGATTCTTTGTCTCCTGCAATAAATGCTGGTAATCTGGATTTTGTTACAGAAGATCTGGAATATGATATTTTTGGAAATTACCGCTTAAAAGATGAAGCACCCGACCTTGGAGCCATTGAGTTTGTTCCAAAAGCCAAAAAGGAAGAGTAACGTCTTATATTTAATTTTAATCTTTTTTTCGTTTTCATCGCTTTATGCACAGGAGGTGGACGAAAATAGTGTTAAAGTTATGTTTTATAATGTGGAGAATATGTTCGACCACATGAATGACTCCCTGACAAACGATGGTGAATTTACTCCTGAAGGACAACGGCACTGGACTTCCTATAAAGCTGGAAAGAAAGTTAATGCCGTTGCTAAAGTAATAATTGCGGCAGGAGGTATGCAGCCTGTTGAGCTGATTGGGATGGCTGAAGTCGAAAACCGAAATATCCTGAATAAACTAATTTTATATTCCCCTTTAAAAAATTACCGGTATGGACTGATCCATAAAGAATCTCCGGACCGACGTGGAATTGATGTAGCTTTATTGTATTTGCAGGAAACTTATTGTCCGATTGTCAGCAGGTTTATTATGGTAACTACCGATGACCCGGACTTCAGAACACGTGATATTCTTTATTCCAAGGGAATATTAAATCAAAAAGACACTGTTCATCTTTTTGTCAATCACTGGCCTTCACGGTATGGTGGAGTAGTTACATCAAGACCTCTCCGGTGCAGAGCGGCGGAAGTGCTAAAATCAATGACTGATTCACTGATACTCAATGATAGCAACTGCAATATTATCATTATGGGGGACTTTAATGATTACCCCGAAGATGAAAGCCTTACCAACTGTCTTGGGGCATCACAGAACGGAGCACTTATAAATTTAGCTTTGTACTCCAGTGATGAGGGGTCGTACAAATATCAGGGTCGGTGGGGTTATCTGGATCAGTTTATTGTCAATAAATCATTGTTTGAACGCAAAACCAATGGCCTGATTGTGAAGGAGTATGAAAAGGTTATCAGCTTTCCTTTTATGATGGAAAAGGATGATAAGTTTACAGGGGAAAGACCTTACAGAACATTTTCTGGATATAAATATAATGGTGGTTTTTCCGATCATCTTCCCGTTATGATTATTTTGAAATAAGCGGTGAATATCGTTAATTTACTTCATGTTAAAATGGATTATCAATAGTTTACTTGCATTTTCATTCATAGCCTGTCAGGCTCAGGAACAATCTGTGTATTATGCCGGCAGTTCAGAAAAAATGCTGGATTCAGTTTTGGCCGAACACAACTTTAATTCTCCCAAACAGGTTGCTTTTACATTTATAAATTATCCGTATAAATCGCATTCATTGGAAATTCCAGGCAGGGAAAGATTGGTTGTAGACCTCACCGGATTCGATTGTGTTACGCTGGTTGAGAACAGCATCGCATTATATCTGAGTGGAGGATCAGAAAATGATTATTTGAGTAATCTTAGGAATCTGCGCTACAGGGAAGGGATAATAAATGGTTACCTAAGCAGGTTGCATTACTTTACGGATTGGATTATTAATGCGGAAAAATCCGGCATAGTCAAGGATGTTACCGGTGAACTCGGAGGAAAACCGTATGCACCCCCGGTTTATTTTATGAGTGCGCATACTGATCTGTATCCAAGGCTGGAACGGCCAACACAGATTGATTCACTGAAACTGATTGAAGAACGTATAGGTAAAGCAAATGTGCGTTTTATTCCAAAGTCCTCCTTAACGTCTGAAGGAGTAGGGATTAAAGATGGAGATATTGTCGCCATTGCAACCAATATTAAAGGGCTGGACTTTACTCATGTTGGGTTTGCATTACGAAAGAATGATATCTTATATTTTTTACATGCATCTTCACAATTTCATAAAGTAATGGTTTCTGATGTACCTCTGTCAGAATATCTGGATGCACATACACACATGTTGGGGATAGTGGTTTTAAGGATGAAACAATAGAGGTTATTTTTATGTAAAAGCGAAGCCCCAGTGTAAATATTTTATTAATATTATGTTAAAATCGATAATTTTTTGTAATTTGCACAAAAAATCTACCAATGCTTAAATTGTACAGAGTATTAGCGCTATTGTTTCTTATTGACTTTAGTGTCGTAGTAATGGCACAGTCAGTATCACAAAATGACTCGTTGGCTTTAGTTGCTTTGTATAACTCTACCGCTGGTGAGAACTGGGTGAAGTCGGATAATTGGTTGGTCGGTAACGTTAATACATGGTACGGAATAGTCTGCGAAAATCAGAAAGTTAAGGCAATTAACCTCAGTGGAAATAACCTTAAAGGAGTTCTGCCGGATGAGATTTACACCTTAACGGATTTACGATATATTTACATTTCGTTTAATCAGGTTAGTGGTTCACTGAAAGAAGGTATCGCGAATTTGAATATGCTGGAGGTTTTGTGGGCCTCCAACAATCAGATGACCGGTCATATTCCGGCGGGCATCGGATCTACGGATAGTCTGAAAACATTGTATTTGAATGATAATAAGTTTGACGGATCTGTTCCTGAAACAATAGGAACATTACACAAACTGGAAAATATCAATTTAAGCAAAAACAGTTTTTCGGGAGCCATACCTCATAGCGTAGGGAATCTGTTAAATCTGAAATATCTTATTCTCAATGATAATGCTTTTACCGATTCTATTCCTGATGAACTGGCCAATCTTACGAAGCTTAGAACTTTAAAACTTAATAATAATTATTTCTCTTATATTCCGGATCTTTCAGGATTGATGCAACTCACCAATATACCAGGTAATGTTGTATTTACGATTCATACAAACTATCTTGACTTTACCGATCTGGAAAAGAACATGAGCATCATTGGCGATCAAGCCAATTATTACCCTCAAAGAACATTTCCGTTAACTACCTTAAAAAACCTGCATCCTGGTGATTCCGTGTATCTGAATATGCCTAATTCCAGTTTTATCGATACAGCCGATAGTAAAACAACATATCGGTATTTGTTGGATAATAAACTGGTTCAGGACTGGTCTGATGAAAGTGGCTATGTTGTTAAATCTGCAACATATGTAGATAATGGCTCATATATTTGTGAGGTTCGTCATGGGGATTTCCCTGATATGTCAATTAAAATAAGTAATGTAAGATTGTTGCCTCCGGCCGGATACTCCTGGTTGTCGCTTGGAGTAAAAATTGATGGTGCGTTGCTGGATACAATTGACTATGAGATTGTGGCTCTGAAAAAAACGGACGGTATTTATGTGCCCGTTCCTGTTCAGGATACTATAATGGGTATGCGGAAGGAGTTTTTGATTCCAACGGGAACCTATCTTTTTAATTTGGTTCCGGTGGGCAACGACACAGTACTAATGACCAGGTATCATAAAAATAGTGTACGATGGGTTAATGACCAGGAATCTGTTCTTGGAAACCGTAGAGACTACGCATTCAATATCAGTCTGATCCCTAAAGTATATCCGCAGGGTATTTGTTCGGTAAGTGGTACCGTAAATGAACTGGATGCTTTCTCAACCGATAATGGTGTTTCAGGCAGTGCCGCAAAAATGAACGCCATGGTGCTACTGTATTCTGTTTCGGAAGACAAATGGATTAACGAGCAACTTACTGATATAAACGGAAACTATTCATTCTCTGGACTGGATGAAGGACAATATTCTGTTTATGTGGATTATCCCGGATTCACACAGGATCAGATTAGGAAATTTAATGTGACAGCTGAAAATCCGGATCGTTCCGATATCAATTTTACCATGTATCTGCAGGATAATGTGATTATGGATATTGATCAACCAAAGTTTGCACAGGCAAGTATGAGCAATTTATCGGTATTTGCTGATTATTCAGGGAAAGTCCATGTCAGATTAAATCCTCCGGTTAAAAATGTAAATATTTCTATATTTAATCTTTCAGGAAAGCAGGTATATACACAGGTAAGTTATAGCGCTGAAGAAACGGTTTTGCCGGTTAATTTAAACAGTGGAATTTATATTTTTCAGCTGCAGTCGGGAGAAAATAAAATTGCGAAAAAATTTATGGTCAGATAAACTCTGAATGGAGCAACTGATTAAAAGATACTGGAAGTTCGGATGTGTATGTCCGGACTTCTTTTGTTATGGGATGTTCAAACTGCAACGATGATGCATGAAGCAACAGCCGGCTGATGTCAGTTTTTTCAGCGATAATCTTGTTCAGCATCCGGTCGCCGTGGTTATTATCACCAATAATATCGAATCGACCCTGTGCAAAATGTTGCCTTATCTGGTGCCAGCGACCGGTTTCGGGTGTAACTTCAACCCGACTCAGTGATACATTCTCAAATTCTTTGTAGCAGATAGTTGTAGAGACCGTTTTCATGGTATTGTAATGCGTGACAGCATTTTTTGAACCGCGCTTGCCCTGGTTCTTTACCTTGTTATCAAATGTTCCTGATCCCGGATTTTCCCTGACAATGGCATGATAAGTCTTGGTTATTTTCTTTTGTTCGAACAAAAGCGTTAATTCATGGGCAATTTCGGGACTTAAAGCAAGTAGCACTATCCCTGAAGTTTTGGCATCAAGACGATGAACATTATATACTGAACAATTCAGTTGTTTGCCAATTACCTTAGTCAAATAATCAGCATCGTGCGGCATTCCCTGTGTCATATGTATGGGCAAACCTTCCGGTTTGTCAACAAGTACCAAATAATCGTCTTTGTACAGAATATCAATTTCCATAATTGGTACAAAAGAACATAAATTATATATGTTCAGAAAGCTGAACCAAAAATCTTTTGTAAATTGCTTTTTTTAAGACACAAGACACAAGATTGTTTTACTTATTAAAATAGTGCGCTCTTAAGTCCTCTTTTTTTATCCCGAAGCTTCGGGAGAGGTTTCCTGACCGAAGCGTCAGTACGGAGGATTTCTCGAAAAATCTTATATCTTGAGTCTTGGTTCTTGGTTCTTGATTCTTATTATCTATAAAATATAACCCAATGAAACGAAAAGGCTTAAAAATTACAGGTGCTATTATTTTGCTGATCTTAGTGGTTTATGCATTTCTCCCACGATATGCACAAAGAGCATTGATCTATCTCACTGTTGATATTGATGATTATAAAATTTTTAATAACCGGGAGGTTGTGGCAGCTGATCCGGAACCCTGGGAGAAAGATGCGTTATATGGGGAAGTGAAAATTCCGGATAACTGGGTTGATAGTCTGGCTCAGTATAACACTGTGGCTTATGCCATCATTAAAGACAGTATGTTGTTTTTGGACGAATACTGGATGGGATACTCGGATTCAAGTTATTCCAATTCTTTTTCAGCAGGTAAAACCATTGTCGGATTTTCAATATTGTCTGCTATCGATCACGGGTTTATTGAGTCGCTTGATCAGCGCGTATCAGATTTCGTGCCTGAATATGATAATCCTGAAAACAAGGATCTGCGGATCAGGGATGTGATGACCATGTCGTCCGGACTTAACTGGGTAGAGAGTTATGGCGGTCTTTTTAACACAACCACGGAATCCTATTATGGATCAAACCTGATGAGCCTGATAACCGGCTTAAAAGTTGTGGAAGAGCCGGGAAAAGTATTTAAATATAAAAGTGGAAATACACAGTTGCTTTCGCTGGTACTGGAAAATGCAACAAATATGACCATGTCAGATTACGTGAGCAGGTATTTCTGGACACCTATGAATGCGCAATACGATGCCCTTTGGAGCCTGGATAAAAAGAACGGTGTTGAAAAAGCCTACTGCTGTTTTAATTCCAATGCAAAGGACTTTGCACGTTGGGGTGAGTTAATGTTGAGCCATGGCAACTGGAACGGGAAACAGTTGGTGTCGAAGGAGTTGATGACCGAAGCCTTGACACCCGCAACATATCTGGTTGGTGAGGATGGCGATCCGGTGGATTATTACGGCTATCAGCTATGGATCCTGAATTACAAGGGCATGCATATCCCTTATATGAGAGGCATTCTGGGACAATATGTGTTCGCCATTCCCGAAAAGAATATGGTGGTGGTTCGCCTGGGTGAGAAAAGAAGCAGAACATATATCAACCACCATCCTAAAGATGTGTATACATATATTGATCTCGCACTGGAGTTGACAAAATAATTACCGCATACAAATCCGGTAGTACATTACATAAATTATCAGAAGCACTGAACAGGATTTTTATGGAGATTCGTAGTGAATCTTTAAATGTGAATGTATGAAAAATTACCATGCTATTGTTTGTATTTTAATTCTATTCATTCAGTTATCTGCTGTAAAAGGACAAAATCAAAATAACCAGTTTAAGCCCGGTGATTGGTTTGAATGTGAAATGGAATTTGAAGGTGTACCTGTATTTCGTAATCATACGGTTCACCAGGGAAGTGAACCTAAAAACACCCAGTTAATTTCACTCCGTTTTACCTGTTCTGAAATTGAAGACGGACAACCGGTAAAGTGGAGCTACAAAGTATTGCGCTATAAAGAAGTTGGTCCTACTTTTAGAATGAAGAAATATAGAAAAATGGACAATGTTTTTGACTTTGACTCATGGTATCCTGATTTTTTTATGGAAGATATAGATAGTATTAGAAAATCATTAACTGGAACAATAAGCATAGATGATCATGGTACTATTCTTCATGATTATAGGTATGATGTTCAATTTAACCTAAGAAATTTTCTTCCTTATAAATCCGGTAGTAGGGGGTTAGTCTCCTATTATGTAACAAGAAGTATTCCAAATAACAACAATACATTCCCAATGTTGATCGAAAAGACCTCCAAAATTATTTTTAACGCTAAAAATTATAGAAAAGAAGTATCAGATACTTCAGGATTAAGACAGTTGGATTATCTCGGGAATGCTATAAACTCAGAAAGGAAATATTTGATTAGAGGCATGAAAGAGTTTGGTCGTACTGTTTGTACAGCCTATTTTTTATTCAATGATTTACCTTATGCGTTTATGGATCAACACCAGCATAAAGTATTTGCCATTACCAATGCCAGTTTCCCCTTACCAACAAAGGCTAAGATTGAAATAGTGGATAAAAGAACGGAGGCATCTCAAAAACCAAACAGTTTTAATAATATTATTAGGATAGCTTCGGGGAATCCCGCATTTGTAATGGATGAATCAGGAATTCCCGGATTGATCATATTCGATTCACGTAAGGCTGAAAAAACCTATGCATTGAAATGCGGGACTTCATTTAGTTTTTTTCCGGGTAGTAGACATGCCATTAATTTATTTCTTGAACCTGGTGATTCTATCCAGGTAACTTTAATGGATGATAGTGTGATTATCCGGGGGAGTGACAACAGCAGTTGGTGGAACAATAATCCGGAGTTAAATGCAAAATTGGTTGAAGACGCAGCAATAGATGCAGAATTTAAAAGTTATTTGCAACTTTTAATGCTATTAAAAATGAGATATTTTGCGTTAGACAGTCTTGAACCAGAGCAGTTCAAAACATCTATTCTGGATTTTTTTACGTTGAAATCCTATTACTACACTGGCCTTCCCGGTCAAGGTATGCCGGGAATATTCCATTTCGTAAGGCAATATAATAAAAGAAAAGACTACCTGATTAATGCTGTAGGTTCACCAACAAAAAAGGGGTTTGATTACGAGTATTACAAAAGTATTATTCAAAATACAGATTTTCCGCTCTACTTCGAATTGTATAGAACTTTAACGCGTGACGATAGCTATAATCAAATTGGTAAGGATATAAAGAAGTACGAAAATTTTAAAACAGTATGTGGTGATACCATATTAAAGAAGTATATTACCCAAATTCTTAATGGATATAAGGCATTACAGGTTGGTGAGATGCTACCCTTTCAAGATGTATTAACAGAAAATAATCAGAAGATAAGCATCCTTCCTGCCAGAGGTAAGTACGGTCTCGTATTTTTATACAGAGAAACAGATAGGGTAGATGAGTTTAAACTGCTTGTGGATAGTATTCCGGATTTTGTGCAAACAGTCTCTTACCGTGTAAATCATGATCTGTTGAAATTTTCAGATGGACTTCTTTCTTATAAATCTTTGAATGACGCGGATCATCTGGAACTCTATGGACACCCTTCACAAACCCGAAAGCTTGATAAATATATTATCGAGTCCCAACGTCCGATGCTGCTACTTTATAATGATAAGGGCAGGATTCTGTTAAATGAAAGTTTTGAAAGGGTGTACGGAAATGATATAGGATCATACAAAACGAAAATATTAAATGCTATTGATGACTATGAAGACCAGTCAAAAAATGAGACAGCAGGTTTATTGCTATTGATAGCAATATCGGTAATTGCAACAGGACTTCTGGTAATGATGATTTACCGGATGCGAATTAACCGTTTGAAGAAGCGCAATGCACAGCAACAGTTGCTGCAGGAACTTAAGTTAAAATCGGTTCAGTCGCAGTTAAATCCCCATTTTATTTTTAATGCACTGAACTCTATTCAGCAACTTATAAATTCAGCGCAATCTGAACTGGCTAACCAATACCTGGTTGGTTTCTCAAACTTACTTCGCGGTGTGTTGAAGAATGCAGACAAGAAACTGGTACCACTGTCCGATGAACTTGAAATGGTTAACAGTTACATGGAACTTGAAAAATTAAGGCTTGATTTTAAATTCCGTATTGATGTGGATTCCGACGTTTCAACAGAGCTGACAGAAATTCCGTATATGTTGTTTCAACCCTTAATTGAAAACAGCGTTAAACACGGGATTTCTAAAATCCCGGGGGGAAGAGAGATCAACATAAAGATTGAGGAAAATGGATCTGATATTGTGATAAGAATCCGGGACAATGGTCCGGGATTTGGCCATTTAACTCTGGATCAGTGCACGGAAAAAGGGAAGGGCCTGGTTTTAATTCAGGAAAAAATTGACAATATTTACGGAAATGATGGTCGGCTTGAACTTTCTTCAGGAGAATCGGGGAAAGGGGCAGAGGTCATAATTACGCTTAAAATCGGTTAGGGAGCATGATACATTGCGTCATTATAGATGATGAGGTCAGGGGCAGGGAAAATCTTGTCACTCTTGTAAAATTACATTGTCCTGAAATTAGTGTTACCGGAACTGCAGATGGTGTTTCTGACGGATTTGAACTTTTGAACCAAACAAAACCGCAGTTACTGTTTTTAGATATTGAAATGAAGGATGGAACCGGCTTTGATCTGTTAGCCAAATTTAAAAATCCGGCGTTTGAAGTCATATTTGTTACTGCATTCGACCACTATGGTTTAAATGCGGTAAAATTCAGTGCTGTTGATTATATTTTAAAACCCATTGAGTCAAATCAACTCGTGAAAGCAGTTGAAAAGGCTAAACAACGGATTAAGCTAAAAGAAGAAAATATACGTTTGCAGAATTTGTTGCATAATATCTCACAGCCTGACAGAAATAAGAGAATCGCTCTTCCATTTGTTGATCATATTGATTTTGTGGAGGTAAAGCATATCATACGTCTGGAAGCCGATGGGAGTTATACCAGATTTATCACAACAACAAGTAAGGAACTTATGGTGTCGGGGAGCCTGAAAGAATTTGATGAGATTCTCTCGGTACATGGTTTTATACGCACACATCAGGCCCATCTGATTAATCCAGAATTTGTTAAGACTTTAATAAAATCGGACGGTGGTTACCTGATTATGATGAATGGGGATAATGTGCCGGTTTCCCGGCTGCGGAAAACTGATGTGATTCAAAGTTTAAAGGGATAATTTGTATATAATCAATAGGAAGTAAGCTGACGATGAAAATACACAAACATAAAACAGGTGAAGGACATATTGCTGAAGTCGAATCAGAAGGTATCGTAATTAATTCCGCGGAAGATGCACTGAATTTGCTTGGCAATATGTATTACCAGGGCATAGAAAAGATTATCCTGCATCAAAAGAATATTACCAATGAGTTTTTTAAACTGAAAAACGGGATGGCCGGAGAAATACTGCAGAAATTCTCAAATTACCGGATGCGGCTGGCCATAGTTGGTGATTTTACTAAATATGATAGTAAGAGTCTGAACGATTTTATTCGCGAAAGCAACAAAAACAGGCACATTAATTTTGTTGGTTCGCTGGATGATGCACTTTCGGTATTAAACTAAACTAACTTTTGAAGCACTGTTCTGATGACATTTTTAGTCCGCTGCGATGTAAGGGTATAAACTGAACGAACGGTTTATCATCTAACATCAAGGCTAATGAAATACTTAAATGGTGAAAAACGTCTTTTACTGCTGATTTCGGTAGTATTCATTTCAATAAACAGTCCGGCACAATACTGGAAAACAAGGGACCAGTCTCAGCTGAAAAACTCTGTCAATATAGGACTGAATGGTTTTTATACATCCTCGCTGTATATTAATTACGGAAGGATGATATGGCCAAATCATGAAATAGTTATCGGTATTCCGCTTATTTCGGTGCCTGATTATCCGGAAAAAGGTTTTTTTCTGAATTACCGCTATCATTTTAAACCAAAAATCAATTCGCTGTTTGCAGGTCTGTTTTATAATTATTCTCAAATTGATGGTATAGTCAACTACTCCACGTATAATGGTGATATCCTGACCTCGTCACATGATTATCCCCATGTGACTTCCAACAGGTCTTTTGGTGTTAATGTGGGTAAAAAATGGGTGACAAAGCCTGGAATCTGTTTTACAGCCAGAATTGGATATGGTTTTAACCGATTTAAATCTGAGTGGAGTGAAGGCTATCCTGATGTTGAATTTATGAATGATACAGATAATACGATGAACGTTCTGGGGCACATTGATTTTGAACTTTCAGTAGGGTATGCCTTTAATTTTGTGCGGAAATAACGCAAAGGTTATTCAGGACAAATAAAAATGGACATCATTTTCTGATGACATTATCCCATGCTTTCGATGTAATGATGTAGTCACTTAATTTTTTGTTATGAAACGCATTCAGTTTATACTTATATCAATTCTCGTGCTTCTTGCTGCATGTAATGGAGGCAGATCGCAGAATACTACAGAAAACGGAGCGGCAACAGAACAGTTTGGTTTAGATGCCAAAACAGAAAAAACAGGTTGGTTTTCCGGATCAAATAAAAAACAGATACATGAATTTAAGGATGCCCGAACCGGTCTGGTGGTTTATACCGAAGAGTTTCCATCTGCATGGCAGGTGATCAGCAAGCCCAGTTATACCATGGATCAGAAATTGCCGGTGTTTTTAATGCAGATACAGGGCCCGGATAATCTGAAGGTTTTCAATACGCCAATTAAAATGTACTTTACCTACGATAATCAGCAGATGAACCAGTATTTAATGAATTCCGGAATGTCACAGATGGTAAGCCCTGAAGCATCTAACCAGCAGATATTGCAATATGAAGTGCAAGGCAGAATGCAAAAAAGCGGATTTGTCTATCAGGGCGAACGGAATATCCCGGAACTGAATAATTTTATTCAGGGAAAGATAAATGAGATGAACATTCCAAATTTTTATTTCAAAATATTAAATACCGAATGGACCAATAATAAGGGTGAAAAGGCTTTGGTTATCATTTCAAAATATATCCTGAAGCAACCGGACCCTTTTATGGGTGGTTCAACGGTTTGGTATTATTCTACGGAATATTTGTTTTCCAGAGAATCGGTTTATGAGAATGCCGTGACCCAACTGACCGGGTCTGCCATCAGTATGAAAGAAAATCCGAAGTGGGTGCAATACAGAAACCTGTTGACCCAGCAACGTATACAGGAATCCATGCGGCAGCATCAGGCTAATATGCAAAGCCGTCAGGCCGCATTTGATGCCCATCAGCGTAAAATGAAAGGCATATATGCCGCTCAGGATGCGAATTATAAATCATTCATGAACCGGAACTTTGGGAGCGGAAGTGATAATTCTCAACACCAGTTTCTGAATATGATCAACGAACAGGAAACGGTTTATAATCCCGCAACCGGGAATAACTACCAGGTAGATGCCGGTTCCACGGAATACTGGATGGACAGCCAGGGGAATTATATTCAGAATGATGACTTGTTTTATAATCCTAACGGCGATATCAACCTGAATGACCGTGAATGGACAAAGGCTCAAATTGTTCCCTGATAAGTTGTCAAATGAAACAGATTTAGTTAAACATAAATAGCTTTCAATTTTATACCTGTTAGCCTGAATTATCCGATATAACATGTGATTTACACAGTGACTCATCCGGGAACGACCGTTTTCGGATGAGTTCTTTGTGAATTTATTTTGCTTAGTTTTTTTAAAGTCAGCAGGATTGACAGTATCGTAGAAAATTTACCAGCGAAAATTTCAGCATTGAGTTTATTTGAAACAAACAGAAACGCCGTTTTCGGTTATGACCCATATATTTTCCTGTTTATCTTCAAAAATATGTTTTATGGTGTTAGACGCTAATACATCCTCTTTTGTGTATCGGGACCAATTATCACCGTCAAATTTATAGATACCTTTATTATTTACACCGAGCCAAATATTGCCGGTACTATCCTTAAATCTGTAATTATACCACCAGGCTTCATCATCGCTTTCCGTTACAAAAACCGGATTCCATGTATCTTCTTCCAGTTTTTGCAGGTATTTGTTGTCGCTGCAGGCCCATATATGGTCGTTACGATCTTTGATGATCCAGTTGTATTTGCCTTTTAACAGTCCATTGTTGGTTGTGTAGGTTTGCCAACTGTTCCCATCGAAAACAGAAACACCATTTTCTCCTCCAATCCAGAAATTTCCGTCACCAGGACTATTTGCAGAATAGATAGGAAATACAAAGCCATCTTTTTCAAAATTATAACTGGTCCATTTATTATCCTGGTAAAAACTCAAGCCTCTAAATACATTATAATTATGTGACTTTGTAAATGCCCATATTCTGTTTTTGTCGTCAACATAAAGAAAATATACCCAGTCAGCAGCAAGTCCGTTCTTTTTTTTGTAGGTTGTCCATTCACTTCCGTTATAACTTTGTAATCCATATTTATTGCCCAACCATATATTACCATCATTGTCCGTTACCTGGCAATCCAGTTCTGTTTGTTTTACTCCATTATAAATCTGCCAGTTTTCACCGTTCCATATACGGAATCCATTGTAGGTCAATACCCAAAAGTTCTTATATTTATCTGTAAAGAACTGTTTGAAGTGTTTGTTTTTTTCTAATGTTCTCATAGCTGTTCTTCCTGCCATGCCAGGATAAATTTCCCACTCTGTGCCGTTAAACCTGTACATTAACCCGATAGTCCATTTCTGAGTAAAATCTCTGGGAAACAGTTCAAATTTTTCTAAAAATGCCCAGATATAACCCTGTGCGTCCATACTATAATATTTAATGGTAAAACCCTGCCAGCCAAATCTTTTGTTCCATTGTTCCCTGTGGAACTGCCACTGTTTACCATCATACTCAATAAGGCCTGTTTTTGTGCCTAACCAAACATGTTCGCTAGGATCTTCGTTCATATACATAATGTCTTCAAATACAACCTGCTCACCAGTAACGGTATCTGTTATTTGATCAATATTTTTCCAAACATTGCCATCATAGATATTCACGGTATGACCTGTGAGTAACCATACATCTCCTGATTTACAAACCAGATGTTTTCTTGCATAATTGCCATCCAGTCCATTTTCAGTATTGAAGCTTTTCCAGTTGCTTTGACTTAAGACTGAGAAAGAGGCTAAATAAAACATGATAAATAAAAACAGATTTTTCATTTTAATTTGGTTTAAACCTGAAAATCAGAATATATTTAAATTATATTAAGCGATGAATTGATTTTGTGATTGGTATTGATTTTCAGATATTTATTACCTATAAATTTAGGCAAAAAAAATAAATGTTTTATCCTGAGGGTGATAAAACAAAATATTTTATTGTCTTTAATTTTTTGAAATTTATCTTAAATAGGTAATCATAAAATTAAGGAGATTCGGCATCTTTATTCTTTTAGATTAATGAGTAACAGGATGTGCTAAATTGTACTAATTTAGATAAAACACTATTATTAATAAAGCATTCGAATTTTAATAATGAAGCGATATTCAATAGGAGTTGATATTGGCGGAAGCCATATTAGTTGTGCCCTGGTCGATATGTACGAGGGCCACATTATGAAGGATAGTCATACCGAAAGAAAGGTTGATAACAAAGCAACGGCAGATGATATTTTATCAGCCTGGGCTGATGCTTTAAAGGCAACGGTTTCGAAAGTTGGAGAAGATAATGTTGCAGGTGTTGGCTTTGCCATGCCCGGACCATTTGCCTACGATACGGGCGTGGCCATGTTTGATGCATCAGTTGATAAATTTGAAAAGCTGTACAAGATTGATGTGGCTAAGGAATTAGCATCACGTTTAGGATTGGATGTGCCATATCGTTTTATGAACGATGCCTCGGCTTTTGCAGTCGGTGAAGCCTGGTTGGGCGAAGCCGCGGATGTCAATGCCAGTGTTTCGATAACCCTTGGAACGGGTTTCGGGTCAGCATTTATTTCTGATGGTGTACCGGTAGTGGAGGCAGAAGGTGTTCCCCCGATGGGTTGCGTGTGGCATTTACCTTTTAAGGATGGCATCGCGGATGATTATTTTTCTACACGCTGGTATATGGCCCGCTGGGAAGAAATATCCGATGAAAAGGTAGATGGTGTAAAGCCGGTGGCAGAAAAAGCTGAAACTGACGAAAGGGCACAGGCCGTATTTGCCGAGTTCGGAACCAACCTTGGAACCTTTTTAGGCCCCTGGCTGAAAAGCTTCGGAGCAGGAAAACTGGTTATCGGCGGTAATGTGACCGGTGCTTACAATCTATTTGGTCCTGCCTTCGAAGATGTATTAAAACAACAGGGTGTCACAACCCAAATTGTCCTGTCCGGACTTAAGGAAGATGCGGCTATCATTGGCAGCGCCCGGATGCTTGACGCAGATTTCTTTGCAAAGATTAAACCGGTTCTGCCGAAAATGTAACTAACAACGATACTAACCACTTAACACATCAGATACTATGGCTAAAAAATCAACATTTATAAAACTACTTCCTGTTTTGTTCGGATTCTTTGTAATGGGATTCTGCGACATCGTAGGCTTTTCATCCGATTATGCCCAGGAAGCCTTTGGGTGGTCCAATACAATGACAGGCTTTATACCATCCATGGTGTTCGTCTGGTTCCTGTTCCTGGGAATTCCCATTGGCACCAAAATGAACCAGTGGGGAAGGAAAAATACCGTGATGATCAGTATGGTGATTACCGTACTTGGAATGATCATACCCTTGGTAAACTATAACGGTGTCACCACAATGATTGCCTATGCACTGCTTGGAATAGGTAATGCCATATTGCAGGTATCACTGAATCCCCTGCTGAGCAATGTGGTTCCCGATCAGAAATTTCTCACCAGTAGTCTTACGGCAGGTCAGGTGGTAAAAGCCATCTCATCGTTATTGGGACCACAAATCGTATTATTGGCGGTTAATAAATTCGGAAACGGCGATAACGAACTGTGGTATTACAGCTTCCCGATTCTGGGTGCGATCACTCTGTTCTCGGCTATCTGGTTACTGCTGACCCCGATTCCCAAAGAAGTTGTTGCTGATGATGAGCATACCACCTCGTTTAAGGATACCTTTGCCTTGTTAAAGGATAAAAAGATACTGATCCTGTTTTTTGGAATTTTCTTTGTGGTAGGTGTGGATGTGGCCACGAACTTTATCAGCTCCAAACTCATGACCACACGCTTTGGATGGGAAAAGTCGGATGCAAGTATCGCCCCGCAGATCTATTTCTTCAGCCGTACGGTTGGTGCTTTGCTCGGCGCATTCCTTATGACAAAGATCTCGGAGATGCGGTATTTTAAAATCAATATCCTGCTTGCCATAGTAGTTGGCCTGGTGCTGGCCTTTGTGGAGGTGGAGATGGTAAACCTTGTGGCCATCGGCGCTATTGGTTTCCTGGCGTCCTGTATCTTCCCGATCATCTATTCCATGGCAGTACAGGCAAGGCCGAAAAAGGCGAATCAGATATCCGGTTTAATGATCACAGCGGTAGCCGGTGGAGGTGCAGTTACGCCATTGATAGGTGCCGCAACAGATGCTATTGGAATCATCGGTGGTGTATTTGTCATTCTCGCCTGTATTCTTTATCTGACATACTGCGCGTTTGGTGTAAAAGTTGAAAATGCATAATAATAGTGATCACGCTAAAATATGCAAAGGGTTTCGCTGCTGCGAAACCCTTTTTGTATTAAAGTCAGGAGGACCGACATTTCTGTAGAAAACAGTTTGTGTGAAAATAACAGAAACTCTGAAGGAGTGAAAGAATGTATTTACCGGATTACCTATTGTTGGTCGGTGATCAGGAATGGGGGAGATGCTCAAACAAAATCCCTGATTCACTATCGTGAATCTCTTTTATTTTGTGTAAAATGAATCATTAGCAAATAAGGTGAATAAGTCCGAAGGACTGACATTTTTGTAGAAAACAGTTTGTGCAATAATCACAGAAACTCTGAAGGAGTGAAAGAATGTATTAACTGGATCACCTCCTGCTGGTCGGTGATCTGATATTAGGGGAGATGCTCAAACAAAATCCTGAATGCTACGCATTCTTTAATTTTTTATTTTCCTCCATCTTCAAATGAATTTGGAATGTCGTCAAATAACAAAATCCTTTCGCATTGCGAAAGGATTTTGTTTGTCGGGGTGGCCGGATTCGAACCGACGACCTCGTCGTCCCGAACGACGCGCGCTACCGGGCTGCGCTACACCCCGTACTCTTTTCCGGGCGCAAATTTATAAAAAATTAGTTTGGTACGGATTTAAATTTCTGTTTTTTAAAATAAATATTCCTTAATGTCCGATTAAAGCTTCAGTGATTCCTCGCTACACTCGGAATGAACCTAATATCATGTCATTCTGAGCGTAATAAAATGAAGTGAAGAATCCTAAGTTATATTGATTATTAACCGGACAAAAATAGAAATTCCCCAAATTTTAAATCTTGGTTCTTGTGTCTTGGTTCTTGCGTCTACATAATTACCATCGTTGCTCCAAATCCGTATTCCCTGAACGATGCATCCTGGTGTCGCATTTTTTTGCGGTCCAGTTCTTTGCGTAATTCGGTTTTTAACGTGCCGTTTCCAATCCCATGAATAAACACGATGCGTTTGCCCTTATTGGTTTTATTTTCTTCCAGCACTTCTCTGAATTTTGCCATCTGATAATTCAGAATATCTGCATTGCTCAATCCCGATAAGTCGTCCAGCAATTCATTAATATGCAGGTCCACTTCCAGAATGGCATTTTTATCCTGAACCGGCTTAGTTTCCTTTTTAGGCGTAAAATCTTTTTCCAGCTTTACGTTTTCAATACTTTTTTCTGATAGTTGTTCAATTCCCTCGTAAAAATCATTTTTAATAATCGGGTTGATTACTGCAGGTTCATCAAAATAGTCGTTTGGTTTAAAACGCTTTGGTTCAAATTTTTCCGGTTTCAGGGTGACCGCAAAATCAACAACCCGTTTCTTTTCAAAAGGCTTGTCAATTTTAAAGAACTGTCCGTTTATCCATAGTTTCTGATTTTCCAGCAAAACCCTTTTTTCGTACGAATCCAGAAGAATTTTTGTGTTGGGTTCAATTACACCGTGAGCGACAATCTGTGATTTGTTGCCTTTTATCAATGCACACAAATACTGGCAAAAATAGTTGCTGTCGTTCACAAGATAAAGGTCCGTGTCGTCAACTTCAAAACTTTTCGGATCGCCTGGTATCCATGCAAAAAGAAGGTTAAGCTGTTCATTTTCAGGAGAATTTATTTCGGTATACTGGTACGTTTCTTTTACGGGTGCCTGAATCTGCTGCCTGACCGGTTCCGGCTCTGAATCCTCAACCTTAATACACTCGGTGATTAAAACAGGCACTTCAAAACCGTCATCCTGCAATACCACGGCAATCTTTTTATCCCTGATAGAGATTACTTTACCACCTCCCACATCATTCAGATACTTTATCTGGTCACCAACTCTGATATTCATGATTAATATTTTAGACTATTTTTGTAGCAAAATTAAGATAAATGGATGACCCGCAAAAAATAGATATCAACTTATTCAATTATTCTCTTCCTGATGAAAAAATTCCACAATATCCTTTAAAGGAAAGGGATGCATCAAAATTATTATTGTATAAGGGCGGACAGATTTCAGAAACCGTATTTAATAAAATAGGGGAACATCTTTTGCAGGACTCCTTGCTGGTGTTCAATAATACAAAAGTTATTCATGCACGGCTGCATTTTCGAAAAGCTACCGGTGCGCTCATCGAGGTTTTTTGTTTGGAACCTGTTCATCCTACCCAGCATCTCCTGGCCTTGCAGGCAACAGGCGAAGTAACCTGGAATTGCATTGTGGGGAACCTTAAAAAGTGGAAGTCCGATGTATTGAAAATGGAACTTTCTGTTGAAGGTAAAGCAACAGAGTTGAATGTTGAAATCGTAGAACGTAAGGAAGGTTCGGTGAATGTAAAATTCTGGTGGGACAACAATGTAGCTTTCTCCCAGATTCTGGAAGTAGCAGGTAATATTCCCATTCCACCTTATCTTAACCGTTCTTCGGAAGAGTCGGACAAAAATACCTATCAAACAGTTTATGCAGAAATAGACGGCAGTGTGGCTGCTCCAACAGCGGGTTTGCATTTTACAAAAAAAGTATTGAATGATCTTTCGAAGCGCGGTTTTGAGCAGGCAGAGGTGACCTTACATGTGGGAGCCGGAACGTTTCAGCCGGTGAAGAGCGAAAAGATTGGTGATCATAAAATGCATAAAGAAACCATCTTTGTATCTAGGAATGTTATTGAAAAACTGATTAAAACCGCTGGGCCTGTTATTGCCGTTGGTACAACATCTGTAAGAACGCTGGAGTCGTTATATTGGCTCGGTGTAAAAGCCTTAAAAGGACTCTGTATTGATGTGCTTGACCAGTGGGAACCATATAATCTGGGTGATGAAATTGCAGTGAAAGATGCTTTGTCTGCGCTATTGAACCATATGAAACTGAACGATCAGGAGTTTGTTTCGGCTTCAACCGGAATAATTATAGCACCTGGTTACAATTTCAGAATTGTGAAGGGCATTGTAACTAATTTTCATCAGCCCCGCAGTACCTTGTTGTTACTCATTTCCGCTTTTGTAGATTCGGATTGGAAAAATATTTACGATTATGCCCTGAACCATGACTTCCGGTTTTTAAGTTATGGTGACAGTTCATTGCTGTTGAAATAATGTAAGAACTCCCTTCCCGGCGAATAGGTATCTTCTGTTTTCATCCTTATATTTGCTTTTTATCGAAAAATGGGGTTGAGAACGCAACATATAGATACGGATAACAAGGAGTTTCAACAGGCGCTTCAGATTATTGAAAAAAGCAGTCAAAGCCTTTTTTTAACTGGGAAAGCCGGTACCGGTAAATCTACGTTTCTGAAATATATCTGCGAGAAGACCCGGAAGAAATATGTGGTACTTGCGCCAACCGGGATTGCTGCCATCAATGTTGGCGGTCAAACCATTCATTCTTTTTTTAAAGCGCCTTTCAGACCTGTTTTGCCCGATGATCCGGATTTATCAACTGCCAAGGGACGTATTTTTGATTTTCTCAGGTACAGAAAAAAACACAAAAAGCTTATTAAGGAACTGGAGCTCGTGATTATAGACGAGATTTCTATGGTTCGGGCTGATCTGGTGGATTTTATCGACAGGGTTTTAAGGGTCTATTCACAAAATATGCGGATTCCTTTTGGTGGAAAGCAGGTGTTGATGGTAGGAGACGTGTTTCAGCTTGAACCGGTGGTCAGGCGTGATGACTGGAATATTCTCGGACGGTTTTATAAGTCGCCGTTTTTCTTTTCTGCCAATGTGTTCAGCCAGATTGACCTGGTATCGGTGGAATTGAAAAAGGTTTACCGTCAGAAGAATGAGAATTTTGTTAAACTTTTGGATTCTGTTCGGATTAACAATTTGTCAGAAGAAGCACTGCACGCACTTAACTCAAGAGTTAACAGGTCGTTTGAACCGGACGAAAAGTCAAAAGAGCTTTTTATTACACTGGCTACACGCAAAGATACCGTGGATTACATCAACGAAAAGAACCTGAAAGATCTGCCGTCTGTCAGTTTTGAGTATAAGGGAAAAATAGAGGGCGAGTTTAACGAAAACAACCTGCCCACATCGTTGAACCTGGAGCTAAAAGTGGATGCTCAGGTTATGTTCATTAAAAACGATCCGGAAAAGCGTTGGGTAAACGGATCGCTTGGAAGAATTATACATTTGGATGATGAAGATATTGGTGTGATGCTTGAAGACGGGAACGAAGTTCTGGTGGACAAAATGGTGTGGCGTAACATTAAATATGAATACAATGAAAAGGAAAAGCGGATCGAAGAAAAAGAACTGGGGAATTTTGTGCAGTTTCCTTTGCGTTTGGCCTGGGCCGTTACTGTGCATAAAAGCCAGGGGCTGACGTTTGATCGCGTTATTATTGATATGGGTGAGGGCGCTTTTGCTGCCGGTCAGACTTATGTGGCGCTTAGCCGCTGTACATCGCTTGAAGGAATCGTTTTAAAACAACAGTTGAGACGAAAAGATGTATTTGTGAAAAAGGAGGTAGCTGATTTTTCACATCAATTTAATAATGAGCAGCTCATTAAGGGAAGCCTTCAGAAAGCGGAATCTTTCGGGAATTATCTGAAGGCACTTGAAGCTTTCAATACAAATGATTTCCAAAATTCGCTGGAATTTTTCCAAAAGGCGCAATTACAAAATGATATCACAAATCAACCATTAATAAAACGTTTTATAGCCATTAAACTGGCAGGGCTTGCTGCCTATAAAGAAAAACTGAAGAAGGAGAGCCTCAAGAAAATGGATATGATATCTGATTTTTCAGATATGGCAAAAGAGTTTTATGTGATGGGTAATGAATGTGCGACAAAAATTAAGGATCATAAATCAGCTTTGGCCAACTACAATAAGGCCATAAAGCTTAATCCGTTATTTTACGATGCGTATATCCGGAGAGGAAATACCTATATTAATCTAAAGGATTATCATAAGGCAGAAGAAGATTTTTCAAAAGCTATCCAGTTAAAACGTAAGGAATTTAAAGGCTATTTTAATCGTGGAAAGCTCTTTTTGAGCCTGAAAAGATATGAAGCTGCCATTGACGATTTAAAAGAAGCCACCTATCTTAAACGTGATCATGCACAGTCTTTTAGGCTACTCGGTGATGCCTATTCAAAAAATGGCGAACCGGTTTTAGCTGCAGAAGCCTGGGAAAAGGCTCAAAATTTGTGAATTTAACATAATAACATGACATATGTCATATAATTGAGATTGTTGCTTTTAAATTGACATTTTGATAGTAAAATTTCTGTATGGAAATTTCTTTTATTTAAAATTTGAATTATATTTGACACATGTAGATTTGTGAATGTGTAGTAGTACAGGATATCACATTAATTTTTTTAACAAATTTGGTTCTTACTTAATATTTTTTAACTTTGCTATTTAGGGTTCAGAAAGAAATTGATGTTAAGAGAAACAAAGAAATTCCATTTAGCAGTTGACTATTAATGAAAACTTTAGCGTTATTGTGAAAAAATATATTTCTTTTCCTTTAAACCACTTTGAGTTTTTAATGTTATTTAGTTTTCCTGTTAAATAAGGGGTTTCATATTTGTCAATAATTTAAAATTTTTAACTTTGCTTAAAGTCGTTTAACTAAACAAGGTAAATTAATAATTAAAATCAAGTTTTATGAGAAAGCTATTACTAATGTTTACCTGGTTGTTTTGTGTGATGGCGTTTGTTAATGCACAAACCAAACAGATTACAGGTACTGTTTATTCTTCAGAAGATGGCGGTACCTTACCTGGCGTGACAATCCAGGTTAAAGGGACAACCCTCGGGACCATCTCCGATGCTGATGGTAAATATTCAATTCAGGTTCCCGATGATGCAGCAGTTCTTAGTTTCTCCTTCGTTGGAATGGAGACTATGGATGTTGAAATCGGAAGTAAAACCACAATTAATGTTACACTTGAACCTTCGCAGGTTTCTATTGATGAGGTCGTTGTAACTGCTTTGGGTATTAAGAGGAAAGAAAAAGCACTGGGTTATGCTGCTACATCTGTTAACAGCGATGAGATTGTAAAGTCTCAAACCAACGATGTTATGAGTGCTCTTTCCGGTAAAATTGCCGGGGTGGACATTTCTACAAGTTCATCTTCACCTGGTGCATCAAATGCGGTTATTATTCGTGGTATGTCCTCATTAGGTGGTGCTAACCAACCACTATATGTTATTGATGGTGTACCTATCATTAATAATACTGTGGCGAGTACATCTTTAAACGGTGGTTACGATTTTGGTGCAGGTAACCAGATGATCAACCCCTACGATGTGGAGTCAGTAACAGTACTTAAAGGTTCTGCAGCATCTGCACTTTATGGTAGCCGTGCAAAGAATGGTGTAATTGTTATTACTACTAAAAGCGGTAAGAAAGATCAGGATATCAAAGTTGAAATTAACGGAACTGTACAGATGAGTGATATCCTCAGACTTCCTGAATACCAGAATGAATTTGGTATGGGTTGGGATGGTCACCACACATTGATTGAAAATGGTTCATGGGGACCAAAATTTGACGGTTCTATGCGTCTCTGGGGTACAATATATAATAACTCACAGAAATTAAAGCCGTTCGTTGCACAACCTAATAATCTGTATGACTTTTTCGATTATGGAATGAAATATTCAAGTAATATCTCAGTGTCCGGAGGTAATGGTAATACTACGTATTATGCTTCTTTATCTCAGGTTGATGATAACGGAATTATTCCTGAAGATCATGACAGACTGAAGAGATATACAGCAAAATTCAGAGGTACACATGAATACAAGAATTTCAAAATTAGTACCAACGTAAATATATCAAAGCAAAATAACGCTTTTGTGCCCACAGGTCAGGGATTTACTATAATGAATAACCTTTCTCAGATTCCAAGGGATATTAGCATTGTTAGTTTAAGGGATTATAAAACAGATGCGTTTAATAGTCTGGACTATTATTTTACTCCTTATGGTGTTATCAACCCATATTACGCGTTGGATAACCTGTACACTACTTATAGTTCACAGAAGGTGTTCGGTGGTATTGAAATGGAATATAAAATTACCAATGAGTTATCTGTTCGCAACCGTTTAGGTTATGATGCGACAGATTATGAGCAAAAGATTGCCAGCCCAAGATTGGTAACTACACCAGGAACACCAAACTTTGAGGAAGTTTCTGATCCGGGAGGTGTATTAAAATCAATGACCAGAAGAAATGAAATTAACAATGACTTTTTCATTAATTATATGAAAGAAGTTGGTGATTTTGATTTCACCTTGATTTTAGGTACTTCACTTCTTTCAAGAACATATAGTGATGTTAGTGCAAGTATTGCGAACCTTTCTATTCCTGATTTTTATGATTTATCAAATACAGCAGAAACGCCAACTGTTGGGGAGTATTACTCTAACTACAGGGTATTTGGTGCATTTTTTAACGCAGAAATTGCTTACAAGGATTTGTTATTTCTTACTTTGACAGGAAGAAGAGACTATTCTTCTACTTTGCCTAAGGAAAACAACTATTATGATTATCCTGCAGCACAGGTAAGTTTTGTATTTTCTGATCTTTTGTCGGATGACTTACAACGTGTTATCTCACTGGGTAAAGTAAGGGCTTCCTGGGGACAGACTGGTGCCGACGCGGGACCATATTTATTGGATCCGTATTTTGTAGCGGCTTCCGTAGGCAATCCATTCGGAAATATTAATTTTCCGTTGAGCCAGGTTAATGCTTATGAAGTGGGTAACAGACTTGCTAATATTACATTACAGCCAGAGATTCGTACGGAATATGAATTTGGTTTACAGATGAATTTTTTCACCGGACGTGTTGGTTTTGACCTGACTTATTATAATGGTGTATCAAACAAACAGATCTATAATCTGGAAATGGCACCATCAACCGGTTATACTTCACAGACGACAAACCTTGGTGAAATTACAAATAAGGGTATTGAGCTGCAGGTAGATCTCGTTCCAATTAAGACTCGGAATTTCAGATGGAACCTTTCCTATAACTACTACAAAAACGATGAAAAACTCGTATCCTTACCCGATGAGTTGGGTAATAAAGTTAACCTAGGTGGATTAAGTACTGTTGGATTTGTGGCCATAGTCGGAGAACCTCTGGGATTATTTGAACTGACTGTTCCTCAGAAAACAGCTGACGGAAGAATAGTTGTGGATAGTGATGGTTTACCGGTAGCTGCAGCAGAAAAGGCGATTGTGCCAAAAGCTGCGTATGACTATAGCATGGGTATGACCAACACATTTACCTATAAGGATGTAAGTTTAAGTTTTGATATCGATTACCGGCAGGGTGGTTTGATTTATTCCAGAACTAAAGACATCAATATGTTTACTGGTAACCTTAAAGAAACTATTTATAACGACAGAAATCCATTTGTTGTACCGAATTCTGTTAACGAAATTGCAGATGCTGATGGTGTAATGGATGCTGATGGCAGCGAAGAATTTGATTATGTTGAGAATACTGTTCCTGTAAATAACTCTACAATTGTTTCCTTCTTTATGGACGGTCGTGAAGAACTGGACAGGGCTTTCTTGTTGCCCAGAACATTTGTTAAGTTAAAAAACGTTTCGTTGAGTTACAGTTTGCCTAAAAAGCTTTTAGCTTCTACACCGCTTTCAGGTGTGAGTGTTTCGGTCTATGGTAACAATCTGTGGCTCTGGACACCAACGGAAAATTATCTGATTGATCCTCAGGTAACAACATTTGGTAATGATATTAACAGTAGATATGGTGAATTCTCTGCTAATCCACCTACAAGAAGCTGGGGTGCAAATGTGAAAATTACGTTTTAATTGAAAAAATGAAATATATCATGAAAAAGATAGTATTATTAATAACAATTACAGCTCTGTTTCTTGGAGGTTGTTCGGATTGGCTGGATGTCAATAAAGATCCAAACGTGCCGACAGATGTGAATACGGAGTTAATCTTACCTGCAGCAGAAGCTTCTATTGCGGTAAGACTGGGTGGTAACCTGTTCAATGTTACAGGATTTTTTGCACAGTATTGGACACAGGCTCCGGAAGCGAACCAGTATAACTCAATCACTACGTATGATTTACGTACTGATTTTATGGATAATGATTATACTGAAATGTTCGCAGGTGCTTTGAACGATCTGGAAAGAATCAGAACAAAGTCTGTTGATGCTGAGGACTGGGGTAATTATTTAGTTGCTACCACACTTAGAGTTTATGCTTATCAGATTTTAATCGATATGTTTGATCAGGTTCCTTTCACAGAAGCTTTAAAGGGAACGGAATTTCCACAGCCTAAATGGGATAATGGTCAGACTGTTTATGCAGCTTTACTTGCGGAAATTGATGAAGCAAAAAGCAAACTGAATTCTGACTCAGAAGTTGCAAATACAGACCTTATCCTTGATGGAAGTCTGGATGAGTGGATTGGATTTGCAAATGCATTAAAACTGAAACTGCTGATGCGTGAAAGCGATGTGGTTAATGTAACATCTCAGGTGAATGCTTTAATGAGTGAAGGCATGTTCATGACTCAGGATGTTGCTTTTTCTGGTTTTCAGAATGAAGTAAATAAGCGTAATCCATGGTATGAAACGACCAAACAGTTAAATACAGATGCTAACCACGTGGCAACAGTTAATATTATTCGTTTTATGGCTTCAAAAAGTGATCCAAGAATTGGCACTATTTTTAATCTTGCAGCAAACTCTGATACTTATGAAGGTATGTATCCTGCACTTAAAGAGATTGAACTTGGTCATTTAACTGGTGACTATAGCAGACCTTTCCTGTCTCCTACTCAACCGGTTTATCTATTCACAATGGCAGAACTCCATTTATTCATGGCTGAGGCTGAATTAATGTTAAATAATAGCGCTGCAGCAGCTAAACCGCATTTTGAAGCGGCCATTGACGCCAGTCTTGCTCTTCATGGTTTAGATGCAGATCCAACATTATATAATGCACCGGGTAGCAGTTATTATTTTGATGAAACTGCTTCACAGAATGCATTGCACGAATTGATTTTTATGCAGAAGTGGGTTTCATTGTGTGCTGTAAATAATTATGAGGCTTGGTGTGAAATGAGAAGGTCTGACGTTCCAAAATATTTTGGAAACATGGATGATTTTGGTGATGGTTCAACATATGTTGCAGGTCAGTATCTTGACCCGGCTAAAAACTTATTGCCCGATGGAGTCTATTATCCATACAGACTTCCATATCCGGATGCAGCTAAAAGTACAAATGAAAATACTCCAAGTTTAACTGGTACAACCGGATTTACAACTAAAGTATGGTGGGATACTAAATAATAAAATGAATTAGAATTATGAAAAAAGGAATATATATATTAGGACTTTTCACCGCGCTGATAGTTGTACTGTCAGGCTGTGAGAAAAAAATTACCTCCTGGGATAATTCAAAAATTACCTATTTTGTAACTTTTGAGCTTGAAGGTGATCAGGTAATGACAATTCCGGTAGGACAGGCCTATGCCGAGCCTGGTTATAAGGCTATGGAAGGTGAAACCGATGTAACTGGTGATGTTGATGTATCAGGTTCTATTGACCAAAACAGTTTGGGAGTGTATACTTTGACTTATTCTGCAGTGAATGGGGACGGGTATTCTTCAAGTGTTTCAAGAACAGTTATTGTTTACGATCCTTCTGCTCCTTCTGATGATTTTTCCGGAACTTATACAACTGCAATTACCCGAACTGAAAGTGACGGTACGAATCCAAGGGATTATGCGGCAGAAATGACAATTACAAAAGTTGCTCAGGGTATATTTTATGTGGATTGTCTTTTAGGCGGTACATATTCTATTGGTTATGGATACGGTGCAAGTTATGCAATGACAGGTTATCTTTCACTGAATTCTGATTACACGCTAACGCTACTTTCCAGTTACGTGCGTGGATGGGGCGACGGTTTGGAAGGATTCCAGAATGGTGTTTATGATCCTGTAACAGGATTACCTTACTGGGAGTCAATTTATGCAAGTGGCGATATTTATGCAGTTACAGCTAGTAAATAATTTTAAAATTGAATTACAATGAATAAGTTTATAAAATACATTATGGTTCTTGCTGTTATTGTTGGATTTGCAGCATGTCAGGAAGATTACGAGCCAGGTGGTACAGCCGTGCAGGATATGGCTGGTACCTGGTGGGTTAATATGTCTGTTATGGACGCTGATGGTAACCTTCTCGGAAGTTATGGCTATTATCAGTTATTAACTTACAATACATCTGATAATAGTACAGATAGTATGTGGGTGACAGATGATGGAAATTTCTGGGATTATAAAGTGAAAGTTGGAATAAATTATTCCAATAAAACTTTTACTATTAATGAAGGTAAAGATCTCATCTGGGACGATAATACAACTATCGAAAATGGTAAAATAATGGCTGGTGCAGCAACTGCTCCTTCAGGAACAGTCACCGACAGTATTTACTTTGAAGTTCAATGGGCAAGTGACCCGGGATATACCTATATCGGTTCAGGATACAGGTATACAGGATGGCCTGAAGATGATCATTAGTAAATAAATCTAAGTATTAATATAGATAGAGAGCTGTATTGTATAAATACAGCTCTCTCTGTTGTGTAACTAACCTATGATGTATATCACAAATATGACGTAAGTCGTATATATTGTCTATAAGTTATGTTATCTTTGTTTCCTTTTGAAAAAAATGCATGAAGTACAAAATATTTCTACCACTAATTTTAGTTTGGGGATTGTATAGTTTTGCTGCAAATAGCCAGATAAATGCTAATTCTCTTATGGAATCAGAACAGTGTGATAAGAGCATCCCACAGTTTATAACTACTGGAGTGGAATATCTTAATCCAAATCCGCAAGCTGAAGGCAATCCTTTTTTATTTAACGAAGTATTTATAAATTCTGATCTTTATTTCAGAGGCACATATATAAATGATGTGCTAATGAATTATGATGTTTTTAATCAGTCTTTTGTTTTAAACTATAAAAATGTTCTCGGAGGAGAGGTTAGGGTCATTTTACCTCAGGAGTATATTGATTCGGTTTATTTAGGGGATTTACTTTTTATTGCGGTTGATTTGGACTCGGCCAACACCAGGTATTTCAATGTTTTTGCGGAAAGTGGAGAACGAAAAATTATGATTGCTTATAAAAAGTTATATCAAATATCCAGTGGTCCGTCACAGAGTAGTTATCATTTTTCTGATTTGATTCAAACTTATTTTCTGATGGAGAAAGGTAAACTATATAAAATCAATAGAATAGGACATATTCGGAAATATCTGAGCGAAGAAGAAAATGCGCGTTTTAAGACTTTTATAAAAGGACACAGGTTGAGGTTAAGAAAATCTACACCAGAAGAGTTTAAGCAACTCCTTCAATATATTAATAATTGAAATTTTGTGTTATGAGGAGTGCACTTTTTGTGATATTGGTTTTATCATTTTATACCGGAATTAGTTTTGGACAGGATAGAATATCTGGTAATTATTATAATACCGACTGGAATGATTTTGTTAACGAAATTGAAGGCCAAACCAACTTCCATGTTTTTTATGATTCAATACAAACCAGGGAGATTCTTGTTAACGCTTTGTTGAGTAATACTCCTGTTGAAAGAGTTCTGTCTTCGGTATTAAAGCCTGTATCCTTAAATTTTCTTATTCGGGACAGCAGCATATATATATATAAAGGAGAGCCAGTTATTACAAAACTGAATTTCATTAATGTTGCAGATACTGCGGTTGAAATAAAGTCGTATGATATGGATTCTGAAAACGGTTTTATGCCTGGGCAGTATCGTTTTGAAAATATAGAAAAAGTTATTGTTGGAGAAAACCAGGGAAATTATTCAAAACCAGTCTCGGTTAAAATATATATTCAAAGCATGGAGGATGGAGCACCGATTCCGGGAGCCAGCCTGTATTTTGATGAGGAAGGAAAGGGGACAATATCTGATCTTGAAGGATATATAAATCTTGATTTAGTTCCGGGGAAGTATAATGCGACATTAAATTATATAGGCCGGGATGAAAAAAACATTGAACTGGATGTAAGGGGGCCTGGAATAGCGCATATTGAACTCATGAAAAAGGCTATCCCCATCAAGGAAGTCACAGTAAGGCAGTCAGTCAATAACACCGTGGCTAATATGAATACGGGATTTGAACGAATGGAATACAAAACATTAAAAGATTTACCAACTATGTTGGGGGAGAATGATGTGCTCAAAGCCGTACAAATGCTTCCCGGTGTTGAAAGTGTTGGCGAAGGAACCAGTGGGTTGTATATCAGAGGGAGTAACGCTGATCAGAATTTGGTATATTTTAACAGTATTCCTGTTTATAATACGTCACATTTATTTGGTTTTTTCTCAGCGTTTAACGGAGAGCTCATTAATGACCTGAACCTTTATAAAAGTCATATGCCAGCCAGTTATGGAGGTCGTCTGGCATCTGTTATGGAATTAAATTCCAAGAATGGTGATCTTCGAAAATTTAAAATGAGTGGTGCGATAAGTCCGATAACTGCAAGTATAATTGCTGAGGTGCCTGTTATTAAAGATAAAGCTTCAATTATAGCATCTTACCGGTCAACGTTTAGTGACTACATTTTATCACGCTTAGAATCGCCACTTTATAAACAAAGCAGTGGTGGGTTTAACGATCTGTCAGTATCAGCTAATTATCTACTTTCTTCAACATCTTCAATTAAAGGAACAGTATATTACAGTAAAGATCAGTTTCAACTGGGTACGCTTAATAAATATGAATATTCCAATAAGGGATATTCTGTGGTATGGAAAAAGGTATATAATACAAACCTGGCAACAAAGCTGGAGTTGGCGGGTACTGATTATTTTAATCAGAATTTTACACTGGACCCTGTAAGTCATGGATATAAAAAGTCATATTCCTTATTACATAATGAAGCTAAATTTATATTGACATATTCTAAGATTAAAAACAACATTTTCAAAGCCGGGTTAGATGGTATTCTTTATAATATTAACAGAAGTAATGTAGAGCCCCTTGAAGGATCAGTTATAACCGAAATTCCTATAACCAACGAGAAAGCAGTTGAAACAGCTGCCTTTTTAAGTGACGAGATAGAATTGACTAAATTCCTGAAACTATACCTGGGAATAAGGTATAGTGACTATTTTTATTTGGGTCCGAAAGATATTAATACATATATAAGTGGTATTCCAAGAAGTGATCAGAATATTGAGAAAGTAACTTCGTATGCAAATAATGAAGTAATTAAGAACTATTCGGGGGGGGAATTAAGAATGGCCATGAATTATATGCTTAACGAAAATAACTCTATTAAAGTATCGTTCGATCAGGGACAACAATACTTGTATCTGCTTTCAAATACGAATGCCATATCTCCACAGGATCAATGGAAACTGAGTGATAGTTTTCTTAAACCATCAAAAGGTTATCAGATGTCACTTGGATATTATAGATCAATTAATTATCCATCAATGTCTTTGTCTCTGGAGGTTTACAAAAAGAGTATTGATAATGTTCTGCAGTATAAGGATGGTGCTAATTTGATAACAAAGGATAATATTGAAACCGAAGTTTTGCAGGGGCAGCAGGATGCATATGGGATAGAGTTTATGCTTAAGAAGAATAAAGGGATTTTAACCGGCTGGTTTTCATATGCCTATTCAAACTCGTCAATACTTGTAGATGGAAATGAACCCTGGCAAAAGATCAATAACGGATTAAAATATCCATCAGATTATGATATACCGCATTCTGTAAATTTCTATTCCGTGTTAAGGGCGAGTAGAAGATTGAGCTTTGCTACAAATGCCGTATATGCTACCGGACGGCCTATGACATATCCACAGGGACTATATTATGTAAACGGTTTGCCATTTTTTGATTACAGTAGCAGAAATGCAGGAAGGATCCCTGATTATTTCCGAGTAGATATGTCAGTTAATCTGGAAGGTAATTTGAGGCGAAAAAAAGCATTTCATAGTTGGTGGAGTGTCGGAGTATATAATGTTACCGGAAGAAAAAATGCTTATTCTGTATTTTTCAGATCTGAGGAAAAAGGTTTACAAGGGTATAAGCTTTCCATTATAGGAGTGCCTGTATTTACGGTTACCTGGAATTTTAAACTGGGGAATTATGAGAATTAGTATAATAACCATAATAATTACATTTCTGCTAAGTTCATGCATTGAACCATTTATGCCGGATACTGATTCTGTAAACAGTGGAATTGTTATAAATGGTTCAGTAGAAAATAGAGAAGGATATCAGTTTATTTACGTTTCAAAGACATCGTTAATTACTGAGCAGATAAACAATCCGGTTTCAGGTTGCACAGTATTTGTAGACGACAATGCCGGAAATGGCTACTATTATGATGAAATTGCCCCTGGAGTTTATCAACGTTGGTATGCCGGCGATGATTTTGTATATAACAGGATATATACGTTACATGTTAAGACTCCTGAAGGTGAAGAATATGAAAGCGCACCGGAGACATTAGCTTATGTAGCGGAACTTGATACAGTTATGGCGGAAAGAGGGGTTGAAATTACTACAATACCGAAACTGTATTATGAAGGATTGCAGTTTACAGCGGACGTGAATTTCAACTCAGCTGCAAGTCCGTATGTTTTATTTGAGTTAACCGAAACCTGGGAATTTGAAGTGCCATTACCTATTGATTTTCTTTTTGATGATTCCGGTATTTACATGGCTCCGAATTCCTACAAGCAATTGAAGAGATGCTGGAAAACCCAAAAGGATAATCGGATTTACCTGGGCAGTTTAGCTGGAATAACCGGGAGTACTGTCGATGATATCCCTTTACAGTTTGTAACGATTGAATCCTCTAAGTTGCAAAAACGATATAGTGTGCTGGTGAAAATGAAATCTATAAGCAGCGATGCGTATATTTATTTCGAAGAACTTAAAAAACGAGTGCAGGAGTCAGGTTCTCTTTATGAGACACAACCTTCACAGCTTTATGGCAATATTAAGAATATAAACAATGAAAAAGAAAAGGTACTGGGGTATTTTTTCGCATCAGGAGTTACAGAAAAAAGGTACTTTATTAATAATGATTTTGGTTTTAGAACACATGAATTTGATGGCTGTATTTTAACTGTTCCAACAGATATTGCGGATTTAAATGAGTCGTTATATCCATATTATTTGTCGACAATAAGATTCGGCGAAAATGCAGGAGAGATGGGGATTGCTCAAAAGTACTGTTTTGATTGTATTCTTGCCGGAGGAACAACACTTAAACCGGATTTCTGGAATGAATAATAGGTTAACATACATAGTGTTTTTTGTGATTCAGTTTTTAGTTGCTGCATCAGGACAAAACAAACCAGACAGGAATGTACTGACAGAAGAGTACGTTTTTAGTATTGACAGGACGGTATATGTGGCAGGAGAAGATATATTTTTCAGTGCATACAATCTCCAGCAGCATTCTATTTCAAGTACGGTATTTTATGTTGATATTGTTACAGAAGAAGGGACCGCTGTATCTAAAGCATGTTATTTTATTAATTCCGGAAAAACTTCAGGAAAAGTAAGACTTCCTGCTGATCTGCCAGACGGAATTTATAAGGTTAGAGGTTACACCAGAGTGATGAGGAATTTTGGGTTAAATTCTTTCAATACCGTCATCATAAATGTTATAAATCCAACTTACAAAAACAGTAAGTATTTTTATTCTGATAGTAACGTTGTGAAAAATATGGGAGGTATTTTATTCCATGATTCCATTTTAACTCATACACGTAGCGAGGTAAGGCTGTCAGTAAAGTCAAAACATAGGTTTAACAAAATTCTTTCCATTAGTGTGGTACCTGAGGTTTCACTGACTGCAGGCACTTTTTCTCAAAGTAATTTAATTAGTGGAGATAGCTTCAGCATTTCGCCCGAATTGCGTGGTCAGATGGTGTCAGGAAAGGTGGATATGAATTCAGTTTCAAGCCAGTCATATGATATTCGGATGTATTATTCTTCGCCGGGTAGTTATCCGGTTTTTCTCATTTCACGTATTGATTCCCTGGGTCAGTTCTGTTTTGAACTTCCCCCTGGTCTGGGCAAACAGATATATATCGTTAATTCGGATCTTCAATATTTAAGTTTTAAAGTGCTTGCTGAATATGAAACAGAAGGTAATTCTTTTTCTGTTCATAAAACTATGATTGAAAATGAAAAGATACTGGAATTGTACAAAAAAATGATGCTAAATGCCCAGATCGCGAACAGATTTGTAGAGAAACATGAAGAGGAAAAGAGCAGGTCTTTTTACGGAAAACCTGAAATAATAATAGATACGGATGACTTTATTGAACTACCTTCTGTAACAGAATATATAAATGAATTATCAACTCATGTATTAATTCAGTCTCAGTCGGATACAAAAAAATTCTTAATTCTTGATGGATTGAAAAAGATTGTGGATCGCTCATATTCACCGTTGGTTTTAGTTGACGATATATATTATTCTAATATCAATAACATTTTGGAGATAAATCCTCTTTTGTTAGACAGATTTGAAATCATAGACAGAAAATTTATTGTAGGTGATTATACCTTCAGTGGCTTAATCAATATTAAATCAGATGACAGAAATCTGGCTGGTCTTAAGTTGCAGAAAAATGCTGTTACAGGAACTATTGAATATTGCCAGCAACCCTTTTATGGGAAATGGATATCAGATTCTGATATAAATTCAGTGAAACCTTTGGTACAAAACTGTATATACTGGAATACTGATATATCCCTGAATGAAGATGTTCGATTTAATACAGGAGATATCAAAACAAATTATGTAATTAAAATATGTGGTTTGGATAGTAATAATAAGCCTCTGATACAATATCAAAGGCTTATTGTTAACTGATGTTGTTATTTTTACTAATGATTTAATCTTTTTATTAAACCTTTCTTATCGTAGTTCAGTAATCCTTCCTGTATTCTGGGATTTCTGCCAGTTCGTCCAAAATACTTTAACGAATTTTTATGTTCTGCTATTACAGAGCTTTTTGTTGAAATGCCAGTTATGGCTTCAATGGCTTTATTTATCATAGGGTCATTTGTGTCTGCTATACCATATGCGTAGCTGTCATTAACTAAATAATCCGGTGCCAATCCTTTATAAAAACTTGTAAATCCATCTGCATTTGAGTACTGAATGACAATAGGCTGCATAGCCCAGGTGGAATCGGCATTGGGTAGGGTAATAGATGCTACATATTTCCCGTGTGTTGTGTCTCCGACACAAACAACATCCATATATGGTCTGAGACCTGTGATCGTTAACTCACTGGCAGATGCAGTGCCGTTTGTAGTCAAGACATAAATTTTCGATAAATTCAGATTATTTGTTACGGTATCAGTCATATTTATGTACAGGTTGTCTGTCCAGCCCTGGCTTTCAATATAACTTTGAAGATCTGAATTCCAGTTAAAATTAACAAGCCTGCTTTTCGCTGTCACCGCAGAAACCGGTGCAATATTGCTACACATATAATTTGCTGCACCTAAATCTCCACCAGGATTGTATCTTAAGTCCAGAATCATATCAGTTACGCCGCCGGTTTTAAAACGATTAAATACACTGTTTAAACTGGAATTAAAATCACTGATAAAACCAACATACATAAGATATCCTATTTTTTTGTCCCCAATGGTATACACAGTATCTTTAATGACAGGATTCTCTACAATCTGTTCTGCAATAACATGTTTGTTATCAGGGAGTTCTACGAGTGAATTCCCCTCATATCGGGATAATGTTAATACCTGATCATCAGTATAATAAAGCAGATCAAGATAATTGTTGACAGTAACAACCTGTGAGTTTACTTTAGTAATGATATCACCTCTCTTGATGCCAGCTCTAGCCGCTGGTGTGTTGGGATATACAAATTCAACAATACCAATTACATCAACATGCCTGCTGTCTTTATAGTATAAAGCAAGAGAGTAGCCCGCAGCTTTTTCAATACCTTTGAAACTATTTACAAGATCTTTATAGTTCTCTGTCAAAAAACTCCACTTATCTCTGTCACTGTATAACAATGAATGGAAATAATCAAATGGATCCTGATTTGTTTTAGCATAATCAGGCATCAGATTCCTCCATAAATAATAGAGATCCATGTCTTCCCAAATCCATTTATTTACCGGTGTGTTAACGCCTACAATTGTTGTGTCAATTTCAACAACTTCGCCACCTCCTGTGTTTGTTTTCTTCTCACAGGAGAAAAGTATTAGACTAAACAATACAAAAACTGGAAATATATATTTCATGATTTAAAATTTTTACGCGAACTAAATTACAAAAAAAATGCACTTAACGAAGTTAAATAACGTGAAGCAAAAGTCATGCCTGTTTGTCAGACATTTAAGGATGGTTAAATTTGTGGTTGATAACATAAAAAGTAAGAAATGAAAGAACCTGTCATCTTATTTCAGGATAATTTGAGATATGCCGTTCCGAATTTATTGTTAGGTGATATCGTTTGCACTGTTACCAACAGCGAATATAATCAGGAATTATGGGATGAGATCAAGGCATATGAAACTGAATTAAGAGAAAAACTAAAGATTGAAAGCGTAAAGCATATTCCGACTATCAAGGCAACGCGTGAAGCTTATAAGTCTTGTGGTAAGGATCCCAACAGATACCGGCCATCCGCAGAACAGTTGAACCGAAGAATTCTTCAAGGAAAGGAGCTATACCACATTTCTACTTTAGTCGATTTAATAAATCTCGTATCCCTTAAAACCGGGTATTCCATCGGGGGATTTGATTATGAATCTGTTGCGGGAGAGTTAAAATATGGCATTGGTCAAACTAATGAAAAATATGAAGGTATTGGAAGGGGCAAATTAAATATTGAGGGGCTACCGGTATTACGGGATGAGCTTGGGGGAATAGGAACACCCACCAGTGATGAGATACGTACCAGAATTAGGGGAAACAGCCGGTTATTGCTTATGAATATAAATGCATTTGATGGAGATACTGACAGGTTAAATGATACAATAAACTGGTCGGTTGCTCTTTTAAAAAAATATGTATCTGCAGAGATTCATTTTTTAACTGTAAACCGTTAATTGTTTATAGCTGAGTAAATAACTGTAAACCGTGATACTCACATTTATGGTTTTCCGTGAAAAAAAATACAGAAAATGGTTGTAAGTTTGAAACATCAAATAACATCAGATACCCTAAACTTAAATGTAAGAAAACGCCATCGTCGAATGCAGATGGCGTTTTTCATTTTATACTTTTATGCTTAGTTGCAGTCCTGATCATATCCATCACTATCCCAACAATGCCAGTCTTCGTCGTTGTAGAAGGACGGTGACTTTACCTGACCATCAAATACAGACCTATTCCATTGAATATTGACATCCACAAAATCTGAAACCTGGTCGTTAAAAATATGGATATCATAATATGCGTTGTAGTAATCCTCAGTTCTTCCGTAATGAATATAGGCACCCATATTCTTTTCCGGCACTCTGTAATCATTTAATTTACGGACAATTGTGAACTGTATGTCACCAACGTCATTGTTTTCGTATTTCCAGTCAATACGCAACATCTTTTCAGGGAATTCATTATTCCGGTTTAAAACCCAATAGCCTCCGCTTCTGTCAGTTGCCGATTTTCCACTGTACCACATAAATTCATCGAAACCTCCGACTCCTGTTTTTGTAATATACATTTTCCACTCAACAGAATCTGTCATAACTTCTCCTGTTAATCTTGCGGTATATGCTCCGCTAAAACCTTCAACAGTATAGGTCCATTCCCACATTTTTTCACCTGTCTTGACAGGAACATGACTGAAGGCGGTCTTAAATGATGCAACCGGAACAGCAAGATTTACATAAAGGATTGTATTCCAGAATGCAATGTTTATTGCGGCATAAGCATGATTTATAATTGTTCCTTCTGTAATTTCTGCTGATTTGGTTGATGTAAATGAACTGAAATCCATTTCCATGCTATTTTCAGGGGGCAGTACCAAAGCATCTTCCTTTTTTGTACAGGATGCTATAATAATCACTAATGATAAAAATAATGTTAAATTTTTCATAATCTGAAATATTTATCGAAATAAGTTTAATCAAAATTAATGAATTATTTACAATTTAACTAGTGTTCTGTTAGAAAAGGTTCCCCGTTTATGAAGATCAAAGTATTTAATTTAGTATCAATGATCTGGTTTTTTTGAGTGGCGCGGGTGTTAATTATAGGAATATAATGTTCTCCATATCCATGAAACCCTTCATTTGAGTGTGTTTCGGTTAAAAGTTTTTCTGTTTTGCCAATGAACCGTTTCAGGTAATTCAATTTGTTTTCATCCGATAAATCACGAATGACTTTACTGCGTTCTTCTTTTAACTTTTCATTAATATGATCCGTCATCCTGTCTGCCCTGGTTCCTGTCCGCCGGCTGTATTTAAACGTGTGGATATGGCTGAATTCAGCCTGATGGGCAATTTTTATGGTTTGCTCAAAGTCTTCGTTTGTTTCCCCCGGAAATCCTACAATGATATCAGTTGTAAAATTAAAATCAGGATACCTGGTTTTAAACGTTTCAATGACATTCATATATGTCTGTACATTATACATTCTTCGCATTCTTAGAAGTACTTTATCCGAACCGCTTTGTAAACACAGGTGGAGGTGTGGCATTAACTTTTCGTGTTGAAACAGGTCTGCGAACCGTTCTGTAAAACCATCCGGTTCAAGCGACGAAATTCTGAGTCTGAAATCTTCCGGCATATCCAGAATTTTTTCAATCAGATCTTCAAAGGTTTTTCCTTCGTAAGAATATCTGCCGATATTAACCCCTGTCAGCACAATTTCTTTGAACCCGTTTTCCAGGTTATGTCTGATATTGCGTATCACCTGTTCTGGTGAACGGCTTACAGCTCTTCCTCTTACCGTAGGAATAATACAGAAAGTACACATGTTATCGCAGCCATCCTGAATTTTAATCATGCTTCGGGTGTGGAACATTTGCTTGGCTGAACCATAGGAAAATGAATCCGGTTTGAGAAACTGTTCAGGAAATATTTCTCCCCTGAAATGGGCATCCAGCAGGTTGGGAATACTGGTCTTATGTTCGTTTTTAACGAGGTACGAGATGACATCTTTTTCCTTCAGCCTTTCTTCATGGTTATTGACCATACAACCCGTTACAACCAGAACAGGTTTATTGTTGCGCTTTCCGGCGCGGTTTATGTAATAGCCTGATTTTTGATCACTCTGTCCTGTTACGGTACATGTGTTAATAACATACGCATCAGCAGCATGATTAAAATCAACTACTTCGTATCCTTTTTCGTTGAATGACGTCGCCAGAGCCTCAGTTTCATACTGGTTTAAACGGCATCCAAGAGTTTTGAATGCTACTTTTTTTTGCATTTTTGTTTGGTTTGATCTGGTTGTATTAACCGGCAATAAGTGCATTAACAAGTTCTCCTTCAATTGAAAATGCTCTTGAGGAGGTAACTTTTATAGTTACGATTGATCCGATCAGACCCGGATCATCTTCTTTAATCTGAACGTTTATTTTTCCTTCAGTAAGTCCGGTCATATAACCTTCCTTACGGTGTTTTCCCGTAATTAAAACATCTATGGTTTTTCCTTCCAATGTTTTATTGTATATTTCACTGACTGCTTTTAAGTCTTCAGAGAGCTGATGCAGTCTTTGTTTTTTTGTATCAAGCGGAATATCATCCTGCCATCTGGAACTTACAGCACCGGGACGCGACGAATACATAGCGATATAGGCCATGTTGTACTGAAATTCTTTCAGGATTTTACGTGTATTTTCAAACTGTTCATCTGTTTCGCCTGTGAACCCGACTATAATGTCCGTGAATAAGGTAGCTTCCGGTATTATATTTCTGATTTCATCCACCAGTCTGCGATATTCCTCCACACTGTGTTTCCTGTTCATTTTTATCAAAACTTTGTCGTCTCCTGACTGAACAGGTAGGTGCACCTGTTTGGCAAGGCATTTATATTTTGCCATTACATGGAAAACATTCGGTTGCATATCCCGGGGGTGCGGTGACGTAAAGTAGATCCAGAGTTTTTTACCGGATGCATCGCCTATCTGACCAATTTTTTCGAGCAGTTGGGCAAATGAAAGTTCTTCTCCCTTTTTATCCAGTCCGTATGAATTTACGTTTTGCCCAAGAATGGTGATTGATTTATAATCGTTATCTATCAAATTCTGAATCTCATCCAGTATTTCAGCCGATGGCCTTGAAACCTCCCGTCCACGGGTGTAGGGTACGGCACAAAATGTACAGAATTTGTCACATCCGTTCTGGATCGGAACAAATGCCTCGTATGAGGATTTATAGTTTGGTTCAATATGCCAGAAAGTGGATAAATTATTATTGACCTTGAACGCAAAATTTGTGTTCAGACTGGCAGGAGTAACAATACCGTATTGTGCAATAATTTCCGGTAGCTTTGGTAGTTCACTCATCTGAAAAACAATATCAAACAGATCAAGAAATTTTTCTTTGTCTGATGGTAGAATACAGCCCGATATAAACGTGATCAGGTTTTTGTTGTTTTTCCATTTATTCCATTTGTGAATTCTGGAATAGACCTTGTCGATGGCTTTTTGTCTGACTGAACAGGCCAGAATTCCAATAACCTGGGCATCCTCTTCTTTATCAGTCCACTGATAACCCATCTCCTCAAATACAGCAGTGACCCTCTCTCCGTCGGAAAGGTTCATCTGACAACCCAGCGTTTCTAAATGAAATTTCATTTTTTATAAGATAAAAAGACAAAAGATTTAAGAATAAAGACCTCTTTTATGAAAAAGGAGGTGTCCCGATTTGCCGGGAGATGTATCAGAAATATACTTCCGTATGAATCTGATCCTGTTTCACACCTTTATCCTTCAGAATATCAAATACATCGTAAATCATATTTGAATTTCCGCATAAAAAATATTCGGATTTTGCGTCCGCTCCATGCCTGCTGAGATAATCGGTTACTCTGCCGTAAAAATCACCTTCAGTTTCACGGGATGTACATTGAATATAGCGGTAAGGATGGTACGCATGTCTGTCGTAAGATTCAAAACTGTACTTTACACCATGCAATACCATATAATCCAGTTTTGGATTGCTTCGAATCAGACTGTGGCAGGGTGAAATGCCTGTACCCGAAGCAATAAATATAATCTTTTTATCGCGTGGTGTTCCGTTGAGTATGAAATGGCCGTAAGGGCCTTCAATTTCTACGTCATCACCTACTTTTAGTTTGTGCAGTTTTTTTGAGACATCTCCTTCCAGAACTTCTTTTATCAATACCTCAAGGTACTCATCCTTTTCTCCACTGTAAATTGAGTATTCTCTTTTCTGTATATCGCCTTTTTTGCCTAAAGCCAGATACTGCCCGGACTGAAATTCAAATCCATTGCGTTCAACTCTTAAAACATAAACAGTATCAGTGAGTTCCCTTACCTCGATTACCTTATGCAAACTTCCTTTGTTCATCTCTTTTTAATTATTATTTAGACTATTTCTAAACATTTGGCAAAAGTAATTGTTCAGACTCATAAATGCAAGCTGAGTAGCATTTTAAACCAGTATAGAAAGTTGAGATGAGCTTAAAAAATGATACGATGCGCCTTCCCCGATGGATGAAGGTGCCCATGCCGAAAGGAACGAATTATTCACAGGTCAGGAACCTTATCAGAGAACACGATTTACATACAATATGCACCAGCGGAAACTGCCCGAATAAGGGGGAGTGTTGGAATGCCGGAACTGCCACTTTTATGATCCTAGGTGATAAATGTACCCGTAATTGCCGCTTTTGTTATGTTGATTTGCAAAAGCCGGATGAGGTGGACTGGGCTGAACCCATACGGCTTGCTAAAAGTATTCAGACGCTTCAGTTAAAACATGCGGTTATCACATCAGTGGCCCGGGACGATTTGAAAGATGGCGGTGCTGAGTTTTGGGCTCAGACGATACGTGCTGTAAAACGGCATAATCCTGGTTTAACGATGGAAGTTCTAATTCCCGATTTTGATGCAAAACCGGAGTTGCTGGATGTGGTAATTAAAGAAAAACCTGAAGTCATTTCGCACAACATCGAAACTGTGGAGCGTATTTCTCCGAATATCAGGAGTAAGGCCACATATGAAAAAAGTCTTCGTGTGCTTCGTTATATCGCAGGTTCCGGTCTGATTGCCAAATCCGGTCTTATGCTTGGTTTAAGTGAAACCGAAGATGAGGTAATACAGGCATTGCGTGATTTAAAAGATGTTGGGGTGAAGGTTGTCACCATTGGGCAGTATTTACCGCCGTCGGAACGTAATACTAAACTGGTGGAATACGTAACACCTGAAGTATTTAAACACTATGAGGAAGTAGGGCTTGCGATGGGATTCAGGCATGTAGAGAGCGGCCCCCTTGTGCGGTCATCATATCATGCAGAAAAGCATGTATTATAATTTCTAAAAACTGTATTTGAACCGGATATTGAAAAGGTGGCCTATGTTACCAAATTCATCGTCGGATGACCCATTAAATATCTGACCGATAAACGAGAAATCCACATTTTGAGCCATATTCCAGCTGATAGTTGGGCTTAGAAAGAATGAACCGTCTATTGGATTAACCATTCCGGCCAGATCCGCATTTACGATTGGAGAAAGCGGGTAACTAATCTGACCAAACAGGGACCATCTCGCAAATGACAATGTTTTAGGTGAAAGATCCGTGTTTAGTAAATAATTTATATCTCCAAAATTTCCGGTTCTGCCTTTGGAATTAAAAAGTACGGCAGCATGAAGGTACAAACTGTTGGAAAACATGTAGTCCAGGCTGACTGAACCCACAAACTGTTGAGCAGCCGAGCCTGTGGAATCAGGATTATAAAAGAAGGTTCCTTCACCACGAAAGCCCGCACCTTTAATGTCACCTGACCACCCGCCACCGGCTACAAGATCCTGTCGCATCTTACCGCTGAGTATCTGAAAATCATAATTTAAGGCATTGAACCGGTATAATCCGGCCATAGACATCTTGTCAAAATTTTCTTCCAACTGATACACCAATTCGAGTGATGATGCGTAACCCGTGTAATACTGAACCCGGACTGCATCAATGCCCGGTCGTTCTTCGTAATCAAAATCAAAAAACGAAAAGGCATTAAAGATATCATTCGGATTCCATACCAGGTTCACGCCCCAGTTGATGCGTTGCCTTCCGATTGTTACCTGCCATTTCCCTTTTGAATAATCCAGGTAAAGTCTGTCCAGAGTTGTATTCAAAATGAAATCAGGAGACTGGTCAGCAACATTCCATGACATGTTGAAATACCCATTATCGGCTTTCATAATATCTGCATAATTGAAGGCTGATCCAAGATTTAAAGCGTCGCCAAGCTTCAGAAAATCTCCCCATGTAAGGCGGTTGCGCATGCCTACATGAAATGTCAGATTATCGGTGGCATAATAATTAAAATTTAACCGGTTATGGATCAGATTATTGGAGATTAAAGGAATGTCTTTGGCTTTCCATAAGGTCTGCATGTCCTTCAGATAACCATCTACCGTAAACTTCTGCGCTTTTACAATGCTGAAAGGAACAGATAAAAGCATCAGTAAATAAGCAATACGGGCGAACCGGTATTTGAATTCTAATTTCACAAAGTGGTTATGTTTTACTTTTCAATATATTCACCGGCCATATCCATTACGCACATATGTCCATAATACGGATGCGGGCCGTATGCAATGCCGATGGCTGAAAATACGCCGTTCAAAAGATTTTTACGGTGTCCTCTTCCTGGAACTCCATCGTCAATGAGTAATGAGAGCACAATCCAGCGTGCTGAATTGTTGCCGTAGTCCACATTCTCTGCAGCTGTTTTTTTCCACTCGCCGTAACGTTTCATGCGTTCAAACGGGTTTGATCCGTCGCCGCCTGTATGGCCAACTTTCCCTGACCTGCCCTGATCGCGCATCAAATCCTGTGACGATCGGGTCAGCCCTTTTGATGCGTGTAATATTCCAACAGGATCAGCCTCATTAAGAGCGTCCACGCAATCGAGTAACGCTGATTTACCTTCGGCAGTAATTACCGGTACCTGTCCCGGATACCTGAAATACAGACCTTCGTAAAACTGTAATAAAGGTTTGATATAAATCTCTGCATATTTCTCAGGATTCGTTCTTACCATGTTGATTTCCAGGATCACTTCTTTTTCCAACTCCGACAGGTATTTCACATCTTTTGCTGTGTTCAGCTTTTCAATGTCCCAGGTTGCCCTGGAGTTTACCTGTGCAAAAAATGAATCGGAAGGCATTAAAATTGACATCATAATGATTAGGTTTTTAATAATTATACTTCTACTTTTTTTCATCGCTTACAATTTTCCCATCGTCTAATACGATGACGCGCCGGGCTTTATCAACCACACGCTGGTCGTGTGTACTGAATATAAACGTTATTTTTTCGTCTTTATTTAGTTTTTCCATGATTTCAAGTAAATTTCTTGTGGACTCCGAATCGAGATTAGCTGTTGGTTCGTCGGCCAAAACAAATTTCGGTTTTGATGCCAAAGCCCTGGCAACGGCTACACGTTGTTGCTGTCCGCCGGACAACTTGTTGGGACGGCTGTCAAGACGGTCTCCCAGGCCAACGGCACCAAGCAGTTCCTGCACTCTCTTGTCACGTTCTTCCTTTGGTTTCTTCTGCAGGTGCATCACAAACTCTGTATTTTCTTTTGCGGTCAGAACCGGGATAAGATTGTATGCCTGAAATACAAAACCTATATTGTGCAATCTGAAATCCACCATTTGCGAAGGTGACAGTGTGCCGATATCTGTTCCGCCTATATTGATATTACCGCTTGTTGGTTGATCTAACCCTCCCAGCATGTTCAAAAAAGTTGTTTTGCCGGAACCGGATGGTCCTACGATTGCAGTAAATTCACCTTCTTCAATTACAAGATCAACACCTCTTACAGCATGAACCTTGATTTCTGAATCGTTGTATATTTTTTCGAGTTTCTTTACTTCAATTACTTTCATGATCCGTATATTAAGGTGTTACATATCAATTCTTAAGGCATCTGCCGGTTTTAACTTTAATGCTTTTCTTGCAGGCATAATAGACGACAGGATAGCTGTCAGGATCACCATAAGTGTGATGCCGAAGAAAAAATGCCACTCTATGCCCGGATAAATGACGGATGCCCAACCCATAGCTTCCATACCTTCTCCAACACTGCTGAGGTTGATGCCGGTTCTACCGGTGATGTAAATGATGACTGCTCCCAGGATCATTCCAATAATGGCACCAACCAGTGTAAGGAAAATGGTTTCGAGCATGATCATGCTAAAGACTTTTTTCTTATTCATTCCGATCGCTAAAAGCATTCCAAGTTCTTTCAGTCGCTCAAGAATGGCCATTAGCATGGTGTTAATGATTCCAAAGGCCAGGGCAAAAAGGATAAATCCCATGATGATGTAATAGTAAAAATTCATGTATTGCGATAACATACCTGCATCGGGTGCCAGTTCTTTCCAGTCGAGAATGCTTAGATCGCTGAATTTATCCTGTAATTCACTCTTGAATTTCTTTAAGTCGTTACCGCTATTCAATATAACGGCTGTCTCATGAAAAACGTTACCGTTAAAACCTGCTAAATTTGCCAGATCGTCGTAAAGTACATACGCATTCATCTGATCGAACATGGTATTTGTGGTTTTGTAAATACCGCACACCCGAAATGCTTGGTACACCATTTGACCATCCTTGCCCGTAAAAGTGAACACAATTTTGGTTCTCAGCCTGTAATGTCGGGATGTTTCTGTGATGATCCTTCCGTAATTGTTCTGATCCTTTTTGCTTAGAATTTCTTCGAGTTTGCTCTGAAACAGTTTTTTTGTATTGAACCGTGTGCCTTTTATCTCTTCAAGTGTTGTGAGTGCATCCTGTGGCACTTCCAGTTTTTTCAGACTGTCCAGTACTTCATCGGTCACCATGTAAGTTTTGATCCGGAGTTGTTCTGCTGTTTTATCACTGATTACAACCCTGTTTTTCTCTCCCGCCTGCAGGAAGGTGCCTCCGTCAGGTTGAATTTTTTTATAGATATCTGATACGGCTTCTTCATCCTTCAGGTGAATGCCCTGGAGTTTTAATCCTGTATTTCCGAGGGATGTGGAGGCCATTGCCATGACCTTAAGCCGGTTGGAAAACGCTTTAACTTCATCGGAATTTTTTAAGAACTGAATCAGTTTTTCAGGCTGAGGAACCGTGTATTTTAGTTCTTCATTGATCAGATAATTTTTATTGTGGATCTGAATATGTGATACTTCCGTAAAAATGGCTGACTCAATACGTTGATCCACCCAGCCTTTCATCAGGCCTGCGGTAAAAACACCGGCTATAGTCCCAATGGTTACGGCTATGATAACCACCAGGCTTCTACGCTTACTGCGCCATACATTTTTCCAGGCTATTGACCAAATCATTGTTCTGTATTTAGTTTCTGAGTGCTTTAATTGTATTTAGTTTTAGAATGCTCCTTACCGGAAACCAGCAGGCCAGTGCTACCATCACAACTATGATGATGCCTTGTTTGTAAAAGTAACTGCTGAACCATTCCATCGGCATTACAGGATCCCATCCCATATCCTCAAGCATTTTGGCCATATCACCTCCAAGCTGAATGGGATGGTAATACCCGAAAAGTATGACCGGAACGCTCGCCAGCATACCCGAGGCAGCTCCAATAAATCCCAGTAAGGTCATTTCGATCGCAAGTATCCAGGCAAGTTTGGACCGTCTCATGCCGATGGCAACCAGCATGCCGAACTCCCTTTTGCGTTCAGCCACCATCATGAGCACTGTTCCGAAAATGCCAAAAAACACAATGGCATACAATATGCCCAGCATAATCTGACCACTCACATTATCACCTTCAATTTGTTGTTTGATAACCGGAATGAGTTCTTCCCAGTTTTTAACCACATAATTTTTACTGCCTATGACATCCTGAATCTTTTGTTGTGTCTCATCCATTTTGTCCGGATCTTTCAGGTTAATTGCCAGTGAGGTGATGTTGCCCTGCATGCCCAGAAAGATATTGGCTTCCTTCAGTGTCATGTAAATCAGTTTATTATCCAGATCCGGAGACGGTATGCTAACAATTCCCCGTACAGGGTAAATGCCAGCAGCACTTACACCATGGTAACCCTGTCCTAACAATACAACGGTATCGCCTACAGCAGCTTTCAGGTATCTGGAAAGTCGGTCAGACAGCAATACTCCGTTATCTTCTTCAGTGAGATAGTTAGACTTGAAAGCTGTTGCTTTGGTGATGATGTCAAGATATTTTTTAATTTCTTCTTTTGACAGCTGAAGATCAAGCTCTATTCTGGCAGTAGTGGAATAGGAGTAGTTCTTAAATTTTTCAATATTCTTTTTGATGTTGTCCGGCAACTGATCTGATTTGGATAATTGATCTACAGCTTCAGGAGTAAAGCGGTAATGGATCAGCTTGTGTTTGGGATTGGACAGCTGCAGTTCTTTTTCGGGTGAAATGCCAATCAACATTATTCCTTTGGATTGTGTGCCGTTGGAAGCTAGCGCGAAGGATTCAATGCGGGGAACGGTGGCCTGTACATTATCTATGTTGTTGATTTCATTTTCGAGGTTTTCGGTGTACTCAAAAGAATGGTTTATGTTGGGATCATTATAATATTCAGGCTGTTGTATCTGAAGGTAACCCGAGAAGGACTCAATGCTCTGTTTTATCATATGTCCATATGTTCCGAGTTGAAAAGAGCGCATTACAATGGCAATGAAAATTGCAAAAAAGATAGAGGTTGCCGTTATCAGCGTCCGTCTTCTGTTACGCCACAAATTTCGCCATGCAAGTTTTATAATATCATTCATATTGAATGTTTTTTATTTATCTGATCCGTTTCATATTTTGCTGTGAGAAGAAGTTATCCTGAATCGGAATGTTAAACGTTATCTTCAGAATTTCAACAACTGTTTTCTGATTGTCTTTGTCCTCTGGAATAATTTCAAGTCGTGTTGGTATGATGCGGCCATCCATTTCCTTGATGTTGTAGGCCAATTGAGTTCTTACCAGGTAATTGTCCTCATCGAAATATTCTGTTTTCATTTGCAAAAAATCCTTTTTTGATATCCACTGAAGAACTTTTCCCCATACAACGGCTGCATCAGGATTCGGGATCATCTCTATTTTGTAGCACGAATGGCCGTCAATATCTTCTTCGCCGATAATTTTGTGGGAATAATCTACGACAATGGATGATTCCTTTAGTATATCGTCATTGGTGTAATCAGAACCCATCCATCCCTGTGACATCATCGAAGGTGGTAGTTTGATTAATCTGCTGATTTTAGGATTCCAACTCCACATTTCGTTGCCTTTTTTCATAAACGATTGCCCCTTTTCCTGGGCAGGAGCAGTAATGTAGGTCAGTGAATTTTTCGTTCCCTCTGTCCAGCTTTTAAATTCTATGGTTCGTTCATACGTAGGTCGCTGGATGGTCATTTTCATTTCGATGTAACTCGATTTTTCACCTTCCATTTTATCGTTGGCCTTTTTTACAATGGCTTTGGCATCCTGGGCAGATGTGTTAGCCAGGGATATTACTAACAGTGAAATAACTGAAACTAAGTATTTCATGATACTGGTTTTTTGCAATATTTCTGAATAATTTCTTCTACAATTTCATCTATAGGAAACATAGTGGGATTTAATACATAATTAAAGGTGACGCCATCCAATAATGATCCAAACATTACAGCTTCTACCTGTGGATGTTTGAAACCCATATTTTGGAAATATTTCATCAGGCTGTGCATAAAAGTGACGATCATTTCTTTCATTTTAACCTGTAGTTTGTCTATGACATCCGGTTGGACGCTGACCTGGAAATATAACTTCCAGAAATTTGTATTGGTCTTGATCCTGTTGAATATTTCCCGGATGAAGTATTCCATTTCATGTATTTCAAGCTCGCCATCCTTGTTCAGATCATAGATTTCAATAATCTCATCAAATCCGTAAGATAAAATACTTTCAAGCAGATCATCCTTGCTTTCAAAATAATTGTAAAGCAGCCCTTTTGATATTCCCGCCTTTTTTGAAATCATGCTGATGCTTGTGTTAGCATATCCCTTGTCAGCAAACAAGCTGAGAGCGGCTTCAGAAATCAGTTTGATTTTTTCTGTACGTATTTCTTTGAATTGATCAGGTGTTCTTGGTGACATTTTTTTTGACTGAACGGTTGGTCAAAATTAAAAACAAATTTTTAATTAGGCAATAAAAGCGTTGATTTTTTATTTTTTTAAAGAGTGTTTATAGTTGGTTGTGGTTGTATGCAGTTGAAGAAAGTTTTAAAGAATAGGAGCTTAATAGTATGAATTCAGACTATATGGCATAGATATTTGAGACAAAATGTCATAATGACATGTTTTATAAACGAAATATGAAGTATTTTCCGGATTTTTTGTTTGGCGTCAGTTTTGAAATATGTAAGGCAAAACATAAAAATTGAATGTATAACAAAACAATAGGAGGATTAAATTATGACACTCGTAAGATTTAACAACAGTCCAAGAAGAGCTTCATTTCCGGAATTTTTTAACGATGTAATGGAAAATATGTTTAACGGTAATGAACCAGGCTCACCTTCGTACGACACCCCTTTATGCAATGTGGTAGAAAATAAGGAAGGTTTCAATATTGAGTTTGCTTTACCTGGTTTCAGCAAAAAAGAAGTGACCATAGATGTTGATAACAACGTATTGACAGTTAGCGGTAAGAAAGAAGAAAATAAAAACGAAACAGAAATGAATTATACCCGAAGAGAATTTAATTACGGAGAATTCAAACGTTCATTTACATTACCGGAAACCGTGGATCAGGATACAATTAAAGCAACATTCAGCGATGGGATTTTAAATGTTGAAATTCCTAAAAAACCGGAATTGCAACCAAAATCGCTGAAGATCAATATAAATTAATCAATATATTTTCTGATTCTTAAAGGGTGGCTTTACAGTTACCCTTTTTTTATTCATGTTCCAGATCAATTTCGGGAATAATGATGCGTTGATTTTTTCGCACGACTGCTTTTTTACGCCAGGCGCCAAATTTGTGATAAATTATAGAAAGAATTAATCCAACGGACCAGGCAATTGGGATGGCCCACCAGATGCCTTTTTCTCCCCAGATACTGCTCAGCCACCAGGCAAGAGGAATTCGTGCAATCCACAAAGATGCCAGTGTAATAAACATTGGAACCAATGTGTCTCCTGCGCCTCTGAATAACCCCTGATAGGTGAACATGGTAGCAAAAATGATATAAAACGAGCAGACGATGCGCAGATATTCCTTACCCGCATTAACCACATCGGGAGCATCTGTAAACAGATGCATCAGTTGATCATCGAAAAGGATGACAAGCAGTGAAACGGCAATGGAAATACCGCCAGCCATAATTACTGTGGTTATGTGTCCTTTGTTGACACGATCCATACTTCCTGCTCCTACATTTTGTCCCACAAAAGATGACAGTGCTGATCCAAAGATCATCGCCGGCATAGATGCGATGGCATCAATTCTGCCAGCCACAGTATATGCTGCAAGTACGCTGGTTCCGAATTTACTGACTATCGTAATCAATGCAGCCATTCCAAGTGCTACAAATGTTTGCTGAAAACCGGTTGGAAGACCGATGCGTAAACTCTGACGGAAGAGCAGTTTGTCGAAAACCATCTCTTTAATTTTGAAAGAAATGATTTCATGTTTCCGGTTCAGATATATGGCAGCACTTATAAAAGCTGTGCCGTGTGCTATAATGGTTGCCAGCGCTACGCCACTTACACCCATTTTGAAAACAACTACAAATAGCACGTCAAGCACTATATTTACCACGGTTGCCAGAATTGTAAAGATAAGTGGCGTGCGTGAATCTCCTAAACCCCGTAAAACTGAAGTAACGCCATTATAACCAAAGAAGAAGATTTGCCCGGCTACATAAATTCTGAAGTAGACAGTTGCATCATCAAACACGTTATCGGGTACATTTATCAGGCGAAATAAAGGATTGCTGAGCGATACGCCTAATACTGATACAACTATCGCGGCAAAGAACAGGAATATAAATATGGTGGACACGGCCTTTTTTACCTGGTTCATTTCTTTGGCTCCGTAATATTGTGAAATGACCACAGATGCACCGCTTCCCACGCCAATTACCATGGCGATCAAAACGTAAATAACCGGAAATGAGGATCCGACAGCGGCAAGCGCCTCCTTCCCGATAAACTTCCCCACAACAATACTGTCAACAATGGAGTAAAGCTGTTGGAAAACGTTTCCCAGAACCATGGGAAGGGCGAACGTGAAAATTTGTTTGCTCACAGAGCCTTTGGTGAGATCTCTCATAAATGAATCACAATATGCCTAAGTCTGCAAAATTGCAAAGGTGTGAGTTTTCAGGAAAAGAAGAAAATTATGGCAGAAAAATTGACGTTATTTAATAGGCGGTTGTTTGCTGTATGCTTCTTCCATGGAAATAATCGTTTCGGTAGAAGAAATTCCTTCAATATTCTGAAACTGATCATGAATAATACTCAGTAAATGGCGGTTGTTTTTGGCATAAACTTTTAAAAACATGGCATACTTTCCTGTTGTATAATGTACTTCCACCACTTCCGGTATTTTGTTAAGTTCTTCCACGACACCATGAAAAAGTGATGCCTTTTTAAGGAAAACCCCAACAAAACCACAGGTTTCGTATCCCAATGACGCCGGATTTAACACAAACTCAGAACCCTTTATCACCCCCATATTTATCAGCCTCTGTATACGCTGATGGATAGCCGCACCGGAAACATCACACTCACGTGCAACTTCTAAAAACGGAATACGTGCATTTTCACAGATAATGGATAAAATTTTCTTGTCAAGTTCGTCTAATTCGCGGTGTGCCATAGTTTTAATATAGTTTACAAATTGGATAGATGTACATTCTACCAAATAACAAATCTAATATTTTAATTATAAATTGTAAGTAAAATAGCGAAAAAAATATCAAACTCTAAGATTTTTAAAATCAGAACCTGTCGGTGCCTGAAAGACTCTCAAGCCGAATTCGGGTATTATGGCCAGAACATGATCGAAAATATCTGCCTGAATAGCTTCGTAGTTTGCCCAGGCCTGATCATTGCTAAATACATAAATTTCAAGTGGAATGCCTTTGTCTGTCGGTTGTAACTGTCTGACAAGAAAGGTCATATCCTGATGGATCTTCGGATGTTGCTTCAGGTAGTTTTCGAGGTATTTTCTGAAAATTCCCAGGTTGGTCATCCGCCGTCCGTTATAAACCTCATTTTCTCCGATTTTAAGTTTCTTATTGTATTCTTCAATTTCAATCTCTTTCTTGTTCACATAATCTTTCAGCATGTGAAAGGTTTTAAATTTTTTAAGCATCTCCGGAGGCGCAAACATTACACTGCTCATATCAATATTGATGGACCGTTTAATTCTGCGTCCACCTGATTCACTCATTCCGCGCCAGTTCTGGAACGAGTCAGAAACCAGGGCGTAAGTTGGAATAGTTGAAATGGTTTTATCCCAATTTTGAACTTTAACGGTTGTCAGATTAATTTCAATTACGTCACCGTCAGCATTGAATTTCGGCATGGAGATCCAGTCGCCCGGTTTTACCATATCATTTCCACTAAGCTGAACACTGGCGACCAGCCCCAGTATGGTATCTTTAAATACCAGAATAAGAACTGCAGCGAGTGCACCAATCCCGGTAAAGATTTTGGTCATGTTAATGTTGAAAATAATTGAAATAATGGCCAGAAATGTGAAGATGTAAAAAATGATTTTGAACAACTGGACATATCCTTTGATGGATCTGTTTTGTGAAATGGGAAACTGGTTGTAAATATCGTGCAGTGCATCCATAAAAGCGATCAGTACAAATAATATATTAAACGCAATGAACACAAAACATATATCTTCGAGGAACGACAGGAACAGATTGGAATCCGGGAATGCCGTTGGAAGTAGAAAATAAACAACCAGAACGGGAGCAATATGTGCCAGCTTACTGAAAACTTTTCGTTCCAGAAAAATATCATCGTATTTGTTTTTTGTTTTCTTTATGATCCGGGCAACAATCGCAATGATGATCTTTCTGAAAACAAAATCTACAGCTATGCTTAAAATAATTATAACTGCAAATATGCTGATAGTACGAAGAGTTTCTGCTGTAGACTGTGCAAAGCCGTGATTTGTAAACCAGCTGAGAATTGTGTCACTGAGCTTCTGATAAAATTCAATATCCATTTGACTTAAATTTGCTATTATTGTGGAAAACAAAATTATAATAAAGACACATGAAAAAAAAAGGTCTTATCATTCTCTTTACTTTTTACAGTGTAATTCTTTTCGCTGAAGTTAATTATAACGCTTTTTTTACAAATAAGGTGCTCCGGGTCGATCTGGTTTTGTCCGGTAACAAAACATCTCAAATGGCATCTGTTTCCCAGGTTTACGAAGAAAAACAGTGGGGTGGGCGTACTACAAAACTGGATGAGTTTCATGGGAAAGGAACCTATAAATATGATTTATATGATTTGAATACTGGAAAACTTATTTATACCGATGGGTTCAGTACACTTTTTCAGGAATGGCAGACAACAGATGAAGCCGAAAACATCGAACGGTCCATGGAAAACACAATTTATGCTCCATTACCCCAAAAAGATGTGAGGTTTGTTCTTGTTCATCGTGTGGATGGATTATTTACCGACACACTTCTAAATATTAATCTGAATCCTGAAGGTGAAATTGTTCGACCTACAGAAACTCCTGACTCAAAGACAAAAGATATATTAATCAGTGGAAAAACAGATGAATGTATTGATATTGTTCTGATTGCTGAAGGATATACCAAATATGATGAAAAATTGTTTTTTGAAGATGCGCAAAATTTTGCAGATGCCTTATTTACGTCAAAGCCATTTGCAGAAAATAAAGGTAAGTTTAATATCCGTGCCGTTATGTCGTATTCAGAAGAGGAAGGAGCAGATGATCCAGAACAGGCTATTTATGTGAAGACAGCTCTTAATTCGTCTTATAATACGCTTTACAGCGACAGGTACTTAATGACAAATGACCTGTATGATGTCAGCAATTACGCCTCCCTTGTACCGCATGATCAGATCATTATTCTGGTAAACAGTGAGAAATACGGAGGTGGGGGTATTTATAATTTTTACAGTATAAATTCAACCCGGGGACGCAAAAATCAACAGGTTTTTATTCATGAGTTTGGACATTCGTTTGCTGGTTTGGCGGATGAATATTATACATCAGATGTATCCTATAACGATTTTTTCCCGGCAGATATAGAGCCATGGGAACCGAACGTTACAACGCTTGTTGATTTCGATAGTAAATGGAAGGATATGCTGGATCAGGACACCCCGGTTCCTACACCTGCAAAAAATAAATATAAAAATACCATCGGTGTGTATGAAGGAGGAGGCTATGTTGCCAAAGGAGTGTACCGTCCGTTTATTGATTGCAGGATGAAAACAAATGAGGCAGAAGACTTTTGCCCGGTATGTGCCAGGGCAATAGTGCGTACCATAAACTTTTATACTAAAGGAGACTAATTTCTACCAGAAGTCATCCGGAGAATCCGGTGTTTTACCGCTTTCATTCTGTGATGGAACTGTGAATTTACCACAATCAAGATCTGTATTAAAGCCGGCTGGTTTTTCAAAGTCCTCCATGGGGTCGTAGCCCAATGTAGTATCGGCATATACACTCTTGAGAAACAAAGCAAAAATTGGCAAAGCCATCTCCGCTCCCTGCCCGTATGTAATATTATTGAACCGAATAGAACGTTCTTCTCCGCCCACCCAAACTCCTGTTACAAGGTTGGGTAAGACACCCATGAACCAACCATCAGACTGATCCTGTGTGGTTCCTGTTTTACCTCCAATCGGGCCCTTGAACTGGTATTTCCATCTTAGTCTGCTTCCTGTCCCACCTGGAGTGTCAACGACACCTTCCAAAAGGTTCAGCATCAGATAAGCTGTGTTTTCGTGGATCACTTCTTTCTTATACGGTGCAAATGTTGCGATGATATTTCCGTCCTTATCTTCAATTCTTGTTACAAATACCGGATCGGTCATGACGCCGTGGTTGGCAAATACCCCGTAAGCTTTTACCATTTCCTTAACTGAAAAATCCGGTGTCCCAAGACACATGGATGGGACGGCATCAATACTACTTGTAATACCCATGGAATGAATCAGATCTGCCAGTGTTTTAGGCTTAAACTCATTCATTAATCTGGCCGAGATGAAGTTGTTGGATTTCGCCAGACCCCATTTCAGGGTTACCATTTCGTTCAATCTTTCATCGTCACTATTATCAGGTGTCCATGGTCGGCCCAGATCATCATAAATGGTTATTGGTGCATTCAGAAAACGGGAACAAGGTGTATAGCCTTCCTGCATTGCCAGTGTATATAAAAATGGTTTAATGGTTGAACCAACCTGTCGGTGGCCGAGCGATACCATATCATACTGGAAGTAGGAATAATCAATGCCCCCCACATAAACTTTTACATGACCGTTCAGTGGATTCATAGACATCATGCCGGACCGCAGATAGTATTTCATATAGCGTATGGAGTCCATTGGACTCATCACGGTATCAATATCTCCATTCCATGAGAATACAGTTGTGCTGACGGGCGTGTCAAAGATCTTCAGAATTGAATCCCGTTTAACACCTGCTGCTGCTAAACGTCTGTATCTGTCGGTATTCTGCATAGCGCGTTCCAGAAAATCGTGCATGCGTTCAACACGTTCTTCAGGACTGTTTCCAATTTTGCTTGAGTAAGGTGCATACGGGCTGTTTGCTTCCTGTTTGAAGAATCTTGGCTGGACATCTTCCGACAAGTGTTTGTACATGGCCTGTTGCGCATATTTTTGCATGCGGGAATCAATGGTCGTATAAATCTTTAATCCATCGGTATACAGGCTGTAGTTTGATCCATCTGGTTTGAAATTTTTGTTACACCAGCCATAAAGAGGATTTGTTGCCCATGATATGCTGTCAGCAAGGTATTTACCGCTTCTGATATCCCAGCCTCTGTAATTCTTTTTAAGGGGTTTTTCAGCGGTCATAAACTGACGGATGAATTCCCTGAAATAAGGAATCGGGCCAACCTTGTGATCAACTTTATGATAATCCAGCTCTATTGGTAAGGTTTTAAGCGAGTCAAATTCATGCTTGTTGATGTAGTCAGCATTCATTAACTGTCCCAGTACAATATTTCTTCTTTTTTGTGTTTTTTCCGGAAAGCGTTTTGGGTTGTACAATGTTGGGTTTTGCAACATTCCTACAAGCATAGCTGCCTCCTCTATTTTCAGATCTTTAGGCGTGGTGTTAAAATAAACCCTTGAAGCCGTCTGAATACCAGTTGCATTATTGTTAAAATCGAACTTATTCAGATACATGGTCAGGATTTCCTCTTTGGTGTAGAAGCGCTCCAGCTGAACCGCGATCACATATTCATTCAGTTTCTGAAAAATACGTTTTATAAAGCTCACATTGTATGCATTTTCTGTGAACAGCTGTTTGGCAAGCTGTTGTGTAATGGTGCTGCCTCCTCCTGAATTTCTTCCTGTTACAACACCTGTCACGGCACGTAATATCCCTTTGGCGTCAATCCCTGAGTGTTTGGCAAAGCGGATATCTTCGGTTGAAATAAGTGCATTTACCAGATATGGTGAGAGATTGTTGTAATTTACTTTTGTGCGGTTCTCTCCCTGAAAATATATGGATCCCAGAATGACATTATCTGAAGAAATAAGTTGAGTTTCATATTTGTTTTTGGGGCTTTCAATTTCCTGAATGGGTGGAATATAACCAAGATATCCTTTTGAAATTGCCCAAAACAGTAAAATTACAGCAGCAATACCAAAAACGAATATCGACCAGAAAATAAGAACGTATTTTTTATAACTGGTTGGTTGTTTGAATTTTGTCTCGTTCATTAACGTATTTTTTATTACTGATACAGATCAATGCAAAGGTAGAATATACTTTCTAAAAACCAATTTTATAAAAACGTTGTAATTCTTTAATTATTGGCTCAGGATATTAATTTACCTTTGCACCTGAATTTTTCTGATGGATAAGACAAAAGCACTCGAAAAAGAAGGGATTGGCAAATTAATGTGGAAATTTTTCGTTCCTGCATTTATTGGTGTAATTGCCAATGCATTATATAATATTGTCGACAGGGTATTTATCGGGCAGGGGGTAGGATCGCTTGCGCTATCAGGCATCGGTGTCATTTTTCCGGTCATGCTCATAGTGATGGGGTTTGGTATGTTGATTGGCGTTGGCGCAGGCGTATTGGTCTCTATACGCTTAGGAGAGCGAAGCAGAGACGGGGCTGAACAGGTTCTGGGGACGACCCTACTGCTAATTTTAATCGTTTCCACTTTTATTGTTCTGGTAGTTTTTCTCATAAAGAAACCTTTACTTGAATCGTTTGGTGCAACTGCAGAGACGCTTGATTATGCCAACAGCTATCTGAATATTATTTTGTTTGGAACCTTTTTTACAATGCCGGGTTATTCGCTGAATAATATGATCCGAAGTGAGGGAAACGCCCGGATTGCCATGTATTCAATGTTGCTGAGTGCATCTGTGAATATTCTTCTGGACTACCTTTTTATTATGGTTTTTAAATGGGGTGTTGAAGGCGCTGCATGGGCTACCGTTATTTCAATGTTTGTGCTTTTTGTGTGGGTATTTATGCATTTTCGAAGTTCACGGAGCGTAATAAACCTCAGACCTGAACTGGTCCGGTTTGACTGGTCAATTGCAAAAAGTATAATTGCCATTGGAATGGCTCCGTTTGCGATGCAGATCGCTTCCAGCGTTGTGCAGGGGCTGGCCAATAAAATGCTGATAAAATACGGTGGAGACATTGCGGTAGGAGCATTTAGTATTGTAATTAGTGTGGTAAGTCTTGTTGTTATGTCCGTCATCGCAATCAATATGGCTGCTCAACCTATCATTGGATTTAATTTTGGTGCCAAAGTGTTTGTACGTGTTAAAAAAACGCTTCGTATTGCTTTGATAACAGCTACACTGGTAAGTATTTTTGCATGGATATTTACGCAGTTTTTCCCGGAGTACATTATTATGATGTTTAACGATGAGGATCCGCATCTTCTTGAAATTACATTAAGAGCCATAAAGATTATTACCATGACTTTCCCGATTATCGGTTTTCAGATTGTTGCCGGTAATTATTTTCAGGCTGTGGGGAATGCAAAAACAGCTATGTTTCTTACATTGTTGAGACAGGTGCTGGTACTTATTCCCTTACTTTTTTTATTGCCGGAATTCTACGATCTGGATGGCATATGGCTCAGTTTCCCTGTATCAGATACTGTATCGGCACTTGTTGTAATGGTATTTATGATCAGGGAATGGCGCAGGTTAACAAGTCTGTCCGGACCTGAGCTTGTCGCTGAAACGGTTAATCCTTGAGCAAATCAGGACGTAATTTTTTTGTACGTTCAACAGATTGTTCAAATTCCCATTCTGCTATTTTGGCTTCATGACCCGATAACAAAACATCCGGTACTTTCCATCCACGGAATTCTGCAGGTCGCGTATAAACCGGTGGAGACAGAAGGTTGTCCTGAAAACTGTCTGAAAGGGCTGATTGTTCATCCGAAATTACGCCGGGTATAAGCCTTACAACCGCATCGGAAATAATGGCTGCAGCCAGCTCGCCACCAGTTAGAACATAATCGCCTATTGAAATCTCCCTCGTTATAAAGTGATCACGAATGCGTTGATCGATGCCTTTGTAATGACCGCAAAGAATAATGATGTTCTCGTAAAGGGACATGGAATTGGCCATTTTCTGGTTCAGCACTTCGCCATCAGGAGAGGTATAAATAATTTCATCGTATGCACGTTTGGCTTTCAGTTCTTCAATGGCTTTTGCCACTGGTTCTATCTGAATCACCATGCCTGCACTGCCTCCAAATGCATAATCGTCAACACGTTTTGTTTTGTTCGTAGAGTAGTCCCTTAGGTTCACAACATTAAATTCAACAAGCCCTTTGTCCTGCGCTCTTTTTAGAATTGAAGTGTGCAGGGGGCTTTCAAGAAGTTCAGGTAAAACGGTGATGATATCTATTCTCATGGCAATATTTTTGGCAAAAATAGAATACATATAGCTAACTCCCTAAATGTTTAAGATAATTTAAATTGACTGTAAATTGAAAAATGCGTAATTTTAATCTGAGTCTGCGGACTTAAACTTTAAAACGACCGTCATGAAAGATAAATTGATCACCGTAGCCACTCACAGTTATGAAAAAGCTCAGTTCATAAAAATGGAACTTGAACGGGAAGGTATTGAATGTTATCTCAGCAATATCAACCTTATTCAGGGAGCATTTTCAGGGGGTGTAAAAGTCCGGATCAGTGAAGAAGATCTAGACAAAGGTCTTAAAATTATTGAGCACATTAATGAGGTATATTTTAAGGAAGAAAAGTTACCTGAATTTCCTAACCGGGTTCTGGTACCTGTAGACTTTTCTGAATACTCGTATAATGCCTGTGTTTTTGCCATTAGTCTTGCTAAAACCATTGGTGCTGAAATTGATCTGATGCATACCTACTTCAGTCCGCTGATCAATACACTACCGTATACCGAAACGTTTTCTTACGATCTGAACGTTGATAAAACCCTGAAGCAGATCGAAGATAAAGCCAAAAAGGATATGGATCATCTTCATGCCAAGCTGAAAAAACAGATGAAGGACGGCAGTCTTCCTACCCTTAAAACCAAAGTTATTCTGAATGAAGGTGTGCCGGAGGAGGAAATTCTGAGTTACGCAAAAAAATACAGGCCACAGATCATTGTAATGGGTACCCGTGGAAAAAACCGTAAGAATGATGATCTGATAGGCAGCGTAACAGCTGAGGTCATTGAACGGGCAAAAGTTCCGGTTCTGGCTATACCTGAAGATACACCTTTTAATAACATCAGTCAGGTTAAAACTTTGGCGTATATTACCAGTTTTGCTGATAATGATCTGGAGGCAATTGACAAGCTCATGCGGATTATTGGAAGGAATGATATTGATCTGCACTGTGTGCATTTGGGACATGAGGGAGAAGATCCCTGGGATGAGGTACAGCTAAGCGGATTACAGGATTACCTGAATAAAAAATATACCGGTAAGAAAATTGAATGTGAACTGATGGAGGGCGATGATCTACTGGTATCTATGGATAAACTGATTAGAGAAAAGAAAATTGATATTATTACATTAATTACTAAACGGCGTAACATTATAGCACGAATGTTTAACCCGAGTATAGCCCGCAGAATGATCTTTCATACAGACACTCCGTTGCTGGTATTTCATGCATAATGCATTTTGTAGAACCCCACAAAAACAGGAATATGAATACCCTGACGTTTAAAGAAGTATATGATTATATACTGGATAACAAACTTTACAGGGATCCAACGCTCACCCCATCCCGGCTTGCTCACAAACTTAAAATGTCTACAGCGGACCTTAAAAAGCTTTGCGTTGATTATTGTGGAAATGACTTTACCCTTTTCGTTACAGAATTGAGGGTTAAGGAAGCCAAACGAATGATTGAAGAAAGTTGTTACAGTGGATTTTCCATTGATGCCATTGGCAGGATGGCAGGATTTAACTCTAAAAATGAATTTGTGACCAGTTTTAAAGAGTTGGTTGGACGTATGCCCTGCGACTATAAGGCAAGTTATAAGTATATATTCTGATCCATATATTTGATGGATCAGGAAATGGCTGATGATTAAATCAGGCTTAAAAGGGGATTAATGGTCCTGTTTGATTGGGAATATTTTTTTATAATTATTTGACTATAAGTGTTCAGCGATTTTTTAAGCGCTATTGTATCTTGTTCTGTAGCATTTTATCGCATAAATTATATCACCGGGTTTTGTCGGAATATTTTAACCAGGTAGTTATACAACTCCGGATGACGCATCTTCATTTTATCAGGATCATCAAAAAAATACTCGGCTACAACTGCCAGAAATTCTGCATTGTTTTTTAGTGCGTATGGATTGATATCTGAATGGCCGTTTTTTATCGTGTTAATTTCCTTTTTGATCTCCCTGAGCCATGAAAAGGCAAACGAATTGTCAAAAAGAATTTTTGGTATTCCGTCAGTAACTCCATCAGCCATATCAATAAGATGGATGAATTCATGAATGCCGACGTTCTGTTTATGGCGAGTGCCGTCAAAGGCTGCTTCAAGATCGGGTCGTGATAATAAAACATGGCCACTTAAAAAACCATTACCTACCATTCCAAGGACGTTTCTGCCTTCCACTTCATTATTTGTCTGAAATTTCTTGTCAAAAGAGTTTGGATAGAGCAATATTTCATGTACCTCAGGATAGTTATAATATGGAAAGGCAAACATAGGAATAATTGCGCTTGAGGCAATCAGCAACGTATCTTCTTCTGAAACATCCGTGTCTATACCTGTAATCTTTTTTTCTGTCAGGAATTTTAATAGTCTGTTTTCAAACTCTATTTTATTGTCATCTGACAGATTACGGTAATATCTTACCCTTGACGATAATATTTTTTTGAATTCATCCGGTAAAGATTTTATATTATTTACGGGAGGACTTTTGTATGGCTTTGCAATGTACCTGAATGTGATGAAAATCCCTGTCAATACTGAAATAACAGAGAAAATGGTAATGACTTCCTGCATTTATCTGCGCTTTATGAATATTTTAAATTTCTCCATGCTTACAGATAATAGTTGCGTTCATCATCACTGCTGTTTTAAGACATGTTTTTACATCATTCGCTGATTGAGGGTAAACATGACCCAAATTGTCCCACCGATAAAAAAGGCGATCAGTAAAAAAGCAAATAACAGGGAGTATACATTCCAACGAGCACCGGATGATGTATCCAGATGAAGGAAAAAATGCAGGTGAACTAACATCTGGGCAACAGCAGCAATAAGGATTCCTACAATGATGATGTGTTTTGAAACCATTCCGGTTGCAGCCAATAAAAACGATGTGCCCGTTAATAAAAAGGCCAGAATAAATCCGATGATGTATTTTTTAGTCATTTCTTTTTAACTATTGTTATACTTCATATTAAACCACGCCAAGCAGGTACACTACAGAAAATACGCCTATCCACACAATATCAAGAAAATGCCAGAACATACTCAGTCTGTATATTCTGGATTTAACAGCCTGGGTCATCCCTTTTGAATACACCTGGAACAGCATGATCAGAATCCAGAGTAAACCAAATGTTACATGTGTGCCGTGCATCCCTACAAGTGTAAAAAATGACGATAAAAAACTGCTTCGCTGCGGACCGTATCCTTCGGATATTAAATGATGGAATTCATTAAGCTCCATAATAATAAAGCCTAGTCCCAGTATAAAAGTTATAATCAGTCCGATCAGTAAAAACTTCTTATTATCCTTTAGCATGGCAATAATGCTGAATCCCATAGTTACACTGCTTACAAGGAGGAATGTGGTCTCTCCAAAAAGATAAGGCAGGTTGAATAAGTCTTTCGGAGAAGGTCCGCCTGCATAATTGTGCCCTACTACAGCAAATGCAGAAAACAAAATGGAAAATAATATCAGGTCGCTCATTAAATAAATCCAGAACCCAAAGGCTTTAAGATCTGCTAAACCTGAATTATGTATTTCATCGTTATGTTTGACACTTTCATTCATTATCATATCAGTTTTATTCCGGGATTTTAAATGTGGGTTTTACGCGTTCCGATTCGATCCGCTGAACCTCGGCAGCAGGAATGGTGTATTCATCATCGTCGTTTGCCGATGAAATAATGATCATTGTAATAACTGCAAGAATACTGATAATCGCTAACCACCAGATATACCATACCATGGCAAAGCCAAAAGCCAGAACCAATATTCCTGTTACTGGCCCGAAAGCTGTGTTTTTCGGCAATTTGATATCAGTATATTTCTCTTGTTGATTATCAGTTGTTTTTTTTGATTTCATGACCCAGAAAGCATCCAGATCATCTACATGTGGAATAACCGCAAAGTTATAACTTGCAGGTGGTGAGGATGTGGCCCATTCCAGGGTTCGTCCGTTCCATGGATCCCCCGTGAGATCACGGTTTTTATTTCTTTCCCGGATGCTGACGTAAAGCTGAATTCCCATGAAAAGGATACCCAGGGCTACTATGAATGCTCCTACGGCAGCAATAATCAGATAAGGTTGCCATTCCGGATTCGGATAGCTTTCCAGTCGGCGCGGCATACCCATAAACCCAAGAATATATAATGGCGCAAATGCAACTACAAATCCGATTAACCAAAACCAGAACGATCGTTTACCCCATTTCTCATTTAATCTGAACCCGAATGCTTTTGGAAACCAGTAATTGAACCCTGCAAAATAACCGAACAACGCTCCTGGGATCAGTACATTATGAAAATGGGCAACGAGAAACAGACTGTTATGAACCACATAGTCGGCAGGTGGAATGGCCATCAAAACACCAGACATACCACCAAAAACAAATGCAATAAAAAAGCCAAGTGTCCAGTACATTGGCGTGGTGAGCCTGATACGTCCCCGGTACATGGTGAAAAGCCAGTCGTAAACTTTAACACCTGTTGGAATTGCGATCAGCATAGTGGTAATTCCAAAAAAAGCATTTACATCTGCCGTATTTCCCATAGTGAAAAAATGATGCAGCCATACTGTAAATGATAAAATCATTATGGCCACGGTAGCATACACCAGCGATTTATAGCCGAACAGTCTTTTACCTGAGAAAGTGGCAACTACTTCAGAAAAAACGCCGAAAGAAGGCAAAACAACAATGTAAACCTCAGGGTGCCCCCACATCCAGAACAGATTATTCCAGAACATCATATTGCCACCCATGGTATTCGTGAAAAAATGCATCCCCAGGTACCGGTCCATTGTCAGGAGTAGCATAGCACCGGTAATGACCGGGAAGGAAAAAACCATCAGTACGTTGGTGGTTAATGTCGTCCATGTAAATAATGGCAGCCGCATAAACTTCATGCCCGGAGCCCGTAACTTAATAATGGTTACCATGAAATTTATTCCCGTAAGGGTGGAACCTATACCAGCTATCTGGAAGGCCCACAACCAGTAATCAACCCCGGATCCCGGATTATATGTTTTTTCAAACAGAGGAGCCAGACCACTCCATCCGGTAGGTGTAAACTTACCAACACCGAGCGATATCATTATAAGGCCGGCAGCTGCAACTGTCAGCCACAGACTTATTGAATTAAGGAGAGGAAAGGCGACATCGCGTGCCCCTATTTGCTGTGGAACAACAATGTTCATTAATCCTACCAAAAAAGGCATTGCAACGAACACAATCATAATGGTTCCGTGTGACCCGAATATCTGATCATAATGGTCGGGCGGTAAAAAGCCTCCCGAGGAACTTGCCGCAAGTGCCTGTTGCGAACGCATCAAAACGGCATCTGCAAAACCACGCAGCAACATCACCTGCGCAAGAATGATGTACATGATGCCGATTTTTTTGTGGTCAAGACTTGTCAGCCATTCATTCCATAAATAGGACCATTTCCGGTAGTAGGTGATAAGAATGATGATCACTAATCCTACCAGAGTTGCTGAGCCAACTGCGATCATTATAATCGGATTGTCGTACGGTATATCGGATAACCTTAATCTTCCTAACACGTTATTTGTTTTTTATTTATTCAAATATGATCTATTATTACTTGAATTCTTAACTTCTATAGCATTATCAGAGCCATTATCGGGAGGTTTCATCTTTTCGTTTTTCATGAATTTTTTTATCAACTGATTGAATAAATCAGGTTCAACCTCTGAGAAAAGTTTAACGGAAGAATTATCCGATGGTTTTTCCAGATTTTTAAACGTTTTTAAATCCAGTTTTAAAGGGGATTGTTGTACCTTTTTTACCCACGCTTTAAATTCATCAGTTGTAACAGATTTAGCTTCAAAAAACATTGATTCATATCCCACTCCGCTGAATTCCTGGTTTTGCCCGGTAAGTGTCGCTGTATCTGATGCAATCAGGTTAAGATGTGTCTCCATACCGGCCATGGCATACATCTGGCTTCCGAGTTGTGGGATAAAGAAAGAGGTCATAACACTGGCAGAAGTCAGCCTGAATTCAAGCGGGGTATTTTCAGGAAATACCAGTTGGTTAACTGTGGCTATATCGTATTCCGGGTATATGAATAACCATTTCCAGTCGAGCGATATAACTTCAACCTGAACCGGATCGTTCGCATGCTCAATGGGTTTGTACGGATCAAGCTGAGACGTTTTAGTCCATGTTAAATAGGATAGTATGAGAACGATGCCCAAAGGTACAGCCCATATAAACCATTCTATTCGTGTTGAACCAGACCAATCGGGTGTATACTTTGATTTCTTGTTGCCGGCTTTGTATTTAAAAAGGAACCAAAAAGTTAATACAATAACAGGAATAACAACGATCAGCATTAACAGGAAAGCAATGATTATCAGATTTGACTCTTCCTTTCCTATAGCACCTTTTGACTGAAGGACGATAAATTTATCACAACCGGTAAGGAAGAATGAAATTAACGTCAGTAATAGCAGTGGTATTAATCTGATAGTATGATATTTATGATAAAAATTATTCAAGGAGAGTATAAAGTTTTTCGAATTAGTAGATATGTTTAAAATTAATATATAAAGATTTTAATATTTGATGGAGAATACCAAAGTATTTAAATAAAATTACGATAAAGTATGTGAAATTTGGTGTGTGTTAAAATTAAACAATGCCCTGCTTTGAAAAGCAAAAATCATTAAGGACTATAAGATAATTTGTTTAGCTTTGGGAAGATGATGATTATCAGACAGGACGCTTGATTAATTTTGACCTGGATTTGAAACAATGCCCAAGAGAGATATTATGAGTAAAAAAAATATTAGTGTAAAAATATTGTTGGCATTTTTAATAATAATACCAACTTTTTTAGTGGTTAGTGTTTTATTTCAAAATAATTATACGAAAGATGTTTTTAAAGAATATCCATTAATTAATTCTACGCAGCCGGTTAATAAAGTTATAATAAAAAGTGGCAGATACAGAGGAACAACTCTTCTGGAAGATGAGGACGGTAAGTCATTTAGTATTCGGGCATGGAGTTTTTCAAAAGGGCCAGGTAATTTAAGTTTTTATATTGACCCGGGAGACTCGATCGCATTAGAAAGAGGAAACGATACGTTATATCTTTATAAAAAAACAGGCGGGGTAATTCCTTTTGAAGTGCAATATCCGGAATGAAAATAGATGAATGCCGTAGTGAGAAACACTACGACATCCCTGATTGGTATTCTTTTCCAATCATTTTTATGATGAATTTTGCTTCTAAAAAAGCCCGATTATTTATCACTTTTTTCAACCGGACTAGTTCTGTCGTATTTGCAGCAGGCCGGCAGGTTATTATATGTTTCATCCTTTGCCTTATGCTTTCCGGTATCATGTCCTGCTTTGGCTATGGCTGTCTGGATTTTGTCCTTATCCGTTTTGCTGTCGTCAAATTTTACCTCCATCATTTTGGTGTCCTTGTTCCATTCTGCAGAGGTAACACCTTCCACGCCATTGGCAGCTTTTTCAATGCGTTTTTCACACATGCCGCAGTTCCCTGATACTTTAAATTTCTCTGTTTTGTTTGCTGCAAATGATGTAAACGAAGCCGTCAACATTACTGCTACTAAAATTAAAAAATTACGTTTCATATTAATTTGTTTTTATTGGTTATTAATTTAGATATAAGATATAAGACATAAGACATAAGATGTAAGACATAAGATATAAGACGTGAGACTTTTTTTATCTTGGTTCTTGTGTCTAATAAATCATTGTTTTCTCAATCGTAATGCATTTGATATTACCGATACAGAGCTGAAACTCATGGCGGTTGCTGCAATTACCGGCGATAGTAAAATGCCAAAGAACGGGAAAAGGATCCCCGCTGCAATGGGCACTCCGAGTGCATTGTAAACAAAGGCAAAGAACAGGTTTTGTTTAATGTTCCGCATAACCTTATGACTCAGTTCCCGTGCCCTGACAATGCCGTTAAGATCGCCTTTAACCAGTGTGATTTCTGCACTTTGCATGGCAATATCTGTACCCGTTCCCATGGCAATACCTATGTTGGCCTGGGTCAGGGCAGGAGCATCGTTAATGCCATCACCGGCCATGGCTACAATGCGTCCCTGTTCCTGCAGTTCTTTCACTTTTTTATATTTGTCTTCAGGAAGGCATTCGGCAGTATAACTGTCCAGATTAAGTTCTTCGGCAACCGTTTTGGCCGTAAACTGATTATCTCCCGTTAACATGTGTATTTTTACACCCATATGGTGCAGCGCCTTAATGGCTTTCGCTGTAGATTCTTTAATGGAATCAGCAACGCTAATGATGCCTTCAACGGTATGATCCGTGACAAGAAACATGACGGTCTGTCCTTCGGATTGCCATTTTTCAACAGTATCTGCAACTGTTTTATCCGGCCTGACGCCAAATTCTTTCAGGAAGCGTTGGTTCCCGAGTCCGGTTTTCTTCCCTTTATATACGGCATGAACACCTTTTCCTGACACAGACTCAAAGTTATCAACTTCAAAAAGACGAATCTTTTTCTCTTTGGCGCCTTTAACTATGGCATCTGCCAAAGGATGCTCACTGTTGGCATCAATAGACGCCGCCAGTTGTAGCACTTCCTCATCACTAAGTTTACCGAACGATTTGTACCGTTTAAGTTTTGGTTTTCCTTCGGTTAACGTTCCTGTTTTATCCACAATAAGTGTATCAACCTTATTCATTTCTTCAATGGCACGGGCTTCTTTTACCAGCACGCCGGATTGGGCGCCTCGTCCGGTTCCCACCATAACGGACATTGGTGTGGCCAGACCTAAGGCACAGGGACAGGCAATGATTAATACCGATACGGCATTAACAAATGCATACACATATGCAGGTTCCGGTCCCCAAATGGCCCAAAGTGCAAATGTGATTAATGCAACAGACACAATAATCTGTACAAAATATTTAGCTACTGTATCTGCAATATTTTGAATAGGAGCCCTGGTACGACTGGCCTGATTGACCATGTCAATGATCTGGGAAAGTAATGTATCTGATCCTACTTTCTCGGCTTTCATACGAAAAGTGGTTTTCCCGTTTATGGTTCCGCCGGTAACTTTATCTTCTAACGATTTGTCCACCGGAATCGATTCTCCTGTGATCATGCTTTCATCAATGGTAGCTTCACCTTTAATTAATGTGCCATCAACCGGAACTTTTTCACCGGGTTTTACAATCAGAGTATCTCCAGCCTGAACGTCTTCCAGAGGAATATCCTCTTCCTGGTTGTTGCGCAAAACATGAGCCAAGGGAGGCACAAGATCCAGAAGTGCTTTTATAGCAGAATTTGTTTTGTTATGTGCCCTAAGTTCCATTGCCTGGCCCACTAACACCAGTGTCAGGATCATGGCAGATGCTTCAAAATACACGTGAACATTTCCCTGATTGTCTTTAAACTGATCAGGAAAAATACCCGGAATGATCAGTGCCAGTACGCTGAAAATATAAGCTGCTCCAACACCCAGTGAAATAAGTGTCCACATGTTTGGGGATCGCCTGCGAACCGAGCTGTAGCCGCGTTTGAAAAAGTCCCATCCTGCATAAAAAACTACCGGCGTTGAAAGCGCAAACTCAATCCAGGACCAGACTTTCTTCGGGGCCAGACTCTCAAGGTTCAGAAAGTTAACCATCCCAGACATGGCAATAATAAACACAGGAACGGTAAAGGCGAGTGCAACCCAGAATTTTTTTGCCATTTTAAGATAGGCCTTTTCTGTGTCGCTTTTTTTCTGCTGTTTTTCAGGTACCAGATCCATTCCGCATTTGGGACACGAACCGGGATGATCCTGTTTCACTTTCGGATGCATCGGACAGGTATAGACTGTTTCCGTTTGCGATGCTTTTGAAGCCGATTCAATTTTATTCAGGTGCATACCACAAATCAGACAGTCGCCTGGTTCATCATATGTTTTATCACCTTCGCACTGCATCGGGCAATAATATTTCCCTTCGTTATCTTTTTTATGCACATGCGCTTTATGTTCCAGCATTTTCATTTTTTCACCAACCGGAATCAGATGCATGCCACAAACCGGGCAGTCACCTGGTTCATCGTATGTTTTGTCCCCTTCGCATTTCATAGGGCAGTAATACATCTGGTCTCCGGCTTTTGTATCCTTATGGTGTTGATGTTCATGGTGCGTGTGGGAGCCGGAATGCGTATGAGGTTTGGATCCAACCGGAACAAGATTCATTCCACAGACCGGACATTTACCTTTTTCATTGTAAGTTTTTTCACCCTCACATTTCATGGGGCAGTACCATAAATCGCCGTCTTGTTTTGGCATCATTGCAAATGATGGCTTACCGTTTCCCGAAGTTTCTGTATTTGTTTCTTTCAGGTTCATACCGCACACAGGGCACTTCCCGGGTTCATCGTATGTTTTGTCCCCTTCGCATTTCATCGGGCAGAAGTACGTTTTGCCGGTTTTTTGAGGAGCCATTACAAAGGCATGTTGATGCCCGTTCATGCCTGCTTGTTTTTCTCCTTTTTTTACAAGGTTCATTCCACAGACAGGACATTTACCCGGTTTATCGTAAGTTTTCTCACCTTCACATTTCATGGGGCAATACCAGATATCATCACCAGGTTTGCCGTCATTTGAATGTGGATGATGGTGTGAATGTGAATGACCCTGCTGGTTATGTTGAGAACCTGTGGGAACGAGGTGCATTCCGCACACAGGACAGTCGCCCGGACCGTCATATGTTTTTTCACCTTCACATTTCATCGGGCAGTAATATGTCTTTATATCTGTGTTCTTCATATTCAGAAAATTTTAGCTTTGTTTTATCCGTTTAGCTTTTTCTTCGTACTCTTTGTCGTTGATCTCTCCTTTTGCATATCTCTCATTCAGGATATCCATGGCTGATTTGCTGCTGTGTACTGTGGTACCAGAACTACCGTTCACAGTCCTGAAGATTATCCAGATTATCAGTATCATCAATGCGATTCCGATAATCCAGCCAAATCCCATTCCCCAATTCATTCCATTATAACCATACATGATATTATATTTTTCGTTTTAGAAAATTCATTTCTACGTATATTAACAGAAATATCAGTTATTAGAGTTCATCTGCCCATGATGGTTTTGATTCATCATCATACCATGACCATAAGAACCCATGTTCCCATGATGATTCATCATGTACATCATCTGAGGATGTTGCATCATCTGGTTAACCAGGTGCTGGCTCATAACCGTATCTGTGGCACTAACATTGACCATATTGTTCATCAGCGCCTGCATCATTTGTGGATTATTGTGCATTAAACTCAACATTTGGGTCCGGTTCATCATATACTGTCCCTGTGCCTGATCATTACTATTGTTTCCATTCATTTGCGCATTATTCCACATCATCAAGGCATGTTGATTGCCGTGCATGTTTTGCATAAACTCTGACATGAGTTGGTGATCATTCTGAATGGCATTAAATACTTCCTGCCTGCTTTCTTTAATTTCAAGCAGGTTGTTGATCGTCTTTGTTTGTCCAAAAATGTTCATTGTCATCAGGGCAAACATTGAGATTATTATCATTAATGTTTTCATGACATTGAATTTTTAAGATAAAAAAATATTAAAACATCGTATTGATACGATATACTATACTGTGCTTTCACACTTTAAAAAGGTTGGTACATCTGTATTTTTTTTGACATACCAAGTTTCTGTTACTTCGATTGATCTTTGATCAATTCTGATTTTTTCTCGTATTCACTGGTTCCAATTTCACCTTTGGCATATCTTTCTTTTAAGATGTCCAAAGCCGATTTTCTTCTTTTGATATTGGGATACATTTCCGGTTCGATGACCCGGAATATGATCCATGCAAGGACAAACATCAGGATGATTCCTGCCATCCATCCGTATCCCATTCCCCAGTGCATTCCATTAAAACCGTACATTTTAACCTCCGTTTTAGTTACCATAAAGTTACGCTCGTTTAAGCCCGGAAACGTTACACTATTTTTAGTTTGTGTTATATCATTTTCAGGTTTCCTGTTTTTCTTCCGCACATTCTGTAGCGTCTGTTATCTGGCACTTATCACAGTTTCCGTTGTCATCCATAGAACATGACCGGATATTGATTTCGGCATCCTTTTTGAAAAACAGTTTGATGCTGAAGATCAACAATAAAACAGCCATGACCACAACTGATAATATAATTGTTTTAAGTATCATTTTAGTTTGTTTTAATATTCAATATCTTCATTATCAATAACATTACAGATGTCGAAATGCTTATTTATTTCACCTTATTTAGTGTAAAAAAGTTTAAATGCAGGTATTACATTACCTGTTCATATATTATCAATGGACTGGCGTTTTTGGTCACCAAGATTTTTAAAATACGAAGGTGTAAACCCTGTGACTTTTTTAAACTGACCCGAAAGATGAGCCACGCTGCTGTATCCCAGTTCAAAAGCAATTTCACTCAGTGTTTTTTCATCGTAAACCAATAACTCTTTTACTCTTTCAATTTTCAGACTAATCAGATGTTTCTCAATGGTTGTACCTTCTACAGAAGAGAAAAGCGAACTCAAATAATTATAATCCAGGTTAAGCTTATCCGTTAAGTAGTCAGAAAAATTTTGTGTTTTGTCTCCCTGTCCATCGTATACATATTCTATTGTCAGTTTTTTAATTTGTTCTATCAAACGGCTTCGTGCATCGCTGATCAGTTCAAAACCAGTATCGTTCAATGCTTTTTCAATTTTTTGCATCTCAGCATCGGATATTTCAGAATCAACAGATACCTTGCCCATATCTACCTTTGCATTGCTGTACCCGGCATCTGAAAAGATACCGGAAACAGCCATGATGCATCGGTTACAAACCATATTTTTAATGTAGATCTTCATGGTATTTTTTATTTTAAAACTTCTTCAGTAGCTCCGCAGGTCAGCATATCTTCACCAAAATACGGATTACGGATATCTTCCGTATTGCTGAACCAAAAGGCGCCTTTATCATTATTAGCCATTGGACAAAACTGATAATATGTTGTAACATCCTTTAAACCAAATGTTTTAACAGTTTTATAGAATGTTTCATTAAAGCCAACAAATGCAGTCCGTTGTTTTTCAATGTCATTGGATTTTATCATATCCGATAGTTTCTCTTTCAACACATTTAACTGCTTCATCCACACCATATGACTTTCCCCTTTCAGCAGTTCCATGTTTACCTTACTCATTGCATTCTGAACATCAGATGCATCTTTACTGACTGCTGCCGGATCTGACGCCACAAAGGCATCTTTCATTTTCAGGTATGCCTGGTAAACGTCGGTAAGCTGTGATTTAAAATCCGGGTTAATATTATCAGGTTGGATTTTATTATTATTACTGGAGAGAGTTTCACTTTTTTTCTTACTTCCTCCCATGTCCATCCCGGGCATACTTCCTGCTCCCGAATCGCCGCCATCAGGGTTCATCATGCTTGTTGCACCCTGAAGCTGAGCTGCTGCATCAATTTTGAATACACCATTCACTGCAATTTCCTCACCTTCGGTCAGACCACCTGCTACCACATAAAAGTTTCCGGCCTCCGGCCCCAGATCAATCTGCCGGTAAATAAACGTCGGGTTTTCCCTGTCAGGAACTTTGACGTAAACAACGGACCGTTTGCCTGTCCATAATACGGCTGTTTTAGGTATCAGCAGATCGTTGCTACTGGCAGCTATTTCTGATTCAACAGTGCCGTTAACAAACATTTCCGGCTTCAAGACATTATTTTTATTATCCACATTGACCCTGACTTTTGCCACGCGGGTCGAACTACTGATAAACGGATCAATATAATTTACTTTCCCTGTGTAGGTTTTACCCGGAATGGCCTGCACCGTAAAACTCACTTCATCACCGTCTTTTATCCAGGGCAGATCACTTTCATAAGCATCAAAAACAACCCAGAGATGAGAGAGATCTGCAATGCGGAAAAGTGGACTTCCTTCTTTTATATAATCACCCAGTGCCACATGACGCATCATTACCGTGCCGGAAATAGGAGAGAGGACATTAAAATAGACCTGAGGCTCACCCTTTTCCTCAATGGCTTTAATCTGCTCGTTGCTAAGATCCCAAAGTTTTAATTTCGATTTGGCAGCATTATAAATGGCCGGTCGGGTATCTTTAAATGTAATTGCCTCCAGAAGTTCGCGCTGAGCCGCAATCAGTTCCGGTGAATAGATTGATGCCAGTTTTTCACCTTTTTTTACGTTCTGCCCGGTAAAGTTGATAAATAGCTTTTCGATGCGCCCGCCATAGCGTGCTGTCAGCTCTGCAATATTGCGTTCGTCAACCTGTACTTTCCCCTGGAGATAAATGGTCTTTTGTGGTGTGCCTTTTGTGACAGTCATGGTTTGAACATCGGCCAGTTTTGCCGCAGATTCGGTCATACTGATTTCATTTGGATTAATAGTCTCATCTGCCTGCAAAGAACTTAAGGGAATCAGATCCATACCACAAATAGGACATTTCCCGGGTTTGTCACTCCGCACCTGTGGGTGCATGGAACAGGTCCATATGGTTGTTTCTTCCGCATGGGAATGTCCCTCATGTAATTCGGTAAAATTTTGTGTTGTTGCCTGATGATGATGATTGTGAAAAAATAACCATCCCAGTATCAGTCCGACAATTAGTGTTCCCAACACCAGTTTATAATTCTCTTTAATATTTTTTATTATCTGTTTCATGATTTAATTGCCCATTAAATAGTTGAAAAATGATATGGAGGCCTGTTTGTCTGTTTTGGCCTTTTCCAGTTCAAGATTATATGTCAGAACCTTGCGTTCCATGCGAAGAATCTCTTCAAAGTTCCGGTTGCCGGTAGCGTAATCCGTTTCCAGCAGGGATAACGATTTTCTTGCCAGATCCAATTGTGTATTGTAAAGCTGTATCCTTCGCGATGCATCCTGGTAGTCCTTCCAGCCGTTTTCAAAAAGTACGGAAAGCTGATTCTCCTTTTTGATCTTCTCATTCTGTTTGGCTGATTCAAGATAGTTGGCCTCTTTTATCATCGCCTTGTATTTATTCCGGTAAAGCGGAATTGTAACACCAATGGTAGGAAACATGAAAGCATCGGTTCCTGCAAGATTATTTTCCCCTTTACCGATGATGGTATAATCCAGTCCGACCTTAAATGAAGGTTTACCCATATCAGAAGCAATATTTTTACGGTAATCCAGTGCATTCTGTTCGTAACTTATCACAGATAGCTGATGATTGCGGGACAAGACAGAATCCAGCGCTGCTTCCCGGTTCAACTTAAAATCGTTGGTCCAGATTGAATCCGGCAAATCTATAAGAAACGTGCCATCATCATTCAACAGTTTGTAGAAAGTGGTTTCCAACACCTTCTGTTTGTCATTCAGCAAGGCCAGTTGATTTTCCAGATCATTAATTTCAATGGTGATCCGGTATTCATCAAGTGAGGACACGAGTCCTGCTTCCACTTTTACTGTGGCCAGTTTACGAAACGTTTCCAGAATACCGATATTCTCTTTTGTGATATCGATCGCTTTCCGGTTCAGATAGAGATTGTAATAGGTATTGCGTACATCGTTGAATAATCCGGATTTGGCTTCTTTAAAACCTTCATACTTTGATTTCGCATTTTGAAGGGCTGCATTTTCTTTATTGGCCAGTGATCCAAACCAGGGAAACATCTGGGATGCAGAAAGTTTGAGCCGTTGGGGTCCCAAACGCGTTTCAACCGGTTGAATAAAGTAACCGAATGCCACCTGAGGATCGGGTAATGCTTTTACCTGGGGCGCCACTTCAAGTGCAGCCATGTAAGCGTTGAACTTCATCTTTAGTTCCGGATTATTTTCCGCGGCTTTCTGCAGGTAGTTGTTCAATGCTTCCTGCGCCCATATTCCTGAAGAAAGCATCAGGAAAAGGATTCCTAAAATGATCTTATGCTTCTTCATTATCTTTTATTTTAAGTGTTTTCATTTCTTTCTTTACCTTTTTTTCCTGCCACATGCTGTAAAAAACAGGCACCACGAACATGGTCATAACCTGAATGATCATACCTCCGAAAAGCGGGATAGCCATCGGAACCATGATATCAGATCCTTTACCGGTTGAAGTCAGTACCGGAATCAAAGCAATAATGGTGGTTGCTGCCGTCATCATTGCAGGGCGTACGCGTTTGGATCCGGCTTCCAGAACGGATTTTCTGACCTGCTGTACGCTGGAAGGGCTGTTTTTTTCAAAGACCTGCTTCAGGTAGGTGCCAACGATAACACCATCATCTGTTGCCACACCGAACAGGGCAATGAAACCTACCCAAACAGCCACACTCAGATTTATGGTTCCCATCTGGAACAGTTCATGGATATTGGTTCCTGCAATACTGAAATTCATGAACCAGGGCTGACCGTAAAGCCAGATCATCATAAAACCGCCTGAAAATGCGACAAGAATTCCTGAGAATGTCATTAATGAAACAGTAACAGAACGAAACTGGAAGAACAGGATCAGGAAAATGATGACCAGGGAAACAGGGACAACAATCATCAGACGTTTCGTTGCCCTGATCTGGTTTTCGTAATTACCCGTAAACACATAATTGACTCCGGCAGGTATCTTCAATGAACCTTTTGCAATCTGGTTGTTGAGATATTTTTGTGCATTTTCCACCACATCCACTTCGGCATATCCGGGTTTTTTATCAAAAATGACATAGCCGACCAAAAATGTATTTTCACTTTTTATCATTTGTGGGCCACGCACATATTTTATAGTTACCAGCTGACCCAAAGGAATCTGGGCGCCCGTCGGTGTGGGGATTAATATTTTTTTCAGATCTTCAGGATTGTCCCTGAATTCACGGGCATAGCGCATTCGTATGGCATAGCGCTCACGGCCTTCAACGGTTGAGGAGAGTTTCATTCCTCCAACGGCTCCGCTCAAAACGTTCTGAAGCTGTTGTATGCTCAGTCCGTAACGGGCAACGGCGTCCCGGTTAATCTCCATTTCCAGGTAAGGCTTTCCAACCACACGATCTGCAAATACTGACATGGGTTCAACCCCATCTACTTCTTTTAACGCGTGTTCCAGTTCCAAACCTGTTTTCTCAATGGTTTCCAGATTGGGACCAAAAACCTTAATCCCCATTGGCGCCCGCATGCCTGTTTGTAACATAACCAGTCGTGTTTGAATGGGCTGTAGCTTTGGTGCAGATGTCAATCCCGGAATGGTGGCCTTTTTGATGATCTCGTTCCAGATATCGTCAGGTGTTTTAATGTTATCTCTCCACTGCCGGAAATATTCGCCGTGCTTATCTTCAATTAACTGAGACTGATCAATAGTACGATATCCGTCCCTGTCCGGTTTGTAGGTTGAACCATCCTTTAACAGAAAGGCGTCATCCTTATCCGTTTTGAACCGCATCCGGTGTCCGTTTTCGTTCAGGATGTATTCCGGTTTGTAATTGATAACATTTTCGTACATGGATGTCGGTGCCGGATCGAGTGCTGAATTGACACGGCCCCATTTCCCGACAACATTCTCAACTTCCGGTATTGCGTTGATCCGTTTATCCAGCAGGGCAATAACATCCAGATTTTCTTCTATGCCCGAGTGGGGCATAGTGGTTGGCATCAGCAGGAAGGAACCTTCGTCCAGTGTTGGCATGAATTCCTTTCCTACACCGGGAAATGTTTTTTCTGCAGCCTGCCACACTGAAGTATCTTTGATGGCATTCGGCATAAATCCGAATACTTTTCCAAGTCCCTGCCAGACTACTATCCCGAACAGTACCACGATGACCGGAACAGAAAGAAACTGCCATTTATGACTCAGGCACCATTTCAGGATCACAGGATAAAAATGTACGATGGACATAAGGGTCCCAAGGATCATTCCAACCAGTACAATTGCAAACACATAGTTGACAAAAAAGCTGGTCTGAGCACCCAAGGGCATCCAGATCTGTGTAAGGTAAAAGATGACTACAAACAGGGTCAGAACCACATTGATGAGATTCACATACTTCCGTTTATTTTCGGGCCAACGGTTTTCATACAGGTTGTTGATGCCAACGGCCAGAAGAACCAAAGCAACCAGGTTCCCGGTGAAAACAGCAAGCAGCAGACCGGCTACGGCCAGTATGATATTAAAGATAAATCTTATCTTCTTTTTATCGAAGCGAATGGAGAAGATCAGATTCGCCAGCATCGGGATAAAAACAACGCCGATAAACAGCGCCGATAACATGGCAAATGTTTTGGTAAAAGCCAGTGGACGGAATAGTTTTCCTTCGGCAGCCTGCATGGCAAAAACAGGTAAAAAGCTGACCACAGTTGTGGCAAGTGCTGTGATTACGGCTCCGGCAACTTCCACGGTAGCGTCGTAAACCACAGTAAACAGCTTTCGTCCTTTAGCACCCTTATTCTCCGGCATGTCCAGATGCCGGATGATATTTTCAGTGAACACCACGCCAACATCCACCATAACACCAATGGCAATAGCAATACCTGACAACGCCACAATATTGGCATCTACACCAAACCGTCGCATAACGACGAAGGTCATCAGAACACCAATGGGCAGGAGGCTGGAGATCAGAAACGATGCGCGAAGGTTTAACACCAGGACAATAACAACCAGGATGCTGATCAGAATTTCCAGTGAGAGTGCTTCCTCCAAGGTTCCCAACGTTTCTTTAATCAGACCGGTACGGTCGTAAAAAGGAACAATGGTTACTTTTGAAACGGTCCCGTCTGCAAGCGTTTTGGATGGTAAGCCCGGTGCTATTTCTGCAATTTTGGCTTTCAGGTTTTCAATGGTTTTCATAGGATTGGCGCCATACCTTGCAACCACAACACCGCCAACAGCTTCGGCTCCACCCTTGTCAAGTCCCCCGCGACGGGTTGCAGGTCCGTAATTGACTTTGGCAACATCTTTTAAACGAACAGGGACGTTATCCCTTGTGGTGACCACGCTCTCTTCAAGATCCTTGATGTTTTTTATATAACCCAATACCCTCACCAGATATTCTACCCGGTTATATTCTATGGTTCTTGCACCGATATCGAGGTTGCTGTTTTTTACTGCAGCCATAATCTGGGCCACATTAACGCCATAAGCTTTCATGGCATTCGGGTCAATATCCACCTGGTATTCTTTTACAAAGCCTCCTATGGATGCCACTTCGGAAACTCCTTTGGCTGAAGTAAGTCCGTAGCGCACATAAAAGTCCTGGATGGTCCGGAGTTCCTGTGGATCCCATCCTCCAGCAGGATTTCCATCTTTATCCCGGCCTTCGAGCGTGTACCAGAAAACCTGGCCCAATGCAGTGGCATCCGGTCCCAGTGCCGGCGATACATCCTGAGGAAGTGTGCCTGCCGGTAAGGAGTTCAGTTTTTCCAGAATACGTGTGCGACTCCAGTAAAAATCCACGTCATCATCAAAAATGATGTATATACTGGACAATCCGAAAATGGAATTACTTCGAATGGTTTTGACTCCCGGAATACCAAGTAAAGCCGTTGTCAGCGGATAGGAGATCTGATCTTCTATATCCTGTGGTGACCGGCCCGGCCATTCGGTATATACTATTTGCTGGTTCTCGCCAATATCAGGGATGGCATCTACAGGAACCGGATCGGAGGGAAGAATACCTGTTTCCCAGCCGAAGGGAGAATTAATGATTCCCCAACTGATGAAAACAACCAGTATTAAAAATGTAACCAGTTTGTTTTCGAGAAAAAAACGGATGATTTTATTAAGCATAATTTACCAGTTATTGTTCTTGGATCAGTTTATAAAACACTGAAAAACAATTTGGTAAATCAAATTAGGAAAGTTTGTATTTTGGAAAGCCTGGATATTGTTGTTACCGGTGGTGGTCCGGTGCTAAGTTCTGTAAAATGTTGATTTTCAACGCCTGTTGTAGCTTCAGTTATATCGATAACAGCGTTCAGATAAAGTTGAATAACTGTTACAGGAAGTGAAGCTAATACATCTGCACCCATAAAGGTATCGGTAACCTTATATGATGCAACTTCATCCTTGCATGAGTTACATCCTGTATCACAACATTTATCTGCATGATGGTTTACTGAAACATCAACCAAATGGTTGTGGCAATAGTGTTTTGATATGGTAACGCCAGTTGTGGCTACCATAAGAATTAAACTTACTGTTATGTTCAGTATTAATCGCATACACTTAAAACGTGATACAAAGGTAAATGTTTATTCATTATCAGATACTTAAATAATCTAAAAAATGCTACAAAAATTATAGGATTGGAATTTTAAGGTCTTTAAGTTTTTCAATGCCAGCCCGATAACCCAGGTTGAAAAGTTTGTCCGGTTCCTTGATCTGTAATATGTCGTACTGGTTCAGTTCGCTCGGTTCAATGATTACGTCACAGGCTTTTTTACTTTCCCGCGTGTTCGATTCCACGCTTAAATGAAATGTCCGGACGGCAACCTGGAACAGGTTTTCTATTTTTTGTTTATTAATATGAGGTTCAAGGTTGACCGCAATAATTCTTTTGCAATCGTCTTTTATGGGTTCTACCGGGAGATTGTCATATAAGCCGCCATCCACATACATCGTACCATTCATTTTCACCGGTTCAAAAATTATCGGGATACTGGATGATGCCATCACCAGTTTATAAATGGAACCGGAATTGAAATACTCAACTTTACCATCAGTTATGTTCGATACGGCTATCCAGAAATCGATCGGAAGATCCTCAATGTTTTCCTGACTGATCTCTTTTTGTAACAATTCAGCCAGCCCGGTCAGCTTAAACAGCCCTGTTTTAGGAACTACAATTTTTGAGTATTTCAGGAATCCCCATTTTTTTATAAGTTCATACACATGTTCCGGATCAAGACCGGCAGCTAAAAAGGACCCGGCTATTGAGCCCGCACTGACCCCGGAAATAACATCCGGTTTCAAACCGAGTTCATACATGGCTTTTGCAACACCCAGATGGGCGATCCCTCTGGCACCACCGCCTCCCAATACCAGGCCGACTTTGTATTTTTCGAACATAAATCTAAAATGTTAAACGAATACCTGCCTGCATATTTCTGGGTTCACCAGGATAATAATAACGTGGTTCACTGCCATTAAACGATGGTGCATTCACCAGTATCATAGATGCAAAACGGGTATCTAATATGTTGTTTACGTGTCCAAATATACTAATTTTCAGACTTATTTGCTGGTAGAGCAAACAGGATATTTGGGCATTTATTAGCGAAAATCCGGCAGCTTTTCCTGAGTTACTGTCGTTAAGATATTGTGTCCCTGATATGAACCAGTTTGAGCTTAGGGTCAAACGCTGCTTGTATGAAATTTTAAGTTTATTATCAGAAGTAAATCCGGGAATCCCCGGTAATTTATATCCCGAATAATCCACATTGTCATCGGTAAAACTTGTAAAGTAATGATCGGATAAAGATAAACTACCGGTATAACTTATGCCAAAACCATCTTTCTGATCCACTATCTTCTGATGAAGCAAAAGTTCTATTCCCTGATGTTCCGTTTTACCCGCATTCACGGCATAAAACACATCCTCGGTTTCACGTTTGATCACTAACAGATTATTCATATACATTTTATACACGGTAAGCTCTGCATAAGTTAAACCGCGAAATAAATTCATGCGCAGACCGGCTTCTATATTGTAGCCCTGTTCCGGTTTAAGATTTGGATTAACCGTTCCTTCAGGGAGCAATGTTTCTTCCAGAGAAGGATGTGAAAATCCGTGCCCTGCAGAGAGATAGAATGAAATATCTTCAGATGCGGTATATGTCCATCCTATTTTGGGAGATAAAATTGGTTTATACGTATAATTTCCACTGACATCCATGTTGTCCTGAACGTAATTGTCTGTCAAACTGTAATTCAGAATATTCAGATTCAATCCGGCATCAGCTTTTAAATCTGATAAAATATCATACGAAGCATAGGAGAAGAAATTAATGTATTGCCTGACTTCGTTATTTGAATTTTTTAGTCCGTTTCGTTCTCCTTCATTCGTAAAAAAGAGGTTGTAGCCATATTTTTCTCCATAATATTCTGTGCCAAGCAACGCTTTAAACTTATTATTTTCATAGATGAGACGCTCCCTGAATCCCCAGAATACAGATTTATCACTTAAAATATCAAACGGACGTGATTCATACTGATTAAAAGTGCCGCCATATGCACTGGCTTTATTTGTCCAGTTCTTACGTATATTCGTTGTTGCTGATATCCCGCCAAGAAGTTTATGGTACTTTTCGTAACCTTTTACTGCCAGCCAGTTTGAAGCCGCTGTTTCAGGATGGTTTTTGTAATCTTCATACGAAAGGGAACTTGGAATCTGTGCATTGAGTTTAGTGTAAATCATATGCAGCAAAAGATGCGTTTTGCCGCTGTGGAAATTTGAATTCAGAAAAATATTGTGTCGTCTGTACTTATTATTCTCTCTAAAACCGCCAGAGGTGAGGTTACTGTAATTAACCATTGTATTAAAAGCACCTTTGGAATAGCCTGCTGTTGCACTGTGCCGAAAGGTGTTAAAGGACGCGGCTGATGATTGCAGGGTAAGACCGTTGTATCTGTTATTCTCAGGCAGAATCCGGATGACTCCCCCCAGACCGGAACCGTAGATTGCCGATGAAGGCCCTTTCAGTATTTCTATTCTGCTAATACCACTCAGATCCATATCTTCGATAACAGAAACACCATCACCGTTTGTAAGCGGGATATCACCGAAATAAGCTTTGATCCGGTTTGTGGCGTAAGGCGTTCTGGAACCGATGCCACGAATCGTGATCCTGTTGGTATTTAAAGTTCCCTGCTGCACATAAATTCCCGGCACCTGATTAAGCAGACTGACCGATGATAAGTCCGACTGTTTTTCAATGGTACTAACCGGGATCATAAAGTTGCTGCCGGAACTTTGTTTAAGCGGATCATTAAAAGGTGTGATACTTATCCTGACTTCAGGCAGGAAAGCAGGTTCAGCAGATAACGATATAACCAGGTTAGAAGCATTATTCCGTATAGCTACAATCTTATCCTGATAACCAATAAGACTTATTTTCAGTGTATCAGTGGAATTGCTTAAGGTAAAATAACCGTCCTGGTTTGTGGCAGCATGCTGTGAACCGGAACTTACAATTGCACCTTCCAGCGGTTGTTGTGTATCTTCATCAATGACCAGACCACTAATCTGTGCACTTATGATAAATGGAAAAAAGCTTAACAGCGAGAGTAAAACTTTCATTATATCAGTCTACTGGTACAAGTCTAAGAACTCCTATTCCTTCTACCGAAACATAAATCAGATTGTCTGGTCCCATTTTAACATCTCTGACGCGTCCAATGTCTTCAATCAATTTCTCCTGATGAATCACTTTATCGTTATTAAGCACAACCCGAACCAGATGTCTGAAGCGCAAAGAACCGATTAGAATATTTCCTTTCCAGTTAGGGTAGTTAGTCCCTTCCACAAAATCCATTCCGCTAGGGGCAATTGATGGATCATAATAAATTACAGGTTGTTCCATACCAGCTTTTGCAGTATCTTCTGTAATAATTGTACCATTGTAGTTTATTCCAAAGGTTATTTCAGGCCAGCCGTAATTTGCACCCCTTTTCTCAATATTAATCTCATCACCACCCCGTGGACCATGTTCATGCGACCATATTTCGCCACTTTCAGGGTGCATTGCCAGTCCCTGTTGGTTGCGATGCCCGAAATTATATATGGTCTTATCCGCACCTTCAACATTATAAAACGGATTATCAATTGGAACAGAACCATCATCATTTATCCTGTGCAACTTACCATTTGAATTCCCAAGTAGTTGAGCATTTTCCTTGTGGCCTCTTTCACCTATCGTAAAATAGAGATAGCCATTTCTATCAAATTCAATTCGGCTGCCGAAATGTTGCCCCCTTCGCGTAGCAGGATGTCCTGCATACAGTTCTTCAATGTTTGTAAGCTTATTGCCGTCCAGTTTAGCTCTTATTAGTGCCGTGTTCCCTCCATCTTTATCAGGATTTATAGCCGGTTTGGAATATGTGATATAAATCCAGCCGGTATTTTCATAATTAGGGTGAAGTTCAATATCCAGCAAACCACCCTGTCCAAATACAAATACAGGTGGAAGGCCTTCAATTGTGATCAACTCATTATTGGCAAAACGGTACAACGTTCCTGATCGTTCCGTTATTAACATATTACCATCAGGTAACCATGTCATTCCCCATACTACACTAAGACCTGAAATAACGGTATCAACGTAAAAATTCTGAACCTCTGAACTGATGATCATTTTATCTGAGGTTAGGATTTTATCATTATCGTTATTTTTTTCAAGAAGGTAATTAACCATGGCATCTATTTCATCATCTGAAAATGCAGCTTCAAACGAAGGCATGCCCATTTCCTCGCGTCCATATTTTACAGAATAAAACACTTCTTCATGTTCTTTCCCGTAGATCCATTCTTTATTAACAAATTTTTCTTTAGCTGGACCATGGCAGCCCATACAGTAATTGTTATAATTATCTTCAGCTTTTTTTACCGCCTTTATATCGGAAAAGCATGATAAAAGTGGAAATATCCCTGTAAATAAAAAAAGATGGCGAAATAAGTATGATCCGTTCATATATAATTATTGTTTTTTTTAAAACATTGATATATTGAATTGGTTCACTAATAACCTGTTGATTAATAAATAAAAAGCCCTCCTGAATACATCAGGAAGGCTAAAATAACTAAGCTGTATTAATAAGAGAATTGCTGTTAAGTAAAGCAAATATTATTCTTCATCGCCAAAGACTTCTTTTCGGTCAAGGTATCCATCCGCAATCACAGTCATTCTGATGTTTCCCTTATGCACCTGGATCATCGATGGAAGTAACAATGCCGGCACCATGGTTGCCCCGTTATTCATGGTGACATAAGAATTTGGTACCGGTTCATCTTTTGCCATTAACATGGCTATATTGGCAGTGGAATTTGCCAACGATTCAATGTATTTGTAAACTGTCATGGTTTGTTTTCCTTCTGCAATTCGTTTGCAGGCATCTGCCTGTGCATCCTGTCCTGACAAGAGCACTGTTTTACACAGATTATGTTCTTCCAATGCGCGTGATGCACCATTTGCGATTTCATCACTCGAAGCAACGATGGCATTTAGTTCTTTTCCCTGATTCAGGTAGTTGTTGATGATTTCGTAGGCATTGTCTGCATTCCAGTCGGCCACAAATTTATCCAGAACTACCGTAATGTCACCTTTTGTGATCAGAGGTTGAAGAATATTCATTTGTCCCAGTTTAAGTAACTGGGAGTTGTTGTCATTTGGTGATCCGCCTAGTATGGCATACTTCCCGGTTGGTTTGATCCGGGTTAAATAATCCGCCTGAAGTTCACCAACCTTGATGTTGTCGAAGGAAACATAAAAGTCGAGATCGCAGTTCTTGATGATCCTGTCGTAGGCAATAACTTTAAGATCCGGATACTGTTGCTTGGCTTCATTAACAATTACACCACAGGTTTCACTGTTTACAGGTGCAATAATGAGCACATCGATATTACTTTTTAATAAGTCCTCAATTTGTTCTGCCTGCACAGTTTCGTCATTCTGAGCTTCTTTAACCAGTACTTTGGCACCTGCATAATCCAATCGTTCAGTCATCAGATCCAGGTCTTTTTGCCACCGTTCCTGGTTAGGTCCTAAACTAATGCCTATTACCACATCTTTTTTCTGGGAACAACCCGCAAGAAGCATAACAGACATACTGAAAATAATAATTTTACGTAGAGTAGTTTTCATACTTAATCTGTTTTGTTACTATCCCGAAATGTTAGTGTAATAAATTTATGAAAAACAAGTGGTTAATATGAAATATGAAAAGTAGTTCTTGGACATGTTTTTAAGGTGTATTCCATACATTTAACCCATTACATTTAGGTTGTATGTTAGTTGGTGAATACGCAAATAGAGGCTGAAGATATTTAAGTATGAATATTTTTGGTTTATGTTTTGATAATTGAGAATAATAGTCATATTTTTGACAAACCAAACGGTCGGTTTATGCAGGACACCAGGACATACATTCTTAAAACATCATTGATACTTTTCCTTCAGAAAAGCTTTAAAGATGTGACAATGAATGAGATTGTACAGAAAACAGGATTGTCTAAAGGTGCCTTTTATCATTATTTTAAAAGCAAGGATGATCTGTATAAGGAGATTGTATCCATGTTTTTTAATTTTGGATCAGTTGATTATAACGCATTTGATCAAAATTCTCTGCTTGGTTTTTTAAAAAGCTATATCCGGAATATTGATGTATCGTTTAAAAAGATATATGAATTTACCGGAAGCAATGAAAATGATGATGTAAACCTGAACTTTATGATGATTATGTTCGAAGCCGTTAAGAAATTTCCTGAATTTCTTAAAATGGAGTCCGAGCAGTATGAGAAAAGTATGGCGGCGTGGGTCCCGGTAATTGATAAGGCTAAGGAAAGTGGTGAGATTAAATCGGAAACGTCATCTCAACAGGTAGCGGATACCTTCCTGTACCTTACTGACGGGGTTTTCATCAGATTTATTAACAGCAATAAATTTGAAAGTTATTCTAAAGCTTTAGAAGAGGCATTTAATGCGGTGTATGAAAATATGAAAGCGTAAAAAATTTTATAAGATAACAGACCGAACGTTCGGTATAAATATACAGGTATGGAAAGTATAATTCAAACCGCTTCTCTTGCAAAACATTATAAAGATGTGGTAGCTGTATCAGAATTGGATCTGGATATAAAAAAGGGAGAGATTTACGGCTTTCTTGGTTTAAACGGGGCTGGAAAAACAACTACGATCCGAATGCTGCTGGGATTAATTAGTCCTTCTTCGGGAAGCGTGTATTTAAAAGGCCAAAGAATGCATCCCGGGTATGCCGAAGGTTTAAGGTTAACCGGCAGTCTGGTGGAGATGCCACATGCGTATCCGAATCTTTCGGTCAGAGAGAATCTGGAGATTATTAGAAGACTGCGATTCATAAAAGACAGAAAGGCAGTAGATACTATATTGAAATTACTGGAACTGGAAAAATATGCCAACCGGAAAGTTAAGAATCTTTCTTTAGGCAATGCGCAGCGTTTGGGACTGGCAAAGGCACTGATTCATCAACCGGAAATACTGATCCTGGATGAACCGGTCAACGGGCTGGACCCGGAAGGTATTCATGATATTCGGGAAATGCTGAAGACTCTGGCAGCGGATCGTGGTGTAACCATCTTTATTTCAAGTCATATCCTGGGCGAAATTTCTTTAATGGCTAAGCGGATAGGAATTATTCACGAAGCAAGGCTGATCAGTGAATTCAAAACATCTGAACTGAACCGGTTGTGCGAAAAATATATGAAGGTTCAGACGGCAGATAATGCGCTTGCGGTAAAAATTCTGAAAAATAGCGGCATTCAAAAGTGTAAGGTTGCTGATGAAAGTATAAAAATAGAAGATCAAGGCGCCCTGAAATCACCATCTGATATTGCTGTATTGCTGGTAAATGAGGGGTTGCCACCATCTTTGTTAAAAGTGGAAGAGGAGAACCTGGAATCTTATTTTCTAAGAACCATTAATGCAAAAGGAGGTCCGCAATGAAACAGTTTAAAGCAGTTTTTATTACAGAATGGTTGAAACTCCGACATGCCAATTTATTTTGGATCACCATCTGTTTTTTCATTTTCATTCCATGCATGATGGGTTTTATGATGTACCTGAGTCAGCATCCTGAGATTATTGCCAAAATGGGAATTGTAGGTGCCAAGGCTAAATTCTTTGAGGATAATTCGTGGCAGGGGTATTTTGATATTTTAAACCAGTCCGTGGCGGCCATAGGCCTGATCGGTTTCGGTTTTGTGATTTCATGGGTGTTTGGCAGGGAGTTCACGGAAAAAACAATAACCGATGTCATGGTGATGCCGGTCAACAGGGCATTGGTTGTGATGTCGAAGTTTCTGGTTGCCATGCTATGGAACCTGTTGCTGATTATCGTGTTCTTTGCGGCATCCATTTTAATCGGACAATGGATGAATCTGCCGGGATGGTCGGCACATCTATTTAATTCAGCACTTATAAAATTTACAATTACCGCATTGTTGACCTTAATAGTCACAACACCGGTGGCATTTATTGCTGTTGCCGGAAGAGGCATCATTTTACCTATAGCCTTCGTCATTCTGGTACTTATTCTGTCTCAGTTTCTGGCAATGGCAGGCTTCGGACCGTATTTCCCGTGGGCCATTCCGGGTGTATTTACCGTGTCTGATCCGGCTCAGGGGATGGCGCTGGTTAATACAAGCTATGTTATTTTGATCCTAACCTTTGCGCTGGGAATTACCGGAACTGTTTTGTGGTGGCGTTATGCAGACCAGAAGTAAATATTTTGTTCGGCGCGAATATTTATATATCCTTTGAGCCTGTTTGATAAATGTAATTGAATTATTATTTTTGGGTATGAGTGACGTAGCTGAAAGCTACGCCTAACATATGGGACATTTACCCAACCAGTAAGGAATCCGAATAATTCTAACAGTAATGGTTTTCAAATAGATGATGTACAGGCTGCTCAAAAAGTCTTTAAATTTACTGCTGATAATTCAACAACACAAAGTGGACATCCTATTGAATTTGGATTAGTGACTTTTAAGGAAGGGAATAATGATCAAGCTGTTGTATTAACTGACTAAGAACCGGGATGATTCTTCACACTTAATAAGGAACTTTGAGAAATAAATTTAAACTTATATTATTTGCACAGGATGAAAAATAATATTGTTTTATATATATTCTTCATAGTAATTAATTTTGGCTGTACTCATAAAAGTATTGAGTTTAATTCAAAATCTCGTACGACAACGTACTCTTATAAAAAACTGTTTGATAAATCTCCGTATTTAATCCAAGAAATAGATAGTGTAGGGGAAATAGTTAGTCAAGTAAATTATGTTGATGATGAACTTTATTCTTCCTTTGTGTTAGACTCAATAACAGGTGATAGTATTTATAATACCTATTATAAGAATGGAGAATTTTGTTATACTGAAGTTTATAATCAAAGTGATACCACAATTTTTTTTCCGTATAAGAACAAAAAACTCTATGGTATTGCTAAATACTACCTAAAGGGAGAATTGGTACAGCGAATTCTATTTTATAATGACAGGGAGCTTGCATATGATTTAAATATTCCCATAGATAAGGATGATGTTTTATTTTTTGTTCTAAAGGATATTTCTAATACAAAGAAAGATTCAGTTATCGAAATTGTAAATGAAAGCCTTAAAACTTATGTATATCAATATAGTAGTTCCAATACGAAACATGAAATATATTCGATTGGGGCATATTTTATTGATAATCATAATAACATAGTTGATTCAATAAGTGACTATATTAATTTAGTAACTCCAGACAGCTTATCATTAAATAGTGCTTTAACCGTTAAGATTATGGGGCGAAAGATGTTTAAGAATTCTATAATTAACGTACATTTTTCGGAGATAGATTCTTTTTGTATAGATTCTTTGGGTAAGTATAAAATAAATTCTAAACTGAATGTTTTAGATTCTGTTTTAATCCCTTTAAAAAATATCGATGTCGGACATCACTTTTTGATTGGAGTTGTTGAGATTTTGAATACGGATTCAACGTTATTACAAAACTTTTATGTTTATAATGATTTTTACGTGGCAAAGTGACAACTTTCTAATGAGTGATTAATTAATTATTTTGTATTTAGATAATAGCTTCTGTGTATTCGGCGTTTTGTTAGGATTTTAGTTTCAGAGTTACATTTGGAGATTAGCCTATAGTTACAGATGATAGTATAGGAGTTACAACTCAAGATGACAATCCGGAATATGGTGGTGTAATTGCATCTAATGCTCAGGTGAAGGTTTCGACATATGGTTAGTGAAAGATCATGCCGCATTTGGAGTACAAGTTATTATATTTCAAGATGTTCCATCAGTAAAAGAAGGTACTTCTCATCGTTATCCTGTGGAAATGTATCAGTAGTCTCAAATCCGGTGGCATTTATTGCTGTTGCCGGAAGAGGCATCATTTTACCTATAGCCTTCGTCATTCTGGTACTTATTCTGTCTCAGTTTCTGGCAATGGCAGGCTTCGGACCGTATTTCCCGTGGGCCATTCCGGGTGTATTTACCGTGTCTGATCCGGCTCAGGGGATGGCGCTGGTTAATACAAGCTATGTTATTTTGATCCTAACCTTTGCGCTGGGAATTACCGGAACTGTTTTGTGGTGGCGTTATGCAGACCAGAAGTAAATATTTTGTTCGGCGCGAATATTTATATATCCTTTGAGCCTGTTTGATAAATGTAATTGAATTATTATTTTTGGGTATGAGTGATGTAGCTGAAATCTACGCCTAACATTGGGATATGGTGCAATAATTGTAGTTTTTAGAGATAAAGTGTTTGGATTTAGACCATGTAGGTCTTGTACCTGTAAATAAAGCATCCCCTATAATTACTTTAAAAGAAGCATATCCAAATGGGAGTGTTAGTGGACATCCGGATACACTTTTAAATCAAGTAGTAGATTTGAAGCAAATTCCAGTGAGTGTTAGAAATGGATCGTTCTAATTAATATAATACCAGATGAGTAGAAAAATAATTTCAACGATTGTTATTTTATCATTGACCATGTTTGGGAGATGTTCAATGTTAAAAATAAATATCAAGGAGTTGAGTCCTGTAGGTGAATACAATTATCATCAAAAAGGATTATACTCCGCTACTTTAAAGATTAATCCGGATAATACATTTGTGTACGAAAAGGTAGAAGCAGAATTACATTCTGTTTGCAAAGGAAATTGGAAAATTGTATCAGATAATGAATTGTTATTAAACTGTAAGAATACAAGGAGTTATCAAAATCCCATAGATAGCAGTTTTTTTCCACCTTTTAATATGATGGATGAAAAAATTATTTTCCTGAATAAGAATAAGATTAAGCACAATAAAATAATATTAAAAAGGATATTTGAATAACTAAATCCCTTGTTTGCATAGAGCATTTCGCTACGGCGTTCATTCTTCTGTTTATTAATTCTATATCTGTGTTTTCTAAGATTGGCTGGCGTTGATAATTATACCTTATCCTGAACATAATCGATCGCAGCAGAGTTCTATATGCAATTCACCGTTGGTTTTGGAAGAATTAGACAAACAATATTTACGCTGGGTGCAGATGGTGCAGTGGGAAGCATTTTCGTTGTACTGGATGTCGAACCTGATCCTGTGGTTTCCCTGGAGTTTTAGTCCGCATTTGGGAATGATACTGATGCTCACATCAGGAACGTTTATCTGGACGTGGGGCAGTTTCCATGCCTTAAGAAGATTCCCGGGAGAACTGTTGTACAAGGCAGCACTGATTGTGGCCATTCTGTTTGTCTCCATATCAGTGTTTATGAATTATATCTTTTTTGATGTGATCCGGAATGGCGCTGAAGATCTTTATCAACCAACTACGTATTATGGTTATGCTTTTGTTGCAGCCGTTCCGTTTCTCGAAGTTCTTATTCTTAAAAACCGCTTACAACTTAAAAAACTCGTCCTTAAAAAAGGATTGATTCTATATGGTGCGCCTGGCATCATAAGCATTATACTTTTGGCACTCATTATCCTTCTGGATATTAAGCTATGATCTTGATCGTAATAAAATTTTTAAAAAGTTACAGATAAATATCTGTGCCATTAAGGATTTGGTATAGCGTCACACTAAATGGTTAAATAAAACCTAAGTTGGCGCGGATATTTATCTCTAGCGTTCGGCGTATGGCTCTGGCCTACTCCGAACTATATGTAGAAGTTGTATTTTAACCTGGTGCAGATGAATATCTGCACTAACAAAGGATATTAAGATTTGATCGTGGACTAAACAAAAAAGCGGCAATTGCCGCTTTTTTATTATACTGTTAAAACTTCTTTTTCTTTCTTTTCAACCAGGGCATCAACCTCTTTAGAGAATTTATCTGTCAGTTTTTGAACCTGAGCTTCCGAGTCTTTTTCAATATCTTCAGAAAGGCCGTCTTTAACCAGTTTTTTCAAATGGTCGTTGGCATCACGTCTTGAATTACGAATACTGATTTTGGCTTCCTCACCAACATGTTTCACCTGCTTTACCAAATCACGGCGTCTTTCTTCAGTCAACGGAGGAATGCCGATACGGATCATTTCACCGTTATTATCCGGGTTAAATCCGAGATTGGCCACCATAATGGCTTTTTCAATGTCGTTAATCAGACTTTTTTCCCAGGGCTGAATGGCAATGGTCTTGGCATCGGGGGTGGAAATATTGGAAACCTGACTCAGCGGTGTCATTACACCGTAGTATTCTACCATGACTGAATCTACCAGCCTGGTATCGGCTTTTCCGGCACGAATATGAACCAGTTCCTGATCCAGATGCTTTACAGCATTTTCCATGCTTTCTTCAGCTTCCGCAATAATTAATTCTACATCGTCGTTCATGGCGATAATTTTTTTGTTTAAACAAAAATAATAAAAATTCAGAATATTCAGGGATGAACGTAGGTCCCGATATTTTCTCCCATAATGACTTTGTGCAGGTTTCCTGGTGTGTCCATATTAAAAACCACTATGGGCAAATTGTTCTCCTTACACATGGTTGTAGCCGTCAGATCCATCACCTTAAGTCCCTTGTTATAAATTTCATCATAAGAGATGGAATCGTATTTTACGGCATTGGGGTCTTTTTCGGGATCAGCCGTGTAAACTCCGTCCACACGGGTTCCTTTAAGCATTACATCTGCTTCAATTTCTATTCCTCTCAGCGATGATCCGGTATCCGTAGTAAAATACGGATTTCCTGTTCCGGCTGAATATATGGAAACATATCCATTGTTGAGGTATTCGATGGCTTTGTCCTTTGAGTAGAATTCGCCAACAGGTTCCATGCGTATGGCAGTCAGAACTTTTGAGGGAACACCTATGGCCTGTAATGCAGAATTCAGCGCCAGACTGTTGATGACTGTTGCCAGCATTCCCATCTGATCACCTTTTACTCGGTCAAAACCTTTGGCAGAACCGCTCAGTCCGCGAAAGATATTACCGCCACCAATCACAATACCAACCTGAACACCAAGGTCGTAAATTTCTTTGATCTGATTCGCATAGCTGTTAAGATGGTCCGGGTCGATACCATACTTCTGATCACCCATTAATGATTCCCCACTGAGTTTTAGCAGGACACGTTTATATTTACTGCTCATTGTTCCTTATACATTAGGTTTTTGCGGCACTAAAATACGAATAAAAGGTGGGTTCTGAAATATGGCTACAGAATGAGTGTATAAAATACATGTTTTCTAACAGTTTCTGAAAACGATTGCATCGTTGACTTTATCGGATGTTATTCTTAAATTTGGATGACTTTCTAAGGTAATTTTTTCATAGGTTAAGGTTTAGGTTTATTAAGAGAGGATAATACCTGTTATCCTCTCTTAACTTTTTTAAGTGCCTTTTATAAAAGGATTTAAGGTGTTATATTATATGCCTTGAAATAGGACGAAAATTACTGTAATTTAGTTTCATTATTCGTAAGGTTCGTATTACATTTGCAGCAATTCAGCTTAATTAGATAAAAAATTCTTTAATTAGGTAGGGATGCACCTCTTACAATCGCAAATAACAAAAATTATATATAGATGAAGACTATCAAATTTGTTTCACCGGAAGAAGCCGTAAAGGTTATAAAGACCGGAGACCGAGTTCATTTAAGTAGTGTGGCTGTTACACCTCATACGCTTATAAAACCGATGGTTGAGCGAGGAAGGAATGGCGAAATCTATGATGTTAAAATCCAGCATATTCATGTAGAAGGAGAGTTGGAATACGCCAATCCTGAATTTGAAGGAATATTCCTGGCCGAGCAGTTTTTTGTGGGTGGTAACCTAAGAAAACAGACACAGGCTGGTTATGCAGATTACATTCCGGTTTTTCTGAGTGAGACTCAAAAGCTGATCCGAGACGGTTACCTGAAAGTAAACGTTGCCATGGTGATGGTTTCTCCTCCTGATAAACACGGTTTTGTTTCGTTAGGAACATCTGTAGATGCCACAAAAGCTGCCATTGAATGTGCTGATACAGTTATTGCTGCTGTTAATCCCAATGTGCCACGTGCATGGGGTGATGCCCAGGTGCATGTAAATGATATAGATTTATTTGTTGAGGATAATATTCCGTTATATACGCACGATATGGGCGTTTTGACCGAAGTTGATACACAAATAGGTATAAATGTGGCAGAGCTTGTTGAAGACGGAGCGTGTTTACAGATGGGTATAGGAGGTATTCCAAATGCTGTGCTGGCTCAGTTGGGAAACCATAAAGACCTTGGTATTCACACCGAGATGTTTGCAGATGGCGTGTTGCCATTGGTGGAAAAGGGTGTGATAACAGGGAAGCACAAATCTATAGACCGTGGTAAAATGGTGGCATCTTTCCTGATGGGAACCCAGGCGTTATATGATTTTATTGACGATAATCCAATGGTTGCCATGATGGACGTTGCACATACAAATGGCGTTCATGTCATCCGTAAACTGGATAAAGTAACGGCTATTAACTCAGCACTGGCTATTGACCTCACCGGTCAGGTTTGTGCGGACTCTATCGGAACAAAACATTATTCCGGTGTTGGTGGTCAGATTGACTTTATCAGAGGTGCAGGGCATTCAAAAGGTGGTAAGCCGATAATTGCACTGCCTTCTGTAACGGCTAAAGGCGTTTCAAAAATCTCTCCGATTCTGTTGCCCGGTTCTGGTGTGGTGAGTACGCGTGCAAATATGCACTGGATTGTAACGGAATATGGTGCTGTTAACCTTTACGGGAAAACAATGCAGGAACGTGCCAAACTGATCATTTCCATTGCACATCCAAGTCATCGCGAATCACTTGATCGTGCAGCATTTGAACGTTTTGGCCCACACTATCACTTCGTAAGTAAAAAATAATAGAAGACGTCGTCTTTTATAACTCATAGTTATTAACCCCGGTTTTTCCGGGGTTTTTGTTTTTAAAGAATCATATTTTATTAATGTATCTACCCTGAGAAATGATCGTTTATTAAATTGGAAATAACTTGGATGTAAGTGATAAATATAAAATGCGTAACAGAAAGATCGTTATTTCATAGTTTCGTAACCCGGCGTATGAATGATTTTTCTATTTTTGTTAAAAACATAGAACATGCCCTTTATCAATTCTTTATTTTCATGGATCAATATAAAACGATTGAACCAGATCGATGAAATGCGTAAGGATCCCGTGTTTTTTCAACACGAGGAATTTAATAAACTTATTAAAAAGGGTGAGCGGACAGAATTCGGTAAAAAATACGATTTTGAATCCATTACACATATCAAAACCTTTCAGCAAAGGGTTCCTTTTCATAAATACGATGACCTGAAACCGGATATAGAACGGATGATAAAGGGAGAGGCCAATATATTATGGCCTAAGGAGGTGAAATGGTATGCCAAATCATCGGGAACAACCAGTGATAAAAGTAAATATATCCCTGTTAGTAAGGATTCTATGGAGGATTGCCATTTTAAAGCTGGTAAAGATGTATATGCTATTTACACGGATATTTACCCCGATAATAAAGTTTTTTCAGGTAAAAGTCTCACACTGGGAGGAAGTCACCAGGTAAGTCCGTTCAGTGACAGATCACAGGTGGGCGATCTTTCTGCTATATACCTGCAACATGTTCCGTTCTTTTTTGATCTGTTCAGAACGCCGGATACATCTATCGCATTACTGGATGAATTTGAAGAGAAGATCAATAAAATAGCAGAGGTCTCGGTGGAAGAAAATGTGACGAGTATTGTGGGTGTGCCATCGTGGAACCTGATCATGTTAAAACGTGTGCTTGAGGTAACCGGTAAATCAAATATACTTGAAGTATGGCCTAATTTTGAACTGTTTGTACACGGAGGCATCAACTTTGATCCTTACCGCGAACAGTTTCGACGAATCATACCGAGAGAAGATATGCGGTATATGGAGACATATAATGCATCGGAGGGGTTTTTTGCTATTCAGGATGACCTGAGTTCGCCGGATATGTTACTGATGATGGATTATGGTATTTTTTATGAATTTATACCGATGGAGGATATTGAGTCTTCCAATCCCAAGGTATATACGGTTGATGAAGTTGAAACCAATAAGAATTATGCCGTTGTTATAAGCACTAATGGTGGTCTTTGGCGTTACATCATAGGCGATACCGTTCAGTTTACATCACTTTACCCGCATAAGGTTAGGATAAGCGGCAGAACCAAACATTACATCAATGCATTCGGGGAGGAACTGATGGTGGATAATGCCGAAAAAGCGCTGAAAGAAGCCTGTCAAAAAACGGGGGCTATTATTCACGAATATACGGTAGCACCTGTGTTTATGGGAGATAAAAGCAAGGGACGGCATCAGTGGATGGTTGAGTTTGATCATGAACCGGATGATCTGAATATTTTTTCCGAAATTCTGGATCAGGCCTTACAAAAAGTAAATTCCGATTACGAAGCCAAGCGCAGGAGAAATGCAACGCTAGAACCACTCGAACTGGTTGTGTCGCGTAAAGGTCTGTTTCTGGACTGGATGAAAAAAAGAGGAAAACTGGGTGGACAAAACAAGGTACCCCGGCTGGCAAATTCACGCACCTATATGGATGAACTTATTGCCATGAACCAATAGAGAATATGGGGCATTTATTCATTGTTTTTTGCTATTTTTGATCCAATTATTCAAAACATAACGATATGCATATTGCTGTAGCCGGAAACATTGGAGCAGGAAAAACGACACTAACATCTTTACTGGCAAAACACTACGCCTGGACACCACATTATGAATCTGTAGATGAGAATCCGTATCTGGATGACTTTTATGAAGACATGAAACGCTGGTCTTTCAATCTGCAGGTGTATTTTTTGAATTCCCGTTTCGGACAAATGTTGAAAATCAGGGAAACCGGAGAAGATGTGATTCAAGATAGAACCATTTACGAAGATGCTCACATTTTTGCACCCAACCTCAGGGAAATGGGCCTGATGACCAACCGTGACTATGAGAATTATGAGTCTCTGTTCCAGTTGATGGTAAAGCTGATTCAGCCACCGGACCTGCTGATTTATCTGAAGGCCTCGGTTCCTACACTGGTAAATCAGATCCAGAAGCGGGGACGCGAATTCGAAGCATCAATCCGCCTTGATTATCTGAAAAGTCTGAACGAACGGTACGAGGAATGGATCAAAAGTTATAATTACGGAAAGCTTCTGATTATTGATGTGGACAAGACAAATTTCGCTGAAAATGCCACAGAGCTAAGGAGCGTGATCAATAAAATTGATGCCGAACTACACGGTCTGTTTTAATCATATTTCATGGAACATATTACGGTAGTTAAAGTAGGGGGGAAAGTTGTAGAGGATCGTGATTCTCTACAGAAACTGCTGGAAGGATTTTGTGCCATCAAGGGGCATAAACTGCTTGTTCATGGTGGGGGAAGACTGGCTACGACCATTGGCGATCAGCTTGGAATAGAAAGTAAATACATCAACGGTCGTCGTATTACTGACGAAGAAACATTGAAGGTCGTTACCATGGTATATGGCGGGCTGGTGAATAAAAGTATTGTTGCAAGTCTGCAGGCTTTGGGATGCAACGCTATTGGACTTACCGGTGCCGATATGAATGTGATTGAAGCCCATAAGCGTCCGGTAAAAGATATTGATTACGGCTTTGCAGGTGATATAGATAAAGTAAATGCAGGGTTATTAGCCGATCTGATCCATAAAGATGTGGTCCCTGTGATGGCTCCCCTGACACATGACCTGAACGGAGGCATGCTGAATACAAATGCAGATACCATTGCTTCGGAAGTAGCACGGGCACTGACTGAGTTTTATGACGTTTCGCTGGTATATTGTTTTGAAAAGAAAGGTGTGCTTCTGGATGAAAATGATGATGGAAGTGTCATTGGTGAACTGACGAGAGAACTCTATAAAAGGTATGTGGATGAAGGCCGTATTTCCGGCGGTATGATTCCTAAGCTGGACAATGCATATGCTTCTATTGATAAGGGTGTAAAGAAAGTCATCATCACCCGTTCTGATTTGATACATAAAAATTCCGGTACAACAATACTGTAATTTATGAATGCGGAAAAAGCCATCGAGATCTTAAAAAAACTGATTTCCATTCAGTCTTTTAGCCGAAATGAAAAAGAGGCAGCTGATTGCCTGCAGAAAGAGATTGAAGATCTGGGATATAAAGTGGACCGGCAGGATAATAACCTTGTAGTAAGATCGCATCACTGGAATGATACGAAACCGGTTCTGCTGTTTAATTCACACATTGATACGGTAAAACCGTCGGACAAGTGGGAGAGAGATCCGTTTACACCGCAGTTGGAGGACGGGATATTATATGGTTTGGGATCCAATGACGCAGGCGCAAGTGTCGTTTCGTTACTGGCTTCATTCATGATTCTGGATCAAAAGGAGCAGCCTTATAATTTAATTTATGTGGCATCGGTGGAGGAGGAAATTTCCGGATTGAACGGTATAGCCAGCCTGATAGAATACCTGCCACAAATAGATTTTGCTGTAGTAGGTGAACCGACCCAAATGCACATGGCCACTGCTGAAAAAGGACTGATGGTGCTTGACTGTACAGCGCTGGGGAAATCGGGGCATGCGGCAAGAAACGAAGGAATTAACGCAATTTACGAGGCTATACCTGATATTCAATGGTTCAAAACCCATAAGTTTGATCGTGTGTCTGAGTTACTGGGAGAAGTAAAAATGACAGTGACACAAATTGAAGCCGGACGACAACATAATGTTGTACCTGACAAATGTACATTTGTGGTCGATATACGGTCTAATGAACTTTACAACAACGAAGAACTGCATGAGATTATTCAGAGCCATGTAAAGTGTGAGGTCATTCCACGGTCGTACAGGTTAAATTCTTCTGCCACCCCGATGGATCATCCGGTTGTTTTAAAGGGACAGAAAATGGGACGTGAAACCTATGGAAGTCCAACCACGTCAGACCAGGCCGTATTGCCTTTTTTTTCGGTAAAAATGGGCCCCGGAGATTCTGCCCGTTCGCACACTTCTGATGAGTATATCGTTCTGAATGAGATTCGTGAAGGGGTAAAGATCTACTGTGAATTATTCGATGGGTTAGCTATTTGTTAATAATTTAACTGTTCCGGATACAAAAAAGCACGTTTTTCTATTTATTTTAGGCTAAACTTATGCAAACATGTCATCTGATAACTTCCGGGATTCTCAGGACGAAAACGTAGTTGCTGCATCTAAAAAATATAATCTGCTTTCCATACTGCAGGATAAATTAATTTCTGGTAAAGACAGGGGAATTTCAGATGCCTTATCCTCTTTTATGGACGTTTTGCCCAATGCCTTATTAATTACTGATTTAAAGGGAGAAATTGTCTATTCTAACTCAGGTTTATCAAATATGTTATTGCGTATTGGTCCTGATGTTCGAAGAACACAACAAATTATCAGAGAGGAGCTTAAAGTTTTACACAGAAATACACCTGACGTTCAGGGTAGTTACACCAAGCAGATTGAAACGGTTAACGGACTATTGGTTTTTGAAATTCTTGTTTCCGGATTAAAAGGATCAACGGGAAACATTACAGGCTATATTTATTCATTTTCTGACATAACAGCTCAGTATCTCAGCGATAAAGAGCTTAAAAGGAAGCATCATCAACTGATTGAATCACAACGCATATCTCATGTTGGTAGCTGGGAATATAATTTTGAGACAGACAGTTTTTTATGCTCCCAGGAATTCATCAATATTATTGGTATTGATTTTGAACCGGATTTAAATATCAAAAGATTGCTTGTGTCAGTCTTCGATAGACAGAAAAGATTGGAGGTCATGAATAAATATAAGCGCATAATACAGAGTGATCTTGATCTTTACACCCACGATATTACATTCAGAAATCAGTGGGGAAAGTTAATTATTCTATCTGATACGGGAAAAATTCTGCGGGATAAGGACGGCAATGTACTACGTATTTATGCTACAACACAGGATGTGTCTGAAAGCCGGATGATTAACGAAGAGTTGCGGAGAAGCAAGGAGAAAATTACGAGTCTTTTAAAGGCATTACCCGACAGGGTTTTGGTTATTAACAGGCAGAGTGTATTTACGGAATATTATGATAACCTTCCCGTTTTGTCTCAAGATGCTTCTGTAAATTATCGCGGATATCATATGACTGATGTGTTTAATCCGGAAACCTCTGAATTATTTCTGAATGCCTTGGATGAGACACTTAAGACAAAACAACAATGCAGTTTTGAATATAACGAAGGAGAGGGGCTTTTTGAAAGGTGGTATGAGGTGCGTACCTCATTGTGCAATGACGATGAAGTTGTTTTTCTTGTGAGAGAGATTACTCAAAGACGAAAATCCACTCAGGAATTGATAAAAGCCAAACAAAAGGCTGAAGAGAGCGATAAACTGAAATCTTCCTTTCTTGCTAACATGAGCCATGAAATTCGTACGCCTTTGAATGCCATGATGGGGTTTTCGAATCTGCTGGCTACGGAAGAACTGAGTGAGTCAGAAAAAAAGAAATATGCTTCCATAATTAATAAGAACGGTGATCAGCTGACCTCATTTCTCACCGATTTGCTTGATTTCTCGCGCATCGATAGTGGACAAATGAAGATTTATAAGGAGCAGATCCATTTAAATGATGAACTTGATAAATTGTATAACCAGTTTTCAGTTCAGGTAAAAGATTACGGGAAAACAGAGTTGCAGCTAAAGCTGGTTACTCCTTTAAATGATGAGGAAGCATTGATAATAACAGATCCCACGCGGTTTTCACAGGTGTTCTCCAATCTCCTGACGAATGCCCTGAAGTTTACGGAAAAAGGATTTATTGAGCTTGGATACCTGAAACCTTACAACAGTAAGATTCGATTTTATGTTAAGGATACAGGGAAGGGTATCCATAAAGAAGAGCAGGAGTATATTTTTAAACGCTTCAGGCAATCTGCCTCCAATGATGTAAAAAAGCATGGTGGCACAGGTCTGGGGTTAGCTATATGCCAAAGCCTTGTGGACCTGATGGGAGGTCGCATTTGGGTAGAATCGACTGAAGGCAACGGTGCAACATTCTGGTTTACACTACCATATTAATCCCTTGTTCAATCTGACAAAAAAGGCATACCTTGTACTGGTAATGGGTCAATAGTGAATACATGTTTATTTCTGTTGTGATTCCGGCATATAACGAAGCTGATTTTCTGGAGGAAACCATTCTGAATATCCAGGATAGGCTCAATGAACTTTTACCTGAAAAAGGCTTATGGGAAATTATTGTTTGTAATAATAATTCAACGGATCATACAGGTGAAGTCGCAAAGCGTCTTGGTATCCAGGTCGTTTTTGAACCGGTGAACCAGATTTCAAGAGCGAGAAATACCGGAGCGCATTCAGCCAAAGGGGAGTGGATTTTGTTTTTGGATGCGGACACGCATCCTGGAATGGAACTAATGAAAAATGTGCTTGACATCATCCGAAGCGGACGTTATATTGGTTGCGGTGCCACGCTGCAAATTACAGGCGGAACAAAATTCAATAAACTGAGGTTGGAACGGGTCAACCCGATTATACGCTATTTAAAACTTGCCGCTGGTTCATTTTTACTGTGTCGCAGAGATCTGTTTGAACAAACCGGAGGATTCAGCGAAGATCTATTTGCCCTGGAAGAGATTGATTTTGTATTTCGATTAAAACGTATCGGCAGGAGGGTGAATAAGAAATTCGGGGTGATTTATAACCATCCGGTGGCGACATCCGGCCGGAAAGATGAGTTGACTGTCTCTTCAATGTTCAGACTGTTCTTTTCTAATTTCATGGCAATTTTGTTATTTATTCTACATTTTATTCTGCCATCAAAACTAAACAGGTCTTTGGGTGCCAGGCTGTTGGGATACTGGTATAAAAAACAGAACTGAGTCTGTTATTTCTCTACATAATGTTTAAAATTATTTAGTATGGCCTGCCAGCCTTCCCGCTGCATCTCAATCGGATTGCTCTGCTCAGCTTCAAATGTTTCAATGATAGTGGTCCTGTCTTTATGTGCCCTGAATTCAACGATAACCTTTCTGTCATCATCAATGGTATAGCTGATCAGTTTATTCGGGACAACCTCCGTATATGTACCACTGAAATCGAACCCGGAACTTTTATCCCTGGCTTCCATCCGGTAAACAAACCTGCCTCCTTTCTTCAGATCATTTTTTGCCTGGGGCGTATGCCAGTCATTACTGGCATTATTCCATTGTTTAATATCTTCCGGAGACGTCCAGCTTTTCCATGCCTCTTCAACCGGTACAAGAATTTCTGCCTGTACCGCTATCGTAGTTCCATCCATAATCTGTTTAATTTATTTTTTTTCAGCGCAGTTAAACATCCAGAGTACACCAAATTTATCGACACATGTTCCGAAGTAATCGCCCCAAAACATTTCCTGTAATGGCTGGGTGACTTTTCCCCCTTCAGAAAGGGATACAAAAAGTTTGTCGGTTTCAACCCTTGTGTCCGGTTCAAGATTGATATTTATATTGTTCCCTTTATGTATGTTGAAGCCAAAAGTTTCCGGTGCATCTGCGCCCATCAGTTTGAAACCGTTTAAAATTGGAAGGGAAACATGCATGACCAGATTTGCTTCTTTTTCAGGAAGTGGAGGCATATTTTCTGAAGGAGGAACATCTTTGAATCTCATAATTCCATCACCCTCGAATTCTGCCCCGAAAACCCGTTTATAAAAATTAAAGGCTTCTTCAGTCTGATCCTTAAAATTCAGATATAAACTTACGCTTGCCATAGTATACGATTTTGTTATTTAGATCCAAAACAAATAGATTGCGTGTTTTGTTTGGTTCCGGCTTCAACAAAAACGTGAATTTTAAGGTTTTAACAATTGCCCGGCCTAAAATTTAACAGGGACTATTTTGGCAAAATCACTCCATGAACCGGAGTTGACAGAGTCAGTATAATTAACATTGTAATAGATGTCCTGTTTCATATCCCGGTAGTCCTCTTCGGAAATGTTACGCTCATCGATAACAAAAAATTCGAAGGCTTCATTTTCGGTGAATTCAATGGTAAGGTCGGATTTGATATCTTCCAGGGTTTTATCGAATAATTTGCGATCCCGCTTTTTAATAAATGCAAGGGGCCTGTTGATGGTTACATGAATGTCAGATTGTTTCGAAAATTGTTTAAGCCGGTAACTGTCACCGTTCTTCTCGAAATAAATCGATGCTTTGAACATATTTTCGGTGTATCCAACGCCTAATAACTGTATTGACTTTCCTGTTTTATCGGGGGCATATTCATAATCTGCCCTGAGCAAGGCATAGGTGTCGGATGTAATGTACATGCGTCCTTTGTATAATCCTCTGTTTTTGGGTGTAAAGCTTATGATATATACATATTCATCGTTAATGATGGTGCCACCCTCCAGCTTAAATTTATACTTGCCCGGTTCGTACAAAAACTGCCAGAGATCTTTATCAGAGAAACCTGTATAGCTCAGATTAAAATTAATATTCTTAAGTAGCAATACGAGCGGCTCCCTGTCCAGGGAATCATTAAGACTGGTTTTTTTTACAGTATCTTTCGGAACCGATTTTCGTTCATCTTTCAGTTCAATTCCGAGTATACCCGTTCTCATTTTCCAGTATTCGTTGGTATCCACCTCTAGAAAGGAGAGATTTGTGATGGAGTCTGCTACAAGATTTAGTGCATTCATATCAGGATTTAATCGCAAAGCATCCGTGGATTCCAGTTTGGTTTTCACAGTATCTTCTTTGTCTGCCGTTGTATAATAATTGCCTATAAAATCAGTATAGGAGATGAATTTCCGGTTCATCATCGTATTGATGTTTTTTGCAATTTGTTTTATCGGTTCTGCAGTTCTCTTTCTCAGATCAATATCAAAATCGTTAAAGTCGGTTACCGATCGATGGCGTACGAAAACTTCTCGTTTAGATGTTAAAGTGGTGTAATTTTTTGCTTTGTTTGCCAGAACTTTTTCCACTATGGCACGGGGATCAAATTTGTCAGGAAATACCGTAACCTCACTAATATTAAACGTGTTGCTCTCAAGATAAACATCAGGATTTTGAAGCATTACACGGTAGACAATGAGCTGGTTTTTGTACCCGATGTGACTCAGACAGATGGTGTCATCAGGCTCTGCATTTAGTTCTGCCGGTGAATACCTGCCCTGTTCATTACTGATTATGCCATCATATGTTCTCACTACAAAAATGTTGACATAGGGCAGTGGCTCATTTGTTATGGCATCAGATACGGTACCCTGACGATACAAATTATTCGTTATCTCTGTGTCGTTTTGTGATGTAATGAATTGACTGCTGCAAATAAAGATCAATAGAAACAAAATGGTTTTCATATACGGCATAGATAATCTGATGAACTGGAATTATTACTTTCTTTAAAAAACGGCTTTAAGGTAATTTAGTTACTTTATAAATGTGCTGTTGTTGTTTGTCTGAACTTTTTAAAATGTATAATCCATCCGGGTATTCAGACAGGTTAATTTGTGAAGTGTTGCAAAAAGTACCTAGTTTTTCCCCGTTAACATTGTATAGCATCGTCACAGAATTCTGCGAGTTGTTCGACGAAATGTTAATAATGCCGTTTGTTGGATTGGGATAAACCCGGAACTTATTTGTGGCGTCGATCTCATTTTTACTCAACGATGACGTGCAACCCTTAAAATTGATCACCTTGTCCCAGAAATCGGATTTTTCGGATCGCACACCGCACTGATTGCCATTTGGTGTGGCTTTAATCTCAAAGTAACAATCTTCGGACGCAGCATATTCCGGCCAGGTTGTAAGACCGTTTGTATTCGGGTTTCCGGTTCGTGCAAAATTGGTCCAGTATTGCAGCATGTTGTATTGAACACTGTCGTCCTGCGGTTTAAATAAGAAGCTGCTACCAAGCGTTGCATTTTCCCAGTTATTGAACACGTAGAACAGTTCCATCCCATGGTAGGAACCAAATGATGCAAGTTGCGGGACAGAGTGAGTGTATGTAAAAAAGTAGCGCCACACCGGTTCAGTCTGGTTCAGTTCGATGCATTGTGCTGTTCTTCGCACTGCAGAGGTGAACTGTGCATCTGTCAGGATTTGAACATATGCGTTTCTTGCCTCGTCCTGCGTTGACCCGGGCGGATAAAGCGACAGGGCTTCCGGCCTGAGAATTGCAGGAAGGTAAAGCGATACCAGGGCATTTACCATGGAAGGATAGACCACCAGTGGTGCGCTCAGGCTCATTTCATCAGCATTTGACCCGATGATTAACGGCATATGGTTGAACCGGCCTGACTGTATGATGTTTTCAGGATTATCTGTAAATAGCACATCATCAGTTACAGGACGCCAGTTTTGCTGTACGATACCGCCGTTGATAGGGATACTCAGTGTTTCAGACAGGCTGTCCGCGGGAATTTTTCGCATGCCGGCTATTTTTTCTTCATCTGTGCCGGTGTTAACAAAGTTGTCAACCAGTTCTATACCCTTCAGTTTTGCTTCAGCATAATCAGCCAGGCCTGGTATGGCACTTTGTATGATGGCTTTATGAAAAAGTCCTTTTGCTTCTTCTGTAAGAAGCAGGTTTCCTGTATTTACACCGCCGGCACTTTCACCGAACAGGGTTACATTTGTGGGATCACCACCGAATGCTGCAATGTTGTTTCGTATCCAGTGCAGGGCCAGAATTTGATCCAGTACACCATAATTCCCGGATATACCTGCCGTATTTTCAGCTTCCAGTCCTGGATGAACCATATAACCCAGGATGCCGAGACGATACTGGATGGTGACCACAACCACATCACCACGTTCACTCAGGTTTTTGCCGTCGTACAGTTTTGTTCCACCTGTTTCCTGACCGGTTGAGCCCTGCTGGTTCCCGCCGCCATGAATGAACACCATCACAGGAAGTCCGCCGCTAAGGTCAGGACTCCAGACATTAAGATATAGGCAGTCTTCATCTCCCATGATAGTAGCAGTAGTATCACCCTGTTCAAAGTTTTTCTGTGGGCAGGCCGGGGGATAATTCATGGCTTGCAAAGTATCGGTATGATTGTCAGGAGGAACCGGGGCCCGCCAGCGTAGTTCATCAACAGGAGGTGAGGCAAACGGAATGCCCAGAAATTCAAATACATTGCCGCTTTTATTGCCCGACACAGGTCCATATGCCGTTGTCACAACCTGCGACCTGAGGCAGTTGCTATTAACAAATAAGATGAGAATGAAGAATGTAATGCTTTTTAACTGCATAAAATCTGATCCTTTTAATCTTTCGTATAACGAAATTCACCACCTCCCTGTTTCAATACCATGGACTTATTTTCCGGATCAAACTCCATGACTATGCCGGCCTGATCGAAGTGAAACACATTGGGTACAGTTTGCTCCAGCGGAAAGGATGACTGGCCGGTTGCCTGTGCTTTTAGTGTATTTCCTTCGGTAAAGACCTTTATCTTCAGGGCAATCTGTGTGCTGGAGTATTCTCCTGAATATTTTTGCAGATCTGCTTCACTTGACTCAATGGTATTGAATTCGGGAATTCTGTAAGGTATGTTGTAATAGCTGTTCAGTACATCAATCATGATGGAATTCATATTGTAATTCATGCCGTTCGACGTCATGGCAATACTGACTTTATCCTCAGGAATATAACCTAAATTTGAGCGAAAACCATCAATGCCACCGTTATGCCCATATGCTTTTTTGTCTCCGAACCCGTATTCAAACATGCCCATCCCATAATTGTCTTTCATGGTTTTCATCTGATCCAGGCTTTCCTGTGATATAATCTTCCCATTAAAGAGTGCGGTAATAAAACGACACAGATCCGATGGTGTGGAAACGAGGGCGCCGGCTCCTACAGGTATGGACATATCTGTTTCGGGTGCTTTTACCCAACCCTGATCATAATGGTAGGAATAACTGTCCCCATTTTTAGGGTCAGCCGGACCACCATACGCGGTGTGCTTCAATCCCAGTGGTTTTATAATATATGTTTCAACCAGTTCTTTATACGGTTTTTTATATGTTTTTTCCAGGATAAAGGTTAGCAATACATAGTTTGAATTACTGTATTCTGCTTTGCTGCCCGGTTCAAAGTCGCTTTTAAAACCGGATATCAAATCGATCAGTTGCTTTTCCGTCCGCGGTTCTGTTTCCCAGTCCTTATAATCCGGTTCACTGGTAAGGTTGTGGATGCCGCTGTGATGGTTCAGCAGATAACGGATCTTTATCTTATCGGCGTTGACTACCTTAGGAAAGTATGTTATTATGGTTTGATCCAGATCCAGAATGCCTTTTTCCGCGGCCTTAAATGTAAGGGCTGCGGTAAACATTTTTGAGATGGACCCAATCCGGTATTCCGTTTCAGGCGTAGCAGGTATAGAATCCGTGAGATCTGCAAACCCGACTGCTTTGGTGTAAATCAGCTTCCCATCGTGCGCCACTGCAACGCTCCCCATGAATTTTTCATTTTGTTCCAGCGCTGTGAGCAGGCTGTCCAGTTTGGCACTGTTCATCTCCTGCGCCGGTACTATATGGCTTAACGATATAAGTAGGATGAAAACCAGTAAGATTCGTTTCATAATGTTTATTTTTTATTGGTAAATACGATGTCTTTTCCTTTTTTCAATGTGATCTCTCCGTGCCATTCGGTGTAGAGGTATTGTTTGTTGCTGTACCGGATTCCTGAAGCTGTCGTGTCCTGATGAAGAAGCATGGTGTCACCATTATGTACCAATTTACAGCTTCCTGACCCATTGTTGTATTTCAGAATCAGGGAATCTCCAGCCAAATTATAAACCGTGGTTTTAACTTCCTGTCGGATGGGTTTTGTTTTTTTCGTACCGCATGCTGATAGTATCATAATCAGAACCGATATTAAAAGCAGTATGGTGAGAGATGATACCTTTAAAATACGCATTTTACAGGATTTAAAAATTGATCCCAATTTACGAAAAGGCATTATGCAAGTCAATTAATTCTTTTTAATAGATTAAATTAGGAATAGCTGTTTCCTTTTTAACATGAAACTATTAATTTTAGCATCTGTTGTCTACGCTGGCTGCGTAAACTTTTTACGGATTAAGTTGTATTAATAGTATCATGGTGCATTTACTGGAGGAAATCAGGTCGTGGCTCGACACCGTATTGCTGACAGGGAAGGATTATACAATTACCATCTCCAACCTGTTAATAGCTTTGGTTATCATATTAATTACCTTACTGGCTCTGAATTTAATTAAAAAAGGTTTCCGTCGGTATTTTAAAAAGAAAACACCACAGGAAGCATCTTCCTTCTATTCAGTGTTTCTCATTATTAAGTATTTCATTTGGGTAATCGTCATTATACTCATTCTGGATTCATTTCATGTGAAAATATCAGTTTTCCTGGCCAGTTTTGCAGCTTTACTGGTTGGTGTTGGTTTAGGTATTCAGCAGGTATTCGGAGACGTGGCGGCTGGTATCATTCTTTTGTTTGAACGCAATCTGAGAATAAACGATGTGATTCAGCTGGATGACGGAACAGTAGGAAAAGTGACGGAAATAGGTCTGAGAACATCAAAAATAAAAACCAGGGACGATATTGTCACCATTGTACCGAATTCCAAGTTTGTCAACGATAAAATCATTAACTGGAGCCACATTGATTTTAAAACCCGTTTCAATGTTGGAGTAGGAGTGGCTTATGGTTCCAATGTGGAATTGGTGACAAAGATCCTTCTGGATTGTGCTGATCAGGTGAAGCTGATCGCAAACACACCCAAACCCTTTGTCCGTTTCGAAAATTTTGGCGACTCATCGCTGGATTTTAAAGTCTATTTTTGGGTGAGCGATTCTTTTCATGTGGAAAATGTGAAAAGTCAGATGCGTTATAATATTGACAGGGAATTCAGAGCGCATAAGGTAACTATTCCATTCCCGCAACGCGATGTTCATTTTTTTAATCCGGCAGCAAATGAAAAATAAATTGCTCATTATCTTTTTCATTCTTCCCCTGATAATGTTGGGACAGAATTTTACACCGGATCAGGCTGAGGTATTAAGTAAGCCTGCCTTAAAGTGCATTCAGAAGCCTTATCCCTATAAACCCGGAAAGGTGTTGGGATCAGCTGCTGATGTAGTGGCACCCAAAGTGGATCATCCGGCCTTTTACGGCTGTTTCGACTGGCATTCCTCGGTTCACGGTCACTGGACGTTGGTACGCTTGCTGAAATCCTATCCGGGTTTGCCGGAAGCAAAACAGATCAGAACCATGTTAGAGGAGAACTTGACAGCAGAACATATTCAAAAAGAGATTGCCTTTTTTGCTGACCCAAACAATAAAACATTTGAACGCACTTACGGCTGGGCCTGGTTGCTGAAGTTGCAGATGGAACTGCGCACATGGGACGATCCGCTTGGAAAGCAGCTCGCCGCAAATGTGCAACCTCTTGCCGATACCATTGTAAGTAAATACAATCGTTTTCTGGATAAACTGAACTATCCCATCCGTGTGGGTGAACATACCAATACAGCTTTTGGTCTGACCTTTGCCTGGGATTATGCCAATGCATTTGGTGAAACTGTGCTTAAGAATAAGATTGAGGATAAGGCTCTTGAATTTTACGAAAAAGACAAGAATTGCCCCATATCCTGGGAGCCAGGCGGCTTTGATTTTTTGTCTCCCTGTCTGATTGAGGCCGACCTGATGACCCGTGTAATGAATGAAGTGGATTATATGCTGTGGCTGCAACAGTTCTTGCCCGGATTGGGTGATGATGAAGGCATAAAGCTCGAACCAGCGGTGGTAAGTGACCGCACAGATGGTAAACTGGTACATCTTGACGGACTGAACCTGAGCCGGGCCTGGTGTCTGTTCAATATTGCGCATAAACTTCCGGGAGAAGATGAGGATATTGTTGCCATGGCCAAACAGCACCTTAATGCTGCCCTGCCTCATGTGACCAGCGGCGCTTACGAAGGCGAACACTGGCTTGCTTCATTTGCCGTGTATGCACTAATGTGTGAATAGTATTATTGTATTTAATGATAAATTCTGGTTATGCCTGAAGAAAGCAAACTGATCTACTATATTAAAAAGTGGATACACATCACCGAAAAGGAGGAAGAAGTAATTCTATCAGCATTTGAACCGGTTTTTATTAAGAAGAAGAAAGAAATTCTGGAACCGGGAGATAATTGTGATTATATATATTTCATTATTGAAGGGTGTTTAAGGTCGTATTTTGTAGATGAAAAGGGGGTTGAACATATATATCAAATCAGGTTGGATAACAGCTGGATAAGTGATCTTGAAAGTTTCTTTTCACGACGGGCATCAAAGTATTATATTGAATCATTGGAAAATACCCGGTTACTGAGGGTATCATATGAACGGCTGGAGTCACTTTACAATGAAGTGCCAGGTCTTGAAAGATACTTCAGGATTTTATTTCAAAAAGCATATGTAAATGCCTTGCAAAGGTTGAACTCTACAATGTGGGAATCTGCTGTTGACAGGTACAATGAACTGCTAAAGGAACATAAGGATATTTTTCAGAGAGTTCCGCTCGTATACATTGCTTCTTACCTTGGCATCACTCCGGAGAGCCTTAGCAGGATACGTAAAAAGCTGTGAACACCTGTTTCTCTTAACATACATCAATTTCATTTCTTACCATAGGTCAAGTGTGCGTGGCATAACTGCACGGTAACTTTGTACCATAAAATTTAAAAACAAAAAGAAATGAAAAAGGTAAACTTAATTTTAGCAGCATTAGTGCTGATAGGTACATTAGCTGCAAGTGCACAGTCAAATAAGGAACTTGCTGAAGCAAAGAAACAACTCAATGAAATTTTAGCCGGTAATAAATTAACAGAGCAGTATCTGCAAAAATTCGACACTCTGGATTTTGTAGTTTACAGTAACCAGGAATGGGAAAGGTTGCACGAAAGTCATGCACACAACATTCTGGTTTATTATCCTGACGGGAGCACGACTGTTGGTTTGGAAGATCACATCGCTGCGTTAAAACCAATGTTTGTTTTTGCTCCGGACACCAAGATTACGGTTCATCCTATTCGTTTTGGAACCGGACAATATACTGCAGTTACAGGCTATATTGAGGGAACATTTTCAAACCCCATGCCACTTCCCAATGGCGGCTCAATTCCACCAACCGGAAAATCATTCAAATTACCGATGGTTACCATTGGATTATGGAAAGACGGTGTGATGTATGAAGAGCACCTGTTTTGGGACAACCAGGCATTCATGAAACAAATAGGATTGGCAAACTAATGACAAAAGCTGTTTTCAGCGAACACAAATGGATCATTAGTTAGTTTTAATAAAAAGCAAATAAAAAAGTAATTAAGATGAAAATAGGAATAACAGGAGCAACAGGTCAGTTAGGAAGTCTTGTTGTAGAACAGGTAAAAAGGATTGTTGGAGAAGAAAACGTAATTGCATTGGTGCGTACACCTGCTAAAGCGGAAAAATTTGGCGTGGAATCCCGTGTATTTGACTATGAAAGGGCAAGTGAATTATCCGATGCGCTGGAAGGTATTGATCGCTTACTTCTTATTTCAGGAAGCGAGATTGGGCAAAGAGCACGGCAGCATGACAATGTTATTAATGCGGCCCGAAAATCAGGAGTAAAATGGATCGTTTACACCAGTTTATTGCATGCAGACTCGTCTTCACTGGATCTGGCGGAGGAACATCTGCTTACAGAAAAAGCGTTGCAAAATTCAGGTATTGCTTATACTATACTACGCAATGGCTGGTACACTGAGAATTATACCGGATCTGTACAGGGTGCCTTAAATGCAGGAAGTTTTGTAGGAAGTGCCGGTGACGGTAAGATATCATCCGCGAGCAGGATAGATTTTGCAGAGGCGGCGGCTGTGGTTATCTCTGATGAAAAACATAAAGGGCTGGTTTATGAACTTGCCGGTGATGAAGCATATACATTGGAGGAACTGGCAGCCGAAATTACGAGGCAGTCAGGGAAAACAATTCCTTATACTAACCTGCCGGAAAAAGAATATGCACAGATTCTCAAAAATGTTGGTTTACCGGAATTTTTTGCCGCAGCAATAGCCGGATGGGATACCAGTGCATCCAAAGGCGATTTATTTGACGATTCAAAACAGCTGTCAAAACTAATAGGCAGACCGACTGAATCCCTTGCGAATGCAGTGAATGCTGTATTATAATTAACAGAAAAGTCTGGTTATTTTGCCTGCAACATAATGTTGCAGGCAAAACCAGAAGCTTGATTTAAAGAGCGGTATAATGAAAAGCACTATAATATGATGGAAGACAGACTCTCACCGGATGCAAAAATATTTCTGATGATGGAAAATGAAGTCCTGCGATTTCAAATTTTTCAGAATAATGTACTGAATCAGGAAGTTGTTTTAAAGGCTGGCTATGAATTTATATCCGGAAAGTTTTTCAGACACGATATCCCAACATATGATGAAACGGATTATGCCATTAATCATATAGAGGATCAGTTGATGACACATAAATCCCGTATCCAAAGCAGTAGGGAATTGTGTACATCAGATGAAGAACTCAAAAATGTATTCAGAAAGAATGACCTTAATGAGAATTCGTACTCTCGCGAAAGTATTGAAAAACTATTTAGTAGTTATGCCCGCGTAATCATGGGTGCGCCAATTTCGGAGTTAAAAGCAGGCGTCACTCAAAAAGACTATGCAATTGTTCTGGTGTTACGGGAAATAATGCACCACTTAGACTTTGAATATTTAAACTTTTCGAATTAACATTCTGTATATTAGTATTATAGTATGTTTGGCTGAATTGTCTGTTGACACTTCTTAATCCCTTATTCTATTGTTCCTCTAGTAATAATGAACATCAGCTGTCAAAAGGCGGTTATATGTTAACTGACAGCTAATTAAAGCAATTGAATTTCACATAAATAAATGTCAGATTACCATAGATCTGACAAATTAAATTATGGTAATACTAAAATCATGACATAATGGGAATCACAGCAGGTATAATGATCATTTTAATCAGCATTGCACACAACGTGTATGGTGAAAAGAAACAGGTTCCCGAACTTAAAAAGATAACCAGTAACCCTGTCATGATAGGTTCATTACGCATCATGATCTTCCAGGGAGGGCTGTTGTTACTGGCCGTCGGAATCATTCAGGTACTGGTTTCGGCGGGAACCATTCACCTGCCAGGCATCTCTGCCTATTTCCCGGTAGGAATTGTGCTCATCAACTTCATCACCAGTCTGGTCATTGCTGCGCTTATTCACAGGGAAGTTTTTAAAGTCACTCTGCCACAGTTTGTGTTTTTTGCAGTCATCATTGTGCTGCAATTTCTGTCTCTATCCTGAACCGTATCATTGTGTTCTTCGTGATTTTTCCTTTGTATTTGCTTTGTGGTTTATTTATTACAAAGGGTACAAAAGATAGCAGGCATTCTGTAGTCTGAATTTTCATTGCTGCAGATGCGCCCCATATTTTGATGAGGATCATTACGTCCGGATCCCTATATAAGCCAGATTATAATTCGTTTAATGCTTTATTGCCATTTTGTAACCGAGATCTTAAACACACCTTTACCCTGACGAACTATATAAACGCCGGTTGGTAAACTGATAGAGGACAACCTACCATGCGCAACCCTAATTCCGGACAAATTGTACACCTCAGACACAGCGTTATAATCGATGCCGGCTTTAACGGATACATTTCCGATACCGGTAGAGGTTCCGTTTTTCACTTTGATGTTGTCAATGCCTATGGTTCCTGTACCACGACCGGCAAGAATCCAGAGTCCCTTAAGGATTCCATTCCCGTTTACTGCAGAAGTGCCGCTGTAGATCGTGCTGCCGGAAGTACGGTTGATTACTGTGACATCGGCTGTCTTCGCGGTAACATCAACTTTACCACTTATGGTGATCCAGGTTCCGGATGCGATTGAGAGGGCAGACGATGTTGAGCCGTTGACATACCATATGCTTCCATTGCTTCCGTTATAAGTCGGAGTTACAAGACGGAATATATAGCCGGAATTTGTGAGGCCATTGTTTGAATTGTTGTTGTCTGTGCTTATTAAAGCGACTTCACTCACTGAACGATCAACCACATTGCCGGGAGTCAGCTGTACATCAAACGAAAAATTATAGCTTGTAAGGCCGCTAACACCGTTGAATGTATTCAACGCACTGCGATTACCCGTACCGCCGTTGGTGTTTAATTCTATATAGTTGCTCTCAAGCGATAAGTCGTATAAGCTGGAGATAGAGCCATTAGGAGTAATCCAGGAAGATGCCAGACCGGCGTAGTCATAATCTTCGTAGAAAACATAATCAGACAAATCGACTTGTTCATAGGTTGACAGGTCGAGGTCGGCTGCATAGCCCAGAACAATATTCTTCACATCGTAATCAAATACCAGTTTTTTATTGCGATAGTAGCTTATGACAGCTGATACAATCTCGGCAGGAGTTGTTCCTGATCCATAGCTTGGCGTTACAGAAGCCGGGAATGTGAGCATCAACACACCGTCTTTATAATAGGCAATGGTACCGTCAGTATTATACGATACTGTCACATAGCAACTGGTATTCAGAAAAATTCTCCAGGCCGTCGATGATGAATACCCTGCCGATATGGCTGCAGTTGATAATGTGGCCTTAGCCTCGTAGAAATCTGCACTGTTGAAGCGTAATACGGAAAGAAATAAACTGTACATGTTGTCCGTAGAATGAGCTATTAATTCCCAGTCGCTTGTAATGTTATCCAGGTAAAAACTCAGCGACATACCTGTCCGGGAGTTGATACGGCTGCTTGGTGCTGCTGCATTGTATTCTCCGATATCAGCATACGATTCCAGTATAGCTCCCTCTTCTATGGGAAGGATGTCAGCAATGTTACTGGCTGATAACTGAATGGGTGATGTTCTGGTATAAACGTAATTGCCGCATGTTATGGTTAGTGTCAGAACCGTTGAGGTATTGGATGTCAGATCCTTCACTACACCTTCTGAACTTATCAATGTGGTATCCCATTTCCATGCATACGTGGCTCCGTAGTAACCTTCGGTAGGTAAGGAAAGTTGCGAACCACTGTAGGCCTCTGAGGGAACAGTACCGTTCATATTCATTACATTGTAGGCGACCGTTGCATCTTCGGGAAACGGCTTTCCTTCTCCCGCCATCTTATACCCCCATACTGAGATATCGTTGCCGACAGCGGTGAAACACAGGGTACTGTAATCCAGTCCTTCCATTTTTTGGGTCAGTAGCACACCCTGAAATGTCACATTGTTGATGCTTATGGTAATATAAGGACCATCTGAAGCCTGTGACCATGAGCCGGTATAGGCTCCTGTGACGGAACCGTCTGAATTCAGTTTGATCTCTTTCTCTTTTACACATTCCAGGTTGGCATAATCGGTGCCGGAACCGTGATAAAGGATGCTGTAGCTTCCTGCCACATCATTTGCAGAATAAGGTTCTGTTGTCAGGGTTTCACCGGCATACTGGAAAGGTGCTGCCGTAATGTATCCGTTTTTAGTCTGGAAGAGTTGATGTACACGAACCTGGTGGCCTTCTGTTCCATTGTCGAAGCGGGTGTGATAAACAAGATAGCTTTTTCCGTTTTCATCTGTAAACGCTGAATTATGGCCTTGAGCAGTGTAGCCGTCATCCATCCATCCCCACTTATAATAGGACATCAGGCGCAGTCCTACCTGTCCGTTAACTTTTCCAACACCGGTGTTCGTTGATGAGTAGCGGGCATCCTGTCCGGTCATATCAACATAAGGTCCGGTAGCCTGATCCGAGGCAAAAACACGCATGTTGTAACCACCTGCAGCGGTTAGGCCTCCGTTGGACATAAACAGGTAGTAGGTATCATTGATATACTGTATATATGAACCTTCACCGGATACATGATTGCCTCCGGCTACTTTGATGCCCTGGTATTCATCTGATTTGGCATTGGCGGCAGTTCCGTCGTTGGTGGTGTAGGTGTAGGTATAATCGCGCAAGCCGGTTTCAGCATCAAGACGCAGCATATATATTCCACCGAACCATGACCCGTAAGACATCCACAGATTGCCGTCTTCATCGTAAAATACGCAGGGATCGATGGCATTTACGCCATAAGTGTGGTTCCCGTTTCGAACGATGTTATAGCGCGAAGGAAATCCCTCTGACGGGTTGATCACATCATAAAAATCGGTTTCAGCGGCCTCACTCTGGTTTGTAAAACCTGAATATACCACCGGGCCTGCATAGGTCCAGTTACCATCGAGGGTGGTTGCAGTTAGTAAAACGATGGAACTGTACCAATTCTCCCCGTTGATACTCATATACATGCACCACTTCTGCATATCCTTGTTCCAGATAACATCGGGTGCCCACATGTTACCACTCACATTGTAGCTGTCGCTTCCTTTGGCAGACCAGGCAGCCGGTGCGGCAAACATAGTTGCATACGAATTGTTAATGTTGTTTCTGAATGTACTCCAGTTTTTCAGATCAGTTGAATTGGCCCAGGCCCTGTGTGAACCAAAAATATAATACACCTCGGAGGCATCTGCTGAATATTCCCCGGAAATCGTGCTTCCCGTTTTATAGCCAACAACAACCGAAGGGTCATGTACGGACACATAATGGTACGATTCAGCGTTAAAGTAGGTGTTGTATAACGATGTTATTTCACTGGTTGAGAGTGTATCCGAAGCATTGGCATTAAAACATAAAAAGGTAAGGACCGTAATCAGTACAGATGTTGTCAGCTTTATTATTCTCATTAGTATTTAATTTGAAGCAGGATTCTACGTTTTTAATTAGTCATTAAAAATATACAAATATTCAACAAGGATACCTTTTATAGTCTAAATTATTGATTCTGCTGGTTTCGCTGCTGTATTTTATAACAATATAAAGTAAGAGGATAATAGTTCTGGAACATGTTTCAACAGGTGGTGTGGTTAGTGTATGAAAGCAGGATCGTGTTGGCCAATATCCATCGTCACTCTCACACTCAGTCTCTCACTCCTTCATCCCATCATTGCAATCTAAAGCTTTATGCGAAAGAATGGGGTTACATTCACTACGCTCATTTCCGGGGCGACAAACATATCACCCCAACGGGGTTATGAAGATTCATTAGGGTTTAATTGCAGGTTGGAAGTACGATAAAGCAACCTTCTGTATGTTAAGTCTCACACCTCTTCTCTCACACTGTTGCTCACTCTTATTTTCTTTTTATATATCCAAATTCTCCCGGAGCGGTTCATCGTTCAGTACTTAACAGAAAAACGTTAACTTTAAACCCTTAACTGACAGATAAGTCAGGGTTGAATAATAGAGGGTAAGATGTTATGATGCCTGAATATCAGGTCTCATTAAAAAGCTGCGGTACACTTAAAATGAACGTATTCAAAACATTCATAGAAAAACATACGACTTTACCGGCGAAAGACTGGGAAACCATACAACGGGCTTTTACAAAAAAGGAAGTCTTAAAGAATGTACTGATTCTGAGCGAAGGTGAGATTTGCAGGAACTTTTACTTTTTAGAACGTGGCCTTCTGCGGTATTTTTATAATATCGATGGAAACGAAGTGGTTAAAACTTTTACGATTCCGCCGTTCTGCTTTACCTCTAAAATCAGCTTCAGAAATCAACGTCCGGCGCAGGAAAGTATACAGGCTCTGGAAAACTCTGTGGTTTGGCAGACCAGCTACGCACAGTACCGCGAGCTTGAAAAGATGGATACCTGGAACCGGTTCATCAACAGTTTGTTAAACGAAATTGATGAATTCTCTGAAACAATGATAATACAATCTAAAACCTTAACACCTGATCAACGCTACCAGTGGCTCACAAGGAATTTCCCGGCAAGCATATTGCAACGGATTCCGCAAAAGGATATCGCATCTTTTTTGGGTATTGCGCCGCAGTCTTTGAGCCGGATCAAACATAACATGTTCAAAAAAAGATGAGGTGCACCCTGTATCCGGATGCACCTCATTTAACCTAAAAGCTTAAAACTTTCTGCCGATATAAAAGGCATAGCCGTAGTACTGATTGTACTTTCTGTACAACGTTTCCTGGTGTCTTTCAGTGGCAATAAACCCTTCGGCAAAGATATTGCCGGCATGGTTTTTCAGAAAGTTTTCCCTGGGCTGAACCTGCTGGTCGTAAAAGTGCTCTGTCCAGCAGTTGACGGGCAAAACAAAAGCAGCAACAGGAAAATAACCTGCCTTTTGCATCTGTGCCAACTTGTTAGGGACGGTGTCAATGCCCGGATAGGCATCCATCCAGAAGTCATCAATTTCGGCCGGACGCTCGTTGGTGAACCAGCTTGCTTCTGATACCACAACGTATCCATCGTTTTTGAGAAACCTGCGCCAGTATTGCAGGCCTTTTTCAAAACCAATGTTGTAGATTGATCCTTCCGACCAGATAAGGTCGAGTGATTCCGGCTCAAATGAGAGGTCGTCCATTGAGCCGACAATGCCCTTTACCCGGTTCTGAAGATGTAGTGCTTCGGCGTTCCGGTTAAACAGATTCACAAAGGAGGGAAACAGGTCAACGCCTGTTATCTTTCCACCGGTATGCTGTGCCAGTACCATGGTCTGGCCGCCGGTGCCGCAGCCAAGGTCTGCAATTTCCGGCTCGTCAGGAAGATGTTCCAGAAAGCTGAGGGCTTTCAGTGTCATTTCGGGACTACCCGGTCCCTGGCGTTCTGTACCTGAATAATACTCGACGATAAGGTTTACATCGAAATCGTGGATTGAATTTGTATCGTTACTCATGATGTTTAAATTTAATTTAAGGCCTGATTCGCGATTTAGTCGCCTTTTATCAAACCAGTTTGTCCGTATATGTATATGAAAATAACTCCGGCAGGAATTTGCCTGAGTGTGCTAAGGGATAATCAATGTCCGGAAAGACAATGATTATTTACAATACCGAATCCAAATTTAATATAAACATCCAAAGATTTTACGGCGTCAAAAGTATATATATTTTAGTACAGAGGCGCAGTTTTCTTCATATTTTCTTGTAAAAAGTGAAAGAAATTAACATAGGTGAATTTTATTGCCGTATAAAAGATGAACCTTTGTTGTAAAAATTAAATGAACCCCAATGGCAGGTTTAAAAGCAAAAATTATACTGTATCTTTTAAGACACAGGCATGTTTTAAAGGGACAACTCAGACAGAAAGAATTTGAGCAAAGTGTTGAGGCGGTATTGAAGTTCAGGGAAACATGTGAGAAAGGTGGCGAACGCTTTGGTAAATTACCGGCAAATGTCAGGATGAAGCAGGAAATAATAAACCTGGTGCGGACCGAATGGATAGTTCCGGATCATGCACCCGATCATAAGCTGTTGTTTTATGTTCACGGTGGAGGATACGTATCCGGTTCATGCAACGACCATCGTTCAATCGTTTCAAAACTGACCCTGAAAACGGGCATCAGCACAATGTTGTATGAATATGGCCTGGCTCCTGAATATCCATACCCGTCTGCCCTGGAAGATTCCATCAGCACCTACCGCGAAATCCTAAGAAAAGGCTACCAACCTGAAAATATTATTGTTGTAGGAGAATCGGCTGGGGGAGGTTTGGCCCTGGCCTTATTGCTGGCGCTCAGGGATAAAAACATTGACCTGCCCAAAGCGGCTGTCGCCATCTCGCCATGGACGGACTTAAGCTGTTCGGGTTCATCGTATAAAACAAAGGGGAAGGTTTCTTTGGCTCCGCCTGAAAGCTGGAATGTATTCAGCCATTTTTATGTGGGAAAGAACGATGTGAATGATCCGTATATCTCACCCTTAAAAGGGAACCTGGAAGGTCTGCCTCCATTGTTTATCAATGCCGGAGATGCGGATGAGCTCTTCGACGATAGCCTGGTTTTTTATGAAAAAGCCAAACGTGCTGGAGTCGATATCACATTCAGAGCCGGAAAAGGAATGGTGCACTGTTATCCGCTGATGGCTCCGTTGTTTAAAGAAGCTACCGGGGCTCTGGATGAAATAGCAGAATTCATTAAATTAAAACTTAACGTTTAAGATGACCACAAAGGAACTATACACAAAACTTTCGGAGGCCTATTCCGATAAAAACCTGAACCGGATAACTGCAAAGCTCATCCTGCTGTACAAAAACAGGAATTACGGCAAAATCAGGGAAATGGCGAATAAAATATCACGGATCATTGCCATTGATGAAGAGAATGATGCGCGCTGCTTTTCAAAGCTCATCATGTTATATCATCCCGATAAGGGCGGGCAGATCCGAAGTGCGATAGAGCGCTTGTATGCACAAAACGATGAAGTACAATTGCGTGTCTTTTCGCATATATTATTGTTGGGAGATCCGGACCTTGTTGTGGTAGAAGACGTTGCAGAAGATGTGGATTACCATCCTGAATACGTGTGGGATGTGGATATGCAGGACGGATTTGCTTATGAGGACCCGGATGGCGAAGGTGAGGGACCTGCCGATGTGGATTATGAAAAATCATTTTACAACCTTATAAAGATACGGGAATACGGGGATGTTACGTTTGAATTTCCCTCGTACTATCTGGAGGATTTTGAGGAATTTGAAATGGCATACAGCGGACTCGAATCTCTGGATGGTGTGGAGTACTGCATTCATGCCAGGATTCTTGATCTGTCGGACAACCGGATAAGCTACATTAGTAACCTGTGGAACCTGCACCATTTAGAGGAGCTGTACCTCGGAAACAACCAGATTGGATATATCGATAGTTTAAGCAACCTGACCAGCCTTAGGGTACTCGATCTGTCCGGAAACAGAATTGATGATGTTTCTCCCCTGATGCACCTGGAAAATCTTGAATTGGTTAACCTCATCGGTAATCCCGTTCCCGCAAGCCAGATCAAACAGTTAAAAGACAAAGGCATCATTATTATGACCAGTAAGGTGTGACCGTAAGATAGCCTCTTGCTCTTGCCTCGTTCTCCGAAGTCCATACGGTGGAGATATTTGTTGCATTCAGTGCCCTGTTGCCCAAACTACACCATAAGCAGGTTGGACTCCCATCGGAGTCCTGTTTTTGTAGTATAATGTGGTTCTACAAATATATGACCCCATCCGGGGTCAAACCTTTTCATCTCTTGCCTTGTTCTCCGAAGTCTTAACGTAGGAGAACTCTTACACCTCTTTTCTCACACTGTTGCTCACACAATTTTTCCATGGTATTAATCCTCTAATATCTAATCTGAAAATCATTTTTTACCCCGGCCCTAAAGGGAACCTGATTTTCAAAATGCTTATTAGTTGCGATTTAGAAATTCATTTCCACACTCACTTTCTTTCTTCTTCTTACTCTACTTCAGAAGCTAACAGTCAACTTTACGTGCGGCCTTGATATGCTTTTACCTTTGCTGGTGGAATATATCTCCGGCCTTGATTTACATTCACTTTGCTCATTTACCCGGGGTTACAAATCTGTCACCTCTACGGGGTTGTTGTCATTCAGTATTATTTAAATGTGGGTTGGCTGCTCGAAAGGGTGCGGATTAAAGCGATGGAAATCTTACTATGTGAAAGGATCAGGTAGGTTGTTGCGGTTCTTTCGGGCAAGCTTTTTTTGTCTGCTTTTTGAAGCATCAAAAAGTAGAAACCGGGTGAATCCTGAGCAAAGCGAAAGAGAGGGTTACTGAGTTTATCGAAGTAGGGTGTTAAGCCCCTCCATTCGATGCAGTATTCAGAATAGCCCGGTTGTGGTAACATCAGGCCTTGCTTTATTCTCCGAAGTCCTGAAGCAGGAGAACTCTTACACCTCATTTCTCACTCTGTTACTCACACTGATTTTTCCCTGGTGTTAATCCTCTAATATCTAATCTGAAAATCAGTTTTACCCCAGTTCTAAAGGTAGTCTGGTTTTCATAAAGCTTCGTAGTTGCCATTTAGATATTCATATTCACTCTCATCCACACTCTTTTCATCCGTCTGTTTGGTTAAATTCCTGAAATAATTATCTTTAAACCTTTATATGAAGCGCACTCACAATACATTTTGTTGAGTATACGTGCAAATGCGGGTTAAACCTATCTTGTTCCTGTTTGGGTCAGACGGTAAAAGAATTAAAATGGTATGTTCCATATGTATTAACCTGAGTTCGGCACGCTTTAAAATTTAAATCACATATAAAACCGACAGATACAGCGATTCAATTACATGGTTTCATGAAAAAAATTCTAATTACAATTATACTGTCCATATTTTTGATGGCAGGCTTTGCGCAAAAGAGAATCCTTTTTGATAATACAAAAAACGAAACGGCTGGTAATGCCGACTGGATAATTGACGATAATCAGGCTACACCGAGTCCGGATCAGGCATACATAACATCAGCAACGCTGGAAAACTATTGGCAGGGCGCTCTGTCAAGTTGGGGTGTTGAGATGGTAAAGCGCGGGTTTTATGTTGAAACTTTGCCCGGTGGCGGGTCCATTACATATAATAATTCGTCCAATGCGCAGGATCTGTCAAATTATGACATTTTTGTGGTTTGCGAACCCAATAATCCTTTCAACAGCACAGAGAAGCAGGCCATGATCAGCTTTGTACAAAATGGAGGAGGCTTATTTATCATTGCAGATCACGCCATAGCCGACCGGGATGGCGATGGCTGGGATGCGCTTGAAGTATGGAATGACTTTTTTACCTCCTATAACAATCCGTTTGGTTTTACTTTAGACGCCGGCAGTAATATAAGCAGGGACCCTGCAACCAATGTTGCAGATCTACCGTCAAATACTATCCTGCATGGACCCGCAGGTGATGTGGATGGTCTTGCTTTTTACAACGGTGCAACGTTTACATTAGACAATGTCGCCAATTCAACAGCTGTTGGTCTGGTTTTTTATGATGGATATTCAAATACAGGTACCAGAGGTGTCATGGCTGTTTGTGCAAGTTTCGGCAAGGGGCGTGTTGTTGGACTTGGAGACAGTTCTGTAGCAGAAGACGAAACGGCTCACGATGGATCGAATACCTATCCCGGATGGTCTCAACCATTGAATGCTGGTGATGCAACCGGCGATGATGGTGTATTTATGACGAATGCTACTTTATGGCTCAGCATGTCGGATAATGGTAATAATAATAATGATGACAGTGAAATACTAAAAGAAGATTTTTCTACCTGTCCGGCTACCGGTTGGACAAGTTATTCAGTCGCCAGCAATATCAACTGGTCATGTAACAACCAGGCCATGTCTGTTAATGCATATAATGGTGATGTTGCATCGAACGACTGGCTCATTTCTCCGGTTATGGATTTCTCACAATTTTCTGACATCACACTGAAGTTTGATTTATGGACCAAATACAGCGACAATGGAATTACTGATCCGGAAGTGAGGGTAAAATATTCTGTGGATTATCCGGGAAGCGGAAATCCTGAGAACTTCACATGGACAGGTTTACCCTTTAGTTTTCCGGTAGAAAATTCACAGACATGGATAAATTCCGGTACTATCGATTTATCTGCAGTTTCAGAACCCAATGTTTGTATTGCCTTTCAGTACACCTCTTCAGGAACCGGAGCCGGTACATCGTCGTGGTGGCAGCTAGATAATGTAGTAGTTACCGGACAGCCGGCAATGACGCCGTTTATAATATCCACAACTGTAAATCCGGTAAATTCGGGTCTTATTACCGGATCAGGCAATTACGAAGAAGGTGAGACCGTTACGCTTTCTGCCACTGCAAACGGAGGCTTCACTTTTTTAAACTGGACCCATAACGGGAATGTAGTTTCAACGAGCTCAGAGTACACATTTACCGCTGCTGAAGATATAAACCTGGTTGCCAATTTTAAAGATATTACTGATATTGGCTCTGATATTGTTAACAGCAGCATAAGGGTATTCCCTAATCCGTCAGATAAGCATATAGTTGTTAGTGGTTTACCGGATCGTAAAAATCATAGAATTTCCATTGTAAGCATTAACGGTATGGAAGTGCAGCAATGTACGACAAAGGAGAAAACAGAGGTTATCATCGATTTAAGCAGATTAAATGCTGGCATGTATTTTATGCATATAAGGGGTGAAGGATTCAACGAGACATTCAAATTTATTCATATAAAATAAGGTGGCATTCGCTTCGCTCATTCACCCAGAGCTACAAACATATCATTCCTACGGGATTGTTGTCATTCAGTATTGTTTGAAATGCGGGTTGGTCGCTCGAAAGTGTGCGGATTAAAGGGATGGAAATCTTACTATGAGAAAGGATCGGGTAGGTTGTTGCGGTTCTTTCGGGCGAGCTTTTTTTGTCTACTTTTTGAAGCATCAAAAAGTAGAAACCGGGTGAATCCTGAGCAAAGCGAAAGAGAGGGTGTTAAGCCCCTACGGCTAACGTTAGATAGAAGCTACTGATGATATTTACGTGGCTCGTGAAATTACTGAATTCAAAACCTCTGACTGGTAACTATTTAAATTCAGGTTCGTTATATTATTACTTTAAACACTTTAATTAAAACCAAACTCTCATGAAAATCACTTATTTCATTTTCTTTATTACCATTACTGCTGGTATTATAAGCTGTAGTAGTAGGAAGGAAAATATGAATTCTTTCTCATCGACTGATGATACGCTCATTATTTCATCTGTAAAGCATCAGGGAATTAATATATTTAGTATAGGTGCTTCTAAGCTTCCGTTTAGAGACAGCTCTGAATGGAAAAGTCTGGATTGGTTCAAAAGCTATCCTGATTATAAAATAAGTTATCCTGATAACATACAAGATTTAAAGCTTAGTTTCCGGAATGTGTTTTTTATTCCTTTTCGTTATTATGACAAATCATCTAATAAGGTTATTATGCAAAAGAATAGAACATTAGCAGATCAACAGATAATAATTATTACAGGAAAGTTGGAAGGCAGAGAGGTGTTAATTATAGACAGCAATAACAATAAAGATTTAAGAGACGATCCGATACGAACAATACATGAGTTTGACTGGCGACATAAGAAGAACCTTATCGATTGTACATTCAGTGTTGATTATGGTGATAAAGTCGTTGAAGATACTGGTTGGTTTCAAATAGGTTTGTATAAGCAAAATTTATATGAAGCCACAGCCCAGCATTTGCTTGCGGATATCTATATTGACGCTGAAAAGTATCAAATTGGCGTAATTGATGATAATACAACGTCATTTTGCTTTTTCAGTCCAATGTTAGGCGTTTTGGAAAGCAACGGAATAAAGAAAGATACACTGGCAAAAGATGAACGGATTGAGCTTGGTGAGTATTTGAGTCTTGGTGGGCAGTTTTACAAATTTCATAAATTATACAGCGGTAGCGGTACAATTGTACTGACTAAAAATAGCAGACCTGATACTTTGACCGGAACGCAGAAAGGTATGTTAGCTGCGGATTTTAAAGTTAATACAATGGAAGGAGAGCTGGTTTCCTCTGAGAATTTTAAAGGCAGATATTTATTGCTGATTAATGTTTCAGCATGCTGGTCACAAGTAAGCAGTTATCAATGTTATAAGGACTTAACGGAAACATATAAAGATAAGTTTGATTATTTAGGCATTGATTATTCTCCCGTAACTCTTCGTCAGAATATTAAGGATTTAAAGCTAAGTGGTCAGTTTATTATAGCCGAAAATAATTCCATGATTCAAAAGACATACAGACCGGAGTATTGTTCCAGAACGTGCTTCCTGATTAATCCGGAAGGTCGCATCGCTGACCGGTTTGAAATATTTGACTGGAAATCACATCTGGCCAATTTCTTTGAAAACTGACAGCTAAATTTTGCGTGTGACTCTGATATGCTTTTACCTGTGCAGCACAGAAATATCACCGACCTTGATTTACATTCACTTTGCTCATTCATCCGGGGCTACAAACATATCACATCTACGGGGGTTGTTGTCATCCTGCATTATTTAAATGCGGGTTGGCTGCACGAAAGTGTGCGGATTAAAGCGATGGAGATCTTACTATGTGAAAGGATCGGATAGGTTGAGACTGTGATTAGTCCCGTCTCTAATATTCATACAACCTGTTTGCTTTTAAAGTTTTAATTGTTAATTTTAATGCGTTGATAACCAGACTGGAAAGCCTGTGATTAATTAAGTTGATGGAAAGTCAGTTTTTCATTTCAAAATGGATGATAAATTGGAATGAAATTCAACGTATTAATAGTTAGTTGAAAATGAACCGATACCGGGTAAAAAAAGAAATGACATGAATGATTTTTGGGAATCAATGTTTAAAAAGGAAAAAACAACATGGGGATTTGAACCATCTGATTCCGCTATTATATCAAAGGACTTCTTTCTGGAAAAAAATGCAAAGGAAATTCTGATTCCCGGAATTGGATATGGGAGAAATGCCAGGATATTCTGTGAGAACGGAATAAATATCACCGGAATAGAAATATCGAAAACCGCAATTGATTTGGCTAAGAGCACGAACAAGCTCAATATAAAAATCCATGAAGGTTCGGTAACAGATATGCCCTTTGATACTAGCGTATATGATGGGATTTTTTGTTACGCCTTGATCCATCTTTTAAATCAAAACGAGAGAAGAAAGTTTTTAAAGGACTGTTTCCTTCAACTGAAGCCAAACGGATATATGATTTTTACAGTTGTTTCAAAAAAGGCTTCGATGTATGGAAATGGAAAACAATTAAGTAAGGACAGATTTGAAATAATGAGGGGCGTTAGTGTATTCTTTTATGATTCAGGTTCTGTAAATAAAGAATTTGGAAAATATGGACTGGTAGAATTCTCAGAAATTGATGAGCCAATAAAACATATGGAGAATGAACCTCCATTAAAATGTATTTTAGTGAAATGTAAAAAAATGCCAGCGATTAAAACGCGGTCATAGTGCATTCCACCAGAAACAGGATGATGCAATACCGCGGAAACGGAATACTTTTTTTAATACTGAAAGATGACACTTGAAGATTTAGGATATAATACCGAACTGGAAAATTATCGTGTAAAGAATCATCTTGATTCTTTTGAGGTAGGACGCGTCATTTCTGAGCATAAGGAACGGTATATTGTTAAAACAGCAGAAAAGGAATATGATAGCGAAATAATAGGTAATCTGAGGTTTACAGCGAACAGTCGTTCTGATTTTCCTGCCGTGGGCGATTGGGTGGCTGTGTCGGAATACAATGACAGAAATGCACTGATTCATGCCATATTCCCAAGGAAAACAGTCATAGAAAGGCAGGCTGTAGGAAAGCAGGGAGAGAAACAAATCATCGCAACTAATATCGATCATGCCTTTATTGTTCAGGCCGTTGACCGTGATTTTAACATTAACCGGATAGAACGCTATCTGACTATTTGCTATACCTCAAATGTAAGCCCTGTTGTTATTCTCAGTAAAACAGACCTGATAGCTGAAGAAGAGCTCAAAGCATTAGTGACGGGTGTTAAGGAAAGAATAAAACAGGTTCCTGTAATAGCGCTCAGCAATGAAAATCAGAAAGGGCTAGATACAATCAAGGCGCGAATTAAAAAAGGGGAAACGTATTGTCTTTTGGGTTCATCAGGCGTAGGAAAATCTACACTTTCCAACAATCTTGCAGGTAGGCAACAGATGAAAACGAATGCGATCAGTAGCAGCACAAACAAGGGCAGACACGTTACAAGCCACCGTGAATTACTGCTTCTGGAAAATGGTGGTATTCTGATCGATAATCCAGGAATGAGAGAAGTTGGCGTGACAGATTCAACGCAGGGACTGGAAATCACCTTTGACGATATCATACGCCTGTCGAAAGATTGTAAATATAAGGACTGTACACACACCTCAGAAACGGGTTGTGCAATTATAGCGGCTGTTGAAAATGCGGAGATTGACAGATCATCGTACGAAAATTATCTGAGAATGGAACGGGAGAAAGCGCATTTTGAATCCACCGTTGCCGAAAAGCGTAAAAAGGCTAAGGAATTCGGGAAAATGATAAAGCAGTATAAAAAGAACAAGAATCATAGAACGTAAATATAAAGATTTTCCTTTCGGTGGAGTAGATTGGCGGTTAACTAGCCGGGACTTCTTAATCATATGATTTATAATAATATCGCCACGCAAAATGCATACGGCACTTATTAATCCCTCATATTACTTAACCATGGCACTGTTAAAACAAAAAGAACACATTTTAGTTGCAATTTTTTCATTGTGTTTGTTGCTTATTCCGGTTACAGGCCAGTGTCAGTATACCTATGGTGTTATGACTTCTAAATCGGATTCTCTTAGTCATGAAATATGGACAGCTTATGGTGGCGGCTATGGTGCAGTAAACCTGGTTAGTGCAAATTGTGTTGATCCTAATTCGAATGTGTATGTTGTCGGCAGGATTTTTATAAATATGAGGTTTAATGACATTAATCTGCCCATGGGATTGTTTGTTACGAAGTATGATTCTCAGGGAGATCTTCAGTGGGGCCGCTCTTTGACAGGTGGAACTATGGTCATAAACGGTATTGCGGCAGACTCTGATGAAAATTGCTATGTCCTTGGTAAATTTTCCAAAGGTATCTACGCCGGTACTGAAGAATTATACAGTGAACACTTCTGGGACGTTTTTATGGCCAAATATGACAACACAGGTGAAATACTGTGGTTGAAAAGTGTATTGCAATATGAAGGCAGGATTGAGCCTTGTGATATATCAATTAATGAAAGATACAGGCACATTTATATTACCGGACTACAGGATTCAGCTTTGAGCATGAAATACAATTTTTCCAGAATATTTATTGCAAAGTTTGATATGGATAATGGGGAATTAATTAAAAAAGACTCGATTGGATATTATTTCGGTTCACCTACTGCTTATGATAATGCAGGTTATGGTATTACAAATGATGGTTCTGACCTGTATATATCCGGCTCAATTAAAAACACGGATAGAATGGCGGATATCTATGTTGCAAAACTTGATACTGGCCTTAATATCATATGGGAAAAACAATTCGGTGATAATTATGACGGAAACTGGGGGTACGATATCACCATGGATGATGATCATTGTCTGTATGTAACGGGTGGTTTTTCGGATACTGTGAATTTTGATAACCAGATGCTTGCTGCCAGGGATCTGTCTGACCTGTTTGTTGCAAAACTAACGGATGCAGGCGATGTTTTATGGGCGAAAAGTGCCGGTTCCAACGGAGGCGGTTACAGGGGCGAAGATTTCGGATATTCCATTGCTTATGATCATAAGAACAGCATTTATGTATCCGGTTATGTCGGAGCAAATGCCAGCTTTTCTGAGGGTTTAAATACATTATATCAGGGGCCATTTCTGATGAAAGTATCTAAAAGTGGAGATATCAGGTCCGCTGTTTCGTTTTACAGCATGTATGATTCAAATTACGAAAGGGGCGTTGGGTTTGTATCATGCGACAAGAACTCCAATTTGTATTTTTCAACACATTTTATCGATACCTTACTTAGTGACAGAAGTACAGGCATGATGATGAATAGGATTGACGATAATCTGAAGATATACTCCGATAATAACAGAGGACAGCTAAAGATAAGTTATGAAGCGAATGAAAGTGAAACGCTTTATTTAATGATTACTGACATCTATGGTCGAAACGTATATCGCTGCATCAGAAAAACGGTTACAGGAACAAATACCTTTAATCTGGATTTAAATGATTTTCAATCCGGAATTTATATCATATCGGTGGGTAAGAATCACACCAGATGGTTAAGTAAGAAGTTTTATATTTGGAACAAAAAGCCTTAAAGTGTTCATTGCTGTTGATACTTGTTACTTTTATTCTTAACAGTCAACCTATTTGTTTTTAAGTTATTATTCGTTATTTTTAGTGCCAATAACCAAACTACCTGTATGTAATTCAATAAAACTAATGAAATTCACTTAGTGTTCCGCAACGTATGATAATACCTGATTAGTTTTGATTTATATGCTTGTTGTACAAAACATAATAAACTAAAGCTCACTTCAATTAACTAAATTCTAGAAAATGAAAATTAAATTTTTATTAAGCTTAGTAATATTTATAATATTACTGGGATGTAACAAAAGCGGTCTTGATGGCAGCAATTCTTTAATCGATTTTAAACGAGAACCGATAGGAGAGAATTGTTCATCTGGTGGATATAAAGTTAGTAGCGGAATTGACTTGAATGGAAACAATATTCTTGATGATGACGAGATTTTAACTGTTGAATATATCTGTAATGGTGATGATGGAACCAATGGAACCAATGGTTATAACTCATTATTAAATATAATTCAAGAGCCGATAGGTGACTTTTGCTCCGCCGGAGGTTATAAAATTATGAGTGGAATTGATTATAACCAGAATAATATACTTGATAGTGTTGAGATTCAAAACATAGAATATGCATGTAATGGAGAGCCTCAAAAGTTAGAGTTTAAAAATTATGTATCATTAATTAGTCAAACAGGGACAAATAATCCAACATCAAAAGTTTTACAAAATACACTTGACATTAATATTAGTTGGATCAGGTTGTCACTGGGAACATATGTTGGCACTTTAGATTCTCCAATCAATATAAACAAGACTATACTACTTTTTAGTACTCCAATGACTCATACTGGCGTTAGAGGACAAATTATTAGTGCAACCCAGGTAAGAATTCAGTTGCAGGCAGGCATCAATGCTTTTAGAGATAATTTTAGTAATTTATCATTTGAAATTCGCCAATTTGAGTGATTCAGATTAGATGATATTTTATTAGCTTGAGTTATTGAAATATGAAAAAGTTATTGAAATATGAAAAAGTTATTGATTTACACCTACATAATTTGGGGAGTTACTATTATGAGTTCCTGCTCTGCTACAAAAAATCCAGGTTTAAGTAATATGGTAGCAATAATGCAGGTGGATGAACCTATTCCGGGAGTTTGCAACAATTCCAGAGTAATTGCTATCCTTCCGTTTTCTGGTAATGGACAAGTAGAAGCTCAGGGGCCAATGACCGACGAAGAAATCGAAGAACAATTAAATGCCAGTGTCAATTTTTTACAGAATAAACCTGATTACAATGACAAAGGCATGGTTAATTTGATAATAAATTGTGAAGGTGAAATGGTTCGATGTCAAATAGATAATAAGACAAAAAGTCCTGAACTTGATGAGCAGATCGTTTCTGTATTTGCAAAATTGAAGAAATGGAAAGCAGGAACGGTTAACGGTGAGCCCGTTGACACATCAGTACTTTATAGCTTTAAAATTGAAAACGGTAAAATAGTTTTGTAATCTATATTAGAGCAGTTTTTTAATGCGCGGTTAAAGCGTATGCCGAAAGATCGGAAAAATTCATGCCACCAAATTGAATGAACCATTTTGAACCAAATAATATTGTGACTTATGTTAGATACCGGAATTAATATGGAAATTGTTCTGCTTATATTGGGGATTATTTTATTTTTGACTGTTGGGTATGTAAAATATAAATTTATTTATGATAAAATCAGAATTTCAAAATTAACAGGTGATGATTTAAAGTTTGATGCGATTCGGCCGATATATAAAAAGCTGAAACGAGGAGAATTGCCGGAAGTAAAACAAATAATGAGGAAGGCAAAAGATTTAGAGTACAGAATTTTGACATATGATGTGCTTAATACTTTTGATAAAAAGGATGTATTTCCGGATGAGTTGTTAAGCATTGAAAAATCTTCTGAAGGTTATTTAGCAAATTGGCTCAATATGCAATATGAATTTGGCGATATCCCGGATGAAATTGTTTATGAAAAGACAATTAGATTAAATAATGCCACTACTGTTCTGGTCTTTAAATTTAGGAAGTATTCATATAAGTGGATGATAGCTTATGTGGGTTATAAGTCATCTAAATTATACCCCTATTTGAAACCGGATTTTATTGGGAGTGATTTCATCTCTGAGATGGTTTCAAACCAGGAACTGGACAAGTATATGTGGAAAGAATAAGTGTTGACACACTATGTAAAATGCATTAAAAGTTTAATTTAAAGTAATCAGTTAGGGCACATCTTTTAACGCCTTCAAGTCTAACCAAATTTGCAGAATCATGAAAAAAGTTCTGAAAATAAGTCTTTACACACTTTTTGGTATTATTGTACTTGTTATTGGGGGTTCTTATGTTAGTTATCGTAATTTTTGGGCAGAGGATCCTCTGGTTCAGGTTGACTCCACGTATTTGTCCTATTATCATGAAACCTATAACGAATGTAGGGATGCCTTTGTGAGAAGTGTTGAAAATATCGAGACTGATTTTGACAGTGTGAAAACAGGAAAGATGTATGTCCCGGGAAGCGCAGATGATGATTTAACCATAGACTGGTGCTACATTCCGGCAAAAGGAGACAAGGAAAAACTGTTGATCCTGAATTCAGGATTGCATGGCATTGAAGGTTATACCGGAAGTGCCATACAAAGTATGTTTATCGATAAAATTCTGAAGCAGCAGTTGCCAGATAATATGGGAGTCCTGTTTTTACACGGACTGAATCCCTATGGGTTTAAATACCACAGGAAGGTTACCGAAAACAATGTCGATCTAAACAGGAATTGCTTAGCTGAGGGGGAACCGTTTGATATAAAGAATGAGGGTTACGCAGAAATGACTGATTTTTTAATGCCGTCAGAACCTGTTAATTACAACAGCCTGCATAACCGTTTTTTCCATCTTGTTTCAATTTACATGATACTGCAGAAGTCAATGCCTGTTTTGCGTCAGGCAGCGCTTCAGGGACAGTACGATTATAATAAAGGTATTTACTATGGCGGGAAAGACTACGAACCACAGGTTAAATCACTCAAACCATTTTTAACCCAAAAGATTCAAAAGTATAAAATGGTACTTAATGTGGATTTGCATACCGGATACGGCGAAAGGGGTAAAATGCACCTGTTTATCGATAAACCAGATGATGAGGCAGTGGAGAAAGGGATAGAAACCATATTTAAAGGCTCGGAAATTGACTGGGGCAGCAGTGATGATTTTTATACGATCAATGGTGAATATATTACCTGGGTTAATAAACTGGTTCCTGATGTACTCTGTATTCCCATGTGTTTTGAGTATGGAACTCTGAATAGCCAGGAAACCTTTGGATCATTAAAATCAATTCAGATCATGATTCTGGAGAACGAGGGTGCGCACTATGGCTATAAAGACAAAAAAAATGAAACGGCTGTAAAGCACCTCTTTGATGAGATGTATTTCCCCTCATCGCCTGCATGGAGATCGAAAGTAATGTCAGATTCATATACTAATATGGGTATGATGATGGAGAATTTTAAAAATTTCGAAGAGGATTAATATTAAAAACAATTTTATATTTATATCTTGTCCCTAACTGACAGTACCGGAGATACTTTATATTGGTAAATAAACTAAGAACCTAAAAGTGAAGTCCCGTAGGGATGTCATATAAAAAATTAAGTTGAGTTTTTCTTTTAACCCTAATAAGATTGTTTCACATTTAATAATTTAGTGCTATGAAAACCTATAAAATTTTTATTCTGTCAATTTTTACTCTATTGGTTTCCTGTAATATGAGGGAAGTTAAACCGAAAAATCAGGTGAAGCCAATTCAGATTGAAGTCACAGAGAACAATACTGTTTTACTCAATGGAACGGTCGTGGAAATTGACAGCATTGGGCCGTATGTTTCCAGATTATTTTCAACATATTCAGATAAACAGGGAAGAAAAGTGGTTGTAAATCTGACGGTTGCAAAAAATGTGAAAGCAGGAGTCATCTCTGACATAAAATACCAGTTAAGAAAGCCTAAGGCCCTGAAATTTAATTATAGAGTAAAATAGAATAATCAAGCGGGCAGTCTTTCAAAAGAGAATTATTTTTCAGCTAACTTTTGAGTGACGAGCTATTTGTCCCATTTTATGACGACCTCATTAATCATGGTGGTAGCCCCACCGTTATACTCGATCCCAAAACTTCCTTCCCGGTTAGGCAAAACAATTGCTTCAAGATCCACATGATCTTTTACTTCCGGGGAATAAGCGGCTTTGTTCATTTTATGGGCATAGAGACGCGGTTAATCACATCTCTTAGATATTCGCCACCTGTTTGCTTTTAAACTTTTATTTTGCTAGTTTTATAGGGGTATTAGCTGAAACACAATCATTTGTATATAATACGTGAACTTGATAAAAAGTCGGTTATCGTTCCATGTTAGAAGATAAAGCAGAATTCGTGTGAGTAAAGATGCCAGAGTAAAAGGCAAGCTTAACCAACCCGTAGCAGCCTTAAGAAATTTATATAAGAGTCAGACAAAACAATAATAACAATGATTTATTTTTTTGGAGTCTTTTACATATTGCATGGATTAGTACACTTATTGTATATGGGACATAGTTTGGGTTATTTTGAATTGGAAAAGGGTTTTATCTGGCCGGATAATTCAAAGTTGCTAGCTAATACTTTTAGCTTGAAAACAAAAAAAATGCTTGCTGGTGTTTTATGTATTATTGCTGCGATATGTTTTGTTTTGTCAGGTGTTCTTTTAATAATAGGTCATACATGGAATAATGCAGAGGTTATTATCGCTATTACTTTGTCTACGCTTCTGTTTATTGCATTTTGGGATGGGAGCAGGCGCAAATTACACACTCAGGGGGGAGTAGCAATATTAATAAATATATTAATTCTTTTTTATACATTAATTTGATAATAGCTAATTATTTATGAAAGATGTTAATATAACTTATTATAATAAAAGAGTAAACGTTACGGCCTCTGTAATAGGAGTTCTGCTAGGTCTGTCGGGTATTTTTAATCATGGATTATTTGAAATTCTGCAAGGTAATATTACAACAAATGGATTTTATATTGAAGCTATTGGTGTAAAACATAGATTCTGGTTATATGGTACTGAAGGAGCCTTTACATTAATTCACAATTATCTTGTTACAGGTATTAGTTCTGTTTTAGTTGGTGTGACAATTATTTTATGGTCAATAAAATATTTACAAATAAAACATGGGGCAATAATTTTTTTAGTGCTTTTAATATTACTTACTCTTGTGGGTGGAGGAATAGGTCATATCATACTTTTTTTACCAACCTGGGCATTTGCTACACGAGTAAGTAAATCGTTAGATTGGTGGAAACATATATTATCTTTTCAGTTGAGAAAGAAATTCTCTGCTCTATGGATTTATTTCTTAATAGCAACATTAATTTCATGGCTAATTGTGATGGAATTAGGAATTTTTGGTTATTTCCCGGGACAAGACAATCCCGAGATTATCCTAAATATTGTATTTATATTTTTATTTTCCACAGTAATACTAGCATGTTTATCTTTTATTTATGCGATTTCCGGAGATATTGATTAGTATAAGTGAAATCAGGTTACTCATTAATATACATTGTTAAATAAAAATATGTCGGCAAAATGAAAATTGACGAGAATATAGCAAAGAAGTATAATTTAACTGAAGAAGAAATAGCATTGACCATGAGCGGTTATGCGCCTTTGGTAGTTGAGGCGAATGAATTTTTTTTAAAGGAAGGCAAAATTTGTAATTATATTGGTTTTGTAGTAAAAGGTTTACTCCGATCCTACATTTATGATGAGGAGGCCAATGAAATAACATCTGACTTCTTTCCTGAAAACACATTGATTATTTCGTTCGATAGTTTTAATAACCGGGTTCCGTCTAAAGAGAATATAAAAGCAATTGAGAACTCTGAGTTAATGGTCATTTCCTATGAATCGCAAAAGGAATTGTACCGTAAAATACCAGCATGGAATCTTATCTGCAGGGATTTAGCCGATTATAAAAGCAGAGAAATGATAGAAAGAGCCAACCGGTTTCAAATCATGTCTGCTACGGAACGTTATCAGACTTTTTGCAATGAACATCACGATTTGCTACAACGCACAACACTTGGGAATATAGCTTCCTATATTGGTGTTGATATTGCCACTTTAAGCAGAATACGTAGGAAGAGATAGGCGATTTTGACTTTTGTCAAATGATTCTCCCACAGACTCATAATAACTTTGTTTCATCATTTAAAACAAGTATTATGAGCATAGCGAAACAAATTACCATCATCGGAGCAACAGGCAATATTGGAAGTGTTGTTGCCAAAAACCTTATTCAATCAGGTTATGAAGTAAAAGCAATCGTGAGAAACCTTGAAAAAGCGAACAATCTTTTTAGGGATGAACCTCATATAACAATTGAGAAAGCAGATCTGAAAGATGTTTCAGCTTTAAAGAGTGCATTGAAAGATACGGAATATTTATACTTAAATCTTTCAACACAAAGTATTAAAATTGATACGCCCTTTGCACCGGACAGGGAAGGTGTAGCAAATATTCTGAATGCTGTAGATAAAAAGTGTATTAAACAAATTATTTGTATTTCCGGTCTTGGGGCCCTGGATAATGTGCAGAAGCCTGCACGATTTAAGTTTATCCCCAATATAATACGTAAACAAGGTCATAAACTCATAAAAGAATCCGGAATTCCGTATACTATCCTTCATTGCAGTTGGTTTATTGATAGTTTCATTTTTTATGAACGAAACCATACCTATGCAGTAATGGGTGACACCCAAAATCCGATTTATTTTACGAACTGTTTGGATTTTTCAAAACATATAGCAAACGCAATTGGAAATCCTGAAGCATTTTATAAGGAGTTCCCAATCCAGGGGACAGAAGGTATTAAACATCCTGAAGCAGCAAGACTATTCTTTTCTGTATATGATAAAGGGACCAAAGTCAATATATTCCCGCATAGGATGATTAGTATACTGGCGCATTTTAAAAATGAAATGAAGATTTTAAAGCACATGTCCGATTATTTTTCTCAGTCTGTAGAAACATATTTGGCTGATGAATACGGGACGTACTCTGTTTTAGGAAAACCCGGAATGAGACTTGAAGATTACGCACTAAGATTAAGAAATGAAAGATAAGAAAAGTCGATTTTGATTTTTATCAAACAATCAATTATTCAAACGGCCATATTTTACATAAAATAATTCAAAAGATGAAAACACTTATTATATCGTACTCATTTACAGGAAACAATGGAAAGCTGGCGAAAAAAATTGCCCGGGGTTTAAATGCAGACCTTATAGTCGTGGAGGAAAAGAAAAAAAGGACTGTTATGACTATTCTTTTTGATGTACTCTTTAATCGAATTCCATCAATTGATGAACCTGAAAAAAGCATGGACATGTATGAAGATCTGATCTTTGTTGCACCTGTCTGGTTCGGCAAAATTGCGACTCCGTTCAGAGCATTGTTCATGGACTTGAAAGGGAAATCAAAGAGCTATTCTTTTATCTCTTTAAGTGCCGGGGCTAATGGTAAAAATACTGATCTGGAGAAGGAACTTATTGAGAGAACGGGATCAATGCCGAAAATGGTAATCAATCCCCTTATCAGCGAGATACTACCGGCAAATCCAAAACCAGGCAGAAAACAACTGGAGGCTTACAGGCTTACAGATTCAGATGCAGATGGTTTGGTAAAAGGCGTATTGAATGAATTAAACTAATATATAACATATAACACCATTACTAAGATGAAAGATTCTAAAAGCATAACACTGAGCCTTGTAGCAGTGTTTTTACTAACTACAGCTTGTTCAACAAATAAAAAGTTGACTGCACCGGCGTCACTATACAAAACGCCTGAGGGAAAAGAAATTGCATTTAAAAGTTACGACAGATCTATGGAACTATGGAATGTTGCATATTCTGAGGCATACGTAAATACTGATTATGGACAGTCACATGTTATCATTTCAGGTGAAAATAATAAGCAGACACTGGTTATATTACCCGGCCTGTTTGGAGATGCTTCTATGTGGTTTCCAAATGTTGGCAAACTTTCTGAACATTACAAAGTTTACACGCTTGACATGATAAATTATGGTGGTAAAAGTCAGCCGGAAGGAAAAGCAATAACTGAGTTCAATGACTATAAAATTTGGTTTAATCAGATATTAAATCATTTCAAACTTGAGAGTGTTGCAGTTATGGGAGTTTCTTATAGCAGCTGGCTTTCATTATCGTTAGCCAGGGAAATGCCCGATGCAATAACATCTGTTATCATGCTGGACCCATCAGAGACATTTATGCCTATGAACGGCGGAATTGCGTGGAAAGGATTTAAATCATTTATGTTTTTCCCAAATAGAAAAAAATATGCCGGATTTTTATCCTGGTTAGGAGGAGGATACTCTAATGAACAAATGGATATATGGACGGAACATATGCTTGATGTAATTGAATACGGTACAACAAAAATGTTTGATGTGCCACAACACAGAATCTATGCTCCTGAAGAATTAACCATGATTGAAATGCCGGTATTAATAATGGCAGGTGGTAAACCTATTCTTTATGATGATCCTGAAGTTTTCAAATCAAACGCGCAAAATGCTTTGCCACATGCAGAAATAATCATAGTCCCAGGTGCAGGACATGGATTAAATATGGAAAAACCTGAATACGTTAATAACAGGATCATTGAATTTCTCGGAACAGAAAAAATCTGACTATATAAAGCCTGGGCTCGAAAACCAGGTATGTAGACGCAGTGCGAAATATTGGGTGATGTGGTTTTTTAAATCACGTCACCCTTTTTAAGTCATAATTTCGGTTTTTCCCATATCACAACGACCTCATTAATCATGGTGGTAGCGCCACCGTTATACTCGATCCCAAAACTTCCTTCACGGTTAGGCGAAACAATTGCTTCAAGATCCACATGATCTTTTACTTCCGGGGGATAACCGGCCTTGTAATAGTCATTCAGGCAGGACGCATGTGCCAATAGCTGATCACCTTTTAGTTCAACGGTGAGCCGGCACTGAGGCCTGAAACAACTTGTAGGAATAGCTTCCGTCAATTGGGTTACATAACCATTATTATACTCAACCAGGTAAGCCTCTACTGTATTGGCAAATTTCGTTTTTCGGATGAACCTGATGCCATAGCCTGTTTTTGTTTCCGGGTTGTAACTGATCAGCACATCCATGTAGAGTGGTGCCACACTAAAGCCCTGTCCGGCTGTTTTGAATGGCGTTATGGTAAGTTCAGCGCTCATATCACCAAATGTCGGGCCAACCGGAGTATAACTCATGGACGCATATCTGCCGGTTTGCAGTAATCCGGTCATACCTTCAGAACCTCCGCTGCCTTCGCCAACATACCAGGCATCCCGGTTGAAATCTTTTATGGCAGAAGTGTCAAAAGGAGCAAAGCGCCAGAAGCCGGGAATAACTTTGGGCTGATTTTTAACACAAACATTTATGAAATCAGTTTGCAATGTGAGCGGATCTGCTTTAACATCTTTTTCCCGGATTGGTTTTTGAAGTATGAATGATTTAACCGGACCAGCATCACTGCGCAAATGTTTCGGTGCCACCTTTACCATGATATAATATCCGATATCTCCTGCCGATAATTCGTAGTGGAGCAAGGGATTGTTTTTCCTGGAAACGGCAGTCTCAATTGGATTCTCACCATTGGCATCACTACATCTAAACCAACTCACCATGGACTCGTCTTCGTACTTCATTTTTTCGAGTCGGTAGTTTACGGACAAAGTACCATCAATATTCTTCTCAATCTTTGGGAGAGAAACAAACATAGGTGGATTCAGTTTTGCCGGTTTAATGCTTAAACTAATTGCACCTTCAAGCCCGGATATGTTGGAGGCTGTCAGTAAAACCTTTTGAATGCTGTCACTGGTGTTTGCCGGAATCACCTTGCATACGTTTCCGTTTTTGGATATTTCCGTTTTAATGAATGCTTTATCCCGTTCAGAGATATTCCAGCTAACCGATTCTGCTGCTGCTTCATAATTTCCAAACCGGATCAGGTCAACCTTTAGAACTGAGACATCTTTACCTGTTTCAATGGTATTTTCGGAAGCCTTAATCTTTAACTGAACCGGAATACCGGTAAGACTGATTTTGTTTTCTTTTTCAGCTTTTAAAACAGTTTGTTTAATGCTTTCCGGGTCCCAGTCATCATTGCCCTTAAGCAGGTTATACGTGTTATAGATAACTTTACCCTTGTAGTTAAATTTATACGCATTTAACTCTGGTGAACCTGTAATATCTATAGTACTTTGCGGATCCTTTTTACTGATGGTAATTTGCTTCCCGTTCAATGTTACATTACTCTGGTAATTTTTCATGAAAGGTGGCGGAAAATCGCGCCAGCCGATGTAGTTTAATGCATCGGCATGAAAGCGTGTGTCTATAACGGCAACCTGACCATTAGCTTTTGTAAAATATTGTGTCCCCCGCGTATATGACCGGATGTCGCAATTCAGAAAAACAGCACCGGTACCGGAAGTGTGGTAGAAGGGTTTGGAACTGTAAAAGTCAAACGTACAATCTTTATATACACCTGTCCCGCACAATGCATCGTCGGTACATTCCATGTGGCAGTTCTCGAACAATATGCGTTTGGCTCCCACAAAATTACACAGGTTCAAGCGACTGATAAAGTGCGTATTGCGGGCAATTATTTTGTCGCCATTGCAATGGATCAGTTGAGCCTGAACAATGGCATCGGACCTTTTTTTACGGTTCAGCTCAGGATTTAGAGGATATTTCAGATCCACGTTACAGTAATTTCCGAAGGTGATGTTTTCAGATGAAGTGCCATTTCCCAAAAAACGGAACATGGTATAATTACCTTTAGCACCTAATGTTTGACCACGGTTACACGCCAGAACTACATTTTCAGGATTTTGGTTCAGCCCGTAAAACCTTAGCCAATCACATTTTATAACCAGGCCGTAAGGCACCGATCCGTCGCCCGGATCACGTACTTCAGGATCATCAGGATTGTCTATCCAGTATACCCAGGGCGCAATATAAAGAACCATAGGTTCATCTTCGGTTCCATCAGTCAGATGTTTGGCTGCATCATTAATGGTATTGAACACAAACGGGTTGTCTGCAATTTCTTCACTGGTCAATTGGCCGTCAATAAAGAAAGCTTTGGGGCCTAGTTGTATTGTGTCGTTGTCATAGACAATATAGGTGGCAAAAAAATCAATCGGATCATTTTTATCCAGCGTTAGATATTGAGAGTTCTGAGCGCTTACTGTTATGGATAACACAAATATGGAGAGAAGGAAAATGGATTTTTTCATAACGAATCACTTGAATATTAGCTTTGTAAAATTAACCGAAAATCTGCAGAATACAGATTTTAGAATTGTTGAATTTACACTTAATGGGAAACAAAACCATATAATAACTTTAATTTCAGGTTGTAAGGTGTTATATTTGTCAGTGATAAGGTAATTGTGTTTGGTAGAGAATCTTCTTTCCTGCACGCACATTGGAAAAAATCTCAATAAGGTTGGTGATGAAAAAATACGTATTGATATTCACTGTAATTCTGTTTTCTGCCATTTTTAAAATATCTGCTCAAACGCACTGGGAAAGTATTGTGACCGAGTCGGATGAATTTAAATACCTGGTACCACAAACAGAGCCATCTGCAGACTGGATACAGTCTGACTTTGATGATTCTTCATGGAGCAGCGGGCAAGGCGGTTTCGGATTTGGTGATAATGATGATAATACCATTGTGGAAACCGGTTCATCGCTATATCTCAGGAAAAAATTCACAATGCCCTCTTCGGCGGTATTATTTACACTATACCTTGATATTGATTATGATGATGCGTATGTGGCCTATCTGAATGGGGTGGAAATTGCACGCTCTTCAAATTTGCCGGCTGGAACACCTGGGCTTACCGCAAGCCTGACAACCGATCACGAAGCAATGCTGTATTCCGGTGGAATGCCGGAAAGGGTTATGCTGAATCCTGATATTTTGCTGGATGGTGATAATATTCTTGCGGTTCATATTTTAAACTGGAGTACAACATCCTCGGACTTATCGGCCAGGGTGTTCCTGAATGCTGAGATTAATGGTGAGGATATTTTATTTCACCCGGTTCCTGATTGGTTTGAGTTGCCCGCAGAACAGGAGCTCAGCAATCTGCCGCTTATAAAATTCGATACACAGGGGCAGGCCATACCGGATGAACCTAAAATCATGGCAAAAATGCAGGTATTTAACAGTCCTAAAGGAGTGAATAGTTTTAAAGATACGGTGTATGAATACAATGGCTGGGTTGGGATTGAAATTCGGGGAAATACGGCTCAGATGTTCCCCAAAAAGAGTTATACCGTTGAAACCCGTCTTGAAGATGGCTCAAATAATAATGTGGAATTGCTCGGGATGCCAAAAGAAAATGACTGGGTTCTTCATGGTCCTTATTCAGATAAAACATTAATGCGTAATGTGCTGGCTTATCATATCGGAAACAGAATGGGAAAATGGAATCCTCATACACGGTTTGTGGAGGTAATGATCAATGGAGAGTATCGTGGTGTATATGTATTTGAGGAAAAGATAAAAATTGATAAAAACAGGGTGAATATCGCAACCCTGAAACCGGAAGATATTACAGGCGATCAGCTGACAGGGGGTTATATCATGAGTATTGACAGGGAACAGGTTGGCAGTTTTGATTCTCCTTATATAGGCAGAACCGGAACTTATCCGGTCACTTTTTCCTATGTTGATCCCAAATATGACGAACTAAACGATACACAGCGGAATTACATCAAAAACTATATTTTTAGTTTTGAGGATGCACTGAAAAGTGATGATTTTAAAGATCCCGAAATTGGTTATCGCCATTATATAGATGTTGTGTCGTTTATCGATTATTTTATTATTACAGAGCTTAGTAAGGATATTGACGGATATCGCGTAAGCGTCTATTTCCATAAAGATAAAGACAGCAAGGGAGGTAAACTGACCTTGTCTCCATTTTGGGACTACAATCTCTGTTTTGGGAATGCGAACTTCTTAGGAGGTGATATTACTACCGGCTGGATGAAAGATGATAAACCGAACGGTATAGGTTCGGGTGATTTTGGGAATGAGATTCCCTTCTGGTGGGATCGGTTCAGGGAGGATCCGTTTTTTGAAACCGTGCTGAAATTCAGATGGGAAAAACTGAGGGAAGGTGTGCTAAGTAAAGACTCGTTGAATAATTTTGTTGATTCATGTGCCTTTGTGTTACGCGATGCCCAGGAGAGAAACTTCGATAAATTCAACATCCTGAGCACTTACGAATGGCCAAATCCTTATGTTGGAGGAACCTATGCAAATGAAATAGGTCATCTTAAATCGTGGATTAGCCAGCGCATTGACTGGCTGGATGCGCAGATTGGTGCTATTGAAGAAGCATTCCCAAATGGTATTGAAGAACAGTATGTCCCACAAAATAGTGTGGCTGTTTATCCGAATCCTTTTAATGACAGATTTACTATTTCATTTGACTTACAGTCAGGCGATGATGATGTTGTTGTTGTCATCAGGAATGTGCTTGGTCAGGTCGTCTTAGAACAACGCAGATTCTGTACTTCCGGGAAAAATACATTTGAATTTTCCACTGAGAGTATGGGATCAGACGGTAATATTTTCTTTTATTCTATCAGGGTAGGAGACAGGATGTTTAAAACAGGAAAATTAATAAGGCAATAAAAAACCGGACAGATTTGTTTTTGATAACAACAAACTGTCCGGCCTAAACTATTCTGTAATTTTTATACTCTTATCTTTTAGTTGTTTGCAACTGCTTTGCCATGGCTGCACCAATCAAACTTTCCAGTGGTGTGCCGCCTTTTGCATCACCGGCCATTATCATGGTTTCAGGAAATTTAATTTTTGCAATTTCTGCTGCTACTTTTACATCCCTGTCCAGTTCCATTTGTAATTTTACTTCAGGTGTAATACCGGCACTCACTTTTCTTGAGATTTCATAGGCTTCAGCATCTGCTTTTACCTTAATTTTCTGCGAAGCAAGTTTCTCTGTTTCAAGCTGAATGGCAGCCAGTTTTTTGTTGGTTTCTTCCTGCTTCAGTTTTGTTTCAATGGCAATCAACGTTTTAACCTGCTCTTTCTCCTGTTTTACCCTCTCTTCGGCCTTATCTCTTTCACCTTCCGCAATAATTCTTGCCTGGGCATCTTTGGCTGTCTTAATCTTCTGTTGTTCCAGCTGTCTTTTTGCTGATTCGTCTCTTTGAGCTTCCAGTCTTTGTTTAAATGTCGTTTCCAGGAAGATATCATCCACAATAACCTGGGATACAATAATTCCGTTTTTGGTAATTTCGTTTGGGATCCTTTCCGGCACGCCATTTTTTAAAACTTTTTTTACGGTGTAATTTGTTTTGATGCCCTGAATTGATCTTTTATCCTGAGGTTTGTCTATATCGGCATAAATGGTATCGTACGATGTAATTTTATTTACTTTATAGGAACCGCCACTAAGCTGTTCTTCAAATGTGGTTCTGAAGTTCTGGGCTTCACCCGATATGTAATCCTGGGCTGCAAACATATAACCGGTATTCGACATTACCTCTTTTACAGTAGGAATCAATGTAGTTTGTATAAGATTGTCCAGACTTTTAAATTCAACGGCCAATGATATAAACTGTTCTGCTGATTTAGGTAACTGAAATCTTGCAGATACTTTAGCTGTTGCTGTAACCTGGTCAATAAATCTTATAGGAATGGGTTGCATAATGCCTTCGATGGCATCAATGTCTTTCATGTCCGATTTCTCATCTACTACTTTAACATCAATGTATTTATCCCATCTGTCTATTTTTGCAAATCCTCTCCACTTAATTCCTTGTTCCATTTCGGCATTCATTTTGCCACTCGGATAGACAAGTAAATAGTTGTATCCTCTGTCTGCAAAAAAGAAAAGGGACTTTAGCAACATTAAAAAAATTCCTACAACGATAAGAAAATAAGCAGGACCTTTCCGGATGCCTTTTAACAATTTTGGAAATTTTTCCTGCTTTTCAAGCTTTGAAAGTATAAGGGCTGCAATACCGGCAACCAATACAATAAATCCTAAAAATGTGATCATAGTAAGTTAAATTGGTTATTTAAAATATTTAGTTGTTAATTCTCCTCAGGTAGCTTTTTATTCAACAAAACAATTTCTTCAGGCACTAAAATAATTCAAAATTCAACTTGAAATAAGCTAAGAGGATAATTTATTCCGGTTTTAAATAAGAACCAGAATTGTCAGAACCTTCATTTTGACCTAAAGACATTCAGAAAGGACTCAATGATGGCTTTAATTAGGATGAACAGGTAAATTAGTTGCTTTCTGCTCTTTTGGGTAATACATTATGGCTGTAAGCCCATTCGTTCCATTTGGCACTGAGTTCTTCGATGAGTTCAGGATTTTCTTCAGCAACATTCTTTGATTCAATGCGATCATTAGCTATGTTAAACAGTTGCCATTTCTCATCCTTGAGATTCTTTATAGCTTTCCAGTCTCCCTTGCGGACGGCAAAATGACCCTCGTGTTCCCAGAACATATACGCATGCTTTTTGCCTTTTCCTTTTATGATGGCTTTAACCAGACTGATGCCTTCATTTGGATAAATTTCCTTTCCATTATATTCAACAGGATATTTGGAATTTGTCAGATCCAGAACAGTTGGCATAATATCAATCAGGTAGCCTTTGGTGTTCACAATATTACCCGCATTGTGTTTAGCCTTTTCCGGCCAATGTACAATAAAAGGTGTTGAAATACCGCCTTCATGAACGAGTGTTTTATATTTATTTAGAGGAGTGTTGCAGGCATTTGCCCAGCCTATCCCAATAGAGCTGAACAACCACACATCCGGATCATTAATTTTCGAAATATCCATTCCTCCGAATTCATTCCATGGTTCGGGGCAGGCTCCGTTATCTGACATAAATATGATTACTGTATTCTCTATCCGGTCCGTTTCTTTTAGATACGAAACAAGTTTCCCAACATTGTAGTCCAGACAATACACCTGGGCAGCATAAGTAGCCATCCGGTAGTCTGATTCATCTTTTTGTTTCTCATCTACATCCACCCAGGGCCGGACCCGTCGATCCCGCTTTGACAAAGTGGCTTCTTCGTTGAAAATGCCAAGTTCCTTCTGTTTGCTTAAGCGGTTTTCGCGCATCTTATCCCAACCAAGCGTTTTATATTTTCCCCGGAATTTTTCAATGTCTTCTTCTTTTGCCTGTAATGGCCAGTGAGGTGCGTTAAATGCCAGGTAGAGAAAAAAGGGATCCTTAACCGGATTTGATTTTATGAATGCGATGGCACTGTCTGTAAAGGCATCAGTTGTATAATACGGTTGATCCGGTGCGGGCAGTTTCTGATCCTGATATGTTAGTCCTCTTGATCCGGATGGTTTCAGGTAGCTGCTGGCTCCGGCAATGATGCCATAATATTTTTCAAAGCCACGTTGAAGTGGACGATTTTCAGGCTCAAAATAGCCTAAATGCCATTTTCCGGTCATGTAGGTATGATAACCGTTTTGTTGCAGCACCTGTGCCATGGTTACACAATTCTGGTTCAGATGTCCCTGATACCCGTCTGTTCCCCATTTTTCTGCATCCGGGGTTTCCGGCGATTCAGTCATGTGACCAATACCTGTTTGGTGAGGATAAAGACCTGTCATTAAACTAGCCCGCGTCGGGCAGCATCTTGCTGTGTTATAAAATTGGGTAAACCGGACACCATTTTCTGCCAGCGCATCAATATTTGGCGTTGGAATTTCACTGCCATAACAGCCTATGTCTGAAAAACCCATATCATCGGCAAGGATGATAATTACATTAGGTTTTTGTCCTGAGATGGTCATAATGCCCGTTGCTGCTGCGATAGAAAGTGCCAGTTTTCTAACCATGTTGATTAATTGTAAGAGGTTTAAATTTAATACAATGGACCTTGTATTTTTACTCAGTAATGGGTAAGACTTTAGAAAGGGAAAATGAAAAGACAGAGTTATCTGTCCATATGGAATACTACTTTATTCAAAATCACAAGTATGTAAAAAATTATGAGGCTGTCCAAAAAGTGATAACAGAATTTTCTTTCCATACGGATTGTAAGTAGTTTTTACAAAATTACCCCTAAATCCCCAGAAGGGGACATAAAGCCTTCCGTCAGCTGACGGAGAGGTTTGGAGGGGTAAAATAAAGATTGCTTACAATTTATAAGTTCAAAATGTTTTTGTTTGTCATTTGGGACAGCCTACTTTGGAAGGAAAGTGGAAGATTATGAGTTTTGCAATCCTGAAAGCATGGATACAATGCAACGGAATTTTATTATATTGAAATACATTCTTAAAAGGGTTAAATCTTCAATCACCTTAGGGGCATAATTTATATACTCCAGCACATAATTCAGAAACATATTTGCCAATATTTTTCTCATTTTTGATCATTATATGTATAACAGAATCCCTCATTTTCCATTCTGAACACTTTGGAAGAACAGTCATCAATCAGAACAATTTCTGCCGGAGCGGAGAGTTGATTGATCTGATCCGAATGGTGCATTTACAAGATCACATTATAATTAAATATGGGAATGCAGATTGGATGCATACGCCAAATTGAACGTGCAATTTCAAGAATAATTTAAAATGTATAGTTATACGAAATTCCCAATCCTCCAACGTAACCATACGATTTAAAAACTTCATCCCATAAAAGTGTATTTAACCGTGCATTTATTTTATCAGCGGTTTTTTCATTTATAGTCAGTACCGATTGGGTAGATATATATTTATACGCAGATAGTTCAATTTTGATGCAATGGTTATTGGCCTCTCCCAAATACAGTTTCCTCCCAATGCGTAATCCCATGCCATACATGTTCATCCCCAGCTTTGCGTTTGTTTCTGTAAAAGTAAAAGGAAAATAGGAGATGAATTTTAAACCGGTAACGGATTCAATCAAATCTACAGGAGTGTCTGATGCGGTGAGTTTGTCATATCTGAATTCCGGTCCGGCATACCAGCTTTTCCCTCTTCCAAAATTATAATGGACACCAACGGTGTTCATCCACCCAAAATCGTATGCGGAATTGAGGATATCGATATAAATCCCTTTTATTCCAAGGTTGTCCAGTTCATTAATGATGATATCGGAATACGGTGGAACAAGGAAGCCTGTCTTTAAAGAAAATTCAAAGTTCTGGATCTGATAGTTCAATCCTGCATAATGCTGGTATGGAAAATCTGTTCCTATTGAAAGACTTGTTTTTTGGGCACTCAGAATATTGGTGTAAAGTATCAGATTTAAGGAAACCAATAGGATAACGATAGTCCGGTTCTTTATCCTTAGAGCCCTGGATTGTTTTTTCATGGTAAATTGAGTTTTGATTTTTCTAATTTGCAAGTTTATGAATTTAAAACTCAAATAAACCTCTAAAGTTCAATCTCAGGTAATTGTTGGTTTAAAAGTTGTATCGGGTTTTAACTCCGTGGCTCTTAGTCCGATACTTTTAAGAATTAAACCTATGACAGGTTTGTTCAGTAGATTTTCTCTGTCTGTGGTATTTGTTTGTTCCAGCCATTCCCCCAATGAATCTATATCAGAGCTTAATATTTTTTTCCGGGTGTCATATGCAATTGTCTTTTTGTCGTCCATGTAAACTATGATATCCTTTTTTCTGAGCCTTCTTATAAAGCTTTTGATCCTGAGAATTGGTCTGGAATATGCAAACAAATGCTTTACATTTTTTTCGTTAAATGCATATTCTCCACATTCACTGCAAACCGAGGTTTCTATTCTGTGAAATTTAAGTGTTTTATTTTTAAAATCCTTATGGCACGAAGCACAATACTGCACATGAGTTTCACCGGTTTCGGTAAACAGACCGGCGACTATTTTCTCTCTGAATTCAGAGAACCCAAGTGCTGCTTTTAACACCCTGAACTGCAGAATGATCAGTAGGATGAAAATAAATATAAAGAGGAAGTTCAATTCTTTGTGAAACAATACACCATCATAAAAACCGTGAGCTATGGCTGCAATAAGAATGGAAATTAAAATACCGGAATAATTTTTTCGGATCCTTTTATGAATATAGAACGCAATACCCATATACCCTGAAAACGAAATGTGACCGATGACTGCAGATATGGATCTTTGAAATAAAATAAGATAATGGTTTTCATAGCTAAATGCATAAAAGATATTTTCAATAACTGCAAACCCGAGGGATATTGCCGTGATGTATATGAGTCCGTCCACGATTTCGTTAAAATCTTTTTTTATAAATGAATACACGATAAGAAGTGCAATAAACTTTGATAATTCTTCAATGATCCCAACTTTGATGATCGCATCCAGAAAATTATACTTTACAGGGGTAAAGCTGTAGAAGACCGTCGATGTAATAATGGCGATAATTCCTCCGGTTGCCATAACCAGAAGAAGTTTAAAGAAAGGCTCTTTTTCATACATATCATAGCTTCTGACTCTGAGCAGGTAAGCAATTCCAATGAGTATTGCCAGAAAAATAATGGTGATGGACTGAAGATTCATTACAGGTAAAGTTAATCCTGGTTAAAGGCTCAAGATATTTATTTTTTATGAATCCGCTGCATTTTAGTGGAGGTTTAAAACGAGTTTTTATACCTCTGTTTTTTAAAAACAGTGAATAAGAAACCTAATAGATGTAATTTTTCAGTTAGGTCATTTACATATCCAATGTAACAATCCTGCTTTGATTACTCTCCCTGCCGTACTTGTCGACAGCTGTGATGAAATAAAAATAAAGCACACCTTGTTTTACATTCTTATCCATAAAACTCAGCGTTTTGGAATCTGTCACTTCCAGCATAAAAGGTTCGGTATTTGACTCATACCTGTAAATGCGGTAGTGCTCAATGTCAGGATTGTAAACTGCCCCCCATGAAATTAAAATGGCATTATCACGGGTTTGCAATTCCGGCATGGATGGAATTCCCGGTTTTATATCCCGGAATGTTTTTGTGGCTGTATTACTGAATGAACTGTAGGCACCGAAAAGGTTGAACGCCTTAACCGCATAAGTATATGGTTGACCCGGAATGACGGTTGTATCCATATAATAGTTCATTACGGTTCCTGGAGACTGTTTGTAAATCAGTTTAAAGTCTTTGTTTGACGTGTCTTTTCTGAAGACCTCATAGCCGCCAAGCGCATTTTCACGCTGTGTAAGATCTTCCCAGCTGAGTGATATGCCATTTTTCATTTCACTTAACATCAATCTTCCCGGATTGGCTATGTGTGTCGGAAGGCCCGGACGGACCATGATTTTTTCAGTAAATTCGCTGGTTAAATATACATCGTTTACACTTTTTACCGCATAGGTATAACTAAACTTCCCGGAAAGTGACCTGCTGCTGTCAATGTAAGTTGTGAATGAATCAGTTTTTAAAACCAGATCTGATATTTGTTGCAGGGTATCCATATACCCTGATGCGCGATACACATAAAATCCACTCACATTTTCTTCATTGCTGGTGAAGAATAATTTAACGCCTTTGCCTTCTGGTTCTCCATAAAAAATTTGGGGAGGTAAAGGTATGTCGGAACCATTGTAAAGACCCGAAAACCTGATTCCGGGATGACTTTCGCCAATGGCGGTATTTACAGTAAGATAATAGTAATAGTTTTCCATAGCCGTTGTCACATAATCCGTATAACCGGTGTCCTGCACCGGTATTTCGGCTAGTCTTTCGTAGTTTCCATCGTAATCCTGACTTCTGTAAATGCAGATACTTCTGGCTAAAGGAACCGGATCGAGTTCCCAGCTCAGCCGTATGCCATATCCCTTTTTCAGGGAAACAGCCTCTAATTTCCGAAAGCTGATATCCGGTACTTTCTGAAAACTGTTGGCTATGACCGGCTTGCAACTTTTTCCCGTATTCCCGAATAGATCCACCGGTGCAACCGTATATTCATACATCGAATTGGGTACAATGCTTGTGTCAGTGAGTGTAACAAAAACGGTATCACCTTCTATGTTGCTTATTTCGGTTGTGCCCTGAACGGGAATAAAGTCACCCTTTCCGTATATTCGCCTGAACGTGTTGAGTTTGGCCATCTCGTTTTTATGTTGATCACGAAAAAAGTACCAGCTTATCTCAATTCTGTCTTCTGTTTCGTTTACACCGTAATAGTTCAGGGAGACAAACTCCGGAACCTGTTTCGGATCAACAGAAGTACTGGTTTTAACATCGTCTGAGTTTCCGTTTGCATCCTCATAATGAACCCGGTAGCGGTATGATTTTCCTGGCTCAGTCTCAGTATCAAGAAATGCAACACCAAGGGTCAGCAATGCTGCCGGATAGACCTTGTACCTGAACATGGTGATGTCGCTGTGTGTATCGGGATAGTTGATGACGGAATCGCTGTAGACCAGTAGGACGTCAGAAAAAACCGGGAATAGTGAGATATTCTCACGAAGTTTATCGTTTAAGTCCTGTCTGTTGCCTGAAAGTTGTACTTCCCCAATTGTTGTAAATCTTTCTTCGGTTCCCGTACCACGTTCAACGATGTATTGCCCCTGAACCGGTATTTTATCGCCCAGAAAAATAAAATTTCCCTGTGGCGTTGGTGTGACAAAATCAGAGTCGGATTGTCCGTTCATGTACGAAAAGCTATTCATAATCAGCAGGACAAGCGTTAAAATAGAAACCTTCATTATTCTCAGCATTTTATAGTGTCTCATTTTCATGATGTTATATCGTTGAACTATTTGCAATTTCCCCTCTTCACATTATTACCGCTGCAGGAACCCCAGCCAAGGCTGTAGTCTGCCCCGGATCCTGAATTAAAACTGACATTGAGTTTAAGGGACTCTGAAATATCAATGTTCAGACAGGGATCGATACAGACTCCTACTCCAAACTTTTTGGCCCCTGTACACTGACTGACATGTGTATTTAGACTGATGCTGCCACAGCCGTTGATACCGAATGTGCCTGAGCCGGTGTCAAACCAGCCGTCGACACCCATTTCGGCAACAGTACAAAAACTCAGATCTGTACATAACATGGAACTGGCAGTAAAATATGCTTTGGCAAAAGCCATCACACCGGCTCCAAAGATCATATTATCATTAAAACTCATCCAGAGCCGTGCATCCAGTCCCGCTTTTGCGCCGAATGAAACAGATCCTACAAGTAATTCGAGATTGTATGACGGAATAGGTACCTGGATGGATTTCTGACCTGTGAAGAAGAAACCGTTCACACCATTTGCAAGGGTGGAAGGCAGATGTTTATTGTACGCATACTGCATCAGGTTATCCTCCATAAGTGAGGTAAATTCAGAATAACTGCCGATGATCATTCCAGCCTTGATGTTACCTATGGGTTCAGGAACTCCGAAATCACCACCGCCGGTAAAATACCATCCTTTGGAGTCTACCAGCATTTCAAAGTTGGCACTTTCAATCCCAAGTCCGCCAAACTTTTTACCTTTTACACTCAGACTTCCATGTAAGCGTGAAGCTTTAAAGTCATAGGTTATTTCGAGGTTGCCAAATGGAAGATCCATATTGCTGACACCCAGTTGCTGGTTGTCGGCTTTTACAGCTCCAAAAGCGGTAAAGGTAAGTCTTTTGTAGGCATCTGTTATTCCAGGTGTGCCTTCAAGATCTCCACTGAACGTAAAGTAACCCCAATCCGTATTTGCCGCATTGACGTGCATATTCCCCAATACATCTTCAAGACGGGTTGTATTACCGCTTCCTATGGCAAGCTGCTGACCGGGAATTACATCAACTTTTGTGGTCATCCCACTCTTTCTGTATATTTTGGCGTTGAGACTAAACAATTCTGGATCCGTGACTTTACCGTCTGAGATAAAGCCGTTTTCATCCAGGGTCTGATTATTGCCTGCAATGAATTGTACATGTCCTTTGCCTTCAAAATAGAACGGGATAGGGTGCAGGTTGAGTTTTATATCCGTTCCCGGTTTGGAAATATCCATGAGTGCTGTGTAACCGGTACTGAGTTTTGGAATACCCAGATTCGCCGTCCCGTTCAACTGAAAGAAATTATCATCTACGGCGATGCCGATAGGCGTAAACTTAAATACGTCATAAAAAATTACGGGATTCGTGGTCATACCGAAACCCAGCAGTTTTTCGCCGTTACTTAACAGTGCAATTGACTGTAAGGTAAACTTGTCATAAGCCTTCATGCCCGGAAGTCCGCTGAATGTTGCGGCTGGAGCGTCGTATTTCCCAATCAGACTCATGGCGTAGTGCCCGTTTTTATTCTGACCTACAGATGCGTCATACCCAAAATTAAAGTTAACGGTGTTGTTATCAATGTTCAGGGTGACAACCTTCGACAAGGTGAAATTATCAAGTACAGCGTGTCCGATATCCAGTTGCCCGGGTTGTATCAGCAGATCTTCAACCGGTATATCCAGAATCTCTGCATTAATAATACCCTTAGGTGCTGTTATTCCACCCGAGGTTGATGTGAAATACCATTTGTCAATTTTTAATTTCCATTTCTCAAGCGGTATTTCCAATGGTACGTCACTGCTTACAGGGAATATCTTATCATGGGTTATTTTTAATTCCCCGAGGGCAATGGTTGGATTTCCGGATAAAGGAAGATTCAGTTTCATGTTAAGTGGCAAACTGATATTGTCATCCAGAATAACGGATGTGGTATGATCCGCAGTGACATCAAATCCAAAAAGTTTAAATGCTAAATCCTTATTATCCGCAGTTGCTAAACGGAATCCTTTTTTCTCCGAAGCTGCCGCATATTTTGAACGGAACATCCTGATACTTTGTGAGGTCGATCCCGTGTTCCCCAACCATAAGTTTTCGGTAAAGTTTCCTTCAATGTCTCCCTGATCAAGGCTAAAGGATTGTTTCAGCAGTTTAACTTTTCCGTCAATATACCCCAATCCTGTATTATCGGAAGCTATTTTTACCAGATTTCCGCTTACCGGTTTGCCAACACACATAAATGTTTGATACAGGTTGGCATACAATTCAGGCATTTTAGTATTGACCTGTCCGACAACCGGTTTGGCATACGGAATATTCAGGCTGTCCATCCGTGTACCCGGTATGAGTTTTGTCCACCCGAATGGTAATATTTGCGGATCATTGCTAAAACTGAAATTATCGTTAGACGGGACAGCAATGAAATTTCCACGGACTTCAATCTGTGTAGGTGATATCTCTTTCAGTTCCATGATCTCCACCGGAATACCCATTATTTCGGTAATGTTCATGTTGTTGTAAACTTTCAGGTTAAAGTTAACGGAATCCGTATGTGGAATTCCAACCAGTTTATAATCGCCAACGGTGGTTACCAGTGCTGATGATTTTACAGCATTAACCTTAAGCTTATAATTGGAGTTGTCAGGAATAAATACTGAATTGTATTGCGCATTGATCTGGGCAGGAACCGATAATTCCATATAGTCATTGTTGCTGCTCTGTGGCTTCTCTTTATTAAAACTAACCTTTTTGGAATCAAGGTAATTCTGAAACGCGCTTTGTATTGAAATGATTTCACCTGACTTTTCAGGGAAAAGAGGAACCTTAAGACTGTAAAGCCCTTCTGCGTTTGTGTAAACCTGGTTCGGAATGCTGTTAGCCCCGTTTTCTACAAATACCCTCGCCTGGTTAACAGGGCTTTTGTTTTTACCCAGGGTTACCTTCCCATGAATACGGGTGGCTTCAGGTAGAATCTCCAGGTACGTTACATAATCTTTTGTACTGTTGTTGGAAAGATTTACTGTTTTTTGATATAACAACTCATCTTCGGGAGGAACTATTTTTACCTCGAAATTATCATCCAGGTTTTTAAATTCATATTCTATATAGCCATATTGGTTGGTCACTAATGTTGTGCCGAGTATGGTAACTTTGGATCCCGGAACCGCCTTCAGAAAGTTCGTCGATTTACCGGTTACATATATTCTCATCCTGTGTTTCAGACTATGAACTTTTAAAGGTTCAGGAAGGTAGGTGTCGTTGTTGTCTTTTACATTCAGTTGGAAGACTTCGGTTGAGTAGGCATTGGTTTTTAAGGGTTGAACCGTAACTTCATTAAAACCTGAAGGAAGATAGATCGCGAATTCTTCACTTTGATGGAACTGGAAGGTTCCATTGTTAACCGTCCCGGAGATAACTGTTTTTGTCTGGGTTTCCACCTCAACACCATTTGGCGTTTTTATCCTGGCTTTTACGGGATTTCCTTTTTCATCCGTCACCTGTCCGTAAACAATTCCTTTGGGTTGAAGTTTAATACTACTCAATAGATCTAACTGATCACCTCGTTTCAGAATTAAATCATCATTTGATGCAGGATTGGTATAACTGTTATAGCCTGTTTTAAATACGAACAAACGTCTTTCCGGCCCAATTAGGGCATTCGCTTCATTTTCCTGTATTGGAAGATTGTTATACTCAAAGTACCCGTCCGCATCCGACGTCCGGGATTCATAAATTATCGTGAATTCCGGTTCATTTATATTATCCGTTACAAAATCGGCGACCTGCTCAATCCAGTTATCGGATGGTTCTTTTTCTATTTTAAATTTCGACCGCAACACAATTCCTGCTCCGGGAATTGCCTGGTCATAAACCGCATCCTGAACCCTGCCAATTATTCTTGGATTGTTAGGGGTAAGATGAACCACAGAATTATATGCTTTAAGTGTATATTCACTGTTCGTAAGGTATTTGTCTGCAGGTACATCATGATTGATCTGATAGGCAGGCTTATAGGTATAAAATCCTTTATTATCATTGGTCTGAGCCCAGACATAATACCGGTCTGTATTCTTATCAGGACGGACCATTCTTCCAAACACAGTATAACCCTCTGCATTGGTAACTCCCTTTGAAATCACAGGGTATGTGCCAAATGAGGTTTGAACGGTTTCGTTTTTATTGGATTCGGCTGCTCCTTCGTCTTCAGGAATTTCATTATCACGGTCATAACGCCTCAATACGGTCACATTCACTCCGCCCATGGATTTTCCCTGTCCGGCGGCCTGGTTGGCAATACTGTTAACAGACAACACCTTTACCTTGAGGTTATAACTCTGAACATAGGACACCAGTGTTCCGATATCAACAGATGAATTGGGCTGAACCTTGATGTTGACATCAGGACTGCAGTAATACGGACTTTCAACTACTAATCGTAATACCCGGTGTAAACGTCCCTTAAAAAGGGTTATGGCTTGAGGAGGACTAAACTGATCCTGATTCGGTTTTAATACGGTAAACTCAAAATTGTCGGTAACAATACCGGTCTCATCGGTATGAACAAAGGTAAAGGAGAAAGAACCGTCGGCATTCGTTGTAGTGGTTGCCAGGGTTTTGTTCAGGTTAGGGAAGAAGGTATTTCCCGCCTCCTTTGCAAAACCGGGAATATCATCGTTGGTTATTATCATATTGCCGGCTTCATATGATGTATTCCCGAGTGTGGCATCTTCAAGTAAATACATTTCTTTAAGGCTTATTTTAATGCCTCCCAGCGGTTTGGAATCATAGGTGTTCAGATAACCGTCGGTATAAATGGCAGGATCAGTTGGAGGAAGACCCGGAATAAATACACCCGGTGTCTGGCTGTATTGCAGGTTGCTCTGATTGATCGTTTCAGAATAAGTAAGCGATGACGCATTATTTTGCCCGTAGATATCTTTGTAGTTGATGACTTCTTTTGAATCCGAAGGTATTGATGTTTTTTCTGCACTTTGTTGCTGTTTACCTGCTAAGACAGATGAGATATCAGCAGGTTGTGAAGTGCTCTGATCACCACCGCTTTGGATGTGCGGAACCAGTGAGTAGAATTTATAATTCAAGCGGCCGGAAACGGTGGCATATGGCACCTGTTGAAGATTGCCTGTAATGGGTTGTTTTTTCTTGACCTCAGGAACCTGATTCTGTGTTGCTATGATAATATCCGGATTAAAAAACAGTCCGTCACCAGGTTTCCCGTATATAAAGCTGCAGGGTTCACTGTGTCCGTTATTTTTGAATTTTGTTCCTGTTTCTTCGTCGTGTGCAATAACTTCCCAGGCATAATGTTTACCGGATTCCAGTAAGGGTTGTGCCGGTCCGTAAAAAAAGGATGTCCCGGTGACTTCTGTTTCAAAGAACGGTGGGGTGGGAGCGCTTTGTAGTGCCTTTCCCGGGGCTATATCAGGGGATAAAATCTCGGCAATCCGGAGGGTGTATTGTGTAAATGCCGGAGCACCGGGAGATGGTGTCCAGTTAAATACGATATTCTGTACCCCGTTATCCGCAATGGTATCTTCACATAAAGGGCTGACAAGCTGTGGCGGTTCGTGGTATGCAATCGTAAAGTAATTGCTGCATCCTGCCGGAAATGAGGACGATATCTGATTGCCCTCTTCATCATAAACATTGAAACAAACCCTGTAACTTCCCTCCGGCAGTCCTCTGGAACTTACTGCAGAGGCTGAAATTCCGGATAAAGTGAGGTTGTCCGGATCAAAATATTCATACAACTCACCGGACGTGAGTACTGCAGGTATGTTTGCCATAAGTTCTGTAAAAGAGGAGGGCATAAAATCCGGGCGTGTTGTGATCACAATACCATTGTCACCTTCCAGTTGCATGCGCAGTTTTACCAGTACATTTGAACCAGACTGGAGGGTTAACATGGTTTTTTCTCCTACAGATGCGAGTATGGGTGAAACCGGCGGCATCACCTGTGTAATTGCGGTGACATTGGGCGGTGTTATCGTAAAGCTTGTACAGCCAACCGGATCTTCACCGGTGGCAGGTTCACCAACATCATACCACAACCGGAAACAGAGGGAGTAATTTCCGGGAGGCAGACCACGCGTCATTGCCCGTTCAGAAGATATTCCTGAAAATGTAAGTGCTGTTTCTGAAAATAAGGTGTTCAGATCAGCCCCGGTAATGACTTTGGGTATAAACCTGTTCAGACTGAAATAATCCGGCGTATTTTCTGTGGATTGAACAGAGATGCCATTATCGCCGCTGATTGAAAGGGTAAGAAAACAGCGCTCAACTTCTGCATTGGCATTTAGCGTTACCATAATCTGATTCGTGATATCACTCAACGGTTTGTCATACGGTGCTGAAAAAGATGTCGTAATAGTTACGGTTCGTTCAGGAATGATAAATGTGGCGCATCCTGACGGTGGTTCTCCCGAAAGTGCCGGTCCGTCGTAAGTCCAGGCACGGAAGCAGAGCTGATAGGTGCCGGGAGGCAGACCGTTATCGTAAACACTTCTTGAATAATCGTTACTGAATTGCAGGTAACGTACAAAAAAAAGATTATCCAGGTCACCGTTCATCCCGTTCAGTGTGGAAGGGTAATAGGTGTCTGTTTTAACGGATGAGGTGATTCCGATGCCGTTTTCCTCTGATGTTAGGGACATGTCGATGAGACAATCGTTTGAACCGGCGGCGGTCAGATTAACCATGGTATGGGTCTTGATTTCCTCAATGGACATGTATGGTGAAAAAGGACCGGTCACTGTTGTGCTTACAGTTACCTGACCGTAGATTTGAGACACTGAAATAAGGATCCAGGTCAGTAGTAATGTGGTACGATAATTTATGTTGCCGAAAAATCTAAAAACTGTAAACATAATTCAGTTCTCCTTTTGTTTCTTTAAATGATCCTGATCCGGACTGTAACGCCTTGTTGTTATGAAAGTAAAGTCGTGCACTCAGACGCTGATTTTTTTTAATCCTGTAGGTCAGACGCGTATTGAAGGTTGAAATTCTGTTGTTCTTATTATCATCTATTTTAACCGTCATGACAGATTCTGACACGGACAGGTTCAGTTTACTTTTGGCAAAGGACCTGGAAAATGATATGGACGGACCATTATACACATTTTTCTGCAGGCTGTTGCTGAATGCCGTATGGATATAGTTAATGCCGGTGTTTATTCCTGTTTTTGTCAGTAAGAAGGTATAACCAAGGATAAAATTCGACGTGTTGAAATCTGTAAACGAGGAGGTGTTCACGTTATCATCGGTGAGTTGCTGGTAATTATAATTCATGAGAAATGTATGAACCATGGTTTCTTTTTGAAGCACATAATTTTGGGTGATCCCAAGATTCTTTGTCGACTGTGAAACCTCCAGCATGGTATCCAGGGGAGAAAATCCTGATTTCTGTCCTATGCCGTAATTGGAATAAAAGGCCGATACCGAATAGTTATTCACTGGTAAAGCCGAAATATTCAGGGAACTTATGGTTCTTCTTGTGGTCACTTTTTTAGTATCCTTCAGGTTGTCGTGCTGAAACCCGAAACTGGCAGATATATTCAGTTTATTGTTGAACAGCTTTACTTTAGGTTCCAGGGTTATATTCTGCAGGTCATTCAGAAAATAATAGGCTCCCATGCTTCTGAATCCCGGGTCAATCCGTTTAATCCGGAACTTTATTCCGTATTTTGCTTCCTGGTAGGACAGGGAGGTCTCAAAGGCCGAGCCAAATTCCGTGGTGGTTCTGTTGGAAAATAATCCCGATAATGAGTTCACAATAAAACCACCCGATGTATCTTTTATGGCTGTTCTGAAGTCAGCGGTGTAACTGCTCTGCGCATATTCCAGTTCAAAAAACAGATGATCGCTTATTTTTTGATGCGTGGTCAGACCTGCTACCATATTTTCCGATGGCAGAACATTGTAATTGGTTGGCACCGAATCCAGTGAGTTCAGTTTATCCGTAGCCCGTAAAAATAACAGATCCACAAAATTATCTTTGGTACCGTAGCCTGCTTTGATTATGGTGCCGTTTCGTTTAAAGGATGGCGTCTGTACTTTACTGTTAAGGTCATCATCCGGTTTTTGTTCAATGGCTTTTAACAAGCGTCCATGTATTACAGCCAGACGAAATTTTCCGGGGGTCAGCTCAAGGCCAGCTCCACTGATGGAATGGCCGGCAAGCGTATATTTTGACCAGTTCAGGCTTTGATAACCCAGATAAAGTTTCGCCCATTTATAATACGGGGTGATGCCAAACTGATTCAATGGTTGACGAAATTCCCTTTGTTTGTCTGTAAGGAGAAATGATACCGGAGCCGAAATGCCAAATGCCGAAATTTCAAAATTTCCTCTGAAGATGTATGAAAAAGGCTCATAGGAAGCTGTTTTGCCATCAACATTGTAAAGGATGGCCGAGGCACCAAGTGAACCTTTGATGTCTATCGGCTTTTCATTTTTTATATTCTGCAGGTCCTGAGCCTTTATAATCTGAATCGAATAAAAAAGGGCCAATAACAGCAGGCTGACCGGCAGCCTTAGGTTTTTAATCTTCATGTTATAAATAATTACAACATATCAGCATTAAATGCCGGATTTTAGGGGTATAGGTACAAGTAAATGGTTTTCAGAATGAAATCCCTTACGATCATACCAGCCACTTTCTGATATAAATGTATGACATTTTAACCAAATTTAATACTTATTAATGAAAATGAAAAAATATGCTTACGGGGATGGGGACCAACTCAATGGATTATAACCCGTTGTCTTAAGGTTTTATCAGATGTCGTTATTTCCCAGATATAGACACCTTGTTTTAAATGCATCCGGAAGGTTGAATTCGGTGCGTTTAATACATCGTTAAATACACTGACGCCCTGAAGATTATATATTCTTAATACTGCATCCGGCTCAAACTGATCATGAAGATCAATGGTTATGACATCGTTTGCAGGATTAGGGTATATGCTGAACGCTGTATTTCGGAATGGATTGCGGACTGAAACCGTTCTGCTGCAAATTGTATTGACATTGATGCTATGCTCAAAACTGACAAATGCAGGTGACATAGTCGTCAGTTCAGGATCATCAAGCTCCAGGGTGCTTTCGTAACTTGTTGTGCTGAGATCACGGGTTTTAAATTCAACAGGTGATGTATTGCAGGATGAATTACCTGCTGTGTCTGTAACAATGAAATAAGGACCTGTTGTGGCAGTTTTTCTCCCTGCCAGAAGATATGTATTTCTGCCGGTTTCCATTGGCATGGATAAGGAAGCAAACGGACCATTACCATATTCTTTAGCCCAGATAATATTTCCATTTATATCCAGTTTGAGTGTAAATGAACGGATATCCTCATAGTTTAGAATTCTGCCGGAAACTAAAATCTGATTATTAAGAATAGCTGTGATGCCAAAGGCCTGTTGAATCTGAACGGGTTCCTGCTGTATTTCCTTCGTCCAGACCGGATCACCGTTAACAGCACTGACACGCATGAAAACCATGTGCGTTGCATTGGTAGCTACTGAATCCGCAATATTTCCTGAAATTATCAGATCACCATTGTCAAGCATTGCAATGTTGGTGGCAGAGGCATCAAGACCTTCGAAATCATATTCTTTGAACCAGTTATAACCCGTTGTTCCGGTACTCAGAATATAGGCGCCATATGCATTGGTTGTCGTGTTACGGGTGTTTCCGCAGATGAAAAAGTTACCTGCTCCGTCGCTTACCACATCATCAGGAACAGGTCCACCGTTAAATTCTGGCTTAGCTATGCGGATCTGGTTTAGTATGCTTCCATCTGATTTGGTGTGGATAATTTTTGTGGGTTTACCCGATACGCCATACCTGATGATCAGGACCAGCGAATTATCAGACTGCTCAAAAACACCAAGGGTGGCATCATCATATGAATTATCGTATAGCCTATGCCACAGCACATTCCCGTCTCCATCAATTTTGTACATGCTGGCACCGTAGTAAGTTGAAAAATCTGTTCTGGTTGTTCCCCCAACAATAAAATTGCCATCCTGTAGTTTGGTTAAGGTACGGAAGTTATCCTTTTTAAGCATGTTGTAGCTTTTAAACCATAGCATATTCATTACGGAGTCCATTCTCAGCACTATGGCATAGGCCGTGTCGCTGGTAGGCGGTTGTGCATAACCGCAGGCCATGTAGCCCTTGTCCGGAAGCTGTACCATATCCGTCAGGCTGACCAATGATCGGGAATAAAGTTCTTTTTCGAAGAGGTGTTGTGCATTTAAAGTGAGTGGGAGCAATAATAAAAAGAGTAATTGCTTTTTCATAAGAATGCATTTTATGATGTCCACTGCCGGCTTTTGCGTTCGTCAACCGGTATAATTTAAACAATCATGGTAACATATAGTTTGATAAAGCGATTAAATGCATTTCGTTGTGTACTTACGGTTTGGTTTGAATAAACACATTTGTGCATATCCCGGATCACCTTGCGTGAATCTGGCGGAGCGAGTCAGGAAAGGAATGGCCATGACGAAAAGTGCAGGTAACGAACGCTGATATGTTTTGTTTTAAAGAGCGGCCATGCACTACGCGTGAGTTAGCGAGCGTTTTCTCTTAAAATCTCTTCAATTATTCTTTAATAAATTTTAATGTTTCTGATATTTTATCATCTTGTATCTTTATAAAACACATGCCATTCGGTATTTTTTCAATATTAATTGATTGACCTTTGGTCTGAAACAGCTTTGTTCCTGACATATTATATGCAATTAAGTCTGCATCTGCTGATACACCTGTTACAAACAGTATAGTGGTAACCGGATTAGGATATAACCCTATATCCGAAGTTGGTGAAACACTTACATCTTCAACCGCGGTTGGTATTGAAAATGAGATATAATTTGTATTGAATTCCTGTGCATCAATATAGAATCGCATAACATGTTGGCCTGCAGATAAATTTACATTAACTGTTACATTCTGCCATACCTGCCAGCCACCCGTGTTTGGTACCGTTTGTATACCTGAAATATCTGCTCCGTCCATTTCAATATGGAATGATCCACCAACAGGAGAAGCAACACGGGTAATCATTTCATAAGTGCCCGAAGCTGACACATTCACTGTATATTCAAGCCATTCGCCGGTAACAGACCAGTCGATATTATACCCGCCCTCATCACAAGCTTCAATGTCTACACCATCTGAACGATATACTTCACTCTGATTGCCTACATTGGCATCGTGATAGGCAACACCTTCGCCACCATTGTCGTAATTTTCCATTTGAACGGTACCAGGTATTGAAATAATACCTGCATAAGGTGATTGTGTGGGAACATCTTCATCTGTTACTATTGCCTGCCTTACATCTGCCGGTGATACTGTTTGGCTGCAATTTGTAAAATTAATATCCTCTGCATATCTGATGTAATATCCCCACGCTGGAAGCATGCCAAAAACATTGTATTCGGGATAATTTCCTGTATATTCACCGGGTCTTCCGGGAACAGAGGTTGCACCCCCTTTAAACGAATTTACACTAACATTATTAAAGGTTATATCTTTTACTTTATAAATGGTACCATCTGAATTTATTCCGCTGATACAGCTGCCGATATTATCCGTAATATTTCTAAAATCTAAATTAGAAAATGTAATACCGGTTATGCTCCCGGTTTTTGTTGGAGCGCCGACAGGCCTATGACCTCGTTTTCCTGCAGAATGCAGAAGAAAAAAGGCGTTTGCTGTAGTTGCCAGGTTTATCCTGTCGAAGGTAATATTAGAAAAGTCTGCGCCATCCAACCCCTGAAGAGAAATTCCGCATAAACCACCTCTTCCTGATCCGTTTATGGCAATATCCTGAAGTAAACAGTTTGTAAAAGCTCCATACGTTAAAGTACCGAATTTTATTTTATTGCCTGTCGTACCATTTACTGTTACATTTTTAATGGTCAAATTATTTACACCTCTTGTTGAACCGCTTTTGGGACAGATCGCATCGTCCTGGCATAAAATTGTACTGTTAGTAATTGTTACATCGCGAGAGTCACAAATATCAATCCCATCTTTATTTACGCCATAAGTAGAAGTGTTTATGTTGATTCCATCCACTATTACGGTATCACATTCCAAAATGACAAAGTCCCACATCGCGCTGTTCAAAATTTCAACATTAGCAACTCTTACATTTTCCGAATAAGCTAAATACAGAGCCATTGGTCTGAGAGTCTCATCTTTGTTATGATCCCATATCGGGCAATCACCATTGCCGTCGATTGCACCACCGCCTGCAATCGTTAAATTGTTGGCTTCCTCTGCATAAACAAAGGCTTCTTTGAGTTCCCAACCGCCACCTCCCAAAACGCCGGATAACCATACATTGGCATTATCCGCATGCTGAGTTATTGCAGGATACAAAGAATTATCCTGTATTCCTTTCAATACTGCGGTGTTATCAATCCAAAATGTCATGTTGGATTTCAATTTTATCTGACCCGACATATATGTTCCAGTTGATAAAATTACTGAGCCTCCATCAGAACATGCGTCTATCGCTGCTTGTATTGCCTGGGTATCATCTGTACTTCCATCACCTTTTGCGCCATAATCTTTTACATTGTATTGAGTTCCCGTAGGACTGCAAAGCCCATCATCACTGGAAACTGCAATGTTATCTATATTTGGACCGCCACTTGAAGTATTTGCCATAAGTTTAACGGTGTTATTACCCGCATTAAGATTGACAGTAACTCTGCCAATCCAGTAATAATTCCAGTCTCCAAAATGGGATGGAAACATCATGTCTTTGATAACAACACCGTTTACGGTTAATTCACACTGGCGATTAGCTCCGCTTGCATTCGCATATTTAATCAATAGAGTATGATTTCCAGCTGTTTCACAAAATATATTATTCCATTCAACATATGAACCGTTTCCCCCCATATCAAGATAACCTGATCCAACGTATGGGAAATTTGATGTACCGACGGTACAATCTGATGATTTATTGGTATAATTTTCACCCTCGTAGTAAGAAGTACGAAAGACTTTTGCACCTTGAGCATTTATGGTTCCTGACGAAACAATTATTAAAATCACTAAAACGACCAGTTTAAATTTCATAATGTTTTTTAAGTTTTGTATCAAAGCTTCAATGTTAAAGCAGGGTAATTGTTACTGTAAGCATACAGTTATTATTCCCAGCATAATATATATACAATAACGAGAATAATATTACTTGCTGTTAATAGAATCTTTTTAAACTTTAATCGGAATTAATGAATGATCAGGATATTTTCAATGTGAATTTGCTATTGACATATTGTTATGTGACGTTATTTTTTATCATTTATCAATTTCAGGGTAAACTCTAACACTCTGTCTTTATGATTTATATCATCTTCTATTGAGTTCCTTACTGTAAAATCAGGTATTACGCCCCGTTGATTATCTGTACCGCAAGCACTAAATGCCTGTTCCCATGAGGTCATAATTTTCAATCCTGTATCCGGAAGTTTAAATATGTGAACATCTCCAAAATTCACGGTTGCTCCGCCTGTTTCTTCTCCTATTATGGTGCCTTGTCCATAACACTTATATGCTGAAGCAAACCCCTGTGCAGCCGAAAAGGTTCCGTTATTGGTTAATAAATATGTTTTCCCTTTGTATCGTAAAGGAAGTTCTTTTAACTGGCGCAATCCCGGAATTCGTGTGTAAGATTCCCGTGCCTTAGCATCTTTAATATACGGTAGCTTCTTTTTTACCTTTCCTGTAGCAATAAGCTCATTACTGACTTTTACAATTGCAGAATCAATATCATTATGCGGTTGATTGAAAATATATTGTTCAAGCCATGCTGTTATGATAGAATATCCTCCGCCATTGTCCCGTATATCGATGATTAAATGTTCAATCCCCTTATTTTTTAATTTGCTGAACGTAGTTTTGTAGAAGCTTTCGTAGTTTTTTAAATCCATACAGCTAAAAAAACCGATATAACCTGTTTCAGGTGTCAATTCCCTGTAAAATAATTTTTGAGGTTTCTGAAATTTTGACTTAAAAAAATGAAACATATTTGAGGCAACACTTCCGTTCACTGTTTTTTCAATAATTTCTTTACTGTTATATTCAACGTATTTAATTTTAAAAGGCTTGAAATTATTCCAGATACTGATGTTGACAGGTTTGGTTATCAGATAATTTCTAAAGGCTTCATTTTCATAGCTTACCAGGTTACTCCATTCATCAATTACCTGTTTTATGCCTTTATTATTTATCTCAATAATTTCCGAACCAAGTGGAACAGAGCTCAATAACGATAAATTAGTCGTCACAAAAAGTCTGTCATCAATAATTTTTGTTTTATAAGGGAAAGTTCTTCGAAACATAGATTTTGACGCTAAGAGATTTTCCATGGGTCTGGTATGACCTGTCCTGAAATGTGAGGTTAAGCGTGCACAAACTTTAAAAAATTCCAGCTCAGAAACCTTTTCCGGTAAATTATTTATTTCGTTGTTATATTCAATTAAGAAGGAATCTTTGGGTATCAAATGGTAAATATCCGGATGAATATGTTCCAGTGATTCAATCATATAATTCAGATCATTGATGGCTGTTTGTTTTGAAATGGGCTTATCCTGCATATAATAGACCAGAAAGCCAAAGCAAAATAAAATTGTGAATAGATGCCCAAACACTTTAGCTTTTAAGAAATCCTTAAATCGTATTTTCCTTCTGATGAAATATTCGATACTTATAACGATTACTGTAGGAATTAACACGAAGAGGTATAGAGAAATTATATCTGTGAGTGTAAACAATCCACTTGCTATCATATAGATAACGAGGAGTCCAAGAATGATTGAGGTAATTCGGATTTTCCACTTCATTTTATAAAATTTAAGCTATTGAAAGGTTAGTTGCGTTTTTCCACTTACTTCGTTAAAATAAATAGATTACAAACTATCTATTTTTACAAATAACGAAACTTTAGAATGAATATACGACTAAAATTTAGTTAATTCAACAATCGGTCTGAAGCACAACCTTGTAATATAATGACGATTAAATACCGTTTAAATGCATTTCATTTTATACATTGTTATAGGCTGTCTTTGATTACCATCCGAAAGCGACAATTTGATTACTTTCATTGAACTGCAGGTCAAAACATGGGGTTAAATCAACAACTTTTCCATCTTTCGATTCCAAAACAATATCGTAGCTCATATCCCCGTATTCTAAAATATGGTTCAGCCGATATCCCAAAAACTCTTTCTGCATGTCCTTCATCCAAATTTTGAATCTTCGTTCTCTTTCTTTACTGGCGACATGTTTGTTGATGAAATCATCTATGTTCTTGTCATCGGTCAAAATTAGTTTTACAAACTGATGTATGATTTCAAGTTGTTTATTTGTAATATCGGTACTGCCATGTTTTATACTTTTCATTTTAGGTACAATGGGAGTATAGTTTTCCTTAAATAGTAATTGCTCTATTTCCCACGCAACTATCTGAGTGTCGTATCTTAATTCGTTGGTCATATATATGATTACAGTATTTTCTACAGGGAGTTGTATGAAATCGGCATAAAATACACCATTTGAGCCGTTGTGAGCTATAATTTTTGTATTCCTGTCACTATTCATTATGGTCCATCCGTAAGCATAGTGTGAATTTCCTGATTCATTTTCTTTTACGTGGGGAAAAGTGAGTTGTTCAAATGATTTTTTAGAAATTATTTTGTTTTCTTTTAATGCCTTATACCATTTATATAAATCGGAAGGATTAGAAAGTATGCCTCCATTGCCTTTTAAATGCCACGAGATTTGATTTGAGTCTGCCTGCCATTTCATAAGGTGAGTTCCCCAATCTTCCCCGCATTTATAACCGTGGGCAATTTGAGTTGTATCCCATTTGGGGAAAAGATAACCTGTATGTTTCATCCCTGCTTTTTGAAAAAGATGTTCCTGCAAATAGGTCTCATAATCTGTTTGCGCAACTTTTTCAATTATCATAGCTAGAATACTGTAACCCACGTTGGAATAACTAAACTGTTTTCCTGGTTCAAAATCCAATGGTGAATTATAAACTTCGCTTAAAAACTTCTCTTTTGAGATGGGAACGAAATCCACTCCGTAACCAAGATTTCCAACTATTCCTGAAGTATGGGTAAGCAATTGATGAATAGTAATGTTTTGTTTGTCTTTAGGAATGTTTTCAAAAAATTTGCAAATAGAATCGTTTACCGATAATTTGCCTTTTTCCTGTAATTTTAGAATAGCAGTTGCTGTAAATTGTTTTGTTAATGATCCTATTGTGAAAATGGTTTCTTTAGTTACAGAAAGATTTTCGTTTTTGTTTCTTAATCCAACACCACCAGAGTAAAGTACTTCTCCGTCTTTAGCTACTAAAACGCTTGCTGAAAGTCCATTTTCATTACATTCGTCCATATAGGATTCAAGTCTGTTTTTTAAAGAATTAACTCTGTCATTTGAGTTGGTTTTGTTTTTGCAGGAAACACAAAGCGTTATAATTATTACTATGATTGAAGTATATCTTTTCATCATCTTTTTATGGTTTTGTTTTATTTGCCCCTAATGTTGTAATATAATGACTATTAAATACCGTTTAAATGTCTTTCATTTGGTACGGGATTCACCTTGTCGCCCCAAGGCCGTGGCGTACAAACCCAGCCATACCTTATGCCACGTGTTGTTAGTTCGTGATTTTATTTATTCTTCACTGATTCAAAAAAATCTACTATTTTCGGAAGAGCCGAATCCCAAATACTAATGTGGTCAGCATTTTCAAATTTCATAAAATTAAAGTCTTCAAATACGTTTTCGGCTATATCTTTTGTCGTAATAATTTTATTTAAAATATCCTGATGCTCATTAGAACCTGTAACAAGTAAAACAGGTAATTCAGTGTTGTTATTAATTTCATCTTTTGATAACCAAAGTGCAGTTCCTCCAATAGGTGCAATAGCTCTAAAGAATTTATGATATTTTAATCCGGTCTGCCATACTAAATCACCACTATTTCCACCACCCGTAAGGAAAATTTCACGATCATTTATGGAATATAATTTCTTAATTCTATCGATTGAGGTGAAAAGTTGCAAGTCCCGATCCTCAGAATTCCTAAAATTGCCCACACAAAGGATAATCCAGTTTAATTCATCTGCTTTATTTTTCAGGAATTCCTGGTTGTTGAAAAAAGCATCAACCTCCATACCCATAGGGAAAACCGCAACTAAAGGATATTTTTTCTCAGGATGGTATTTTTCCGGAATATAAATTCGATAGTAGTTATCAATATTATCTATTGTAACAGATTGTTTTAAATCACCAGTCAATGTATATAATTTTGCATTATTCTCAAGTAATGAAAGGTATTTCCGGATTAAATTAATATCATTTGGATAATTAATTTTCCCCATATAGTCTTGTTTGAACGCTCTGTTATCCCATACAAATTGCATTCTGGCAATAGCTGGAAAATTTCTGGCAAACCCTTCATAACCATTTTGTTCTTTTTCTAAACTATGCTGCATATAACTAAGTGATTCAATTACTGTTTTGTATTGAGCGTCAGCATCGTTTAATTGTATCCGATTAATTTGAGTTTCAATATTTGCATATAATTGATTGAGGTTTTTGACTGCCAAAAATGTATAAGGCGCTTCAGGAAGAGAATCTCCATCCGGGGTTATTAGTTTATAGCCAATGTAGAACAAACCTTCTTCTTTCAGTTTAATAGGGATATTAAGATTATAGTTTGTGATCTTGTCTATATTGAATTGAAATTTCTGAATGGCATTCCAGGCATTATCCCTTAAAATAAACCGGGCTTTATACGTCCCTGATAAAGGTTCCCCTAAATCAAAAATTGGCTCAATGTTTATCGTGATAGTATCTTCCAAATCCGATATTCCTTGTTGAGGCATTATTCGTAATGCGCCAGCAAATTCATAATCTTCAATTTTATAGTCATGGTAGTTTAATGCGATTGCCTTTATTGTATATCTGTAGGCAAGATATTTTTCATGATTCTTTTTTGCATTATTGGCCTGTTCCAATAACTGCTGTACACGATCTGAAACAGCGACATTTTCGCTCCTTAGCCGGTCAATGGTACGTGGAAAAGCGTTAACGACCGGGTTGTAATCAATTGTTCTAAGTTCATTGAGTTGTTCACCCCTGATAACTAAACAGGAAGAGGTGTCCGATATTTCCTGACCAAATATTCCATTGAATACAAGGAAAGAAAGTATTATTAGAATTGTAAACCTCATAATTAATATATTTCAGGTTGTTTTATTCGATTACCTAACTTATTTCAAATATCAAATTGACAAATTAGCCCAATAATCAACAAAAACATGCCATTTTGTAGTTTGTATTAAAACCAAATGCACTCATGTCCATGTGCTAGGCAATGTTCGTTTTAAAATATTTAAGGGATATTTTTAAATTCATCGAATATCAGATTCTCAATAAGTTCATATTTCTTTTCTACTTTATCCTCTTTGTCAGGGAAATTGGTTCTAAACTGAAATTGATTGTTTCTGTTATTTACTTTTATTTCCACAACGTATAAAGAAAAAGGCTGATGATCAAAAGTGTAACCAAACGAGTCTTGTGATGTATAATCAATAAGTTTTAATGAATCAACGATTTCAAAGAAACTTTCAAAGCCGCTTTTGGGCGTTATCTGTTTCTCTGTAAATATTTTTTCTGTTTTGTGCTTTATAAGTCCTTTTTTAACTTTGAAGCCAAACTCAGTATAATTAGCATGGTTCCCATGCGTGAGATCTGACGAAACAGTAATGACCTTATCAATAGATGTCCCGTTATTAAACCAGACTCTGAATACTTTTTTTGAATCATTCGTTTCTATCGGGAAAAGCCTTTCACTCGCATATGATATATTTCTAAATGGCATTACAACTTCATTACTTGTTGAACAACTAACAATTAAAACCATACAAATTAGAACTATAAAATTCGGTAGCTTCATCTATTGTAAATTTAATTTTTAAAATTGGTGCTAACATTTTATGGTATGGTGTCGTCCCGATGTACATCGGGATGTACTATATCATGTGTTGTACGCTGGCTATTATTCAATGTTTATCATTTCTTTTGTCAAATCATCGAAAGGTATTAATGCAAGTTTCTGTTTACTACTGCCAGACATCATACCTTTTTGAGTCGTTTCTAAAATCCCGTTATATTTTAACCAACGTCCTTTATTTATAGAAAATTCAGCAATCCCAGTAAAACTCATTGATAGTGAAGTCTCAATCTTTCCATTAGTCATTGGATTTTTCATGTATCCACTTGCTGATTCTGAAATGTCATATTTAATGACAGCAATTGTATCGTTTTTATCCTTAAGTATATCTATCAATTCGACATTATTTGTCCTGTCAGCTGATCTGCAAGCAAAAGATTGGTCAAATTGTAGATAGCTAACATTTAAGCTCCAGGTATCACCAATTTTTACAGGTCTGTCTGGTAATTCAAAATACATCGCTATTAAATTTTTCTGTGCTCCTTTTAAATAGAAACTTTCAATCTTTCCACTTTCATTAATTTCTCCTCTTAGAACAATTCCTTTCATCATGCTTGCAGGATTGAAATTTTTAGGGTCGATTGGTTTGTTGTCTTTGTCATTGAAATCTTCAGTGAACATTTTTGTCTCAATATTGCCTCTATCATTCCACTGCATTGTCGTAATGAATGAAGTCTTTTCGAATTCCTTTTTTAATCCATCGAATATTTTTTTAAACTCTTCTTTCGGCATATTTTTGTCGTCTCCGAAGTCAATTTCAAGATCAGAACTCTCAACTTGCTCCATTGCGGTCTTATAACCGATTGTTTCATCAGGTTTAAGTTTCCATTTTAGAGAAATCGCATCAGAATCAGAAATAGATTCCCGATTTTGTTTTGAGTCCTCTTGATATTTTTTAATCTGTTCTTGGGTGTTAGTTTTACTCTTTTGTTCATTCGATGAACAGCTTAATGTAAAAAGAGCAACTGTAATAATCATTATGTGTTTTTTCATATGAAGTATGTTTGTTTAGCGGATAGCTGTGAGAAATCGTTGCGCACTTCGAAGTACTGCCGTATAAAGCCGTTGCTGTCGTTGATTAAATGTTATGTTGTTCAAATTTACCACAATCCGAGCAATGTTTTATGACCGCCTTTTGGCAGCCGTACCTTTTACTTTATTTTCGATCATTATTATCGGATAAAAAATCAGTCCAATAATAAATCCACTTAAAAGTCCTCCAATATGAGCGGCATTATCAATTCCTTCTGCTAGTCCAAACAATAGATTAAGCCCTACAAAAATCAACGAAATAATAAAAAATAAACCTCCAACATCGTCAGGAATTGATTTTGTTAGATATAACGATAAAAATGCGCCATAAAGTCCAAAGATTGCACCCGAAGCACCTATACTTAAAGTCGTATCATGCCAGTACAAACTTGTCAAACTTGCTAAAACTCCGGTTACTACAAATAATATTAGATATTTTATATGTCCTAAAAACGGCTCAAGGATAACTGAAACAAAAACTAATCCTGAAATATTAAATATCAAATGCATTATATTTCCGTGAAGAAATACACATGTAAAAAGTCTCCACCACTCTCCATCCTCAGTTAGTGGAGTATAATTAGCCCCATATTTTATTAAATCGGCTCCTTTAAATGATATGAATCCAGATCCTCCAGATACCAATATTAAATACATAAGAACCATACCGTAAAGAATAAGAGGCGTAATTACATAACCGGATTTAAAGGATATATAACCAAGAAAATCTTTCCAATCCTGTTGAGCTTCTTTATCAGGTTTTCCAGCTTTTACTCTGTTAAGTACCCGTACATCGTAACCTGGTATGCTAATCATAATCAGCCAAACGATGCAACTGATAAGAGAAGAACCGAAGATCCAAAACAAGCTATTACCACTTCTCGCAGAATAAGGCTCGCTTACTCCAACAAGAATAACATCTGTAGGCTTAAATTTTTTTGTCGTTATTATGGCGTTACTAAAACCATCAAATTCCTTAGAATTGCCTAACCTCTCGAAATATGTAAACTTAGAGAAGTCTCTATTATTGAAATCATTCTGGCTTTCTGATGCAAATTTTTTGAATTCTATATCCTTTTGCCCTTTGCTTAGGTTATTACTGATTTTATTTCTGTATTCATGCCCTAACCAACCAAGCGGGGTATTTGAATCAACCTCATTTATTGATTCAAAAATCGGCATTGCTACGTAAATCATCATATTTAAATCACTACCGTATTTTTTAGGAATTACTTCATAATCCCGGTATATACCAATAGTATTCTTATCGATGTAATAGTTTTCAAAAGCGTAATACTTCGTTTTATCAAAGTTGTTAATCTCATTTATAGAAGTCAGTTCGGTTAATTTTCCAGTTGATGTTTGAATATAATTTTGTGCAATTAATATTGGTGCTGTAATGCCCACCCAAATAAGCATTGTGCAGAATTCAATCCAGTCTCCTAACTCAAGGATTTTTAATTTTTGTCTGATATAAAACCAGGCAGCTAACCCCGCTAAAGTAATAGGTATTCCAAATTCAAGGAGCATTTTTTTTAATGAAAAAAGTTGTAGCTCAATAAAAAGCAGCCAATGCAAAAAGGTGTATCCGCTGACTAATATTATCATTGTCAGGATAGCGGGTTTGTATATTATCAGTAGTTTATCTTTCATCTAATTGTTTATTTCTTGCTCTGTCACTTTTTATGGATGGCTGCCAACTGGTATATATACCAATAGTTATACTGTTTTTATGCATCATTCAAGGCGATAAAGCCCATTTCTAATTTGCTATATTTTTGTTGAATGTAATGTTCATTTTGCATAACAGGTTTTATCCGACTGTATCCAGGAGATACAGGTTCTTTTCACTTTGGTGAGACTAAAATACATAAAAAAAGCGATACAACAGACAAAAGGGAAGGGGCAAAACTTAAACATACAGGAACGGCAAATGTGTTTGAAGGTGTGGTTGGATTTTCAAATGGCACGCAATATTCCTACTATGACCGTTTGTTGTCAATAGTACTTTTTTCATTAATGATTTTAATATCAGATAATTAAATAATATTATTTAAATCCTGCATTCCAACAATTGCCATGATCTCAACAATATTATCATTTACTCTGAAATATATACTATCGGAACCACAAGCACATCTTCGATATCCTTTTTTTATATAATCTACAGATTCAAATGCAAAAGGTTTTTGGGCAATAATTTCAAAATATTCAAAGAATGATTCAAAGTATAAATCTGCTTGTGTAATGCCAAATTTTCTTACTCCGTAATGGTGAATACGTATCAAATCTTCTTTAGCTACGTTACTTAGTCTGTATTTAGCCATTAAGTAACGACTTTGATTGTTTTAAGATTTGTTCTTTCGTATCATCCGTAAAACCACTTCTTTCAGATCTTTCAAGTTTTGCTCTAATCCAATCTATATGAGCTTGCTGTTTCCTGGCCTGTCTGATCAAGTCGTTAACAAGTTCACTTTTACTCGAATATTCTTCGCTTTCTACTTGTGTTTTTAACCACTCATCGTTGGGTTTTGAAAATGATATACTTTGTCTTGGCATAATTTTTTATTTTGTGATGTAAATTTACACCAAATTTGAATCACTTGCAACTTTCTCAGTATTATTGGCTGTTGCATAAAGTGCTTTATTCCAATCTATCATTTTTTCTAAAATTCCTAATCATTTTTAGAGTCATGTTTTTATCAATGAAACCGAATATTTTTGTCAGGTAATAATAAATCTTAAATGATGTTGGAAATATTATCAATGATTTATTTTTCTTTACTCCATATAAAATTATTTGAGAAGCATATTCTGGAGAAATACCTTTTTCAATAAAGTCAATTGGTCGTTGTTTTCCTTGTTGATTTGTATTAATAAGCTCCATGTTTTTCCCAATCATTGTTTTTATTGTACCAGGACAAACAGTCGTTACTTTTATATTAAAATCTAAAGCTTCTAATCTTAAAGCTTCGAAAATGAAACAGCTCCATGTTTTGAAACAGAATATGGAGTACTTACTGCTGTATATTCTAAAAGTCCTGATATTGATGTTATATTGACAATATGTCCTTGTTTTACTTTACTCATTAACTTGAATGCTTCTGTTGCACAGGATATTAATCCAAATAAATTTACATCAATTACTTTTTTCCAATGATTTATATTTAAGTCTCTAATTTCTCCTCCTATCGTAATACCTGCATTATTAAACATGTAGTCAATACGTCCGAATTCTTTGCTAACATTGGTAATTACATCTCTTATTTGTTTAGTATTTGTTACATCTAATTGAATAGCCCGGGAATTATTATCCTGAGTTTTAGAATGTATTATTTCTATAGTATTTTCTGCTAATCTTAAATCTTTATCTGTACATATCACTATAGCATCACATGTTGCAAGATTTAAACAGATAGCTTGTCCTAGCCCAGAACCACCACCTGTAACAACAACAATCTTGTCTTTATAGAAATCTGTAAATTTCATAGGATGTAGTATGTTTTAGTATTTTACGCTAACAAGTATATATACAAATAGTTATGCTGTTCTGTTTTTATGGGTTGTTCTGATCATTTCGCAAGACAGTTTATATCAGAGCGTATCAATATGATACAGGTTCTTTTCAGTTTGGTGAAACTAAAATACATAAAAAGATGATACAACAGACAAAAGGGAAGGAGCAAAACTTAAAAATGCCGGAACGGCAAATGTGCCGGAACGTATGGTTGGATTTTCAAATGGCACACAACTTTTCCACTATGACCGTATGTTGCATGCAGTTGTTTCTTTTAGGCAATTTCAAGGTGAGAATCTGAATCGAAATCAATCGTCATTTTAACTTTAGCTTTTAATGCTTCAAAAACTCTTAAAACAGTTGAGAATCTAACATCTTTGGTATTGTTCTCAATTTTGGAAATCTGAGCTTTTTGAACTCCAATTAAATGACCAAGTTGTTCCTGAGTAAGATTTTGTTCTTTCCTGGCTTTTTTAATCATATCCCCAAGAATATCTAATTTCAATTCAAATTCAAATTTTTCTCTGTTTTCAGTTCCTCTTTTACCGATATAATCATCAGTCAATTCTTCAAGAGAATATGTTTTAATTTTCTGTTGTTTCATGATAAATTTCTTTTAATCGTTAAAATAATCATTTTTAAGTTTCTCAGCTTTTTCAATCTCTTTTTTGGGAGTTTTCTGAGTTTTTTTGATAAATCCATTGGTTGCAATGACTAAAGTATTTTGATTATCTCTCTTATCCCAAAATGCAAGAAGTCTGATTTGTTTATTTTTAAACCTCGTTCTGAACTCCCAAATTTCACCATCCAGTTTTTTAAACAATTCAGGATCGTTAGTTGCTTTAGATTTCCAAATATTGAAAAGAATTTTTTCCCTTGTCTTTGAGTCTAATTTATCTAAAAATTCTTTGGCATTAATTAGAAATATTACATCGTATTTGTTCATTCATGATTATTTAACAAAAATACAAATAATTTCCTTATTGGGAAACATTATTGAAGGCTAAATTCGTCATTCCACAATAACCTACATCTATCATATATACTGACAGTCATGCCGTTTTAAGAGTCATTTGAGGCGATAAAGCCGATTTCTAAGTTGCTTTATTTTTGTTGAATGTAATGTTCATTTTGCATAACAGGTTATATCCGACTGTATCCAGGAGATACAGGTTCTTTTCACTTTGGTGAGACTAAAATACATAAAAAGATGATACAACAGACAAAAGGGAAGGGGCAAAACTTAAACATACAGGATCAGGTTATTCGGATTTAGGTTATAAGTGTTTTTGATGCGTGGTTTTACGATGAATCATCCAATGTATTAGCATGCATGTAAAAAATGGCCCTGCATTGAATTAACATATCAAAACTTTAGTACATTTGTACCAATGATTTACCTCAATTTACATATCATCCAAAATAATGCAAGCGGCAAAGGTCTCTTTGAATGCCGTATGTATTATAATCTCTGATAACGTTCCCATACGGAACATTTCCTCTTTTCGTTTTCTATAATAATTCATAATTCTATCATTATCCGAAGCTTTAGCGCAGGATTACTAATTCGTAATTAAATTGTCAGGTATTATTTATGATATAAAGCGTTTCGCCGTTCATGACGGACCCGGAATCCGCACTACCGTCTTTTTTAAAGGATGTCCGCTCCGCTGTGCATGGTGCCATAACCCCGAAAGCATTGATCCGAGACCTTTGGTGTCAGACAAGAAAATTATTGTGGACGGATGTGTGATGAATGAAACGGAGGAAACCGGCCGGACCTGGACAACAGAAGAGGTGATGCGTGTTCTGGAACGTGAAGCGGTATTTATGGAGGAATCGGGTGGAGGTGTCACATTCTCCGGAGGAGAACCCCTGCAGCAGACCGGTTTTCTGGAAGACCTGCTGATTCACAGCAAGAAAGAGGGCTATCATACGGTTGTGGATACATCGGGACAGACAGCCTGGTCGAATTTTGAACGGATTTTGCCCATGACCGACCTGTTTCTGTTCGATCTGAAACATGTTGATTCGGCAAAGCATGAGGCATTTACAGGAATTCCCAACAGGCTGATATTAAAAAACCTGGAAAGCCTGGCTACGAACGAAAAAAGAATCAGGATCCGGGTACCGGTCATTCCGGGATTTAACTTTTCTGCAGAGGAGCAGGAAAGGATCGCATCGCATATTAAAAGGTTGAACGGCAGTGTGGAACAGGTGGATTTACTGCCTTTTCACGCCATTGCAGCGCATAAATACAAACGATTTGGTATCGGGAACCGCATGGAAGGGATCAAATCGTTATACGAAGAAGATTTGACCGACATCGTCGGGATATACACAAAAGCAGGAATTTTAACCACTATTGGAGGATAGGCAAAATGAACGAACGCATTTCTAAATTACGCACACAAAGTCTGGATGCCGTGAACCGGCTGAATCCGGAAAGGGCGCTTTTAGTTACTGAATTTTATAAGAAACCGGACGCAGAAAAAATGTCCGTCCCGGTTCAAAGAGGCATGTGTTTTAAATACATCGCCACAAACAAGCACCTGTGTATTAACGAAGGTGAACTGATAGTAGGCGAACGCGGGCCGGAACCTAAGGCCACACCCACTTACCCTGAAATATCGCTTCATTCTCCGGAAGACATGGAGATTCTGGACACCAGACCAAAAGTCTCATTCAAAGTGAGTGAAGATACCAAACGGATTTACAAGGAAGTGATTACACCGTTCTGGAAGGGACGGACCAACCGTGACCGCATTATGAATGCGCTGCCTGAAGAATGGCATGCGGCATATGAGGCCGGAATGTTTACAGAATTTCAGGAACAGCGTGCGCCGGGGCATACCGTAGGCGGCAAAAAGATCTGGAAAAAAGGAATGTTTGACCTTATTGAGGATGTGAAGCGTTCAGAAAAAAAATGGCAACAGTCTGACGATTCCGGTTCAGAAGAAAGACTGGAAGAACTGAAGGGAATGCGTCATGCAGCAGAAGGACTTATTATCTGGGCTGAACGTTATGCCAATGCCCTGGAAGAACTGGCTGAAAAAGAAAAGGATGAGACCAGAAGGGCTGAGTTGCTTGAGATGGCCCGTATCTGTAATAAGGTGCCTGCGCATGCTCCGGAAACTTTTCACGAGGCTTTACAGCATTACTGGTTTATTCATTTGGCAGTGATTACAGAACTGAATCCATGGGATTCGTTTAATCCCGGTCGTCTGGATCAACACTTATTACCGTTTTACGAGAAAGGCCTGGCAGACGGGTCACTCACCAAAGAACGTGCTGTTGAACTGTTGCAGGCATTCTGGGTAAAATTCAACAACCATCCGTCACCACCAAAAGTCGGAGTTACCGCACAGGAAAGCAACACCTACACAGATTTCTGTCTGATCAATGTGGGTGGTGTAAAAGAAGATGGTACCGATGCCGTGAATGAAATGTCGTATATCCTGCTGGATGTGATTGAGGAGATGCGCCTGCTGCAACCCAGTTCCATGGTACAGCTGAGTAAGCTGAATCCGGATAAGTTCATTGAACGGGCTGTTAAGATTGTGAAAACAGGATTTGGCCAGCCTTCCATTTTTAATACGGATGCTATTGTACAGGAACTCACCGCCCAGGGAAAATCGCTGATCGATGCCCGTAATGGTGGTGCCAGCGGCTGTGTTGAAAGTGGCGCGTTTGGAACAGAGGCTTATCTGCTGACCGGCTACTTTAATATTCCTAAGGTGCTGGAAGTAACACTGAATAACGGTGCGGATCCCAGAACCGGAAAAACGATTGGTCTGCAAACGGGTGATCCGGAAAGCTTTGCCACTTTTGATGCTCTGATGGAAGCTTTCACAAAGCAGCTGAATTTCTTTACCGATATTAAAATAAAGGGCAATAATACCATCGAAAAGGTATTTACCAAACATATGCCGGTGCCCTTCCTGTCATTGATAATCGACGATTGTATCGATAATGCAGTGGATTATAATGCCGGTGGCGCCAGGTACAATACCTCATACATTCAGGGTGTGGGTATGGGAACCATTACCGATGCCCTAACGGCTTTAAAAGTGCATGTGTACGACAAACAGTCGCTGTCAATGGGAGAGTTCCTTGCGATACTGAAAGACAATTTTGAAGACCATACTGAATTCCTGTATGAACTGTTGTATAAAACACCGAAGTATGGTAACGACGACGATGCTGCCGATGATCAGTTGCGTGATGTGTTTGAAATTTATTACGATGCAGTAGATGGGAAGCCCAACAGTCGCGGCGGTTATCACCGGGTGAACCTGTTGCCAACCACCTGTCACATCTATTTTGGTAGTGTGATCAAGGCACTGCCGGACGGACGTAAAGCGGGAGTGCCGCTGTCAGAAGGGATCAGCCCCGTTCAGGGCGCTGACCGCCAGGGACCGACATCTGTGATTCGCTCAGCAGCCAAGATTGATCATTTACGAACCGGCGGTACACTGCTGAACCAGAAATTTGCACCGGCTTTCTTTAAAGATGATACGGCCATTTCGAAAGTGGCAGCTTTGGTACGGAGTTACTTCAGGTTAAACGGTCACCATATCCAGTTTAACGTAGTGGATGCAGACACATTAAAGGATGCACAGAAAAAGCCACAGGATTACCGCGATCTGATTGTACGTGTGGCGGGTTACAGTGATTATTTCAACGACCTGGGTTACGACCTTCAGGACGAAATTATCCGCCGCACAGCCCACGAAGGCGTTTAAGATGTTCTCCTTTTTTAAAAGAGATCCCGATGAACATCAGGATAAGATTTAATATACGGCCCCTTGTTACAGCGAGGGGCTTTTCTTTTTGTGTTAATGCAACCAAAGCGATTAGAAAAACATCTTTTACAGGTTAAATGTCAAACTGTTACCAATGAACCCCATTTATAAATTACTATCCATCGCATTTGTATTTGCAATTTGCATTTCCTGTGAGAAAACGGAAAAAAATCCAGCCTTAGACGACTTTTGTAGTGCAGCACCTGCGGGATGGAATTGCGAAATCGTACGGGATAATTTTGATATCAACGATTATCCAAAAAATGCCTATGTTCCGCTTGCTGTTATAAAATATCAAAATCCAGACAGAGCGTTTGAAAAATATGTGGATACGCCGGTAAGTTCCTCACTTATTCTCGATTTTTATCCCATAGCCCAAAAGCAGGAGCTGATTGATTTTATCCGGTCTCAGCAGATGTATTCATGGTGCATCCCCATATATTACGGAGAAACAAAAGAGTATTTTATCATTACATCACCGTGCTTTATCAATAGCGGAACTTTCACCGATGAAGCGGATTCCTGTATTGAGGATTTGCACAATGCCCTGGAAGAACTTATTACAAAAAACAGTTATTGACTTTTAAGGAGACATAAAAACTTTATGCAAGGTACAAGTAATATTTTATGTACTTTAGAATCCGGTATTGAACCGGTCTTGTTTTCCTGCTTGAACAGTTATGTAAGAATTACCATTTGAAACATTATTTTAGTTAATCAGATAATACGATATATTTCCATGATTGACTATTTTCATGCTTTTGAACAGATTAAAATGAAAAAATATCACTTACATAACCGCCCAAATCGTGAGATTAAAGACAAAGAAGAGATGGAGCGGATTTTAAAGAATGGCAAATATGCGATCATCTCCATGTGCAGGGAGGATGAGCCATATATCGTAACGCTTAGTTATGGCCACGATCCCGAGAAGCAATCCTTATATTTTCATTGTGCTCCTAAAGGGCTGAAACTTGATTTCCTGAACGCTAATAATAGAGTTTGTGCAACAGTGATTGAGGATGGCGGTTATATTATAAATGAGTGTGGACACGAATATAAATCTGTTGTTTTTTGGGGCGATATGCAGATAATAGGTGATGTAGAGGAGAAAAAACATGGGATGCGTGTTTTGCTCCATCATCTGGAAACCACAGATTCTGTTATGAAAGAAAAACTACTTAGGTGTGATGATTTTTACGCACAAATGGAGATCCTAAGACTTGATATTAAACAGATTCATGGGAAAGCCGGACGATAAAGACATTAGAACGAGAGAAAAACTGGAAGTTAAATTTTGCCCTTTATATTGAAGAATGAAGAAGGATATTATACCATTTTATAGTTGCAGCGATAAGCTGATTGTAAAATCAAAGGATTGTTATTTGTTTGATTCAGACGGAAAGAAATATATAGATTTTGAATCGGGAGTGTGGTGTGCTAATATCGGGCACAGCAATACGCAGGTAATTAAGCGAATAAATACGCAAATCAAAGAGTCAATTCATCATGGATATCATTTTAGAAATAATTCTGCGGAAAGGCTTTCATTAAAACTTCAACAGTTAATTGGGTTTAAGAACGGGGCAAATGTCTTTTTGAGTTCTGGCTCTGAAGCTGTGAACCTTTCAATAACATTAGCCAGACATTTTACCGGAAAGAAGAAAATCCTAAAAATTAATAATTCATACTTGAGCGCTTATGGATTTGGACAAATATCTGATGAAAATGCATCAATAGTTAATGTAAGATTTAATGATTCAGATTCAATCCATCATATTGATTTTACAGATATTTCTGCTCTTGTAGTTGAAACCGGTGGTGCGTCCGTCGAAATGATAAGATTTCCTGATAATGAATTTATGGATGAATTAATCCGGGATTGTAGAAAAAATAGTTGTCTTATTATTGCTGATGAGGTTACGACCGGTATAGGTAGACTAGGGAAATGGTTCGGGTTTCAATATTATGATTTTATCCCTGATATGGTCGTGGCGGGAAAGGCCCTTGGCAATGGATATCCTATTAGTTCAGTTACGATAAACTCGGTACTGGCAGGTAAATTTGAGCAAAAACCATTGAGATACGCTCAGTCTCATCAAAATGATCCTTTGGGATGCTCGGTTGCTCTTGAGGTCATTAAAATAATAGAAACAAACAACCTGATTGAAAGATCGAGGGAAACAGGAGATTATTTTAAACAACAGCTTGATCAGATTAAATTCAGATATCCTGAAAAGATAAAAGAAGTAAGAGCGCGAGGATTAATGTTGGCAATAGAATTTAAGGAGTCGGTAAACGGTGAGTTGATAAGTAGGGAACTGTTTGATTACGGAATGGTGATAGGCTATAAATTAAATACTTTGAGGTTCTTGCCACCTTTGATAATTACAAATTTAGATATTGATAAATTGGTTCGTAATTTGGATAAGGTTTTACAAAAGAAATAACATTAAATGTACAACAAGCAATAAAAAAGGAAAATTGGTCTTAGGTTCAACCATTTTCTCAGTCTTACGCAGCACAGCTCCTAGTTTGTAACGGGGAGTTTTCTTTTTGTCGTTTAACGATATTATTTGAATGTTTGATTTCGTGAGTTTCAATGGAGAGCTAAAAATTGGTGCGAAGCATGGCAGTAAGGAAATGTCTGATCCCATTAATAATATCACCTGTTCCGGGTTTTACTTTACGTCATATTCTTTTGGTTACAATAATGACATCCCCTTGGGATTCAGCTCAATTTACAGATGAATTAGTACAAAATAACGAAACCCGAAGGGTTGATATAATTGTAACATGTAATTATGTAGTAAGTTTTGTAAATCCTGAAAGGATGACAGAATTAACATCGGCATCATTCCAGCCGTTTCCCATCCAATCCACACATGGGTTTTACAGGTGTGATCACAATGGCCACATCGCACACCGGACAGAGGTAGCGCTCGCAACCGGTGCAGGCAAAGCAGTTAGAGCAAATTACCGTCAGATCTTCCTTGTGAAAGGAATTGCCGCACTGTGTGCATGTTATTTTTTCTTCAACCTTGTTCACTTGTTTGCCGTTTCAAAATCGGGGTAAAGTAAATATTTTTTTCGCATCAACAGATAGGCATTCAAATCCGTTTGCCAGCTTTCCGTAATTTGTGATTCAGTTTGTCCGGCTTCAACTTTTTCAATAAAATCAGGATCACCCATCAGCATTTCAATCCATTCGGGGCGTTCAAAATAAGCGGCAGTGTCTTTCGTAATTTTCAGATAATCAAAGAAGTATTGCAGGGTGAAGTTTGGCGGATCAATGTTTCTCAGATCAATCCCGTAACACAGTTCGTCTTTATGTTTAGGATTCAATGCCATGCCTTTAATCGATTCCGGTGTAAATGTAAATGATCCGTACGTTGAATCCGGATACCCGATCACCTGAAATGGAAAACTGGTTCCGCGTCCGACATTCATATTGGTTCCTTCGAAAATGCAAAGCGAAGGGTATAAGCGTACTGACTGATAATTGGGCAGATTGGGTGATGGTTTTACAGGAAGTTCGTAGCGCGTATTATGATCCCAGTTTTGAATATTGATCACCCGTAAATCGCACTGCAGATCGTCTTTCAACCAGCCTTCGCCGTTGATCATTCGGGCCAGTTCACCCATCGTAAGGCCGTAAACCACAGGTAAAGGTAATATTCCGACAAACGATATAAGGTCCATGTCCAGTACGGCACCGGCCACATAATCGCCATTGGGATTAGGCCGATCCAATACAATGATTGGAATGTTATTTTCTGCACAGGCTTCCATCACATAAAAAAGCGTTGAAATATAAGTGAAAAATCGAACGCCTACATCCTGCAGGTCAAATACCACAATGTCGATGCTGTCCAAATCTTCCGGTTGTGGCTTTTTGTGCGATCCGTATAACGAGATTACAGGCAATCCGGTTTTGGGATCAATACCATCTTTTACCAATGCACCTGCATCTTCATTTCCACGGAAGCCATGCTCGGGACTGAAAATCTGTTTCACATTAATATCCAGGTTCAGTAAGGAGTCGGCCAGATGTGTTTGGCCAATATGGGATGTATGATTGACCACCAGTGCGACAGATCTTTTCTGAAGCAGTGGTAAATACTCCAATGTCTGACAGGCACCGGGTCTGATCTCCATTTGTTGATCTCTGCAGGAACTCACAAAAGGGAATAAAAGCAACAGTATTGTTGTAATAGTAAAATGGTTGATAATTGTAATCTTTAATTCCCTGAATGGATTATTTTGTGCGGGAAGGCTTGCCCCTTCAGGGGCCGGGGGTGTGAGAAGGCAATTGGTATTTGCTCCCTGAAAGTATATTATTATCAGTTTAAAAAACTTCATGTCCTGAATTTGAATGCTAAAAATAATGAAAAATTGCCAGCCACTCAATCTTCTCACAGACACATTTGGCTTTTTATTTTACCTTTGCACACTGAATCTACAGGCTTTTAACAGATGATTGATACCTCTGTATTTCAGAAAAAAAGGGTAAAGTTTTATACACTCGGGTGCAAACTCAATTTTTCAGAATCTTCCGCCATCGGTACCACCTTAAAAGATGCAGGTTTTCTAAACGCTGCAAAGGGTGAACAGGCTGATCTGGTTGTGATCAATACATGTTCTGTGACAGAGCTTGCTGATAAAAAATGCCGCAATGCCATACGTTCTGAGATACGGAAAAATCCCGGCGCTTATGTAGTGGTAACAGGGTGTTATGCGCAGCTAAAACCGGAAGAAATTGCAGATATTGAAGGCGTAGACCTGATCCTTGGTTCAAACGAAAAGTTCAGGATGCTGGATTTTATAGACCATATGGAGAAGGAAAGCCGGGCAGAGGTGCATGTAAGCAAACTAAAAGATATAGAGGCATTTTATCCGTCATACTCCGGTTCGGACCGGACCAGGTGTTTTCTGAAAATTCAGGATGGTTGCGATTATTATTGTTCCTACTGCACCATTCCGTTTGCACGTGGCCGTAGCCGTAGCGGCAGTGTGGCAGAGACCATAAAAACTGCTGAAGAAGCGATTCGTGACGGAGCCCGGGAAATCATACTTACCGGTGTAAATATCGGGGATTTTGGTAAAGGGAGCGAAGAAAGTTTCTATGACTTTTTGGTAGCTTTGGATAGCATTGATGCGGATGTCAGATTCCGTATCGGTTCGGTTGAACCAAACCTTTTGACCGATGAAATTATCGATCTGGTTGCCGGTTCAAAACACATAGCACCGCATTTTCATATTCCGTTGCAGTCCGGATCGGATGAAGTTCTGAAACTTATGCGCCGTAAATATGATACAACACTTTTTAAAAACAGGGTTGAAACTATCAAACATAAATTGCCGGATGCATTTATAGGTGTGGATGTGATAGTGGGTGTGAATGGTGAAAGCAAACAACAGTTTGAAGAGGCTTATAGCTTTATTTCGGATCTGGATGTGTCACAACTTCATGTATTTACCTATTCCGAAAGGGAAGGTACCCAGGCGTTAAAGATAGATCACAGGGTGCCGGCAGGAGAGAAAAAGGTAAGGAGTCAGCGTTTACTGATGTTGTCTGATAAAAAGACACGGGCCTTTTATGAATCGCAAAGCGGAAAGGTAAGACCGGTTCTGTTTGAAAGCCAGAATAATGGTGGAATGATGTTTGGATTTACAGATAATTATATCAAGGTGAGCTACGCTTACACGCCTGAGATGATCAACAAAATAACACATGTGAAATTAACCGGCATGGAGCATCAGTTTGAAACCATGACCTGTAAAATGATATAAAGAATGGATTATAAAAATGTATGCGACGAGGTTGTTAAACTTGTTAGAGAAACAGGCCGCTTTATTATGAGTGAGCGCAAATCGATGACCGGTGATGATATTGAGATAAAAGGCAAGAACGATTTTGTGACCAAATTCGATAAGCTGTCAGAGAAACGTTTGGTAGAGGGACTGGGCAGGATTCTTCCCGAAGCAGGGTTTATAGCCGAAGAAGGAACATCGGACAAAAAAGGCGAGGTTTATAACTGGATTATTGATCCGATAGATGGAACCACTAACTTCATGCATGCATCGCCGCCATTCAGCATAAGTGTGGCTTTGCAGGAAAATGATGATATAGTGATCGGTGTGGTTCTTGAGATGTTCAGCGATGAGTGTTTTTACAGTTGGAAAGGCGGAAAAGTATTTATCAATGAGAAAGAAGTCCGCAATTCGGGATGCGCAAAGTTAAGCGATGCCCTTATAGCAACCGGATTTCCTTACAAGGCATTTGGCTTACTGGAAAACTTTATGGCATCGTTGATCTTTTTCATGGAAAAATCGCATGGAGTACGCCGTTTAGGATCCGCCGCAATTGATTTGGCGTATGTGGCAGCAGGCCGGTACGATGCATTTTATGAGTATAACCTGAACCCATGGGATGTGGCAGCAGGAGCTTTTTTGGTAGAGCAGAGTGGCGGTAAGGTATCGGATTTTAAGGGGACCGGAAATTATCTTTTTGGCAAAGAAATGGTTGCTGCCGCACCGAAGGTCTTTCCTGAGTTTTTTGAAGCAGTCAGTACCATTATGACAAAAAAATGAAAGCATTAGGCTTTTACATCTTTCTCATTTTTTTTCGACCGTTTTTATGGTTGCCTCTTCGGGTATGGTACGTTCTGGCAGATTTTCTGTACGTTGTAATGTATTACATTGCAGGCTACCGCAAGCGGGTTGTCGCCAAAAACTTAAAAAGGGCATTTCCTGAAAAAGAACCTGAATGGATTCATGCCATAACTAAAAAGTATTATAAGCATCTGGCTGACTATTTTATAGAGTCGCTGAAACTGGATGCATTCAGTAAGCCGACCTTAAAAAAACGGTGCACATTCAGGAATCTTGAACTGATTGCAGATGCCAATAAAAAAGGCAGGGATGTCATTATTTTTTTGGGGCATTATGCCAATTGGGAATGGATAACTTCCATGCCGCTCTGGATTGAGAATTTACAGTGTTTTACGGTTTATAAGCCACTTAAAAACAAGTATTTTGATCGGTATTTTTTGAAGATCCGGCAGCGTTTCGGTGTGACCCCAATTCCGATGAAACGCTCAGCCCGTGAAATCATTAAGTTTCACAACGAAGGGAAACGAAGTGTTTCCGGATTAATAGCGGATCAGAACCCGGGAAGTTTTGATGTGCGGTACTGGGTGAAATTTTTGAATCAGGACACAGCCGTTTTTGAAGGGGGTGAGAAAATTGCTCAGAAATTGGGTGCTGCAGTGGGGTATATGAAGATGAAAAAAGTTCGTCGTGGTTATTACGAGACAGAAATTATTCCTATGTTTGACGATGCTTCCAAAACGGAGCCACATGAGATTACCAGAAAATATTTTGAATTGCTGGAAAACGATATAAGAGAAAGACCGGAACTCTGGTTGTGGTCACATAAACGCTGGAAACGCAAAAAGCCGGAAGAGTTGATCGCGGAGGAGTTGTAAACTTAGTGAACAAAAAATAAATCTTATGTCCTGGATCTTGTGTCTTAAGTCTTATAAATGAAAGTCGCTGTTGTCATATTAAACTGGAATGGAAAAGCCTTGCTGGAGCAGTTCCTGCCTTCGGTAACAAAGTATTCTGCCGATAAGGATACTGTTGTGGTTGTAGCTGATAATGGTTCAACGGATGACTCAGTTGAATTTGTAAAAAAGACATATCCTCAGGTGCAGATTTTGCCACTCGAAGAAAATTACGGATTTGCATTAGGTTACAATAAAGCCCTTGAGCAGGTAGATGCAGAATTTTACGTGTTGCTGAATTCTGATGTGGAGGTGACGAAAGATTGGCTTAAACCACTGATATCCTTTCTTGATACCCATCCGGAGGCGGCCGTTTGTGGTCCCAAAATTCTGGACTATAAGGATAAAACAAAATTTGAATATGCCGGAGCAGCTGGTGGTTTCATTGATAAATATGCTTATCCGTACTGTCGTGGTCGTATGTTTAATACGGTTGAGAAAGATGAAGGACAGTATGATACCAATGCAGAATGTCTGTGGGTCAGTGGTGCCTGCCTGGTAACAAGAGCATCGGTGTACAAAGAACTTGGTGGACTGGATGAACGCTTTTTTGCCCATATGGAAGAGATTGATTTTTGCTGGCAGGTTAACAACAGTGGATATAAAGTTGTGAACATACCGGAATCGGTAATTTACCATGTTGGAGGCGCCTCGCTGGCTATGGGAAATCCACACAAAACCTTTTTGAATTTCAGGAATAGTCTGTTGTGCATGTATAAAAACACCGAAAAGGCAGACTGGAACAAAATTCTTTTTAAGCGTTTGATTCTGGATGGAATTGCTGCGGTAAAATTTTTATTTACTGATAGTCCGGCACATTTAATGGCGGTTTACAGGGCGCACAGGGAGTTTTTTAAACTGAAGAAATTTTATACACCTCTCATAAGTTCCGGTTCGGATAGCTCCGGTAAAAAACTTGTTATGCAGGGGTCAATTGTATTGACCTATTATTTTAAAAAGATACGGAAATATTCTGCTCTTTCTAAATAGTCAGAACAAAACAAGAGAAGAGTGGTTGTATAATTAGCTTAAACAGAGCACATGGATGATCAGGAAAAACATTTGTTTATTGCAGCCGGGCCTAACGGTTCCGGTAAAAGTACGTTTGCACGACAGTTTTTAAAGCAAAACGACTATATTTTTATAAATGCAGATGAGATAGCACGGGAGCTGAATCCAACGGAAATGGAATCAGCCAAGTTATCCGCAGGCAGGGTGTTTTTTCAACGATTATATGGAAATATTGAAAAGGGAAATAATATTTTAATAGAGAGTACCCTTTCAGGTTCTTACTTTCACAGGTATTGGCCAAAGATCAGAGAAAATGGATATAAGATCACCATTATTTTTGTTTTTTTGGAGCACCCAAGGATTTGTATTGAAAGAATTAAGGAAAGAGTTATTAAAGGTGGACACTATGTTCCCGATGCTGATGTAGTACGCCGCTTCTACCGTAGTAAGCGGAATTTCTGGAATCAGTACCGTCATGAAGTGGACAACTGGTACATGTTTTTTAACTCGGATGATAAGTTCATGGAAGTTGCCTTTGGCAAAAAAAATGACTACATCGTCAAGAACAATGAGATTTTTGATTTATATTTGCAGGACGTAATGTAATGTATTTTTTTATGAGGTTTGAAAAAATGGATGATTTGGAAGTTTTCCAAATTGGCGTTGAGATTGAGAAAATCGGAAACGAAGCCATTAAAACTGTAAAAAAAGAAAACCGTAAGATGGGGATCCCACTGGTTTTCTCGAGAAACGGGGAAATTTATTATGAATTACCCGATGGTTCAGTAACTAAAGAAAGCCCATTCAGAAAAAATTAAAACGAACGAAGGGACTAAAAAACCGGATAAACTTATCCGGTTTTTTTTATGTCCTTTTTGTCATATCTTTAGAGAACAAGAAAGCTGTTTATACGGATTGAACATATTAAACCGTGCACACTTACGTGCCTGAAAAATATTAAATGATGAAAACACTACTGGTTCCTGTTGATTTCTCTGAAGAGTCTATGGCTGCGGTTAAGCAGGCATTAGAACTGGCGAATGCCGTAGGATTGTCCATCCGGTTGATCCATGTGAAAAAGAAAAAAAGCTATTACCTGGGATTTTCAACATCAAACGAAGAACAATTTCCTGATGATGAGATAAAATCGCATCTTGAAAGTGTTGTCAAAAATTTTAAATCTGGCTATAAAGCAGGCGGAAAATTTGAATTTGTGATTCGACATGGCAGTATAACCCATGAAATAATAGAAGAAAGCGAGGCGGAGGATGTGTATGCCATTTTAACCGGGTTACAGGGTAATACATCTTTAAAGGATTATCTCGTTGGCAGTAATGCATACCGAATTGTTGCAGCTGCTGAAAAGCCTGTTTTTGCGGTCAGGAAAAGCATGGAAACAAGACCTGTAAAGAAGATCCTTCTTCCGATTGAAGATAAATCGGATACCCGGGTTAAAGTTCCTGTTGTTGCTGCATTGGCAAAAGAACTGGATGCTGAAATTATGGTGCTGGGAATTACGGATAGTCCTTACGAAGAAATGCTGGCCAAGGTTCAGATATATGTCAAACAAACGCTTGAATATTTCAGGGAGCGTGATCTGAAATGTTCATCCAAAGAGCTGGTATCTGTTGAAGTGCCACAAAAAATTGTTGCCGTTTCAAAAGAAGAGGGAGCGGATATGATAGCATTTGTATCAGATATGACAGATGATATTCTGGGTCAGATGTTATCCGTTTCTGTGAAATACATACTACATCAGGCTGAATGCCCGTTATTATGTGTGCCGGTTAACATTTTAGATTAATAATTAAAACTTTTTATTCTGAAACATCATTTTAATTACCTATTTTTGCAGCTCAAATTCAGGGATATCATGTTAAAGAATTTTTTAGCATTTTTAGTATTGTTTTCAACTGTGTTTGTAGCTGCTGGTCAGACAAATATGGTCTTAACAAATCCTGAAACGACGCGTTCTGAAAACGCTGATTCCACTAAATTTATTTATGCTTCCTCTACTGATGGTGGTGTTGTGCATTATTACAGGGACAAAAGGCTGGATAAAATTTTCGATATACAAAAGAATATCAATAAACGTAAAGATGGAATTCCTGGTTTCAGGGTCCAGTTATACAGGGGAAACTCCCAGAAGCTTTCTAAGGATAAGGCATTTCAGATTGAAGCCATGGTATATCAGAAGTTTGGAGCGGATGCCAATGTGGAGGTGCTCTTCTTTACCCCATACTGGAGGGTACAGGCAGGAAATTTCAGGACGCAGAGTGAGGCGATGAAGATGGAAGCCAGGTACAAAAAGGCTTTTCCCGATATGGCCGATGATATATCGGTTGTGCCGGCCATGATTAAGTTTCCCGAGCTGAAGAGGAATACAGAACAAGAATATAATGAAGGGCAGTAGTGGATACTGCCTTTTTTGATTGATATAAAGCAACTTAAGTTCGATGAGTGATCAGATTAAACATGAATGTGGGATTGCGCTGATCCGTTTACTCAAGCCCATTGAGTATTATAAGGAGAAGTATGGTTCGTGGATGTATGGCCTTAACAGGTTGTATTTAATGATGGAAAAACAGCACAACCGTGGCCAGGATGGTGCCGGTGTGGTTAGTGTTAAAATAGATCAGCGTCCCGGAACGGAATATATATTCAGGGAACGCTCCATTAAACAGAATCCGATCCAGGCCATCTTTAAAAATATTTATGGCTCATTCGATGAGTTTACCAACGATGATCCATCCAAATATCAGGATATACCATGGGTAAAAGATAACCTTCCATTCATAGGTGACGTTTACCTTGGGCATCTTCGCTATGGGACATTCGGTCGTAATTCAGTTGATTTTTGTCATCCGGTTATGCGAAATAATAACTGGAAATCCCGTAACCTGGCTCTGGCAGGGAATTTTAATATGACCAATGTAGATGAGATCTTCAATCACCTGATTGAATTGGGTCAGCATCCCAAAAGTTATACAGACACTGAAACAGTTCTTGAGAATATAGGTCATTTTCTGGATGAAGAAAATCAGTTTTTGTTCAGGAAGTTTAAAAATGAACGTTTTACGAACAGGGAGATCTCGTCACTGATTGAAAAAAACCTTGACATTGCAAAGATCATGGAGCAATCAAGTAAGCGTTGGGATGGTGGTTATGTAATAGCCGGTATTATCGGACACGGTGATGCTTTTGTAACGCGAGATCCATGGGGAATCAGACCTGCATTTTATTATAAGAACGACGAAGTAGTTGTGGTGGCATCTGAGCGGCCTGTGATACAGACGGCGTTTAAAGTCCGCTGGAACGAGGTAAGTGAAGTTCAGCCGGGTCATGCCCTGATCATTAAAAAAGATGGTACGGTTAGTGAAGAAATGGTTCGCGTGCCGCACAAACGTCAGTCATGTTCCTTTGAGCGCATTTATTTTTCCAGGGGCAGCGATAAAATGATCTATAATGAACGCAAACATCTTGGTGAGTTGCTTATTCCGCAGGTGATGGAAGCAGTGGATCACGATATAGAAAATACGGTATTTTCATATATTCCGAATACGGCAGAAACTGCATTTCTGGGAATGATGCGCGGATTAGAGAAGCAACTGAACGAGTGGAAAATAGCGAAACTAAAGGAACTGGGACCAGATGCTGATGAGAATGAAATCCATAAGATTCTTTCAATGACGCACCGTTCAGAGAAAATAGCGGTTAAAGACGTTAAAATGCGTACGTTCATTACGGATGATGATAACCGCGATGAGATGGTGGCACACGTGTATGATGTAACGTACGGCATAGTGCAGAATGAGAAGGATAACCTTGTAATTATTGATGATTCCATCGTGCGCGGTACAACGCTGAAGCAAAGTATCCTGAAGATCCTTGACAGGCTGCATCCTAAGAAGATCGTCATTGTGTCATCTGCTCCACAGATCCGTTATCCGGATTGCTATGGTATTGATATGGCAAAGCTGGGCGACTTCTGTGCATTCAGCGCAGCAATACAGTTGTTAAAGGATCAGGGCAAGCAAAAGGTTATTGATGACGTTTATGAAAAATGTAAGGCTCAGCAATATCTTCCAAAAGAAGAAATTGTAAATTATGTAAAAGAGATTTATGCCGGGTTTACAGATGAAGAGGTTTCTGCTAAAATTGCCCAAATGCTTACTCCTGAAGATATGCAGGCCGAAGTACAGATTGTGTATCAAACGGTGGAAAATCTGCATGTAGCCTGTCCGAACGACAGGGGTGACTGGTATTTTACCGGAGATTATCCAACGCCTGGTGGAAATAAGGTAGTTAATACAGCATTTATCAATTACATCGAAGGTAAAAACCAACGGGCATATTGATAAACGTTATGAAAATATGTGAACACTCTTCTGGTTTTCAGAAGGGTGTTTTTTTATGCATTTACTTTAATGTATTGTGTGTCCCGTCACAGAACGGAGGTGTGGAAGTTTGTTTGCACATACAGAAAAATACCTTTTTCGTTTCTTCTGCCTTAAATATTACAGGAGTGAATTCAGTTACCTTGTGTGAACCATCGCAAAACGGTTGATTGGCAGATCGGCCACATCTGCACCATGCATAGGTTTTACCTTTTTCAATTTCAAATGCTCTGGGTGCTTTTCCTGCAATTTGTCCTTTTTTCATCTGTCTTATTTTTTAGTTTATGACATCGAACATGGTGAAGGATTAAAAGTTTAGTAAATTTAAAGCTTTTAACGCTGTTTTACAAACATTTGAACAACAGAGATATAATCTTGCTTTGTGTGTTTAAATATTTTATTTTTACTGAAATAACCTTTTTATGGCAAAGTCTCTTGTAAATAAAAATGCAACATTCGGTACCTGGCCTGTTTTCCTGACGGCTATATCAACAATACTTGGAGCAATTCTTTTTCTAAGGTTCGGTTATGCCGTCGGTAACCTCGGTCTTTTAGGCGTACTGACCATCATATTAATCGGACATCTGGTAACCATTCCGACAGCTTTGGCTGTTGCAGAAATAGCTACGAACCAGCGCGTACAGGGAGGAGGAGCCTATTATATTATTTCACGTTCCTTTGGTTTAAATATTGGCGGAGCCGTAGGGTTTTCGCTGTATCTTTCGCAGGCCATCAGTGTGGCATTTTACATCATTGCTTTTGGTGAGGCTTTTCATCCGTTACTGAACTATATTTCGGAATCCACTGGATTTGTTATTCATGTACAATGGATTAAGATCGTTACCATGGCCATCCTGGCAGTTCTGATCCTGACCAAAGGCGCTAATCTTGGGGTTAAGGCATTGTATTTTGTGGTGGCTGTTTTATTTGTGGCATTGGGGATGTTCTTTTTCGGTCATACCATAAAGCCGGGAACCGAATTTAATCCCAGTGAACATATTCTCGCACCTGACAGCTTTTTTTATGTGTTTACAATTATTTTCCCCGCATTTACCGGTTTGGCAGCAGGAATAGGCTTATCCGGTGATCTTAAGGATCCGCAAACATCAATACCAAAGGGAACAATATGGGCTACGGTGGTAGGAATGCTGATATACGTTGGTGTGGCTTATAAACTGGCCATTAGTGCTTCTCCGGAGGATCTGGCTTCAAATCAGCTGATAATGCAGGATATTGCATTATGGGGACCGATTATTCCCATTGGCCTGGCTGCTGCATCGCTCTCTTCTGCTTTAGGCTCAATTATGATTGCACCGAGAACGCTTCAGGCAATAGGTTACGATAATGTATTCCCCAAAACATGGTTTAATAACTGGCTGTCAAAAGGCCGTGAGAATGATAATGAGCCAATAAACGGTTCTGTGATCACCATTATCATTGCCTTTGTTTTTGTGGTAATGGGCGATGTGGATTTTGTGGCAAAGGTTATCTCCATGTTTTTTATGGTGACCTATGGTGCCATCTGTCTTATTTCCTTCCTGGAACATTTTGCTGCTGATCCGTCATACCGGCCAACATTCAAACATAACAGGTGGTATTATTCATTAATCGGAGGTTTATTGTCTTTCTGGCTTATGTTTAAAATGAACCTGCCGTATGCAGCTCTTTCCTTATTATTGATGGCGCTGTTTTATCATTGGGTTAGTGTAAACAATAAAGAGAAGAAAGGGTTGCAAAAACTATTTAAAGGCGTGGTTTTTCAGTTGAGCCGGTCACTGCAGGTGTTTGCACAGCGTGCCAATAAAGAGGACAGGGAAGTTAGCTGGCGGCCATTTTTGATCTGTATTTCCGAAGATACCTTTAAAAGGCGCAGTGCTTTTGACCTTGTCCGGTGGATCTCGTACAAATATGGATTCGGTACATACATTCATTATATTAAAGGTTTGCTGAACCGGAAAACCAGCGATGAATCGAAAGTGGTTCTTGAACGGTTAATCAAACTGGCAAGCGGAAGTAAAAACAGGGTTTACCTCGATACCATTATCAGTCCTTCCTATACTTCTGCCATAGCACAGGTTATTCAGTTGAACAGTATTTCGGGAAAGGGAAACAATATGATTTTGTTTGAGTTCTCGCATACTGAACCGGATTCGCTTAGAAATGCACTTGATAATTACAGTTTAATTCAATCGGGAGCATTTGACGTATGCATTCTGAATACAACCTATAAAGGATTTGGTTATCATCAGACCATACATATCTGGATCAGTGAGAAAGATTATGATAACTCGAACCTGATGATTCTGCTGGCTTATATCATTGTGGGGCATCCGGACTGGAAAAACGGGGTCATCAAGATTTTTTCTTTGACACCACAGGAAGATGTGGAGCATAAGAAAGCCGCGCTGATGGAACTGATTAAGTCGGGACGTTTGCCCATCTCACCGTCCAATGTGGAGCTGATTCCGTTTGAAAACGGAAAGGATCCGCACCGCATTATTTCACGCTATTCCGAGGATGCCGATTTAACAATCGTTGGATTTACCACTGACGACCTGAAACTGGGTCTGGACTATTTTACGTCTTTCAACGATACGTCTAATATTCTGTTTGTAAATGCCTATAAGGATAAGGAGATTGTATAGACACACTAATAGCGTGTCTATACAATCTATATATCCTTCATCGCAATACGCTGATGTATTTCAGGCAGTTCCTGTATTGCTGCGGAACCGTACCACGGGTGTAGTTCCATAATCAGTCTCCCGGATTTTACAGCCGGATCCGTTTCTGTTAATTCTCTGGCCGCTTCAATGGATTCCACATTAAAAATATAAATACCTCTTAATTCACCATTATCTAAAAAGGGACCTGCCATTACAAGTACACCCTTTTCTGCCAGGCGTTTTATATTATCAAGATGAGCACGCTGAATTGCTTTGGCTTCATCGTCGGACTGGCTTCTGTTTGGACCTGATTTTAAAAATACCATTACATATTGCTTCATGCCATAATCATCAGCCTGGAGTTTTTTAGCGAGTACAGAGTCTTTTTCAACGACTCCGCTTTCGTTGTTTGTGCTGTTTTTTGAGGTGTTATTGCACGAACTTATAAAAATTGTTAAAATCAAGACGTTGATTGTGAGGAGGATAGATTTTATTTTCATCATATACAGTTTTTTATATAAAAACAATTACTACTTTTAAATGTTCTTACTGTGTTTGGGTTCGCCCGATATTGATGTGTTTAAGAACTTTGGGACAGAACAATTATATTAATCAGATGTTTTACTCTAAGGTAATTCAAAAGACTACCGGTAGATAGAGATCGTCTTTAAAAATCAATATATGGACATAAAGAAAGTCTTAATTGCTAACCGGGGGGAAATTGCAGTTCGAATTATCCGTTCCTGCAGAGAGATGGGGATTAAAACAGTGGCTGTTTATTCTGAAGCAGACCGTAATTCATTGCATGTCAGGTACGCTGATTATGCATATTTTTTAGGCCCGTCACCCTCAAACGAGAGTTATTTATCAATCACTAAAATTTTACAGGTTGCCAAAGATTCCGGTGCTGATGCTATTCACCCGGGTTACGGTTTTTTGTCTGAGAATGCAGAGTTTGCCAAACGATGCAGGAAGCAGGGGATTATTTTTATTGGTCCTTCCGCCCAGGCTATTTCAACGATGGGTGATAAAATAACGGCCCGTCAAACCATGATCAATGCAGGTGTTCCGGTTGTTCCGGGAACTCAGAAAAAGATTGTGGGCGAAAAGGATGTAAATAAAGTAGTACAGGAAATCGGATTTCCGGTTATGGTAAAAGCCTCTGCCGGAGGTGGTGGAAAAGGGATGCGTTTGGTACGTAAGGCAGAAGACCTGTTATCCGGAATTAATGCAGCAAGGTCGGAAGCCAGTGCTGCTTTTGGCGATGACGCTGTTTATATTGAAAAATATATTGAATCACCTCATCACATTGAGTTCCAGGTAATGGCAGACAGTCACGGAAATGCCATTCATCTGTGTGAACGTGAGTGTTCTGTTCAACGCCGCCACCAAAAAGTGGTAGAGGAGACACCTTCTCCGTTAATGACACCTGAATTAAGGGCTCAGATGGGTGAAGCTGCTGTTGCTGCGGCAAAAGCCGTGAGCTATGAAGGCGCAGGTACCATTGAATTTCTGGTTGACAACAGTGGTAACTACTTTTTTCTTGAAATGAATACCCGCCTTCAGGTGGAGCATCCGATTACCGAACGTGTTGTAGGTGTTGACCTTGTTAAGTTGCAGATTCTTGTGGCTCAGGGAGAAAAATTACCATACACTCAGAATGATATTAAGCAAACTGGCCATGCGATAGAGTGCCGAATATATGCAGAGGATCCGGATAACAATTTTATGCCAAGTCCGGGATTAATAAAGCATATTACTGAACCGAAAGGATTAGGGGTACGTACCGATGGCTATGTTTACGAAGGATACGAAATACCCCTTTTTTATGACCCGATGATCTCTAAACTGATCGTTTGGGACAGAACTCGTGAAGATGCTATTGCCCGTATGAAACGGGCTCTTCACGAGTATAAAATTACCGGGGTTAAAACCTCAATCGGTTTCCTGAAACGAATTATGAATCATGAAGATTTTAAAAAAGGAAACTACGACACCCACTTTATCGACAACAATATGGATGAACTGATGCAAACAGAAGGTGGAAGCCATGAACGTTGCAGGGACATCGCCGCTATTGTTTCTCTGATTGATTATCACCGTAATCTGGCAACTTCGGAAAATAAGCTGAAGGATGATACAACCAAAAAGTGGATTGAGTTCGGACGTAAAATGGGTGTGATTCGCCTCTAATTTGAAGGTTATGGAAGTAAAGATCAATAATGAATTAATAGATGTAAAAATCGTCAGTATCAAGGGAAACATGGCCACACTATCCGTTGATGGCCGTGAGTACGAAATTGATATAACGATGGTGGAACGCGGCGTTTATTCGTTGCTGCATAAAAATCATTCCTATAATGTGGAACTCATACACGGCAGTGAATCGCGTAAATACATGGTGAATACGCAATACCGTTCATACAACGTTGAGATTGTGGATGCGCAGACCAAATACCGGGAGAACAGGAACAAAAATCAGGGAATTGACGGTGCCGGTTCGGTATCCTCACCAATGCCGGGTCGTGTGGTTAAACTTCTTGTTAAGAAAGGTGATAAAGTGAAAGCCGGACAGCCGGTGATCATCGTTTCTGCCATGAAAATGGAAAGTGAGTATAAGTCTGGTATTGATGGTGAAGTGAAAAAGGTCATGGTTAAAGAAGGTCAGACAATAGAAGGTCACCAGACGTTAATGGAGATAGAGTAAAAAGTTGTAAGTAAGTCATACGTTGTGAATCAGTGATAGTAACCTGTAACAAATCACTTCTTGATACTTGATGCTTGATACCTGATTCTTAAAGAAAAATACATAAAATCAGATTATGTCAGAACTTGAAAAGAAATTCAAAGAGTTTGAAAAGCGTAGTGCAGAGGCTGATTTAGGCGGTGGTGTTGAGCGCATAGAAAAACAACATGAGGGTGGTAAAAAAACAGCCAGGGAAAGGTTATCCGATCTTTTGGATCCGGGTACTTTCGTAGAAATCGATAAGCTGGTAACGCATCGTTGTGCCCAGTTTGGAATGGAAAAAACCAAAATTCCTTCTGACGGTGTCATTACAGGTTATGGAAAAATAGACGGGCGTTTAGTTTATGTATTCGCTCAGGATTTTACTACGTTTGGAGGTACTCTCAGCCGTGCCAACGCCGACAAGATCGTCAAATTACAAAAAATGGCCCTGAAAATGGGTGCTCCGCTTCTGGGCCTCAACGATTCCGGAGGTGCACGCATACAGGAAGGCGTACAAAGTCTGGCCGGTTATGCCGATATCTTCCAGCTGAATGTGAAAGCATCCGGTGTTATACCGCAGATATCCGCCATTATGGGCCCATGTGCCGGTGGTGCAGTATATTCGCCTGCACTCACAGACTTTATCATGATGGTTCGTGATACAAGTTACATGTTTGTAACCGGACCGGATGTTATCAAAACGGTTACACACGAAGAAGTGACCAAAGAAGATCTGGGAGGTGCCATGGCACACAACAGCAAAAGTGGTGTGGCCCATTTGATGGCTGAAGATGATGTTCAGGCCATGATGTTGCTGCGCGACCTCTTAAGCTTTATTCCATCCAATAATATGGAAGAAGCACCTGTTGTTCCAACAATGGATCCGCTTGACAGGGAAAGTGAATTGTTACAAAACCTTATTCCGGCTGATCCGAATAAACCATACGATATTAAAGAACTGATCACCGAAGTGGTGGATGAGAAGAATTTTCTTGAGATTCAACCGCATTATGCGCAGAATATCGTTATTGGTTTTGCCCGTTTCAATGGGCGGAGCGTGGGTATTGTAGCTAATCAGCCCGCACATCTTGCAGGAGTACTTGATATTGATTCATCCGTGAAGGGTGCACGGTTTGTACGCTTCTGTGATGCCTTTAATATTCCTATTGTCACATTTGTGGATGTTCCTGGTTTTCTGCCTGGAATGTTGCAGGAATTTGGTGGGATCATTAAGCATGGAGCAAAACTTTTGTATGCTTTTGCCGAAGCCACAGTGCCTAAAATTACTGTCATTACGCGTAAAGCCTATGGAGGTGCCTACGATGTGATGGCGAGCAAGCATATTGGAGCCGATGTTAACTATGCCTTTCCTACAGCGGAGATTGCTGTGATGGGGGCCGACGGAGCAATCAATATTCTTTACAGGAATAAGATTAAAACCAACGAAGACAGGGAAAAAGCTATTAAGGAATATAAGGATACGTTTGCAAATCCTTACAAAGCTGCTGAACTTGGTTATGTGGATGAAATAATTCTTCCCAAAGATACCCGTCTGAAACTGATTCAGGCGCTGGATATGACTAAAACAAAGAGTGACGGTAATCCACCTAAAAAGCACGGTAATATACCGTTGTAAGTTTGGTGCTAACGATATAAAAAGCTGTTCTTCAGAACAGCTTTTTTATTTGGCATGGAGCTGTTAATTTGAAAACTCAGGAACAATCCATTAGTCCATTGTTGTATTCGGTTGAGTAAGTTTAATATTGTCCTCCTTTTTTTAAAAGGAGGTGTCCGTCAAATGACGGGCGGAGGATTTTGGATATACTTAATATGTCGTTTTTTAATCTCCTAATCTCCACTTTAAATCGTTTTTTAGGCACAAAAAAAGGCTGACCGACGGTCAACCTTGGAAGTCCTTTTATATTTGGATCAATAATATTAAGCAAGCTTTACATTAACTGCATTTAATCCTTTTCTTCCTTCCTGAAGATCAAATGTTACTTCATCATTTTCTCCAACCTGATCAACCAGGCCAGATACGTGTACAAAATACTCTTTGTTTGTTTCTTCATCTTTAATAAAACCATAACCTTTAGAATCATTAAAGAATTTTACAATACCTTTATTCATTACTTATTTTAATTAAAATTTAGGCAAAGGTAGGATTAAAAACCGGTTATAAAAGAAAAAAATGAGATTATTTAAAAAAATTCTAAAAAAAAGATCCTTAAAGTAATCTGTTTGCTCTCAGTATATTAAACTATACTTCCTAATAATCAACTTAATTCGAATACTGCCTGTCCGATAAGATAACCATCTGCGAATACGTCAACACGATATTCTCCCTCGAACAGAAACTCCTCAATCTTCCAGTATCCACATACCTGCATGGCTTCACCTTCGTACTCTATAACCCGCATAATGGAATAAAGAATATCCTTATCCTGATACTTAAAGGTGTTATTTGAATCTTTTATAAGGACCTCATTATTGGGAGCCGTAATTCTTAAGTACACAGGTTTTTCCCCAACAGGTGTTGTAATGTTCTTGCTCAGATTAAAACAAATTTCAATTTTTACTGCCTTACTCAGTCTTCGGGTTGTTCTGCTTCGGTCATTCAGCATCTCAATACTAAAATCAGTTGCTTCCAGCTGAGACGCAATTTCCACCTTTTTCACCAGTGTTTCTTTTTCTTCCTGCAACTTATTTACGGTCTGTGATGCCTCTTCATAGCGCTGAACTACCTTTTTGTTTTCTTCCCGCAGTTCCTGATTTACCTGGCTCAGGGAATCTATCTGGAATACATAGTGCTTCATTACTTTACGCATGGTTGAAAGCTCCTTTTTGTATTCTCTGATTTTATAAGCATTTGTAGCTTTAACGGTTTCCAGTTCTTCCATCAGCTGAACCACCTTTTGGCGTTCAATTTCAAGACGCAGAATCATAGAATCGGTTTGCGGCATCAGCGAATCATATTGAAATGCAAGTTCCCGGTAGTCTCCCAGAAGAGAATCCTTTTCAATGTTAAACGATTCCTCCATCTGATTCATCTGGTTGTTCTGTATAAAAAACATGACTAAAACACCTGTGAGTATTACCGAGATTACCACCACTAAAGTGATCACAAATTTCTTATCCGTTAAGCTTATGTTCATATGATTCTGTTCTTTGCGAATTTGTCTTGTGTCTTATGTCTATTATCTTAAGTCTTAAAATAATTTTCCACAAAAATATACCTTTAAATCTTTATTTGAAACGGAAACGGCTTTTAATAATTGTAATCTGATCCCGATTTATTAACAGTTTAGCTTTCGTCGTAACGTTTACCTGTCAATTAAGAACCGATTAATCGGTAAATGTTCCGGTTAACGTAATTTGATGCTGTTGTTTTTATAATTAATATCCTGATCCATAAAGTTTTCCGGGCTGATAAAAATCATTCAGAAAGCGTGGTGTTTTTTGTTCATTTATAGAAATATAAATCAAAAACTATGAACACCGAACAAGTTTTAAAGAACCTCATTGAAAAAAATCCAGGTGAGGTTGAATATCACCAGGCAGTACGTGAAGTACTGGAGTCTATTGAAGAAGTGTATAACAAAAACCCCCGTTACGAAGCAGCCAATATTATTGATCGGATTACCGAACCGGACAGGATCCTGATGTTTCGTGTGCCCTGGCAGGACGATCGGGGTAAAATTAATGTGAATCGTGGCTATCGTATTGAGTTTAACAGTGCGTTGGGCCCCTATAAGGGTGGTTTACGCTTCCATCCTGAAGTTAGCCTGGGAACCTTTAAGTTTCTTGGATTTGAGCAGATCTTCAAAAATGCTCTGACTACCTTACCTATGGGAGGTGGCAAGGGTGGATCGGATTTCGACCCGAAGGGTAAATCTGACAACGAGGTTATGCGTTTTTGCCAGAGTTTCATGACAGAATTATACCGTCATATCGGTCCCAATACGGATGTGCCAGCCGGTGATATTGGCGTGGGCGGGCGGGAGATCGGTTTTCTGTTTGGTCAGTATCGTCGTCTGGTCAACCGCTTCGAAGGCGTGCTCACAGGAAAAGGAACACACTGGGGTGGAAGCTGGATCAGAAAAGAGGCAACCGGTTACGGTTTAGTGTATATTACCGAAAAGTTCCTGGAAGAACATGGTACTACCATGAAGGATAAAATAGTAACAATTTCCGGTGCCGGAAACGTGGCCATCTACGCAGCCGAGAAAGTACAGCAACTGGGAGGTAAGGTGGTGACAATGTCTGACTCAAATGGCTGTATTATAGACATGGACGGTATTGACCTGGATCTTGTAAAAGAAATAAAAGAGGTGCGGAGAGGCCGGATTCTTGAGTATTGTGAGACAAGGACAAAAGCTCAGTACAGCGAAGACCGCAATGATGTTTGGAAAGTAAATACAGATGTGGCATTGCCGTGTGCCACACAGAATGAGCTGGACCTGGAATCTGCCAGGATTCTGGTTAAAAACAATTGCAGTATTATTGCAGAAGGGGCTAATATGCCAACCACCCTGGAAGCTACCAAATATTTTCTGGAACAAAAAGTTGGTTTTATTCCGGGTAAGGCAGCCAATGCTGGTGGTGTAGCCGTTTCAGGACTGGAAATGTCGCAAAATGCCATGAAGCTGATGTGGATGCCGGAAGAGGTGGATAACCGCCTGAAGCAGATCATGCTGAACATTCATAATGCCTGCGTGCAGTACGGAAAACAAAGCGATGGTTATATCGACTACGTAAAAGGTGCTAACGTGGCTGGTTTCTTCAAAGTCGCCAACGCCATGCTGGATCATGGGCTGGTGTAATCAGTGAAACTGTCAATTCAGAATCATTAATTATAATGTTCTGAATTGACATAGTTGAACTGATCCCGACAACGTAGTTCGTCGGGATACTAATAGGTACACAGTAATTTGCTCGGCGTAGCTTTTAAGCTACGTCGTTTTTAACAACTAAGCCCATGGCGTAGGCTGGAGCCGACCCCTACACCAAAAATGTGGGTTGTGAAACGGCCAATTCAAATCATGACATTTTTTGTGAGAAGACTCCGTAGGAGTCAAATATTGGTAGTCCGGGGTAACACCGGGGGATTAAAAGATCATGTAAATCAAGGCCGGAGAATGCAACTCCAAATGAAATGAGAACCCGTCAAGGCCGCATATATTCTGTTAATGAAATATTATTTTGTATTTAGGTTTTTGTATATTTATGTAATTTGTTGAATATTTTATTACCCATTAGCCATGTCAAATATTATTATACCACTTGAAACAATAGCCACTAAAATACTATTATTGAGGGACGAAAAGGTTATTTTGGATATTCATTTATCAGATCTGTATGATGTTGAAACAAGAGTCTTAAAACAAGCTGTAAGAAGAAATATTGAACGATTCCCTTTAGATTTTATGTTTGAATTAGAAGATGATGAAATTGAATTACTGGTATCACAAAATGTGATACCTTCCAAAAAGATACTTGGAGGGGCAAGGCCGTTTGCATTTACCGAAACAGGTGTCGCAATGCTATCCAGTGTTTTAAAAAACAAAAAGGCAATAGATATTAACATTGCCATAATGAGGACTTTTATAAAATTGAGGAAAGCATTAAATGATAATACAAAACTCATGAGACGACTGGACGACATTGAGTACAAGTCTGCTGATCACAACAAAAAAATAATGCTGATATTTGAATATTTAAAACAGTTTGAAGAAGCAAAACAAAAAGAAATTAATATTTCCAAAAGGAAACGTATTGGGTTTAAAACATATGATAGTCAGGAAGAATAAGCGAATAAAAAATCTGCACCTGACTTGAGAATACGAAAGATTAACGTAATTTTTCAGATCTTATTTGTAAAAAGACTTCGTAGGAGTCAAATATTGGTAGCCAAGGGTAACACCCCGTGATTAAAAGATCATGTAATTTAAGGCCGGAGAATGCAACTCCAAATGAAATGAGAACCCGCCAAGGCCGCATAAAGTTCTGACATATGAAATGTTGAAATATTGGGTTGTTTTTGTATATTTACTTTGCTGTTGAATAATAAAAGACTCTGAAAGGACATTATGAAGTATTCTTAAAATTATTAATGTGAATAGAATTGCCCCCATTATTACGCTCGTATTGTTATTTGGAATTCTGAATAATGCAAGTGCTCAGAAATCAGAAAAGCATCTGAAAATAAATAAAATAAAGGAAATTGATTCAATTAATAATTATATAGTTCATAATAATATCATTGACTATACAGATATAGCATTACTATCAAAAGATGAAAAGAATCATTTAAAAAGTGCATCCTTAAATGATGTTTATATAAGGACTTTTAATACTAAAAAAATATCTCCTGATAATAACTGTTTTGTGGCTTATTTCGAGGGAGAAGCTCCCTCAAAATATATCGGTTTTTTTAATAAGGATGGGGATATACTACATATCAGCGAAGTAAATATTGAACCTGTTGTCAATTTCTCATCTAATAGTAACTTTTTGGTTGTTTTCAGTTTTTATCAAAATGTCTTTTTTTGTTTCACCAATAAAGGGGAGCTTATATTTAAAGGTTTATTTGACCAAATTTTACCTGATGCTGATATCATTCATAATGCTTTTGTTGATGATACGGGTAAATATTTGCTGGTTAGTTCATCGTATATGTTGCATATGATAGATCTGTCAAAAGGAGAAATTTTATGGGAAATAAAAACAAAGTCCAGGAGAGTAATAAATTGTCATTTTAATTCAAAACTTGGTATTGTTGCTACAACTGCACTATTAGCTGATAAAGACATGATTGATAAAGAGGATATTTTTAATCTTGAGTTTAGGTCAATAAAAAATGGGACAGAAAAGGGCAGAATTCCAAATGTCTCCAAAACTATCGTAAAAGGTAAGCATATTCTGGCCAGATCTAATAATAAATGGTATGACTATGAAGCGATATGGGATCCTGATGAAATGATCAAATGAGCTATTACATTGTATATATTCTTTGTTGTTGAAAATCAACTTATGAAACATTCAAATATTTTTATTCTGTTTGTTTTTTTTAGTGTTCATAGTTTTGGATCTATCCCGGTTAAGGTTTGTTGCATGGATACCATATTCTCTGATAATTATGACTATAAGGCCATAATTAAGCCTCTTGGCTGTAGTTTTGGTGGATGTTTTGATACTGAATATTATGAGCAACATGAAGATAGTTTATTGTCAAGATTTCCTGAAATTAATAAACAATTTATTGTACTGTTAAAATCCGGAAAGGACGGTTTATATGAAAATATTAAACAAGTTGAAATTGATCCCTCGGATGTTTATCTTCTAGGTAATATATATGCTACATCATATTTTATAACAAATAATGCGAAATATTTTGTTGTAGAAAAAATAATGAATCATGGGGCGCATTTAAATATAGTTTGGTACGTATTTGAAACGAATGGTGCAAAAGCTAAACTTTGTTCAGTTAATAATGGGGATTTTTCATTTATGCTCCAGAATCTGATTTCAGTAATGCCATATGATCAAAAACGATTCTCTCAGGATTATAATTTAAAATATAATAAAAATGAAAATTTGCCTTTTAAATTACAGACAATGGTAAAGAACGAAATGACATTTAAGGTGAAATTCTATGATTCTCAAAAGAAAAGATATATAAAAAGAAAGGCTGTAATTCACTTTGAAGATTTTTAGGATATAAAAAACAGATAATTTAGATATTGAATTGGAATGATTGTTGAAAATGAACACATGAAATTCAGACTTATATTTCAAACTGTAGTATTAGTGCTTTTGCTTGTTGGATGTGATCAAAACAATACAACAGACATTAATTTAGAGGGACTTTGGTGTGCAAATTATAAAGATTCTGTTTACGTTGAGTTTATGATAGCTCATGATTCCTTGCACGTTTATGCATGTGATACAACGGGGTTTATGTTAGGAAATCAGTTGTATTCATATGAGTTTTGTCGTGACAGTTTAATTATATCTACAATGTCCTTGAAAGGTGTTGAATTTAATAGAAGAATGTATACAGGAAAAATAGAAATATTAGATTGTAATACATTCCAATCATATGAAGGTTTAGGTTTCGGCAATACAAAAATGGTATTTCATAGGTTTAGCGATGTAACGAACTTTGACGATTATATATATTACAGCACACATTGCATGATACCATCAATTAGAAGGGAGTTGTTTTTGAAGGATTATGGTCATGGAGATGTAATGAAGTTTTTTAATGGTATGGATAGCTTGGTAGAATTCTTTTGGGATATTAATGAAACTAAAATTGATACCACAATAGAAATAATAGAACCGGTTGGATATTGAAATTATGTGGTTTGAAAAAATTATTAAAAATCGGAGTAAAATAACCTTCACATTGGCGGTATTGACAATATTGTATTTCTTTTTTACTCTGGATGAATTTAAACGAAAAAACTGTGACCATGTTTATAACGCATTTTTGGAATCTGAAATAACAGGTGTAGTCATAAAAAAGTATATAGATTATAAAAATCATTCTTTTCCTTTGATAGACATAAAAAGTAATGGTTCAGTTTATTCATTTTCACTACCTATGGATAGGAGCGGATTTTATGAATTCATATTTAAAGGTGACACAATAAATAAGGATGAATATGATAATAAAATCATAGTTAAAAACCCTGAAATGGATACATGTTTTATCATTAAAAACTTTTGTGATAGCTTAAATTAGGTTGGTGTAAAGGGTATCTTAATCAAGGCTGGAGAACACTTCTCCGGATGAAACAAAGTCTATCACGGGTAATTGGAGAAACTTGGATAAGGGAAGTGAAAGATGTTTCATTGAAAAACACATATTATAGTGAAAATGGTATTAATTATTGATGGTTATGATTGGATTTTTTAGCGCTATAATATCCTTATTTATAGTTTTTGGCTCAATTAATAAAATGAAAGAGCATCTGAAAGATGATATTGATGAAAAAAGTCTAAAAAGAATTATTCCTAATCAGAATGATATAAAAATTGTATTTATTTTCCTTGGTAAGATTAGTAATACAACTGATATAAAATTAAAAAGGCAATATCAATGGACTTTCATGCTTTTTTTAATAGGGTTTTTAGGTTTTATTTTTAGTATTTACTTCAATATAAAGTCTTTCTAAAAGCAAGATGCAAGTAGTTTAATTGTTCGGCATAGCTTCTAAACTACGTCGTTTTAAACAACTAAGCTCGCGTTATGAGTTAAGTTGGAGTCTATTAAACTGAAAATATTTAAAGCGAAGAAAATGATTAAGTTATTTTTAATGGGATTCTTGATAGCTTATGCAGCTATTACCCTTATTTCATGTGGTCATAGAACATGCAGTGATAGTGAATTAAGATTCGTAAAACAGGATTCAGAAGGTGATGATTTATTATTTTTGATTAAAAAATTGCAAATTAATTCTGATTATGGATTTGGATATGTACCCCTTGTTTTTGTTCTTGAAGTGCATAATAACTTGAATCATGACCTAAATGTCAGTGAATATTATTATAAGTATTACATTGAAATTGACACAAATTCATTGGAGCTGCGCTATTTTGATTCTGATACCATTATGTTAGACGCTAATGCTAAAAGGTTTTTTAGAGTTGCATTAAAATATGGTTATATGCCTGATTATGTCGAAGACATAAAAAAGCAATTAAATGATCCCGGAAAATTTAAACTTTTTGGAGTAACGGAAATGGATACTGTCATAATCGAAAAATCATCAGATTTTGTTCTTTGTAAATGATTAAATATGTCTTCATTAATATATAGGGGGTTTAAGATTACAAGAATAATATTATTGTTATCATTTGTTTTAATCTATAGTTGTAACAGGAACATACAGTTCAGTAGTAATATTAGTGGGGTGTACCAGAATAGTGAAAGCAATGAAATTATTATGATTCAGGATTCTTTTATTATAACTAATTGGATCCCCTATTGTCTGGAAAAGATACAACTAAGTAATAGAATTTATAAAGTAACTGAGCTAAATTGTTGTTCCGATAATATTAATTCTCACATAGACAGTATTGAAGTACGAAAAAACGGGGTTGAAGTCTATTTTGAAGGATATGCAAGATCATTCTCGAAAGTTAAATTGCTGGCTGAAAAGAATTATATTAGTTCCGTTTCACTAAAAATTATAATAAGACCTTATTGGTTTACATGTCAAGAGTTTACTGTTGTAAATAATGACCATTTAATAATAGATGGTAAAAAATATGGTTTAAGCTATAAGATACCATTTGAGATAATTGATTTATCTAAAATTGAAATACCAAAGGATAAATCATTTCCTCCCCCAGGAGAAACTTATTTTGAATTAGAATTTCAGGAGAGTTCTGGAGTTCTTTCCAAGTATATTTTATATGGTGATTTAACTTATCCGGTTGAGTTGCAAGTTATTGAAATGGAAATATTTTTAAATGCAGTTATTCAACTGTACATTAATGGAGAAATGACACATTTTAATACTGAAACGGAATGAAAAATAGTAGAATATTATTTGTTTTTCTTATTCTTTTATGTGTAAGTTGTAATAGGAGAAAATCATCCGAGGATTATTTAAATATGCCTGAATCAATCGGGATTGAAGAATTATCTCATCTAAAAGAAAATATAATATCATACGATTCTCTTCATGTTTCGTGGAGATTTTTTAATGCCGTTCATTTTAGTAATTTAAAGGTTTATTCAATTGATTCTAATATCAGCAATATAGTTTTTTGTGCCGTTAAGGATAGCAAAAATCAAATCTATTTTTTCCAAGATGATACTTTTTATATATATACCTTAGTTCGTAAGACTCAAATTGATTCAGTTAATATTCTTTTAGAGTAGATCTATTACCCTCTGTTTGCGATGGCGTCTTTGGCTAAGACACCATTTTTATGGATGCATTGCCCTGGGGATATGCTTAATTTGCCTAAAAAGTACAATTATTTTAGCCTTTATGGTTCGGTCAGGATTTTCAATCCCAAGTTATTACCTCAGAAATTAAAGTTAATGAAAATAAAAGCCGGAAAGCATATCTCCAAATGAAATAAAAGCGAATCAAGGCCGCAAAAAGTTCTCACATATGAAATGTTGAGATATTGGGTTGTTTTTGTATATTTACTGACATTGTTGGATGAAACCTTAAAAAATAAACGTTCCACACCATTTGAACCTAGGTGTAAATAAGACAAAGGTGTATATAGTAATAGGTTGGATTATACATTAAACCCTGATCTTTATGAATTTTTAAAATGTTAAAAATGAACACTAATAGATTTTGTTTGTGTATTACTATGATTAATTTTTTCCTATCAGAGAGTTCCAATTCACAGGATTTTGTTGAGGTGCTAAAAGTACCATGGGATACAGTAGGAGGTATTAAGACTGAGGTAGGTTATTCAGAAGTAATAGGACTTGTAGATTTTACAATTCTAAATGATTCTTCAGCAGCTTTGTTATGTAATGTGGATAAAAAAGTAAAGATATATAACCTTATAACAGATACTTTATCATATGAATTTAATCTTGACGAATACTGCGATTATATCGAATATGATGAGACTAATAAATTATTTTATCTGGTTAACGGAGAAGAGGCTTATGTGTTTTCTGTTGATGGTAATTATTTAAGAACAATCCAATATAATCATAATGAATACCTTAGTACTGGTTTGATTATTAATAATGGCCAGGTTTTAATGAAGTGTAATGGTCAACGGTTTATCACTCTGGTTGATAAAGGAAGGGTATTAAATATAGATGAACAAAGTTATACTGTAGAGAGAGGTGAAATCTTAAATGATGGTACTCATATTATCGTTGATGGAAAAATACCACAGGGGGAAGTTGAATTCAATGTTTTTAATGATAAGTTTCGGAAAGATTTCAAAATAAAAACTAAACAACATTCTTTAGGTGTGAAGGTTATAGGAATTATTGACAGCATACTTATTTTTATAGAGTATATTGAGTCATTTGACGGTACAGGTGGGTTTGACTTTAAAGCTGAATTAAACTTTTATTCCCTGATTGACGGTGAAAGGATACACGCAAATATTCTTAAAATTTATTATACAAGTATCAATAAAGAATTTGAATTATTTAATGACAATTTGTATAATCTGATTAATGCCGTTGATGGAGCAACATTATTAAAACTAAGTTAAAAAGATGTAAAGGGTAAAATGGCAGAAAAGGTCAATATTGTGTATCCTTCCAGTTTGAATTATAATTATCATTACAATTACCATCTAAAAAGCTTAAATGAATAACTACTATGTTATCAGGTTGCTTGCATCACAGTTTTGTACCCTTGCTCGGCGTAGCTTTTAAGCTACGTCGTTTTTAACAACTAAGCTAATGAAGTAGGCTGGAGCCTACACCAAAGTTTGATTAGTGAAGCGGTCAATTCAAATGATGACATTTTGTGTGAAAATGACTCCGTAGGAGTCAAATATTGGTAGCCCGGGGTAACACCCCTGGATTAAAAGATCATGTAAATCAAGGCCGGAGAATGCAACTCCAAATGAAATAAGAGCGAATCAAGGCCGCATATTCTGGCGGATTTTTGAAATAATGACTAATGTGTATTCTGAATATTATTGATTTTCAATAATGAAACTAATTACCCTTCATACATCGCATTCCGTCGTTCCCTGATTTTATCATCAGCCAGATAGTCTTCAAAATCCATGTATTTGTCAATAATACCGGTGGGTGTTAATTCAATAACCCGGTTACACACGCTTCGGATAAATTCGTGGTCGTGCGATGCCATCAGGATGTGGCCCGGATAGGTCTTCATATTATTATTAAAGGCCTGGATCGATTCCAGATCAAGGTGGTTGGTCGGATGATCCAGAATAACCATATTGGGCTGTTGCAGCATCATGCGTGAGATCATACAACGCATCTTTTCTCCACCGGAAAGCACGGTGCAGCTTTTAGTAATCTCCTCCCGGTTAAACAGCATTTTACCTAGATACCCCCGCAGGTAGCTCTCGTCGGTATTGGATGAAAACTGACCAAGCCAGTCCAGCAGGTTCATGTCCTTCTCAAAGAATGCCGTATTATCCTGTGGCAGGTAGGCTGTTTTGATGGTTTGGCCCCATTCCACCTGATCAGGCTTTGTTTTTATTTCACCCAGAATCATTTTAAAGAACGTGGTAACCGCACGGTTATCCCTGGAGATAAGCACAATTTTATCATCCTTTTCTACCGTAAAACTGACATCTTTAAACAAGGTTGTACCTTCCAGTTCATATTCCAGTCCTGTTACGGTCAGTATCCGGTCTCCGGCAGGGCGTTCAGGTTGAAAAATGATACCCGGATAGCGCCTTGTTGAGGGTTGAATTTCTTCGATCTTTAGTTTTTCCAGCATCTTTTTACGGCTGGTGGTCTGTTTCGATTTAGCCACATTGGCACTAAAGCGCGAAATGAATTCCTGCAGTTCTTTCTTTTTCTCTTCCGCTTTCTTGTTCTGATTGGCCTGCTGTCTTAGAGCCAGCTGACTGGATTCATACCAGAAGGTGTAGTTGCCGGAAAATGTTTTAAGTTTTCCATAGTCTATGTCCACAATGTCAGTACACACATTATCCAGAAAGTGACGGTCGTGTGAAACGACAATTACCGTATTTTCAAAGTTTGAGAGGTAGTTTTCAAGCCAGAGAACTGTATCAAGGTCCAGATTGTTGGTTGGCTCATCCAGCAACAGGTTGTCCGGATTTCCAAACAGAGCCTGGGCCAGCAGTACTTTTACTTTTAGTTTGGCATCAATATCCTGCATCAACTGATAATGAAATTCCTCTTTTACGCCAAGGCCGCTTAAAAGCATGGCCGCATCGCTTTCTGCATTCCAGCCATCCATAGTGGCAAAATCATCTTCCAGCTTTGCCGCTTTAAAGCCATCTGCTTCAGAAAAATCAGGTTTGGCATAAAGTGCATCCTTTTCCTGCATGATCCTGAAAAGATCTTCATGTCCACGCAATACAGTTTCGAGAACAGGATATCCATCAAACGCATTGTGATCCTGTTTTAAAACAGAAAGGCGTTCTCCCGGGCCCAAAGCTACTGAACCGCGGGTTGAATCCAGTTCCCCTGAAATGATACGCAGGAATGTGGATTTTCCCGCCCCGTTGGCGCCAATTACACCATAGCAGTTGCCGGGCATAAATTTCACATTAACATCGGTGAAAAGGGGAGTTTTATCAAATTGAATGGCCAGATCAGAAACTGTTATCATAATATTTTTATGTGCTCTTTGTTATCGAATCTATTGAGCGCGCAAAAGTAATCAATTAAACCGGAACGGAAAGTTATTTTGAAAAACTACTGAAAAGTGAGAGATAATTAGTTATATCAGTAAAGCAACATGAAAAAGTTTTGAATCGTGAAATTTTGTTTCCTGGTATATTCACGGGCATAAAAAAGGGATAATGCAAACAGCATTACCCCTTATAAGTATTTTAATAAATGAATTACTGAACGATAAATTTACCGGTAACAGTTCTGCTGTCAACTGTTGCTTTAACCAGGTAAACACCTTTGTTAAGATTGGTAACTTCAGCAATGTGGTTTGAAACAATGGGCTTATTAACCAGCTGTCCACTTAAAGTGTACACACTTACATTACTGAGTTTTGCATTTGAAATACGAACTGTTCCATTGTAATTTACAATAGTCAGCTTCGCAGCTTCTGTTTGCACATCATCAATGGCTGTCACCTGATCTGCCATGTAGGCTACAAGGTTAATGAAAACTTTTGCACCATCATCTGCATAATTCCAGTAAGTGGCAGGTTCAACATTATCCTGTCCGTTACCCATATAAGCACGAGGTCCTAATGGGGTACGTCCACTGGCAGGAAGCTCAACATTTGCATCATGCAGTATTAAAAGGATACGATCATCATCTGTTTTTGCCAATACAGTTCCTCCTGCATCACCTGTTTCAGGTGTCAGATTACTGGTATAACCAATGGTCCAGTCAATAGTTGAATTTGTGATTCCTTCAAAAACCGGACTTGACAAATCCTGAATCAGTGCCTGAACTACTTTGGTATCATCAGTATTCTGGTGTTCAGTGCCTCCGGTTACATAACCCAATCTGTCACCTCTGATAACCCAGGGACTTGTGTGAATAACAGGAGCTGTAATTTTTCTGTAGATTTCAGACTGAGGATCATTGATCACATCACCACTGTTCACAGAGCGGCCAACAATAACAACATCCGCTGCATTAAGTGTAGTCAGTACATCTTCGCTTGTAATTGATGAAGCATCAAAAGGTGTAACATTAAAATAATCTCCACCTTTAGCAGCTGTGATTGCATCAATTACGGGTTGTTCTGACTCAATGGCATCACCTGAAGCCAGGTCCGTAACACAAATGTAAACTACATTTTTTTGAGCATTAATTGTCGCAAAAGCCACAATAAAAAATACGATAAGTGTAAAAAGCTTTTTCATAAAATTAGAATGTTTTAGTGATTAGTTAGAATTAGTTAGTGGGCTAATATATAAAAAAAACCTTGTGATTTGAAATTTTGAGAGGCTTTTCAGTCGTTATGTCAAAATTTTTGGCAATCGATTGCTTAAAATGACCCATTTTGACTTAAAATGCACATTGATATTGATTTCGGTGATAAAGTTTCAAGTATGCTCTGAAAAAATAAAATGCCAATATCACATATTTATTTTGACCTGATAAACCGAAGAAAAAGTGAAATGGTCTGACATATAGTAAATATATTTATTTCTATTGGTTTTTACCATTTGCGATAATTTAATAGAAAAAGAATTTACAGTCGGGTTGAGATGATTTGATTTATGAAAAACAAAATCGTTACATCAATAACTTTTAGGTTGAAATGAAACAAATTCGAATTATTTAAGACATCTGAGCTGTTTTAACTACTTTTATGCTGTTGATATTGAACCTATATGAATACGTATTTATTTAAACGATTCCGCATCAGTGGATTTTTTGTTCTGCTGTATCGTTTCGTTATACTACTTTTTTTATACGCCATATGCAGGGTACTGTTTTATCTGTTTAATACAGATATGTTTCAGAATGTCACCCTAGCGGGTTTTGGAAAGATGATGCTTGGTGGACTTAAATTCGATATCAGTGCTATTTTTTATCTCAATAGCATATGGTTTATTTTAGCGATCATACCATTTCCATGGTTGTATAGCCTGGGGTACAGACAATTTCTGAAGTGGCTGTTTGTGATTATAAATGCATTCGGTTTAGCTTTAAATGTCATCGACTTTGAATATTATCCGTTTATTCTTAAGCGAACCACCTTTAGTATTATCGGTAGCTTTAAATACGAAGTCAATTTGTCTAAACTTGCAGGCCGCTTTATAATTGACTATTGGTTTGTGTTTGTCGTTTGGATTATTTTAATCTTTTTACTGGTGTTTTTATATAACCGCGTAGAGCGTAAACCCATCTCATTTAAACGGAAATGGATGGCCTATCCCGCAGGTTTTTTTTGGCTTTTATTATACGTTGCAATAGCGGTAATTGGTATGCGGGGAGGTTGGCGTCACAGTACACGTCCTATTACACTGAGTAATGCAGGAGATTATGTCAGCTCTCCGGAAGAAGTGGCAATTGTGCTGAATACACCTTTCAGTATTATCAGGACATGCGGTAAAGAGACGTATACCCAAAAGAACTACTTTACATCAGATGAACAGATGATCGCCTATTTCAATCCGGTTTATCCTGCTAATGATTCCCTGAAACTATGCGGTAAAAATGTGATGATAATTATATTGGAAAGCTTTTCAAGGGAACACTTTGGTTGTTTTAATGATTCTCTTGAAGGTGAACCGTATAAAGGCTATACTCCTTTTCTGGATTCACTCGCAGGTGAGAGTCTTGTGTTCCCTAATGCTTTTGCCAATGGCCGAAAATCCATCGATGCGCTTCCATCTGTTGTTTCGGGCTTACCTGCATTGGTTTTGCCGTTTGTTCTTTCGGAATACTCTTCGGACGAAGTAAGCAGTATGGCCGGATTACTGAGCCGTGAAGGCTATAATACAACATTCTGGCATGGGGCACCAAACGGTTCTATGGGATTTTCTGCTTTCACTAAAATGGTTGGATTTGAGCATTATATGGGCAAAAAGGAATTCAACGATGACCGGTATTTTGATGGTATCTGGGGAATATGGGATGAACAGTTTCTGCAATTTATAGCAGATAACACAGGGAAAGATAACATACCTTTTCTGAATGTTTTCTTCTCACTTTCGTCTCATCATCCTTACAAAGTGCCTCAAAAATATGAAGGCGTTTTTCCGGTTGGAGATATGCCTCTGCACAAATGTGTGGGCTATACCGATAATGCTTTAAGGCTGTTTTTTAAACGTATATCAAAAGAACCCTGGTTTAAAAATACCCTGTTTGTGATTACAGCAGATCACAGTACAACACCGGTTCACAGGGAATATAAAACCAATGTGAATGCATTTGCCATACCTCTTATATTTTATACGCCTGACGGAAGTTTAAAGGGTGTGGATGAGCGACTGGCACAGCAAACCGATATTATGCCATCTGTATTGCATTACCTTCATTATCCGGGCTGCTATGTGGCATTTGGAGACAATTTGTTTGATAAACAAAGCAAAACATATGTTCTGAATTTTATTGGTGATAACTACCAGTATATGGAAGGTGATCTGGTGATTTATTTCAATGGTAAGAACGTCACATCAGTGTTCAATTATAAAAGCGATCCCTTCCTGAAACACAATATTATATCCACAGTTGATATCACCCGGCAGGAGCAGAAATTAAAAGCTGTTATTCAGCAGTACAGTAACAGGATTATAAGTAATAATCTGATTTGCAGGTAAAAAATATCAAGGGAGAACAACGAATATTACGCAGGTTTTTTCTCCTGGGGTTAAATGGTGTTTTTAATTCTACCGTTTTCTGTTGGATACCGGGTCTAAGGCTAAATGATATTTCCCGGGCGTTTTATGAACTGTTAATATGCTTTTCCTGTTTTGGTACTAAACATAGTTCTCAGCATGAAAAGTGTATTCGAAGAAGTAAAAAGCGCATTGGGAAAACCTTATGACGATCTGAACTATCTCCTTGAATGTGTGAAAGAAGTACTGGAAGAGAGTGGAAAACACGAATTTGTACCCTATATTCCCTGGATCAGGCCAAACGTTAATCCTCCGGAAGATGTACTCCTCAGTAACGATTATATTCACTTATTATCATTAAGTTTTCAGCTGCTTAACCTGGTTGAAGTGAATGGTGCGGTTCAGAGCCGGAGAGCAAAAGAAGAGAAGGAGATGGCTGGCGTAAACGGACTTTGGGCATCAAACTTTAAATTGTTAAAGGAAAATGGGATTACGGAAGATCAGATTCTGGAAGTTTTACCCGATATCCTGATTGAACCTGTACTGACTGCCCATCCAACGGAGGCCAAACGGACAGTTGTTTTAAAAGAATATCGCAAACTTTACCTGTTGCTGGTAAAGCGTGAAAACAAAATGTATACTCACATTGAACAGGAGGATATTCGCGATGAAATCAAGCATATATTACACAGACTCTGGAATAACGATGAGATTTACATTAAAAAGCCAAGGGTGGAATCCGAACTTGATAACATTCTGCATTACCTGACCAGGGTATTTCCTGATGTGGTTATTTTATTGGACAAAAGACTCAGACTGGCCTGGAAAGAGGTTGGTTTTGATCCTGAGAAATTGAAAGATAACGATCTGTTCCCCGGGTTGTCATTTGGCAACTGGGTTGGTGGTGATCGTGACGGCCATCCTCTGGTAACTCCGGAAATCACCAGAATTACTCTGAATCGTTTACGCATACACGCTTTTATCATTGTTAAGAAAGAACTGATTATGCTGGCAGGTAAGCTGAGTATTTACCAGGAAATTAATGGTGTGAGTGAGCAATTTGCTGAACGTATTCATGCCTTGGTACAGGAACTTGATACAGACGGGGTGATGGTTCTGAAAGAAAACAGTTCTGAAATTTTTAAGGCGTATGTATTGCTCATGTTATATAAACTTCCGATTGACGTGGTACATGAGCACAACATTGATTTACAGGACAGGGATAATGCATACAGTCATTCAGGACAGCTTTTGAATGATATTGACTTATTATACCGGGAACTGATGGAGTATGGAATTCCGGAAGTGGCGCATGTGGATGTCGGACGTTTCAGACGTATTTTGAAGATTTTTGGTTTTCATCTGGCTCAGCTGGATATTCGTCAGAATAGTGCGTATCACGAAAAAGCGCTACATCAGATAATTGCTGCCTCCATAGATGAAAATACAGCTGCTTCCGTCATGAAGGATGAAAAAGATAAACGAATCTTTCTAGCAAGAGAACTGAAAATTAACCGACCATTTCTTGTGTCACATTCAGAAGCCGGTAAGGAAGCCATGAATGTGATTGAGACTCTCAAAGTGGTTAGCGAACATGTGAGCCATTATACGAGCCGCTCCATCGGAAAACTTATTGTGAGCATGACCCGTAATGCGGGAGATTTACTTACTGTGTATCTGTTTTTACGTGAGGCAGGTCTGACCCAAAAAGCAGAAAACGGACTTTCAACAATACTGCCCGTTGTTCCATTATTTGAAACTATTGATGACCTTGTGAAAAGTCCTGAGATTCTTGATGATTATCTCAGTCAGGATATTGTAAAGAACAGTTTGAAACTACAGGCTGGTGAAAAGGGCGTGATGATACAGGATGTCATGATCGGGTATAGCGATAGTAATAAAGATGGTGGTATTCTGGCCAGTTCATGGTTTTTGAACCAGGCTCAACGGAAGCTGACGGAGACGGGTAAAAAGCATGGAGTAGTGATCCGGTTCTTTCATGGTAAGGGTGGAACCATAAGCCGTGGTTCGGGGCCGATACACTGGTTCATAAAGGCTTTGCCGCACAATTCCATCCAGGGAAAATTTCGTGTGACAGAACAAGGGGAAACTATTGAGCGAAAATATGCCAACATGGTGAACGCATCCTACAACCTTGAGTTGATGCTGGCCACTGTTTCGGCTCAGACGATATTACACAAATATACCTCTGAAAAGCAGGATGAAATTTCAGAGCTGTTCAGACATCTCGGAGAACGTGGCAGTTATTTTTATCATCAGTTGTTGTCTGACCCTGATTTCCTTCAGTTTTTTTCCGAAGCCACGCCTATTGATGTTATTGAATCGAGCAAAATAGGATCACGACCGGCACGCCGGACAGGTAAACGGTCTATGGATGACCTCAGGGCAATCCCGTGGGTATTCAGTTGGGCCCAGACCCGGTTTAACATTACAAGCTGGTATGGAGTGGGATCAACGCTGAATGAGTTACATAATGAAAATCCGGAAGCATTTTTCAAACTTAAACGATTGGCAAAATATGAGTCTTTTGTGCGGTATGTGCTTACCAACCTGGATTCTAGCCTGGCTGCTACCGACGAAGAAGTCATGAAAAAATATGCAGGACTTGTAGAGGATGAGGTCGTACGTCAAAATATTATGAATAAGATAGTTGGTGAGTTGGAGCTGACCCGGAAAATGTTGTCAGAATTGCTTGGTAAACCAATCAGTGAACGGAGGATGAACCACTTTTATTCTACAATGCTCAGGGCTGATGCATTAAATTCACTGCATGATGCCCAGGTGCAACTGATCAGAAAGTGGCGCAATATAAAAGGTGAGAATACTACGGAGGAAAATGATCTGTTGTTTGCTTTGCTGCAATGTGTAAACGCCATTGCCAATGCATTGGGTTCAACCGGTTGATATAACTTTTTTCTATACTGGGCGCCTTGCAATGCGTGGTGAACAATTCTGAGTTTCAACTCTTAAAATTAAGTACATAAAAGAGTTATTATAAATGACTAACGTGGTCCCTCGTATCAAAAGAGGGGAGTAGGAGATTCTATGTGTATAGTGCTTTATATCTGGCAGGTTTTTTGCTTGTCTGTTAGCTGATAATTCCCGATATAAAAAGTTAACACCATGAAGAAACTCGTACTCTTTTCCTTTTTAATCCTGTTATTTTCAGGATGTGCAACCTACAACAGTTACAAAGCATATCATGCATATAGTGAAAGTACCGGTTTTAATGTATATGTAGATAGCTATGGTAACGACTCTGTTTGTATAGGCAAAACATGTGTTCTGGTGCCTGAAGACACAACCATAATTCCTTATGACCTGCAGTATCTGGAATTTTATAACCAGATCGTAAAGGTATTTAGCGATAAGGGATACCGGATGGTAAAGGATTTAAAAGATGCAGATTATGTCATTTACTTTAAATACGGGATGAGTGTTCCCGATTTTGATGTTACTGAACAACGATTGCCGGTGTGGGCTCCTACTGGCGCTGTAGATTCAGAAGGTGAAGAAGAAATGGAAATTGTTGGTTATCAAACGGTGAATAAAACTAAAACAAAATACCACCGGTATCTGTATTTAACGGCTTACGATATTGCATATTCAAATTTGCATCATCAGCTTAAAGTTGTATGGCAGGCTGAAATTGAAAGCACCGGCGAGATAGAAGATTTTCGACGGGTTTTCCCTGTTTTACTTGCCGGATCAGAAAAGTATATCGGACATAACAGTGGTCAAAAGCAGAAGATTTTGGTGTACGAAAAATCTCACCGTGTACAGGAACTGAGAGCGGATTAATTGTTTTGTAAAAATGAAACAAACGACTATAGTACTGGTCCGTTAGAAATATGTTTTAGTTATTTACGATGTATGTTCATATCAACGGCAATATGCCTGAATTTTATCAATCAATCCTTTTTCGTAAGCTTCTTTTACGGGTTTCCACTCACCAAGTCTGTTTAAAAACAAACTGGCGTAGTTTCTCTGTATCAGAGTGCCATTGAATAAATAATATTTTATCCTTTCTATACCATCTGTATTTTCAACCAGGCTTAGTGCGAAATCCACATACCGTGTTATTGCCAATGTTGATTCAATATTTAAATGATTCATGATGTAGTCAACATCTAATGAATTTCCACTATGCGCTTTATCAATCAATGTTTTTAGTTGTCCGGTAAACTCAAATTTCATTGTAATCAGTTTTTTAAAAATTCCAGTATTTTAGTTGTTTGATCTATCAAAACATGACCTGTGTTTTTTAATACATGACATTGTATATTGTCGACATGCTCTTTTAAGCGCGATGCTGCTTTTTCTGAATTGTAAAAACAGTCGTTTTCACCACCAATAAATAAAGTTGATGCTTTTATTTTGCCAAGTGATTCGTTTGTAAAAACCGGTAATGCACCTGTCCGTGGGGTAAAATACTTCTTAATTAATGCGGCAAATTCAAGAGCCTGACTATCAATTGTCAGGTTTCCATAAACCATTTTATTGAGTTGATTAAATCCCCAACTTCCTGTTAATGATGTAAGAATAATCCATAGAACAGATTTCAGTTTTATCTGCGTTACACCGGCAGTAGCCATTAATATCAGCTTATCTACCTTATCCGGATGATTAATCGCGTAATCCATAGCAATCCATCCTCCAAGAGAGCAACCGATTAATGAAACCTGGTTTAATCCCAGATTTTCGGTAATTGCAGAGATCCAGTTGGAATAATTCTCATCTTTGAAATCTGGTCTGTTTTCTGAGCTTTTTCCGCACTCGCCCGGTATATCGACCGCGAATACATGAAATGTCTCAGATAATATTTTGGCATCATAAGCCCACATGGCCGAATTGGATCCCGTGCCGTGTAATAAAAGAATTGCCGGGTTCACTTTGTTACCGCTTTCTATAATATGTGTTTTTCCTAATTGTGTGTCAATGTAAAACTGTATGGACGGTTGAGTCCATTGTGACAACAGGGAATAATAGTACTTTATAATCTGTTCTTTGCCCTCGTCTGTTTTGTAGATAGATGTCTTTGCCATTTTTATTAATTTTGATTTGGCAAAGTTCAGCAAGGCAAGCGGTATTTTTTTTGATCCAGGTCACAAAAATGAACTTCTTCTGATTCTACTTAATGTTTCCCTTGATACACCAATTACAGATGCAATATGTCCAATTTTAGCTCTTTTAATGATTTCGGGAGCAATTTCCCGCAGGTATTCGTACTTTCCTTTGGCATCTCTTTGATTCAGAGCTTTTGAATGCTTGTCAATATTAACAAATTCACGTTCCATTAAGGTGCTTGTAAAAACTATAAATTGAGGATATCGGGAAAGTTTTTCACTATTGGTTTTTGTAATTCCTATGACTTCTGTATCCTCGCATGCCTGTAGAAATTCGTCAGACGGGGTATTTTGAGCATAACTTTGCAGGGATGTAAACGTTTCATTTTCAGTATGAATCCATGTTGTAATCTCCTTGCCATCACATAAATGGAATTTTCGTACCATTCCCTTTTTCAGGAACCAGATTTTGTTGCAACGTTGTCCGTTTTCAAGGATATATTGGTTTTTTCTGTAGATCTCAATTTCTGCAAGGTCCTTCAGTGCCTGAATAGCCTCATCATTCAGTTTCACAAATTGTGTGATATAATCAATAAGTTTTTGCATGTTTGAATCTCAACCTTAGTTAGAATAATTATAAACCTTTCTTAATGCAATATCTACCTTTCCTGAGTTTATTTTAATAGTATGTATGTTCTGCATCATCTTTATGTATATGGGCAATAGATTAACAGGATTGCAAGATATCTTTTATCAATATCCGGCAGCCTGTCCGTCTTTTCTGGATTCAGATGCACCATAATACACACCTTTTTCGGCATCGTACATTATGGCCTGGTAACCGCCGTAAATGCCATCGTCAAAACCCACTTGATGTCCCATGCGCATCAGTTCCCTGATGACAACCTGTGAAAAACCGCTCTCCAACGTAATTTCTCCGGTATCTTCTGCTTTTATTCCTGTTGGTGTGGATGACCCGTTATGATTGATACGCGGTGCGTCGCCTGCTTCCTGGAGGTTCATTTTAAAGTCGATCAGGTTCATCACAATCTGCACATGTCCCTGGGGCTGAAAATCGCCACCCATAACACCAAAACTTATATAGGGTTTGCCGTCTTTGGTAATAAATGCCGGGATGATGGTGTGGAAAGGCCGTTTCCCGGGTTCATATACATTGGCATCCTCCGCGTTAAGACTGAAGAGTTCACCACGGTCCTGCAACATAAAACCCAGGCCGGGAGGTACCATGCCACTTCCCATACCGCGGTAGTTGCTTTGAATCATCGAGATCATATTACCATCCTTATCGGCCACCGTAAAATAAACTGTTTCGCCTTTGCTGATATCACCTGCATTGTATTTTCCAGCTCTGTGCAGATCAATTTCTTCTCTGCGTTTATCTGCATACGCTTTTGAAATCAGGTAATCAACCGGAACATTTGCAAAATCCATATCTGCATAATATTTAGCGCGATCCTCGAATGCCAGTTTTTTCGCTTCTGTGAACAGGTGAATGTGACGTGCTGATCCGTATTCTCTGGGAGAAAATTCATAACCTTCCAGAATATTAAGCATTTCAAGTGCCGTGATGCCCTGTCCGTTTGGCGGAAGTTCCCATACATCATAACCACGGTAGTTGGTTGACACCGGTTCAACCCATTCCGAATGGTGTTTGGCCAGATCCTCAGCCGATAAAAATCCTCCCTGATCCTGAATGAACCTCACCACAGTTTCAGCCACTTTCCCTTTGTAAAATCCATCGCGTCCTTTTGTTGCGATCAACCGGTAAGTGTTTGCCAAATATGGATTCTTAAATACATCACCCTTCCCGGGCGCTTTCCCATTAATAGTATAGGTTTCTCCTACATTCGGAAAACCTTTTGAAATGTAGTAGGGAACGGATCTTTGAATGTAATAGCCGATTAGTTCGGTCACAGGAAAACCGTTTTCTGCATATTCGATAGCAGGTTGCAGGATTTCTTTCATTGATAGCTTTCCGAATTTTTCATGCAGCGTAAACCATCCGTCCACACATCCCGGAACATTGACCGGTAAAGGACCCAGCGGCGGAATCTGCTTATATCCGTTTTCGGTGAAATATTTCAGGGTCAGCTTTTCCGGTGATCTTCCACTGCCGTTTAATCCGTACAGTTTTTGGGTTTTGGCATCCCAGACTATCGCAAATACATCACCTCCAATTCCGCTACCGGTTGGTTCCATTAATCCTAAGGCGGCATTAACTGCAATAGCCGCATCTGCTGCTGTTCCTCCTTTTTTAAGAATGTCAAGTCCTATTTGAGTGGCCAAAGGATGGCTTGTAGCCACCATACCGTGCTGACCCAAAACTTCAGAACGGGTAGCAAAGGGCTTGCCTGTTACACGATCCTGTGCGGATAATGAAGTTAAAAGACACGCAAGCATTGCAGACATTACTATTTTTCTGACCATAATGTTCTGTTTTACGTCCTAAAGATAATAAGCTTTTATTTGAATTCATGTGCAAACATCCGGCTATCTTTGTTGTTAATACATCAAACACCTGCAATTATTTTTACATTTGTATAAATGCTGATATTATGAAAACCCTTGGAATAAAAGAAAAGTCTGTTCATATCAACCTCGATTCAAATTACTATGGAACCATAGCTGAGATTGGTGGAGGACAGGAAACTGCACGTCATTTGTTTCAGGCCGGTGGTGCGTCAAATACTGTTGCCAAATCTATTTCAGCATACGACAAACTGTTTAGCGATCATTTTTACAACGAAGGTAAGCCGGCACGTTATGTTGCTCAGGACCGTTTAAGAAAAATGGTGACGTATGAATATAATGAGCTTATAAAAATACTTGATAAAAAGAACGATCAGAAATTTTTTGCCTTTGCCGATACTGTTGAAACACTGAATTACCATAAAACAAATAATGGTCACGGTTGGCTGGGAATAGCAGTTGAAGGTACACAACGGTATGAGCCAAACCATATATATATTCACGTAAAACTACTTGAAAACGATACCCTTTTGCAACAGTATACACTTGGAACGCTGGGCGTGAATTTGATCTATGGTGGATTGTTTTTGTGGGAGGATCCACGAAAAATTTTACAGGGACTCCTTGATAATCTGGATAGTGACAGGGTGGAGGTGGATTATGTGTATGTGGAAGGTCCCGATATGGATTGGGTAGATAACCGATTGCTAAATCTTATGCTGGTTCGTACCAATATGACACCAGCCATTATGTTTGACAAGGATGGACAGGTGCAGCAACCGGGGGATATGTTATACCGGAAAAATGCCCTTGTTTTCAGAGGCTATTTCAGGCCGATCAATAAGCTTGGGATGGATTTCATTCAGGATAGCATGGAAATCTTTGAACATGACGAAGATTACAAGCCTGATAATACCATTTCGTTCTGCGAGATTTCGCTGAATTATCTGATACAGGATGCTAATCTGGATGAGAAGGACTTTCTGCACAGAGTTGATCTGCTCAATATAATGGGGCAAAGTGTAATGGTTTCCAAGTTTAACCGCTTTTTTCAGTTGGTAGATTATTTCGGACAATTTAAGATGATCAAACTTAGAATTGTTGTTGGATTGCCAACGTTTGAAAAAATTATTGACAGTACTTATTATAACGACCTTCGGGGCGGTTTACTTGAAGCTATGGGAGCCCTTTTCCAGGAGAATGTAAAAATGTATTTGTATCCTTCTCTTGATCATGAAACAGGGGAGGTTATTTATCCTGAAGATATCAGGTTTTCCGAAGAGAATGGTCTGTTATGGCAGTATTTGAATGCAACCAGAAAAATATTAATTCTGAGAGATATTTCACCTGAGCATCTTGGGATTACCACAGAACATGTTACGCAGTTGATAGAAACCGGTGATGAGAAATTATGTGAATACATTCCTGAAGAGGTGATGGATCATATCGCCAAACACCATCTGTTTGGTTACAAAGGAAAGCAATGTTAGGATTGCCTGCAGGATGCTTCCAATTCACTGAGAATCGTTAATGCTTCTTCTCTGCTGTGACCGCAAACCAGCTCTTCTGCCATAAATCCGGCACATACTTTGGGCCTTTCGGGACTGGTAAATATTCCGCATCTGAAATCATTCGTGAGATGGATACACTGTTCTCCGGCTTTTTTCCCGTTTGGCATTCCCGGTATGGGAGACGATATGGATGGAGCTATACAACATGCTCCGCAGTTTTCCCTACATTTCATGAAGCGCAAAAATAATGCAAAATATCAAATGATGGATGCAATTTAGTCAACGGGAGAATATATTAAATCTTTGAGCTACTCACCCGGTGACTAATTGAGATACTCCAGAGCATCTGCAATTAAAAAAATACTTCCGGTAATAACAATAACATCATCAGGTCGGGCCGCTTTTCGGGCCGCATCTATGGCTTGGTCAACTTTCGGATATGAGTTCCCGTTTAAGGCATATCTGCGGGCGTGGTTCTGAAGATCAGTTTCAGGCATTGCCCTTTCAACCTGTGCCCGTGTAAAATAATATCTGGCTTTTTGTGGCAACAGAGGTAATATGGCATCCGGGTCCTTGTCGTTAACCATACCAGTTATAATATGTATTTGCTTTGATCCAAACATTTTCAACTGTTCTACCATTTCCCTGATGCCGGCTTCGTTGTGGCTGGTCTCGCAGATGATATCAGGTGACTCACTGATCACATCCCATCTGCCTTTCAGGCCTGTAATCGATTTTACAGCAGTAAGGGCATTCGCAATAAGATCATCATTCAGATAATATTCAGATTTTAATACATCAAGTGCTGCCAATGCTGTGGTCAGGTTTTTGCGTTGGTAACTTCCTGTTAAATCTGTTTTGTAAGTTTTTTCTCCAACTTTAACTGTCTGAGAAAATGTTTCCCTTAGCAGGATATCAGATTTGTATCGCTGGTCAGCGAAAGTTATGGTTGAACCGGATTCGAGTGCTTTGCTTTTAAAAACAGGCTCCGTTTCTTTTTGAGTTTCTCCTATTACGACAGGAATTCCGGGTTTTATGATGCCAGCTTTCTCACCTGCAATGGCTTCCAGCGTTGATCCCAAGAACTGGGTATGATCGTATCCAATATTGGTGATCACCGAAACCAAAGGTGAAATTATATTCGTGGAATCCAGCCGTCCGCCCATGCCCGTTTCAATAATGGCAATATCTACGCCTTCATCCTTAAAAACTTCGAATGCCATAGCAACTGTCATTTCGAAAAAGGAGGGCTGAATGTTTTCGAAAAGTGCTTTGTGTTCTGCTACAAAGTCAATGACAGATTCCTTGCTAACCGGTTCCCCGTTAATTTTTATGCGTTCTCTGAAATCAAACAGGTGAGGAGAGGTATATAATCCGGTTTTAAAACCGTGCAACTGAAATACAGCTGCCAAAATATGAGAAACCGTTCCTTTGCCGTTTGTTCCGGCTACATGAACTGTTTTAAATTCACGATGCGGATGATCAAAATATGCATCCAGTGCATGAGTATTGTTAAGATTAGCTTTATAGGCTGCTTTTCCAACACGTTGGTACATCGGGAGGCTGCTGAATAAATATTGAAGTGTTTCTTCGTAGTTCATTTATTGTTGATAAAATAACCCGCCGTTTTAAGTTTTGATTTCCAGCTTTTAACCTAATTTATGCTGAGCGAACCAGATGTAAAATTGGGGATAAAAAACGGGGTAAAAAATTCGGGTTCGATATTTTTTTATCTTTAAACCATTACAATATTATACATATGCCTAAAGTAAAAAAATCTTTTGTTCTGGACACTAACGTTATTCTGCACGATTTTGAGTGCATCTATCAGTTTCAGGAAAATGACATTTACCTGCCAATACATGTACTGGAGGAGCTGGATAAATTTAAGAAGGGTAACGACCAGATAAATTTTAACGCGAGGGAATTTACACGAGAGTTGGATAAAATTGCAGGAGACGAACTTTTCACTAAGGGCGTCAGCCTCGGAAGGGGTAAGGGACGTTTGTTTGTGGTTGCCGGTAAGCCTTTCCCTGAATCCATGCAGGAATCATTTTTTGAAATGACGCCTGATCACCGGATCATTGCCATTGCAGACTGGATAAAAAACAATAATCCAAAACAACCAACCATTTTTGTTTCCAAGGATATCAACCTGCGATTGAAGGCTAAGTCTATTGGCGTTATGGCTCAGGATTACAGGACCGATAAGGTTAAGGATCCGGAGGTTATTCATAAGCAGATTAAAATTCATGAAGGCTATGACAGCGACCTGATTGCTAAGCTGTACAAAGAACATGAGGGCATGCCACTGGAGGAATTCAATTTTAAGGAGAAGGTAACACCCAACGACTGTTTCATCCTTAAAAATCATTCAAGCAGTGTTCTGGCTCGTTATGATGCATTTAGTGGTCATATAAAAAAGGTGATGAAGGAGAAATGTTTCGGTATTGAAGCACGAAATGCGGAACAAGCCTTTTCTCTGGATGTGTTGATGAATCAGGATATTAAACTGGTGGCGCTTACCGGTCGTGCCGGAACAGGAAAAACGTTGCTGGCGTTAGCCGCTGCCCTGGCACAACATCAAAGTTATAACCAGATTTTGCTGGCCAGACCAATAGTTCCGCTGGCTAACCGCGATCTTGGATTTTTACCCGGGGACGAGAAACAAAAAATTATGCCTTACATGCAGCCGCTGTTCGATAACCTGAATGTGATAAAACATCAGTTTACTCCGGCTTCAAAAGAGGTGAAGGAAATAGAGATTTTATCAGAAGAGGAAAGATTAATGATTACCCCGCTGGCTTATATTCGCGGACGCAGCCTTTCTGATACATTTTTTATTATTGACGAGGCTCAAAACCTTACACCACACGAAGTAAAGACTATCATTACACGTGCAGGTGAAGGTACAAAGATGATATTTACAGGTGATATTCAACAGATAGATTCTCCCTACCTGGATGAACATTCCAACGGACTGGCGTATCTCGCAGACAGGATGAAAGGACAGGATCTGTTTGCACACATTAACCTGGTGAAGGGCGAACGTTCGTACTTATCGGAATTAGCCAGTATGTTACTTTAATTAAGGCTCTTTAGTTTCAATTTTTCTATAATGGGGAGGTTTTACGGCTTCCCTTTTATTTTTCTAAAACAGATCAGGATTGTAGTGTTAAATTTGATCCTTTCTTTTGTAAATTTGTTGTGTAACTAAGTATTATGTTAAAACACCTGCTGATTATACTGTTCTTTTTAAGCCTGACCCTGAATTCTCAGGGACAGAATAAGAAATATCTTGTCTGGTTGCATGATAAAAACGGAACAGAATATTCCCTGGAACATCCCGAAAAGTATCTCTCTCAAAGATCTTTACAGCGCAGGTTGAACCAGAATGTTAGGATCGATTCGCTGGATATACCTGTATTAAGTAATTATGTGAATATTATAAGGAGCCTGGGGGTGGATATTCGCTGTACGAGCCGTTGGTTGAATACTGTAACCGTTATGACAGACGATACCCTCATAATTAAACAAATTCGGCAATTATCTTTTGTTGATTCGGTAAACCTGACGTGGATTGAACCGCAATTGAAATCCGCTAAAATGAAATTTGAAACCCTGAATCCTGCAACATTTGATTATGGTGCGTCACTGGATCAGATAGCCATGCATAACGGGCAGGAAATGCATGGCATGGGTTTTACAGGAAAGGGAAAATGGATTGCAGTGCTTGATGCAGGCTTTTATCACGTGAATGAACTTCCCGCCTATGATTCTTTGTGGATGAATAATCAGATATTACTCACAAAGGATTTTGTTAATCCGGGCGGGAATATTTTTGAAACACATTCGCATGGAATGGCTGTGTTAAGCATAATGGGTGGAAATATTCCCGGATACCTTATTGGAACAGCACCTGGTGCGTGTTATATGTTGATTCACACAGAAGATGCTGCTTCTGAATATCCAGTTGAGATGGATTACTGGATTGCAGGAGCTGAGTTTGCTGACAGTGTTGGCGCTGATATTATTAATTCATCCCTGGGGTATTCTGAATTCGATGATCCTTCTATGAATTATACACAAAATGACCTTAACGGAAAAAATATCAGGGTTACGCGTGGTGCTGATATTGCAGTTTCTAAAGGTATCTTAGTGGTTAATAGTGCCGGAAATGAAGGGAATAAGGTTTGGAAATCAATTATTGGTCCTGCTGATGGGAAAAAGGTGTTGGCTGTGGGGTCTGTAAATAAAGACAGTACATACACATATTTCAGTTCGCGTGGACCGACTGCGGATGGCAGAATAAAACCAGATGTTGCAGCCAATGGTTATCATACAGTTGTTCAGCTTACGAACGGAACGGTCGGAACCGGCAATGGAACCTCTTTTTCTTCTCCGGTAATGGCTGGTATGAGTGCTTGTTTGTGGCAGGCATTCCCGCGCAAAACAGCACTTCAGATCAGGGACCTTATCATATCTTTCAGCAACAGATATACCTTTCCCAATGACAGTGTAGGGGATGGTATTCCCAATATATACCAGGCATGGCTTGAGGAATCGAAAAAGGAAACCGAACGGTTTAGCATTATTAAAGTGTATCCCAATCCGGCTGTTAAATCGATTTTTGTGGAAACACCTCCGGGGGAAACACTTTCTGTTCTGACTTTATATTCCATGGAAGGCAGAGTTATGGAGGTACGTAGTTTAAATAACGAATTTATACAGAAAATATATTTCCCTGAAGGCATTGCACCCGGAATGTACGTCTTAAAAATTGTAACAAATAAGCGGACCGTAAGTCAAAAAATAAGCGTATTGTAATGCATAACGGTGGACAAAAGCAACTAACACTATCCGAATTATCATCAGTGATCAAACAGACGCTTGATGAACACCTTGAAATTTCATATTGGGTTATAGCAGAAATTGCAGAATATAAGGTCAATTCGTTTTCAGGGCATTGTTACCTTGAGTTGGTTGAAAAAGATGAACAGACCAATACTATCAGTGCCCGGATGCGGGCAACAATCTGGTCGGCTGCATTCAGAATGCTGAAGCCCTTTTTTGAAACCAGTACCGGTATTGAACTGGGAGCAGGATTAAAGGTTATGGTCAGGGGCGTGGTGGAGTACCACGAAATGTACGGAATGAGTTTAAATATCCGTGATATTGATCCTGCATATACTGTAGGAGAGATGGCCCTGAAGATGCAGCAAACTATTGATCTGCTTACAAAAGATGGTGTAATTGATATGAACCGGGAACTGGTACTTCCGGTGCTCCCCAAATCAGTGGCGGTTATATCTTCTTCCAGTGCTGCAGGCTTGCAGGATTTTATGGATCAGCTTAGTAATAATGGGTATGGTTATCACTTTCATGTTAAATTGTTTGAGGCAGTAATGCAGGGAGAAAAAGCGCCTGAATCCATAATGGATGCGTTTCACCGCGTGTTTGAATATGCTGATGTTTTTGATGCTGTAGTGGTACTAAGAGGTGGAGGTGCTGTTCTGGACCTGAATTGTTTTAATGATTATGAACTGTGTTTCATGGCGGCTCAGTTTCCTTTACCGGTTCTTACAGGCATAGGTCATGATAAAGATGAAACGGTACTGGACCTGGTGGCTCATACCAAACTGAAAACGCCAACAGCTGTGGCAGAATTTTTAATTTCCTGCTTTTCGGATTTCGATTCACGTTTAAATGATTTGGCTGACGGAATTTTTTCTGGAACAGAAGATATCCTGAATGACAGCAGAAACAGGCTGACGATGGCGATTTCACAAATTAAACCTGTAACGCAACAACGTATGCTGGAACATGGGTTCATTCTTGATTCATTATCGAAAGATATGCAGGCAGGTGTTCATTTAAGCATCGCGGGACAAAGAACACAGTTGAATTCATATATGAAAGAATTGCAGAAAGATTCGGTTCATTCTGCAAAGTCGAAAACTGAAGTGCTGAATCAGTTATGGTCAAAATTATATTCAGCAGTCTCACAGAAGATTGAGAATTCCCGCCAACTTTTAGTGAAGTATGAAATTAAAGTTAATTATCAGAATCCGGTTAAGATTCTCGAAAAAGGGTATTCAATAACCAGTAAGAACGGATTGGTTGTAAATAAAGTCAGTGAACTTAAGAAGGGCGACAGGATTGTTACTATATTCTCTGATGGTAAAAAATCAAGTACCGTGGATTGATTACTTTAGAGTTTTCCGTCCAGGACATCGTTAAGGATTTGTTCAATATCCGGAATACAGGTTCCACATACACTCCCGGCATCGGTTTCATCCAACACCTCGTCCAGAGTGGTCAGGTTCTTTTCCTTTATTATATTTATAAAATCATCTTTTGATATTCCAAGATGATTGCAAATTATTTCACTCATAAAATTTAAATTAAAAAGCCGATTATAAATAATCGGCCATTGTATCCAGTAAGAGTTTTGACTTTATCGGTTTGGACACATGGGCATTGAAACCATAGTTTCGTATTTTTTCTTCATCTTCCCGCATTGCATAGGCTGTAAGTGCAATGACAGGCATTTCACTATTCTCAGATTTTAATTTCTCCATGACCTCATATCCATCCATTTCAGGCATTCTGATATCCAGAAGTAACAAATCAGGCTTTAATCCATTTTCCAGTTGTTCAAAAACTCCCAGTCCATTTGTAACCCATGTTATGTTAATCTTTGTCTTTTTTAAAATAGCCTGAACTAACAGGAAATTGGTTTCCACATCTTCGGCAACCAAAACCTTTTTATCGTCCCATTGGTAGGTATCCATACAACTTTTTAATTCAAAAACCAGCGTAATATTAATAAAAAATTAACAGACTAAAAAAATTAATTTAGAATTTCTTAATTTAAAAAACCTTTCCGGCTTTTTTCAAACTTTAAAGCTAGACTTTAATTGGAATACTTTTTCATTTCTCCTTCCCAGAAATCATATAATACTTTAACCTTTAAAGTATATTCAGTGGAGTCACTATTAGGAGTTAATGTACTGTTTTCACCGCCAATAACATAGACGGTATGATCCGGAGTTAAAACAACCTGCTGGCCAGCCCTTGCAACGTAATCAAGACCAGGGAATAAATTTTCTTCTTCCAGGTCGTAACCAGACAGGAAGGTTAATCCTCCGTCTTTTGAAACCTGGATGGTATGATTCGTAACACCATCTGAATTTATTCCACCAAATAACCAAAGATTACGGTCCAGTGTAATAAGAGTGGCATCCGACAATGTTTCCATATCTGTTTTAGGGAAATTAATCCATACGTTTTTATCTTGAAACGACCAGAACAAGCCCGAATTGCTTCCATCTGCCAATTCTCCGCCATAAACCTGACCATGATCTTCGTATTCGCATGAGGTACTGAAGCGGACAGCCATATCCGAGGGAATATTTGCTCCCTGAGACCATTCACTGCCATCAAAATACCACGCGGTATAGTCAGGTTCTGGTACTTCTCCTGATGTTGTATAGGGCATATCTTCTACAGTTGTTGCAGCTGTGTTCAGAGAACTTCCACCCCAAACAACCAATTCGTTGTTGAATACATCGGCATTTTTAAATACGGAATGCATTCCTGCCGGATATTTGGTTTTCGCCCAGTTCAACCCATCTGGAGTACTCCATATTTCTTCGTTTGCCGTAAACGTGTGCGAACTGCTATCCCAGCCAATGTATCCAATGATGTAGGCTTTTCCGTTATATACTTTAACAGTGTGGTATATGCCGTTAGGAAAATCTCCACGTATACTTACATTTTGCCATGTTATTCCGTTATCTGATGAATATAATGTTGTCAGGACTTCATCTGTTTCGGGATCAATATTTCCGGATAAAACAAATAATTTATCATTTAAATAAAACGATTCAGAATAAGCGGTCAGACCGGTAGGGATGCTGTCGGAGAGCTGCGCCCAGGTCATTGAACCCGGATATGTTTTATTGGCATTAATCACCACATGGTAAAATGTAAGATGATTTCCATCCTGTGAAAGTACTTTTAGCAAAACAGTATCCGAAAAGTCAATTGCAGTTTTACCGGATGTAATAGAAGTAGTAATAAGAGAATCGATCATCACACTGTCTACCTCAACTTTTTCCATGTGTTGCCAGTATATTCCGGCTTGACCCTCTGCCACAAAAACAGGTACCAGGGGATCTTTCAATGAACCGTAGGGGAACACTTCATACGGGTTGGTTATTAATCCTGTATCTTCTTCTGTTGCAGGTTGTGTTATAATAAATTCAATATTTGATACTTCTATGGCATTATTCTGATCCGGAATATAGAAAGAAGTCATGATACCTTTGTCGGAATAAGTGACTGTATTATTGAAACAGGATGTCAAAGTGAAAATTATTGCTGTTATAAGCAGGAGTGTCCAAAGTTTAGTGTTTGTCATTTTTTATTATTTGTTTGCAAACCTATTAATAATTTTAATTCTACAAAAATAACTGTTTTTCGCTTATAATATTTTGTTGATTAAATATTAAAAACCTTCACTGCTGTAATGTTGGGATTACGTTCTGAATTTCAGAAATTTGCTGAAAACAATCACCGATATGTTACGCAGGATCCTTTATTTTCTTTCTGTCATTTTGTTGGCTCTTGTAATTATACTGTTTTATAGACGATTAAATGAAAAGCCTGTCAAAGAATTGGACAACCATATGTTTCAGGCTATTCCATCTGACGCAGCTTTTATTATTACGTCTGAGTCGATGATTAGTTTCATAAGCGAACTTGAAACGCAGAATTTAGTTTGGAAAGACCTGATTAAAACACCAATGATCGGAAAAATTTCTAAAAGTTTAACAGTTTTAGATTCCCTTCTAAGTAGTAAATCTGAATTGAAAGCGGGTCTTGATAACAGCGAGATAGCGGTCTCTTATCAGGTGACAGGAAAGGATGATGTGGTTCCGCTTGTTGTCATTCCTGTTCTTGCCAAAATATCTTCTGCGAACATGAAAAGTTTCATTAACAACAATTCACAAGGCACCAGGACGGATAAGAAATACGATAACATAACCATTTATAATTTTATTGACAGCAGTGGATATTCAGGATATTATGTATATGATAACTACCTGGTCTGGAGTTCGTCTGAAATTGCCCTGGAAAGAAGTGCCCGGGAGTTTCAGAATAAAGCTGGAGTTACCATTAAAAAGGGTTTTAATGAGATATTTGCTACAAGGGGATCGAATGCACTGGCAACTGTTTTTATTAATACAGACGAACTAATGTCCATGTTAAAACCTGTAGCTTCAAAACCATTGGTTAATAAGCTGGAACAAATTGCCGGAGATAACAGCTGGTTTGGTGTTGATGTAAGTCTTCAGAGTAACCTGCTTTCTTTTATGGGATTTTATTCCATAAATAACTCAAACTATGTTTCAGCTTTCAAGGGACAAAAACCTTCAGAAATCAATATTCTGGATGTTGTGCCTGTTGGTGCGCAGCAGTTCTCTGTAGCAAACATTAGTGACTTGAACCTTTTTCGAAGTAACTATAAAAAATATCTGGAAGCACAAAATAAGCTGGAAGCCTATAATATATGGATCAACAAGACCGGAGATCTTCTGGGGCAAAATCCGGAATTGTTTGCAGATGATTTCTTCAGTGGTGAATTTCTGAAGGTCACTTATGCCGGGTATACCAATAATAAAAGAAATTCCTATCTGATTGCTAAAGTTAAGGGAAACAGTCTTGCAGAAAATGCCCTGAACGGAAAAATAAAATATTATGCGGAAAAGGAACGCAAAAAGCCTAAGGCTTTTATCGATGAACTCAGGATTGACAAAGATTTACAATATATCTGTTACGATTTTGACCTGTCTGAAATGATTGGCATTCTGTACGGGAATATTTTAAAAAGTGACGATCTTCATTTCTGGGCACTCTATGACAATTATCTTTTTGCAGCACCGAGCAAAAAAGTCCTGAAGGATATTATTTATGCCAATGTTCTCGGTAAAACATTGCCCAGACAGTCGTATTTTGATGATTTCTACCACAATCTTTCCATCTCTTATAACCTGTTGTTTTATCAGGACAGCAGATCGATACCGCTGACATCAAAAGATTCCTGGAGTGAATCATTCTATAAATCTCTTCCGGGAAATAACGACGTATTTTCGAATCTTAACGGAATAGGATTTCAGGTTGATGCTTCCGGTAAATTTCCATACGTTAATATGATAATGGACTATTCAGGTCAGCAAAAGTCTGATGCTGAAACTATCTGGCAAAGTCTTCTGGATACAAGTTTCATCATGAAACCGGCTTTGGTATTGAATCATTATACCAAAGAGAACGAAATTTTTGTTCAGGATTTGAAGCATACAATATATCTCATTAATCCTTCCGGCAGAATTTTATGGAAGAAGTCGCTGGGTGAACCAATAATAAGCGAAATATATCAGGTTGACAGCTATAAAAACGGCAAATTGCAGCTTCTGTTTAACACAGCGACCCGGTTAATAATGCTCGACAGGAACGGTAATTATGTGGAACGGTATCCTGTTAAGCTACCTTCCGGGGCAACAACGGGTCTTGGATTGGCAGATTATGATAACAGCCGAAATTACAGGATATTTATACCTGTTAAGGATCGCAGAATATTGCTTTATTCAGTGGATGGGAACAGGGTTAAAGGCTGGAATTTCGGTAAGACGGATCACGAAGTATTACGTCCGGTTCAACATATAAGATTTGGTAAAAGAGATTATATTCTTTGTGCGGACAGAAACCGGGTATACATTCTTGACAGACAGGGAAAAGAACGTGTAACGCTTTCGGATCAGTTCAGTAAAAATGAGAATGTGGACTTCTACCCACTTGCCAAAGGCCCGGGAGGTGCAGAAGCGATACTGACCGGTGACACTCAGGGTAACCTTGTGACCATAATGATGTCAGGGGTGGTGAACAAACGTAAATTACCACTGAAAACCCAAACATATCAAATGGTAGTTGAAAATATAGATGGGAGTGGCGGTACCGAGATTATTACTGTTGAAGGCACATCGATGAAAGTTTTCGATTATACGGGTAACCTGCTATTCGAACGCGTATTCCCAAACAATATAACTGACTGTCCCAATATATATAAATTTTCTGCACGCGATTATAAAATTGGAATAGTGGACAGGATACAGCAAAACATTTATTTGTTTAATAATGACGGTTCTGAAAAAAGTGGATTCCCGCTGACAGGCAATACGCCATTTTCCATCGGATTTTTAAAATCTTCGGGAAGTTTTAATCTGATTGTTGGAGGAAGGGATAACTACATTTATAATTATATTGTAAAATAGCTTTAATCCATCCGCTTTTATAATTCACATGCAATTGCATTTATGGGAATTTATGCGTACTTTTCACGGGTAAAATCCCATGATGATGAAAAAGAAACTGAACAAAATCTTTAGTGATACCCTGAGATTAAACTGGAGTCTAAATGCTTTTTCTGACTATGAAGGTTCAACCTATGCCTACAGTGATGTTGCTAAACATATGGAGTTGTTCCATTCGCTGTTTAAAGATGCCGGTATAAATTCTGGTGATAAAATAATTTTATTAGGAAGAAATACTGCCAACTGGGCAATCTCATATATTACTATTGTTTCGTATGGTGCGGTAGTGGTTCCCATTTTACCGGATTTTAAACCTGACGACGTGCATTATATTGTTAACCATTCAGAAGCTGTACTGATGATAGTTTCGGATGCGTTGGCAAAACCCTTGGATATGGCTCAGATGAAAAAGGTTAAAACTACAATTTCGCTGGATTCATTTGACGTGACATGGGAACGACGTGGACAAAAGGTTGCCAGGTTACTGGCTGAAAAAAGAGGAGCTGATAAAGAGGATGAAGCGACACAACCTAATATTAAGCTGGATGAATTTCCCGAGAATGATCTGGCTGTGTTGTCCTATACTTCGGGAACCACAGGTTTTTCAAAAGGGGTGATGATCAGTCGGAATAATCTGGTGTCGAATATAATCTTTGCACAGGAGCACATGCCTTTGGAGGCTGGGAATAAAATTTGTTCCTTCCTGCCGATGGCGCATATTTATGGTCAATTATTCGAATTTTTATTCCCGTTCAGTCTGGGTTGTCATACAACCTTCATCGACCGAATGCCTTCGCCACAGATGGTAACCAAAGCCTTTGGTGAAATAAAGCCTCATCTTATTCTTTCGGTTCCGTTGGTACTGGAAAAAGTGTATAAAAAGCGAATTGCACCGGCTCTTGAAAAGGGGTCAATAAAATTTATGTTGAAGATTCCAGGTCTGAATAAAGTTGTCTACAACAAAGTACGGAAGCAGCTGACAGAAAGCTTTGGCGGAAAATTTTATGAAATTGTAATAGGTGGTGCACCTATGAACAAGGAAATTGAAGACTTCCTCCGTAAAATTAAATTCCATTTCACTATTGGATACGGTATGACAGAATGTGCCCCTTTAATCAGTTATGATGCGTGGGATACTACACAGCCGTATTCTGCTGGAAAGGTGGTAGACCGTATGGTGGTTAAGATAGACTCGGATGATCCGTATAATGTGGTGGGCGAAATTCTGACAAAAGGTGAAAATGTAATGCTTGGCTACTATAAGGATGAGAAGAGTACAAAAGCCACCATTGACAAAGACGGATGGTTGCATACCGGCGACCTTGGAGTGATTGATAAAAACGATTTTGTTTATATCAGAGGGAGAAGCAAAAATATGATTCTGGGTGCTAACGGAAAAAACATTTATCCCGAAGAGATAGAAAACCGCATTAACAATATGCCATTGGTAATGGAAAGCCTTGTGGTAGAACGCAACAGTCAGTTGGTAGCTTTGGTATTTGCTGATCAGGATGTATTAAAAACAGAAGGAATTACCGCAGAAGCTCTTCCCGAAAAAATGGAAGAGATGCGTAAAGAGGTCAATAAATCACTTCCGAAGTACGAACAGCTGCAAAAAGTTGAAATTCAGAAGGAAGAGTTCGAAAAGACACCCAAAAGAAGCATAAAGCGGTTTATGTACAGTTAAAACAGTGAGACTGTGATTCCAGCGAAGTGAACTGAAATTACAAAGTCGAACTGATCCCGGGCTTTTGTAGAGGGATCAATGGATTTTATTCCCCACCTCTTGGGCGTTTAAACGAATAATTCCTTATTGATAACCCGTTTACTCTGCGGCGGGGGCATTCATTCCTGAGGCTGAATGGTATATCTTATCGGGAGGATCTGTACCACAACTTTTCAAAAAGGATAATCTTCCAGGCCTGTCGGAAATATGGGTAAACTTTAAACCACTTCATAAAGATATCTTAATTTAGGTGGGCGCTATTTTCATATTATCATTTACTTGATGAGTTTCCCATCTGAAAGAATATTCAAAACATAAAAAGTCATAAATTTTTTTATACTTACTAATTAGTAAGTATATTTGCATGTAATAAAATTGAATAATCATGTCCGGTACCAGAGAAAGGATTATTGAGTTGGGTGAAGACCTTATAAGAACGAAAGGTTATAATGCATTTAGCTATCAGGATATTTCTTCTGAATTAGGCATTAAAAATGCAGCGATTCATTACTACTTTCCGGCAAAAGCTAATTTAGGAACAAGTATTATTAAGACAAATATCCAACGCTTTGAAGAAATGGTGGACAATATGCATAGCAGAGGATTTGATGAAGTTCAACAGCTAAATACCTTTATAAAAATTTATTTAAAGAGTCATCGGGAGAAAAAGGTGTGCTTAGTAGGGGCGTTAAGTCCTGCGTTTGACACACTAAATGAAGTCACGCAAAAGGAACTCAACAAAATGATTACGTTAATACTTCAATGGCTTTCAGATATTCTCAATACCGGAAAGCAAAAGGGATTGTTTGCATTTGATGAATCACCTGAAAACAAAGCTGCAATTATTTTTTCAGGTTTAGTTGCCAGCTTACAGCTTTCTAAGGTTATTAATACGATTGATTATAAAAATATGTGCCTTTCCATTGAAGAGAGTGTAAAAGTCTAAAAAAATTTATCCGATAAACTTATTTATTAGTAAGTATATTGTGATTCGTTCAGCATAAAATAATATAAATGAAAAGAGCAGTGATAACAGGAATGGGAGCAATAACACCAATTGGTAACAGTGTTAATGACTTTTGGAAGAACCTTCTGGAAGGCAGGAGTGGGGCTGCTCCAATAACAAAATTTGATGCAGCTAACCATAAAACAAAGTTTGCCTGCGAAGTAAAGAATTTTGACCCTTTGGCATATGTAACAAAGCCGGAAGCCAGAAAGATGGATTTATACACGCTTTACGCTTTAGCTGCAACAGAGGAATGTATTAATGATTCACACTTACATATTGAATCATGTGATTTAAATAAAATCGGGGTTATTTTGGCTACAGGTATTGGCGGCATGCAAACTTTTGAGAAGGAAATCATGAAGTTTAGTGAAAATATTAATTCTCCCAGGTTCAACCCTTTTTTTATAACAAAAATGATTTCGAATATTGCCGCAGGGCAGATTTCCATGAAATACGGGTTGCATGGCGTAAGTTATTCGGTTACATCTGCCTGTGCCTCATCCAACCACGCCATCGCAAATGCTCTGGATCTTATTCGTCTGGGGAGGGCAGATATTATTTTGGCCGGAGGGTCTGAGGCCACTATCACTCAGGCAGCAATTGGAGGTTTCAATTCAATGAAAGCCTTATCTACATTGAATGATTATCCTGCAAAAGCATCACGGCCTTTTGATAAAACCCGTGATGGTTTTGTGGCTGGGGAAGGAGCAGGAGTTCTTATGATTGAAGAACTTGAACATGCAAGAAAAAGAGGTGCTAAAATTTATTGCGAATTAGTTGGTTATGGGGTTGCTTCTGATGCCTACCATGTTGCTGCTACACATCCGGAAGGACTTGGTGCTAAGATTGCAATGACAGATGCATTAAACGATGCAAAAATTGCTGCCAGTGATGTGTCTTATATTAATGCACATGCAACATCAACTCCGGTTGGAGATATAAGTGAATGCATTGCAATTGAACATGTATTTAAAGATTCGTTGGATCAAATACAGATTAGTTCTACAAAGTCAATGACGGGACATTTGCTGGGGGCGGCAGGTGCAATAGAGGCAATAGCATGTATTAAGGCTGTTGAGCAGAATATAGTACCACCAACTATTAATCTTAATGAAACAGACCCGGAAATAAGTCCAAAACTCAATCTTACGCCGAACAATGCAATGGAGAAGGAAGTTGTTGTAGCGATCAATAATACCTTCGGATTTGGCGGACACACATCTACTTCTGTTTTTAAAAAGTATGAGTCTTAGTTGAAATCTACTCCTTTCTGATATAATTTTGGAAAGGAGTTCTCTATTGAGAGGAATAGGATATATTAATCAATCCCAAAGACTCAATTTATGGGAGACCGTTGAATATTTTCTATTTATATCACTCGGACCACCTTGAAATATATAAAATGTTATCAGATCACATTTAATTATTTTTTAAATCCATTTCCATAGGTAAATATTTAATTCCATGTTCTTCCTGCATTTTACCGGTGGCCTTAAATCCCAGTCGTTCGTAAACAGGAATTGAAAAGGGCGATGCATGAACATAAAATTTATTTAATTGCTTATCTCTGGAACAACAAATTTCTAATGCTGCCTTATAAAGTTCTCTTGCAATTCCTTTCCCGTGGTAATTTTGGTCTACAAAGAGCAACGATATATTCCTGTTTTCTCTTATCTCAATCATTCCGATGATTCTGGTATTATTTGTCGCAACAAGAAGGTTTGATTGTTCAACTTGTCGATCCGCTATTTTTTCCGGTTCGATCCAGTCATAAAAGAATCGATTTCCTTTTTCAGTATAATCAGGAGCTACATATTCGTCATATACTTTCCCAACAAGTTTGCTGATATCTTTTTCCTGTCCTTTCCTGTAGGGTTGAATTTTATATTCCATTTTTAATTTTTGTGTAATCTGTCAATAACAGAATTCATCAAGCAAAATTATAACAAAAAGTATTCCAATCAGGAATTGGCTTGGTTCATTTCAACGAATTAAAGGCAAGTAAAAAAATACAAAGTTGTATTTTACCTTTCCAACAGTTGAGTAACTGTATAATGCACTAAACTTCCAAAATTTATACTGTATGTTTTATACCAGTATTTATGTTAAGGCCGCATTGTATATCTCATACTAATTAGTTATTAGTTTCTGTTGATTTCTTCAGTTAACCGGAGGCGATACAACCTCCATCACATAAAATATCGGTACCGGTTAAATAACTGGCTTTGTCGCTAACGCAAAAACTCAGAAGGTTAGCTATCTCTTCAACGTGTCCCATTCTTTTTATTGCACTGTTTTTAATATAAGCATCCGTACGTTTTTTTTCTAATTCGCCCATTGGTGTTTCAAAAAATCCCGGAGATACACTTAACACGCGCATTCCTTTATTCCCAAATTTAACAGCATCTGTTTTTGAATACCATATAACAAAGTTTTTTGAAACAGCGTAAGCTACTTCTGCTTTTAATTTACCGGGCAGTATTTTAATCCGGTTCAACATTTTTCGTAGAAATAAATCTTTATCAATCCTACTTAATCGATATAATTTTTTGGGAATTATTAAGGAAGGTACCATATGACCCGACATAGATGAAACATCAATAATACTTGAACCTTCTTCCATTACCTCATAAAAAGCTTCATGAATATTTATTGTTCCTATAGCGTTAACTTGTAACAATGCTTTAGCATTACCCATATTGGGAGATAATCCGGCAGCATGGATTACGGTGAAAATATTCCCCAATGAGGTAGCTTTTGCAACCAACTCATTCACCGAGTCACGATCAGCAACATCACACACAAAATATTCCGCTTCAATCCCTTCACAAGCAAGTTCAGCTACAGCATTTTCGAGTTTCTTTTGTGTCCTGCCTACGATAAGAATATAATTGTCTTTTCCTAAAACTTTGGCGGTGGCAAGCCCCATACCACTTCCTCCCCCTGTTATTACACAAACCTGTTTCATATATCTATCTGTTAAATTTCAAATCTTTGTCCTTTTATCACCTTTAATCCGGAACATGTGACTTCATTTGTTTTGCAATAAGGCTGGCTGCAAACATTGGATTTATCCTGTAAAGGGCATCCATTACTTTTGAGTCATTTCCAACAAATACGCGTTGTTTATTTTTTTCAATGGCACTAATTATAATCTCTGCTGCTTTAGAAGGGAGAAGAGGTTTAATAAGCGAATTTTTGGCTTTATCATCGTTTTCCCCTGCTTCCTCAGCGCCGGAATTAACTTTTATATCAGTGGCAATTGCACCAGGAAAGATAACTGTGGTGTGAACATTAGTATTTGACAGTTCTTTTGATAAGCCCTCTGTCATGATTTTAACGCCTGCCTTAGCAGCGCCATAAATACTTTGCCCTGGAACCGGCAAAAATCCTCCCATACTTGATATATTTGCGATATGTCCTTCCGGTTGTTTTAACAAATAAGGCAAAAATGCCTTTACCATAAAGAGGGTGCCGTAAAAATCAATATTCATTACTCTTTCAATAATATCATATCCTATAATATTAACCTTTTCAAAAGGTTGAATTATGCCTGCGTTGTTAATTAATCCATCAACTGTACCATGCTTCTGAATAACAATTTCAGGGAAAGCTTCAACCTCTGCCTTATTGGTAATATTTAAAACATGTATGGATAAGTTCCCGGCTAAATCTCCGGCTAATGTTTGAGTTTGTTCCAGTGCCGGTTCATTAATATCAACTGCCGCTACTTTAGCTCCCTTTTTAAGAAGGTTTAAAACTATTTCCCTTCCCATTCCATTGCCACCACCGGTGACAACTATCACTTTATCTTTAACCTTCATCGTTAGTTTTTTAGAGAGGCTGTATAAAAAGTCATATCAGGATTATCTTTACTTACGGATTGTAAGTAGTTTTTACAAAATTACCCCTAAATCCCCTTGCACCTCCACTATAGCTTCGGCGACACGCGAAAAGGGGACTTAAAGCCTTCCGTCAGCTGACGGAGAGGTTTGGAGGGGTAAAAAAGATTGCTTACAATTTATAAGTTCAAAATATTTTTATTTGTCTTTTTGGACAGCCTCATTTAGAATTTATTATTGTTTACTTCAGTGTTCAATTAACTTTTCAATCTGTTTTTAGCTTCCTCAATTGTTTCATCATCTTTTCTGAAAACATTATCTACAATTTTGTCTTCTACTTTTTTGTACCCTGAAACAACGCCTTCTTCTATTTTTTTGTACCCGGAAACAACGCCGTTTTCAATTAATTTATAGCCCGACACAACTCCGTCTTCAATGAGTTTGTGAGACTTTTTAATTTTTTTTGTCATTTTAACCTCCTCTGTTTGATGTGTGTTATTAATTACATTTTGTGCACCGATTTCAGATGTTGTTGAAATTCCTAATGCCATTGCGACTGATAAAATAATTTTTGTATTCATTTTAGCCTCCTGTTTTTTAATGTTTACCAGTAAGATTTAATGCTACAAATGTATGGGGGGATTTGTATTACGACAATGGCAGATTGTCGCATGTATTGGTTTATTGGTAGAATATTATTATTTTTATTGGTCTATATGACTTATATATTGGTATTATTATCGTATTGTATGGTTGGTTATATACAACTGTTGTACATTTATTCAAACTATGAATGATATGGCAAAGGAAATTAAGCCATTAACATGGCGGTTAGATATAAAAAACAGTTTCGATGGTAAGATTTTAGGAATTGATGATGATTTCGTGTTGTTTGATAATATTAAAGTTTTACCTGCTTTTGCACATCCGTTCAGGAGTGATGTGACAACATTTATCATTTGCACTAAAGGTATAACCCGTGGGAAAATAGGGTTGTATTCGTACGAAACGAAGGCTCCGTGTATGATTACCTTACTTGCGGATGAAATCCTGCAGCATGAATTTGTCAGTGATGACTTTGAAGGATTGTTTATTGTTATGTCTAAACGAATGACTGATAATTTGTTGCCTGATATACAAGAAAGATTGCCATTAGCTATTTCAGTACGACAAAATCCGTTTATGCCGCTAAATGATGAGGATTTGAATCTATTAAAAACATATTATTTTATGCTGAAAAAGGTAGTTGAAATGACTGAAAATATTCACCGAAAAGATATTGTACAGCATTTAATGATTGCGTTTTACTATCATTCAAATTCATGGCTGCATAAGGTGCCACAAAAGGAATCGATTTATACGAAACAAAATGAGAGTGTGGAACAATTTTTAGAACTAACTGAAAAGCACTTCAAAACCGAACGGCAAGTTAAATTTTATGCAGATAAAATAAATCTGACTCCCAAATATTTATCACAGATTGTTAAGGCAGATACAGGTAAAACAGCAAATGACTGGATTGACGATTATGTGATACTGGAAGCAAAAGCATTGTTAAAATCGTCAAAACTTACGGTTCAGCAAATTAGCGATGAACTAAATTTTGCTGATCAGTCGGTTTTTGGCAAATATTTTAAACGTAAAGTAGGCCTATCGCCTAAAGAATACAGAAGCAAATAAAAATCAGAATGTTTAAAACCTGAGTTGGATTAGAATATATCGACTCATCTAATGGGGCTCAGTTCAGACAATTTATTTTGTAACTATGTTTTCTTTTTAAATCTCCCGATCCCGACCGAAGCGTCGGGACCACCCTCTTTTTTAAAGAGGGACAGTTTATTTGGTTAATTACAATCTGGTCACCGGATGGATATAACCGGTTTTTGCATTAATCACCCGGTAACTAAAGCAACGAGATTAATTGTCCTCTTCAAGTTGCCTGAAACCTTCTCCAAGGATTTCCCTGGTATCGATAACTGTTACAAAGGCATTTTTATCGATCTGGTGAATCCAGCTTTTTAATATGGTGAGTTCGCGGCGTGAAACCACTACAAAGATGACATTCTTCTCCTGGCCGGTAAACATGCCTTCACCTTTCAGGTAAGTTCCGCCACGTTCAAGATCGTGAATGATCCTGTCCTTTATCTCTTCATGCTTTTCTGAAACAATCATCAGGGCGTTGTCATAACTTATCCCTTTCAGTACAATATCTATAACCTGTCCGGTTATGTAAATAACCAACCATGAATACAAGGGGATTTTCCAGTCCTGGAAGACCAGCAAACCCACCAATACGATGGAGGAGTCAATCATGATTAAAAGCTGTCCAACAGGCAGGTTCGAGAATTTGGCAAAGATCATGGCTATAATATCCGATCCGCCAGATGTGGCTCTTGACCGAAAAATTAATCCAAGTCCTACACCCAGCAAAATGGCTCCAAAGATAGATGCAAGGAGCAGGTCGTCAGCCAGTTTTAATGGATCGTTTTCTCCGATAAAGTACGTCAGTCCATCCATAAAAGCAGATGTCAGAACCATTCCCAAAACTGTTTTAATGCCAAACTTAGGACCCAGAATGCGGATGCCCAGTAAGGTGAGCGGAATATTTAACGCGAGTCCGAATGTTCCTATCGGAATGGCAGGTATTAAATGATGAATCACTATTCCGATCCCGAAAACACCACCAGGAACAATATTATAGGGATTAATGAAAAACACAAAGCCGGATGCCAGAATAAATGCACCAAGTATGATCATGCCATATTCTAAAATGCGTTTCTTAAGTGGAATTCGTGGTTTCATATCTAATTAGTTTAAAATCAGCTTTTATTGCCGCAAAAATCCGTTATCCTTACGGAGTTTAAAATGATAATTATCATTCGTAAATCCAGCCTCAGGTCGCTTTATTAATAAAGGATAAAATGCTTTTTGACGGGCTGTCATTGACAAAAATTGTTTAAATTTATGCAAAAGCTGATATATGCAAAAGGATAAGTTATTTATATATGGTCACCAGGGTGAGATAGTATGGGAAGATCCGGAAGCAAATCTTAACAGAAACCTTCGTATAATCGATGATCTGAGGATAAAACCCGATATCTTTATTTTACCCGAGACTTTTTCTTCTGGTTTTTCAAATCACGTGGAGGCCATTTCAGAACACATGGATGGCCCTACCGTATCAGCATTTATAGATGTCGCTTCAAAATATGATATGGCTATTGGCGGATCTATGGTAATCAACGAAAACGGGAAGTATTATAACAGGTTTTTATTTATTCATCCTAACGGTAAAGTTGATTATTACGACAAACGGCATCTGTTTAGTATGAGTGGAGAAGATAACGCATATACGAGAGGAGAGGAGCGAAAAGTTGTGGAATTCAGAGGCTGGCGGATACTGTTGCAAGTGTGTTATGATTTACGTTTTCCTGTGTGGAGTAGGAATCAGAATGACTATGATCTTATTATTTACACGGCAAACTGGCCTAAACAAAGGCAGCATGTATGGGATACATTACTTAAAGCCCGTGCCATCGAAAACCAATGTTATGTTTTTGGATTGAACCGAACGGGAGCAGACGGAAATCAGATTGGATATACAGGGGGTTCTGTGTTTATTGATCCCAAAGGAATGCTCATGAATTCTCCGCATGGGCACGAAGCTGTTGTAGCTATTCAGATGTCATTGTCTGATTTACAGGAATTCAGAGAAAAATTCCCGGTGTTGAAGGATAGAGATAAATTTGGTATAAAGTTTTGAACTAATTTTATTGTAATGCCTTCTTAAAGCTGAACAGAAATTCCAGTCCGCCACTTACTCTGTTTTTAACGGTGATTTCGCCACCAAGCAGACTTACTGCATTTTTTACGATTGCCAGTCCAAGTCCGGTTCCGCCCATCTTTCTCGATCTTCCTGAATCAACGCGGTAAAAACGCTCAAATAACCTGCTAAGGTGTTCTTCTTTTACACCACTTCCGGTATCGTAAAATCTGAAATAAAAGAATCGCTCATCCTGCCGGTAACAACTTGCCATAAGTGAAATGTTTTCTCCGGCATATGTTATAGCATTATCCACAAGGTTCCTGAAAATAGAATAGATCAAAGACTGGTTACTATTCATAATCACATCGTCGTTGATGTCTACAGAGTAGGAAATGTTTTTTTCTTCCAGTTTCAGGTGTACATCGAGAAATACGTTGGTAACCACTTCCTTGATACTGACCTTCTCGCGTTCGAATACAGAACTTGCTTCTTCGATCTTGTTTAAGAATGAGATGTCATTTATAAGGTCAGTGAGCCTTTGGGTTTGTGCATAAGAGCGTTCAATAAAAAAACGTTGTTTATCCCTGTCAAGATTTTCGTTTAGAACAATGGTTTCAAGATATCCGCGTATTGAACTTACCGGAGTTTTTAGTTCATGTGCAATATTACTAGTCAGTTCACGCTTCAGAATTTTTTCGCGTTCACGCATGGTAATATCTGTAATGGAAATTTCAAAACTCTTATCCTGAAAAATAATGCAGTATATCTGGAAATACCTGCCGTTTTTTGTGATGTTCATTTCTTCCCTGACAGAACCGTCCAGCATTTTTTTGTCTTTCGACAATTCCACGTCAATAAAATCACTGATAGGTTTGAATTCTTTTAATCCAAATACTTCATCTGACCACACAATTTGCTGATCTGCAATAACATTGGCAAATTGAATGAAATGGTTATTCGCCAGAATCTCTTTTTTGTATTTTGAAAATATAGCCAGACCTTCCTGTGAGGTATGCAGGTGTTTGATCAGCTTCTCTTTTTCGTTTGAAAGGGCGTTCTGGGTCTTTTTCAAACTTTTGTAAATATTGACAATTTCACGGCCTATGGTTCCCAGTTCATTATTCGGAAACTGAACCTGTACATCAATAGGTTCATTGTTGGCTGCTGTTTTTGCAAATAACTCCAGCTTTGATATAGCTTTCCCCATTCTGTCTGCGACATATATGAGTGAAACAGATGAAATGAAAAATAAAATTATAATGAAAAATATGAATACATTATCAGCCCTTAGCAACTTCTTTACTTCAATGTTGTAGGGTAGAGCAGTTCTGACAATATATTCGGGGTATTTGTACGCGTAGTAGTAATAATCGCGTTTTGTAGAATTTGAAAACCGGATACGGCTGCCACTTTTTCCTGATTGTAAAGCTTCCTGTACTTCGGGACGGTAAAGATGGTTTTCAAGATCCTCATAATCTTCAACAAATGAGTCATATATTACAACACCATCGAATTTTATAATGGTGATCCTTAGATTTGAATCGGGAAAGTAGGATATGATGCTTCCCGTTGATGTTAATGAAGAAGGATTAGCTTTCAGATAGTTATGCACCATCTGATTATACGTAAACAATGTTGTTTCGAGAGATTCTGTTTTTGCCTGTTTTTCGCGTTCAAACTGAAACACACCAACTGCAACCGAAAAGATGGCAAATATTACGAAGAAATAGAAAAACAGCTTTCTGTTATAGCTGTTCAGTATGCGAAACTTCATTGGTATTGTATGTTGCTATGCTGTATTAGTTTATCTCGAAACAATATCCGTATCCCAGGCGAGTAACAATGTTTTTACCATATTCGCCTATTTTTTTTCTTAAACGGGTGATGTTAACATCAATAGTACGGTCCAGAACATACGATTCATTTTTCCATACCCGGTTAAGGATTTCATCACGGGAGTAGACTCTTCCCTGATTTTCCAAAAACAGTTTCAGAATTTCAAATTCCTTTTTCGTAAGTTTTACAGCATCACCATCAAGTTTTACCTTTTTCTCATTAATGTTCATCTCCAGTCCTTCATAGGCAACAACCTCTTCAGGTGCTTCTTCAGCTTCTTTTACACGGCGTAATACTGCTTTAACCCTTGCAACAACTTCTTTAATTGAAAATGGTTTTGATATGTAATCATCCGCACCTAAGGTAAAGCCTGTGAGTGTGTCATTTTCTGAATCTTTGGCCGTAAGGAATATGATAGGAACCTTTTTTGTCTTAGGATCTTTTCGCAGGATACTGGCCATTTTGAAACCGGAAATATTGCCCATCATCACATCGAGCAGAATAAGATCGAAACCGGCTATTTCTTTATCTAAGGCTTCTTCGGCGGAAAATGCAGTCTCAACATAAAAACCTTCACTTTCCAGGTTAAATTGTAAGATTTCACATAAATCTTCTTCGTCGTCTACGACAAGTATTTTATAATCCTCCATATCAACACTTGTTAATGTACAAATATAATTAAATTTAAGAAGACATCCCCCGCAGGGGATGTCCTGATTGCTAACGCTGTAGCAATCCAGCAACTTAAAACAACAATGAAGAGAACAGTTAAACAAGCTCCTGCTCTCAGGAGCGTTGTCTAACGTTTCATCTTTTAATTTATCTTATTCTTTGATCCATCCTGCTGTCCAGTCTGCCCCAGCACCTATTGTGTCATCTGATGTGAACCATGAATCAATAGTTGCAGCATCTTTGCCACCAGTGTAAGTTGTTGTCATATCAACACCACTTGTTAAGTCCATCAGGTGAATATTGGCAGAATTTTCAAAATAGTGGTCAGCTAAGTTGGCTGGTTTGTCATGTACACCGATTACATTACCATTTTCATCTAAATCTTCTGATGCAGAATATTTAATGGCAACATCGCTAACGTTATTGTTGACATATCCATAATCAACCATCAGTGATCCATCCACAACATTTAACAATGTCTGATCGTGTTCTACGTGAATACTTCTTTTATCAAAGTTCGTTACAATGAAGTTGTAAATCTGTCCTTTGGTTCCTTCACGCAGTTTCATACCATAACCGCTGTTTGTGTTATCACCAATAAGTGTAACCTGTGAAAACATTGGGTTAGCATAAGGGGTAGCAGTGTTGTTTGATCCGAGGTTGTCACCTTCGAAACCACGGTCACCATCAGGAGTCTGAACAGCAATCAGGTACTGGCCTTTACCTCTCCAACCTTCAGTCCAGTCAAAGCTGTCATCCTGGGCGCCGTATACATAAACATGTTTAATGCTTACTGTTCCACCAAAGAATTCGATACCATCATCGGCACCTGCATAAATCTGTACATGGTCAACAACAGTACCATTACCAACACCGTAGAATGAAATACCGTTAGCTTCATGTTCGGCATCCAAAATAGTACCTGAATATTCAACGCGTACGTACTTTAAGGTTCCTGAATTATCAGCGTCGTTTGTTCCGCCATACGTTGCATTACCAATTTCTGACAGTCCGGTAGCTCCGGAATTGATGGATGCTTTACCGCAAATATGCAGACCGCCCCATGCGCCGGCTTCATGTGTGTCAGAAGTAAATACAATTGGTTCATCAGCTGTACCTTCAGCCATAATTTTACCACCCTGTTTTACTAAAAGGTATGACAGGTCTGCTGCATCTGCAACGATTGTAACACCTTTTTTAATCGTTAATGTTACGCCGTCTTCTACAGTTACGGCTCCGGTAAGATATACATCTGTTGAAATTGTTCTGTCAGAAGTAATAGCACCAGAGAGATCGGTAGAAGTAGTTTCGCCTCCCTTGTCATCCGGATTACAGGAAACAAGGATCATGCTGAATCCCAAAAGGACTGCGAACAAGTAGTTTAAAGTTTGTTTTTTCATTTTGTAAATAGTTTGATTATACATTTGTTTAAAATTTATATGATATTCCAAGACTTGCTGTAATTCCTTTTTTGTACTCATAAACCAGTATCTGGCCCGTCTTAACATTCGGATTTGACAGATCGGAATAGATATCCTGTTTATACTGAACTGTGGAGTTCAGAATGTTTTTCACGTTAAAGCTTATTTCAAGCTTTTGGTTAATACTGTTTTTCAGTACAAAATCAAGTGCGTTGAATGGTAATTCGTATTGGTTCCCAATTCCATCCGATGCCACAGCATAAAGTCTTTCACCGAATGAGTTAAACACAAAACCAAAATAAGTTACATTGGTTTTTCCTTTTCCATACCTTAGATTATATCCCAGGTCGGCGTTAATAATATATGGAGAAGCGCCCTGTAGGGGACGTTCTTTCGTTAATTCATCGAAACTGGCCGGCACCTTGATATTGGTGTATATATATGCTGCATTCAATCCTGCAAAAATATTGTTGAATCGCTTTTTGAGTTCAATTTCTGCACCGGCTGCAGTTGCATTTTCAGGTGTGCTGACAAATGTTTTTATAAAGTCCGTTCCACCTGTTGACGCAAGCTTCTGCTCTATAGGTTCAATAATTTGCTTATAGTAAGCACTTATGGAGATCAATTCATTTTGTTTAGGAAAAATCTCATATTTTACATCAATGTTATTGCTGTATGAGTTTTCAAGATAACCATACGCAGCGGGATTAGCTTTTGTCCCAGGATTACCTACGGTTAATCGTTCGCCAAGTTCAGGAATCATCTGAGCCGGAGATTTCTCATAAAAACTCGGACGAGTTACTGTTCGGCTTACAGCAAAACGCACATTCGATTTGTCGTTTACACTATATTTCAGGTTCAGTACCGGAAATAAATCCAGATTACTGAAAGAATAGGATGTTTCGTTATTGTTGATTCTATTTGTGTTCGAGATAATCTCCATGCCGGAGTATTCGGTTCTTAAACCTGCATTGATGGTTAATCTGTTTAAGTTGTATACAAAATCAACAAACCCGGAGTAGATATTTAAATTCCCGTCGTAACCCATTCCATCGTTTGTGTTTGACTTGACCCTGTCAAAAATTTGAGGGCCGAAGTATGCATCCGGATTCGAAATATCAACGGCATAATTCTCCAGATTTGACTGATTAAATAAGTAACCAAACATGTATGAGTTATAGGTTTGGTATTTTGAACGGTAATACGCTCCAACTGAAACGTTTCCTTTATCATCGTTCAGGGCATAATCTAAACTAGCCGTACCGTTATATTCAATGGCATTTTGCTGAATGATAACGCGTTTTGTGTCATTACCATTGTTTAAAGCAAAATATGTCCATTGAAGATCCGGGTTTTGCTGATAGACAATTTCACGTCTGTCAGGAATGTCATACATAACATTCATTAAGCTACCGTTCCAGTTAAACGATAATTTATCATTCAGTTTATGTTTTCCTCTAAGCTGGTTACTAAGCAAACGGTATTTAATATACTCCGCATTTCGGATCAATGCAGTATCCTCTTCACCCCAGTCTGGAGATAATCCTTTTTTTTGCTTAAAACCATTTTCGCCATTGTTAAGGTACACCATATTATAAGTGATGTTATTCCTGTCGCCGTTTAAAAATGATAAGCTCAGAAGCGATGTGAAATAGGTGTTATAAGAATATATCTGGCTGACATAATTGCCATCAATATTTCCCTGTTTATTCGAGATGTTGAGATCGATAACATTGGGACTGTATTCGTATTCATTATCAAATGAGACGCTGGCAAGTACGCCTATTTTACTGCTGCCGTTTAAATCGAAAAGCTTGCCTCCATTAATTGAGAAGCTACTGTTTGGACTGGCATTATTTGTTGTGAATCCAAAAGATGCCGGATGAAAATCCTCTCCGATATTCATGATACGGTTCACTACCAGGTAATTCTTTGGCGTAAGACTGCGGCGCGCATTTACATCAAAACCGAAAAACTTGTTGCCGGCAGAATTGATCATGTAAAATGGTTTGCCTGTACTGTTGGAGTTATATTTCCCTCCTATGCTTACAGAAAGAAAAGGTTCTGTTGGATAATCTTTTGTTTCAATATTAATTAAGGCTCCGGTGTAGTCGGCATAATTTTTAGCGTTAAACACTTTGCTAACTTCAAGCAGCTTTACGATATCAGCCTGAAACATATCAAGCTTTACTACTTTTTTTGCCGGATCCGGAGAGGTAATCGGAAGCCCATTTAACTCAGCACTGTTATAACGGTCTCCCAGTCCTCTTACAAAAAGCTGTTTAGATCCCATCATGGAAACTCCGGTTACCTTTTTAACACCAGCAGCAACATCTGAAACAGCTTTACGTGACATCTCTTTTGCCCCAATGGCTTCAACGGCTATAACCGCTTTTTTCTGTTCCAGCATCAGCATGTTTTCCGATTCACGGTTAGCCTTTCCTGCTACTTCAACTTCCTGAAGTTTTTGTCCTTCACCGGCTTTAAGTGTCACATTAATTTCTATCGGAGTTTCTCCGTCGGCAGTTATTTCTTTCGAAACTTTTTCGTAACCAATAAAACTGAATGAGATGGTGTATGTACCAGGTTCAAGTTTAATCTCGTAGTAACCATCAAAATTTGTGGTCGTTCCAAGCGTAGTTCCTTCTATGTAAACGTTGGCAAATGGGAGAGGTACTTCCTTGTCCCCCTGGATCTCCTTAACAATTCCCTTCACAAGAGTTTGTGCACTTATGGAAACAGATAAAATGAATAGTGCAAAAACTAACGTTAGATTTCTCTTCATTATAAAAATATGTTGTTGTTTAAATTACGCTGCAAGTTTAGGGGTGCTTTATTACAGTGAAACTAAGCACCAGTTACAACAAAGAGAAATATATGTTTCAAAAATATTACAAAAAATGGATATGTTTTTTTGTTGGGTCTGAGGTGTTAATATGTTTAATAATAGTTGTTTATGCTGTTTTGTGTGACGTTGTTATCATAAAATTTCAGGATATTTTTCCAAAAATAACGGTCGATGGACAGCTTTATTCTGATTTTAAAAGTGCATTTCCAAGTATAAAATCGAATGGAGTTGTAATTTTTATGTTCTCGCGGTTACCTTCAATCAGGTGAATTTTAAAGCCCGATCGTTCGACTACAGATGCGTCATCCGTAAACTCCGGAATATAAGGTTTTGAGTAGGCTTCTTTAATAATTTTTGTTTTGAATACCTGTGGGGTCTGTACCACTTTCAAGTGATCACGGTTTACAGCGTAATTGGTGCTCTGATCCGAAAATCTAAGTGATTCCTCCATGTCACGGATCGGAATGACGGCGCCTACATTCGATGCTTTTTGATAGGCACGTTGTATGGTGTCGACTGAAACAAACGGACGTACGCCGTCGTGTATGCCGACGACACCTTCTTCTGTTATATGCTTCAAACCGCTTTTTACAGATTCAAACCGCACACTGCCACCATGTGCAATTTTAAATTGTACATGATAGTTATATGTATCGCACAATTCATTCCAGTATTCAATCTGTTGTTCTGGTAATACAAGGATGATCTCAATTTTGGGGTCATAATCCAGAAAACGGTCAATGGTATGCATCAGAACAGGTTTGTCTCCTAAAATCATAAACTGTTTAGGGATATCTGATTGCATGCGCGTTCCGCTGCCTCCTGCTACTATGATGACGTAATTCTTCAAAGCTAATTAATGTATAGATAGCGTTTAATACTTTTCTTTGGCGTTTTTTCAAATTCGGACGGGAAGAGTGTGATTTTTGAAATATTCATATAAGCCGGCAATAATTCATTCAGCATTTTACGATGTCCCTGAATTGTATTTTCAACTTCCTGTATGGTCATTCCGGCTGCATCTGTTGTTTCAAAATCAGGATATACCAGTGCTTCCAGTTTTCCATTATTATCTCTTACCAGACTTTCCATTACAAAAGGCATATTATTGATTACCGCTTCAATTTCTTCGGGATAGATATTCTGTCCACTTGCTCCCAGGATCATATTTTTGCTTCTGCCTTTAATATAAATAAAGTTTTCATCATCAATTACACCAAGGTCACCGGTTCTTAACCAGCCATCATCTGTAAAGGCTTCTCTTGTGGCTTCAGCGTTCTTGTAATATCCAACCATTACATTTTTGCCTTTCACCAGAATTTCGCCGGGAATATTTTGGGGGTCTTCTGAATCAATTTTTACTTCCATCCCGGAAACTACACGACCTGCAGCTTCAAGCTTGTGGTTCTGCCAGTTTCGGTAACTGATCAGCGGTCCGCATTCCGTCATGCCATAACCCACCGAGAATTTGAATCCGATGCGTTTCAGGAACTTCTCAACATCTTTGTTAAAGGCGGCGCCACCAATAATTACATCATCAAATTCTCCGCCAAATACAGCTGTGAGTTTTTCATTTATTTTTTTGAAAATGCTTTTATTGACCAGGGGAACCTTCATGATCAGCTTCATGGTGGATTTATCGATGGCAGGCAGTATGTTCTTTTTGTAAATTTTTTCAATAATAAGTGGAACAGCAAGAATCATATTTGGCCTGACTTCCCGGAATGCTTTTGTAACCACCTGTGGCGACGGGGTTCTGGTCAGGAAGGTTATATGACACCCAAAAATAAATGGTGTCAGAAATTCGAATAAACAGCCATATGCATGGGCCAGTGGAAGAAAGGACACAATTTTGTCTCCTTCCTTAAGGTTTATTTCATCATCGAATACAATGCGGGCATTATTCCAGAGACTTCTGTTCGGGAGTACTACACCTTTTGAGAATCCTGAGGTTCCTGATGTATAGGATATCACTGCTACATCATCAAGAGACGCTTTGGGCAGTTCAAAATTTTCAGCAGTTGCCTGAACCGGTATATTATCAAGTGATTCGATTGCTTTTCTTACAACACACTTCTCATTTTCATGTACGAGATGAAAATCATTCAGGGATACAATACCTTTTAAGTTAGGCATTTTTGTTTCATCGATCTTTTCAAAAATATTATCCGAAATAAATAGGAGTAGTGAATCTGAATGAGTTACGATATGATGAATGTCACTGGTCTTAAAATCGGGTAGAATAGGGACTATAACAGCACCGTAACTTACCACAGCAAGATAAATCACTCCCCAGTTTGCCTGGTTCCTTCCTACCAGCGAGATCTTGTCATTTTTTTTAATGCCACACTTTTTAAATACATGATGAAGTTTTAAAATTTTATTTCCCACTTCGCCGTAGCTTATGGTTTGCCCTTCATAATCTGAAAATGCCGGAGAGTCCCAATATTTTTTTATGGCATTTTCTACCAGAGTGATAAAAGTTTCAGTATGTTCCATGACCAGTGAGTATCAAAACACAAATGTGTATATTTTAAAATAAATTTGAAAATTATTGAAGCTGCTAAAAAACTACTTTTGTGCATTACCATCTACTTTTATCCTGACGTCTCAGGATGCCTGTCAGGCTTATGATTATGCTATAAAATGGATAAATAACAGATAGTGGTATTGTCATCCATAGAAGAGAATACTCATCTTTTTTTAAAACCGGAATGGTGATAAGCAGGTCTGCGAAGAATTTAACAAGAACCAAATCGTAAAATATACCTACATGGTTAGAATCAATACAAGCCATAAAAGCAGTTATAACTACAGAAAGATTCATTAATAATACTGTTAGGCCGGTGATCAGGGTCATAAAATCGGAGTAACCTGTTGCTTTGCCGCTCCATCGCACTCTTTGGCGAAGGAGTTTCTTTAGCTGTTCTGTCCGGATTTCAACAACAGAGTTGTTGCGTTTGATTGTTTTTTTGTGTCTTTTGAAATAATGCAGTAAAAACATATCATCACCCGATGTATAGTTCATATTCAGAGCGTCATTTATATCTGTTACAGCACTTCTTCGAAAGGAAAGGTTCGCGGCACTGCACATAACCGGTAGCTTCAAAGCCGCCATTCCATTGGTGATGGAGGAAATTGATTTGTATTCAAGAACTTGTAGCAGATACCAGAAGGATCTTTTTGACGGATTCATTTTTACAGATCCTATCAGCATATCTGCGTCTGCATTATATTGTTCAGAATGCGATGTAAGCCAGTTTTCAGGAACAGTGGTGTCGGCATCTGACATTAATATAATTTCATTGATTGAAGCCTTGAATGCGGTAATCAACGCATCTTTTTTACCTGATCCCGGATTTTGAATGAGATGTATATTGGGATGATGTTTTCTGAACCGTTCTATTATTTCTTCACCTTCATCACTGGAGTGATCGTTTATAAGGTAGATTTCATAATTGCTGGCAGGAAAGGTTTGGTTCGTTAGTGAAGTAAGTAATGCTGAAAGATTTTGTGCTTCGTTCTTAAACGGGATAAGCACATCAAATTTAATATTGACAGTCTGGTCATGTTTTGGATCATTGCTTAAAAGTAATCCTGAAAAAACAGAGACAGCAAAAATTAAATATAATCCTGAAATAATCCCGAAAAGTATCATTTCTAAAATGCAGCCAGGAGTAAGCCAATATCTTTAGATGGTATATTATACAATTGTCCGATGTAATGATTTGTCAGAATGCCCTGATAGATATAAACACCGTTGCAGAATCCGTTATCGGATTTTATGTGTTCCATGATGCCGCCGCGTTCTCCCATCTCCAGCAGTATGGGTGTAATTATATTACTGAAAGCAATGGATGCAGTACGCGGAACCAGGACAGACATAACCGGTAGACAGATATGTTTGACGCCATGGTCTTCGAACATTGGGTTCTTTAGCGTTGTACATTTTGACGTTTCAAAACAGCCACCCTGATCCACACTCAGATCCACGATAACAGTACCCGGTTTCATAAGGCGGATGAGTTCTTCAGTGACCATAAAACGTCTGGACCCATATAAAAAACGTAATGTTCCGATGACCACATCTGCAGATTTCAGGGATTTGGATAATACGCTCGGATGCAGGTTAGAGGTAAAGACCCGTTGTCCCAGATTGTGTTCAAGTTCACGTAGTTTAGCAATTGAATAATCAAAAACTTTCACTACTGCTCCCATGCCCAAAGCTGTTTTAGCTGCAAAAGTCCCTGCAGTACCGGCCCCGAGAATTACTACTTCGGTCGGAGAAATTCCTGTTACACCACCTAAAAGCACGCCTTTGCCTCCGTGAATAGTGCTCAAATGCTGGGAGGCCAGAGTTATGGACAAATTTCCCTCAATTTCACTTAAAGAACGCACAATGGGAAAGGCTCCGTTTTCATCCATAAGTAAATCAAGTGCAATGGCAGTGAGCTTCTTATCCATGATCTTTTTCACCATGGTTATGTCCATTCCCAACAAATTGAGGGTGGAGAAGAGTATCCCTCGTTCTTTCATCATGCCTATCTCTTCCTCTGTTGGCAACGTAACTTTTATTACAATATCCTTTGTGAATACTTCACTTCGGTTTTCCGTTATAAAAGCACCAACTTCACTGAAGTCTGTATCCTTAAAATTAGCAGCGTTTCCCGCACCGGATTCAATGTATACTTCGTGTCCGTTATCAACCAACAAGCCTATTCCCTGCGGTGTGAGTGGAATTCGCGTTTCAACGTTATGATTTTCTTTTGGGATCCCGATGGAAAAACGTTTGTTATTCTTTTTTATGTCAAGAAGTTGTTCCTGAGGATATAAGGCTTCCCTTCCAATTCCGTAAAAATTTTTTGGTGGTAAATTACTCTCTGTCATTTCACTTAAGCTTATCCCGGTTATGTCTTCAAATTTAAAAAAAACAATGTAATAAACCGTATAAATCCAAAACTAGGTTTAATAAGGGTATTATACAATATTTGGTTATTTTTGTTTAAAACTAATTTTATGGCAAGTATTTTAGTAATAGATGATGAAAGAAGCATCAGGAATTCGTTGAAAGATATTATTGAATATGAAAATCATTCTGTTGATGTAGCGGAAAACGGGACAGAGGGTTTAAAACTGGTTCAGTCCAATGCTTATGATGTTATATTTTGTGATATAAAAATGCCTGAAATAGATGGTATGGAGGTGTTGGAAAAGATTAAAGCGTTGAATGAAGAACAGCCGGTGGTAATGATTTCGGGTCATGGTGATATTGATACGGCAGTTGAAGCAATTAAAAAAGGGGCCTTTGATTTTATACAAAAGCCTATCGATCTGAACCGTTTACTGGTAACCATAAAAAATGCTCTGGAAAGAAATACCCTTGTTACGGAAACCAAAGCATTAAAAAAGAAACTTTCCGGTTCTATGAAAATGGTCGGTGAATCGGAGGAAATCAACCGGATCAGGGATATGATTAAGCGTGTGGCACCATCGGATGCCCGGGTATTGATTACCGGCGAAAATGGTACCGGTAAAGAGATTGTTGCCAGGTTATTGCACGAGAATAGTCTGCGAAATAAAGAACCTTTTGTTGAAGTGAACTGTGCAGCTATTCCTTCTGAATTGATAGAAAGTGAATTATTCGGGCACGAGAAGGGTGCGTTTACCTCGGCCATTAAGCAACGGAAAGGTAAATTTGAACAGGCTGACGGAGGAACGATTTTTCTGGATGAGATAGGTGATATGAGTGCATCGGCTCAGGCCAAGGTACTTAGGGCATTACAGGAAAATGTTATAACACGTGTGGGAAGTGATAAAAATATAAAAGTTAATGTACGGGTAGTAGCAGCAACAAATAAGAACCTAAAGGATGAGATTGTAAAGGGGAACTTCAGGGAGGACCTTTACCACAGGTTAAGTGTTATTATTATTCATGTGCCTGCTTTAAAGGAACGGGCGGAGGATGTTCCATTGCTGGTTGAGCATTTTAATCATTTACTTTCGCAGGAACTGGGTATTCCCTCAAAAAAGTTCAGTGAAAATGCAATCATGGAATTGCAAAATCTGCCATGGACCGGAAATATTAGAGAATTGCGGAATGTTGTTGAACGGGTTCTTATATTATGTGATACTGAGATTACAGATAAGGATATCAGAACATATGCAATGCCGCTTGAGTAACAGCAAATTTTATTAAAAAATACAAAGGGTTGCCGAATGTTTCCGGCAGCCCTTTATTATATTTAAGATTCATCAATTAGTGGTTGTCTACCAATAATACGGGTTCTTTTTCTGTCCTTTTAAGTTTGGGAACATTTTTATTTACCTTTTCATTCTCTTTGTATATAACAAGAGCCTGTCCGGCTTTTAGGTTTTTGTCAGCCATGTTGTTCCACTTCATGATATCATATAATGTACAACTGCTGTTCATTGCAATTTGGTGAAAGTATTCTCCCCGCTGCACAAAATGTATCGTTTTATATTTCCCTTCTATTCTACCAGCTTCAGCTCTGATGTCATTATAATCTTTTGCTTCAAGCTTATAGGCATAGATTTTCTCCTCGTTCATGATAAACTGTTTTATCGCATATTTGGGAAGATTAATTTTTACCGCATTGTCGTAAACGGGTACGTAATCCTGTTTGTATACCGGATTCAACATACGAATATCACTTTCATTAACTCCGATGACTTTTGAAATTTGTTTGTACCAGATTGATTGTTTCACACTGACAGACTCAACTTCATCGTATTTATAGTCAAATTTAGATGATTTGATTCCATGTGTGTCATGAAATGAAGTGATATAGCAGGCGGCCACAAATTTTGGATAATAATCCCTTGCCTCTGCTGATAAATATTGTCTTATTTCCCAGTAGTTTGTACTCCCACCAGCTTTTTCAATCGCTTTTTCAATCATACCCGGACCGCAATTGTATGCCGTTATTGCTAGTTGCCAGTCGTTGAAAATTCTGTAAAGATACGATAGGAATTCACAGGCGGCTTCTGTCGATTTTTCAGGATCTCTTCTTTCATCTACGTATGAATCAATATTGAGATGAAACATTCTGCTGGTATGAAATAGAAATTGCCATAACCCGGTAGCACCGGATTTGGATACTGCAAACGGATTTAGCGCAGATTCAACAACTGTCAGATTTTTTAATTCCAGTGGTAGATTATGTTTAGCAAGTATATCATCAAAAATAGGATAATAATATTCACTTCTTCCTGCAATAACTGATAACATTTCAGGGTTGTCTATTATATAGAAATCTATATATTTTTTTACATCCGTATTATAATCCAGTTTTATAGGAGTTCTTTTATCCAGATATTCAATATTAGCGGGATATATATGATCCCTGTTTTTTTCTAGCAGGACCATTGCATTTACAGGATTATTGACCTCTGTGCTACCACTGCCAAGTATGTCAATTCCTGGTTGAATAACCATGAAGAAACTTAAAAATATAAGTATACTATATATTCTCATAAATAAAAAATGTAGATTAATTCATCCAGTAGGTCGATACAATATTACAATGACGAATTGATATGAGCAAAAAATAAGAGGTTTTTTTTAGTCGTAACTGTCAGTTAATCAAAAAGTTAATTAAATGTTTAGTTTGTAATATGCTAGTATTTATTTATTATTATGAATTTGAAAACTTAACTTTTACTTGATACATGTAAGTGAGTTTGATTGTATATTTGAAATGTATCATTATTATTGAAATATGAAAATTATTCATGCGTTTAAAATATATGTAATTTGGATTTTTTATTTTGTGATTCTCTTTTTTATAAGGGGTTTTGAGGCGTATGCACAGGATGGGGATCAGAATATGCTTGAGGTTTTTGGACAGCTGACAAGTGACCTTGGAACGTTAAATAATGCCGAAATAAAAATTAAGGAAGATGACTTTGAGTGGCTTAATGTTAAGTTTAGTAAACGTAGTGGTGAGTTTAATTTAGCATTGCCGGTTGGTCATACCTTTTTGTTTAGCTTTACTCAGGAGGGAACTATTGCAAAACAGATCTCATTTTCTACCAAAACACCAAAGGAATATGAGAAGGTTGAATTTGATCCTTTCTTCTTTATGGTTCATTTAGAGGATTATACAGATACACCGGAACTGGATACCTTGTTTTATAAGGAACCCGTTGGGAAAATATTCTTTTCGGAAGAGTTTATAAAATTTGATTACGACCGGGACTATAATCTGTATGTTAAAAATAAAATTGCACAGGTAAAAGAGGAGGTGCAACTCAAACAGCAATTAATTGCACAGCGGGAAGAACAGAGAAGGTTAGATTCCATAGCAAACGCAAATATGCTGGCTCAGATGACGACACTTAAAGATACGCTTATTCTGGATGAGAATTCAGCCACGGGACTACCGTTAGATACAATAACAGTTGCAGTTGTGGATTTGAAACCAGACTCAGTTTTAAATATACATGAAAGGGAAGGAATTGTTGCTGTTACAGAGGATTCTGTTTTAACAGCTTATGTAGATGAACCGCAAGAAATTCCTGTTGAAGCTACATTGGAGCAACCTGTTACAGAGATCGAACCGGAGGAAAAGGAACAAAACGTTGAACCTTTAAAAGAAATAGTAGAAGAACAGCCTATCGCTGAAACAAAAAAAGAAGAGTTGAATGAACCAATGAACCCGGTTCAACCCAGGGCAGAGAAAAAGCCTGAGCCGGTTCCTGTGGCAATGGGGAAATCCAATGGCAATGAGTATGAATTTCATGAATATAAAAATATGCAGGTGACGAAGATATATGTAACGCGTTCGAAAAAGACGATTATATATTCAATGTACCAGTATAACAACGGTAATACGAGATATTATAAGCAGCAGCCTTTTACAAACGATTCAATACCGATAAACAGAGACGTTTTTACACGTTCAATAAGATAGAAAGAAGTATTTAAAAGTTTGTAATTTGAATATTATTCATAAATTTACAAAGTGTAGGTTATACAAAATGTTTGTTGATGTCTTTGTGATCTGTTGCTAATAGTATTTAAAGATGAAGTTGTTTGCACAAAATCTATTATATGGGAGTTACAGAATCAAAATACGAAGGTAAGCTTATGTATGTTGCCGAGGATGATGAATATTCATTTATTCTCATCAAGGAATTTCTTTCGGGTACAGGTTTTATTATTCAACATGCTGGTAATGGCGATATCCTGGTTGATATGGTAAAGAAAAAGGTGCCTGACATTATTTTACTTGACATTAATATGCCTCAGAAAAACGGATTAAACGCACTGAAAGAAATTCGTAATATGGGAGTTAAGATTCCTGTTATAGCAGAAACTGCATATGCGATGCCCGATGAACGTCAGCTAATTTTAGATTCAGGTTGTGATGAATATATTTCAAAACCGATCTACAAATCACAAATGATGAATCTGATTGATAAGGTGCTACAAAAATAAACACAGCTTATGCTTTTAATGAAGATTCTACAAAGTTTCAGATATGCGTTTAGTGGGATCTTTTACCTTTTTAAAAATGAACGCAACGCAATAACCGAGTTTATAATTTTTATTCTGGTCATCATTCTTGGAATATATTTTGGTGTCAACCGGTTTGAATGGCTTATTATTCTGTTGTTTGCATCGCTGGTATTTGGACTGGAAGCCGTTAATACGGCAGTAGAAGGCTTATCTGACTTTGTTTCTCCGGACCATGATAAACGAATTAAACGGATAAAAGATGTGACAGCAGGCGCAGTTCTTATGGCTGCAATATTTTCGGTGATTGCCGGAGTTATTATTTTCCTTCCTTATATTCTGGAATCACTTCAATAATAAACAGGCTGCCATTTCTGACAGCCTGCTACTTATAATAATTATTATTTATTAATATCTGTAATGATCCGGTTTATAAGGACCCTCTACCGGAACACCAAGGTAATCAGCCTGCTCTTTTGAGAGTTTAGACAGTTTTACGCCGATTTTTTCAAGGTGCAAACGTGCCACTTCTTCATCAAGGTGTTTTGGTAAGCGATATACATCAACCTCGTAGTTATCTTTGTTGACCCAAAGGTCAATTTGAGCAAGGGTCTGGTTTGTAAATGAGTTACTCATTACAAACGATGGGTGACCGGTCGCACAGCCAAGGTTTACCAGACGTCCTTCTGCTAAAAGGAAAATAGAGTGTCCGTCAGGATATTTATATTCGTCAACCTGTGGTTTGATGTTGATTTTCTCAATACCATTCCATGCTTCCAGTTCAGCAACCTGAATTTCGTTGTCAAAGTGGCCAATGTTACACACAATTGCCTGATTTTTCATGGCGGCCATATGTTCAGCAGTAATGATATCTTTGTTACCGGTAGTGGTCACAAACACGTTACCTTCTTTAATTGCTTCTTCCATGGTGGTTACCTCGAAACCTTCCATTGCGGCCTGAAGTGCACAAATCGGGTCGATTTCGGTTACAATTACACGTGAACCATATGTTCTCATTGAGTGTGCACATCCCTTACCCACATCACCATAACCTGCAACAACTACCACTTTTCCTGCCAGCATAACGTCGGTTGCACGTTTTATACCATCAGCCAGTGATTCACGGCAACCATAAAGATTGTCGAATTTAGATTTAGTGACCGAGTCATTAACATTAATAGCCGGAACCAGGAGCTTACCCTGTTCCTTCATCTGGTACAGCCTGTGAACGCCCGTGGTAGTTTCTTCAGATACACCTCGCCATTCTGCAACTGCCCTGTGCCACTTTTGTGAATCCTCAGCCAGAGTTTCCTTAAGTAAATTCAGGATAACCTGTTCTTCCTTGCTTTTTACATTTGCATTTAGAACCGATGCATCTTTTTCTGCTTCATATCCTTTGTGAATCAGTAATGTGGCATCGCCGCCATCATCCACAATTAACTGCGGACCTTTTCCATCTGGAAAAGAAAGCGCCATCTTAGTACACCACCAGTATTCTTCCAATGTTTCACCTTTCCAGGCAAAAACGGGAATGCCTGCTTCTGCAATTGCTGCAGCAGCATGATCCTGAGTTGAAAAAATGTTACAGCTCGCCCAGCGAACATCTGCTCCAAGTGATGTAAGTGTTTCAATTAATACAGCAGTTTGTATCGTCATATGGAGTGACCCCATAATACGTACACCCTTTAAAGGTTGTGTGGCTGCATATTTTTTTCTGATCGACATTAAACCGGGCATTTCCTGCTCAGCAATCTCTATCTCTTTTCTACCAAATTCAGCTAAAGTAATGTCCTTAACTTTGTAAGGTACTGTTTCGGTTAATGTTTCTGACATAGTAATGTTTCTTGATTTTAATTCAGCATGCAAATATAGCGGATTTAAACCCAACTGTCAAGCGGCAAAATAAAACAAGCGTTATATTGTGTTAAACGTTTGAGATGTAGCAGAAAAACATTACGGGAAGGGCATTCGAAGTATGATAAGCAACAACAAAATAAACATTTAGGATTGACCGCTGTTATAAAAACGACCAAATAATTATTATGGACAGACTAGTAAAAATTAAATCCAGGGAAGACATTTTTTCGGAATATCTTGATACTCCAATAGGTGACCTTATTGAATATCAGAATCTGGGTAAAAAGCATGAAAGTTTTGATTCGGCACAACTTCTCGTAGGAATGTGTATGGACAACCGGAAACACCTGAAGATTCCGGAAAATTTTGCTTACATCATTCGTTCAGGTGGAGCTAATTTAAGATACAGCGAGTTTAAGGTTTCTTACGCCATTGCGGTTGGTGGTGTAAACCATATCGCTTTAATTGGCCATAACAATTGCGGAATGGTAAATCTTGCAGCAAGAAAGGAGTTGTTTATTGAAGGGTTGGTTGACCGTGCCGGCTGGGAGAGAGAGGTTGCTGTGGATCACTTTAATAATTTTGCACCTCTTTTTGAAATTGTGAATGAGGTTGATTTTGTGTTGAGCGAAGCCAGACGTTTAAGGATGAAATATCCAAATATTATGATTGCTCCAATGCTTTATCTTGTTGAGGATAATAATTTGTATCTGATTAAAGAGCAATAGATTATTTTGAAAGCTGAACCAGTGCTTTTTTCTCATCCTCGTGGAGCTGCCTGATCAGTGCATTAAGATTTTCGAATGCCATCTCATGTCTCAAATGTCCAACCAGGTGTAATCTGATTTTTGCACCGTAGATATCTTTATCAAAATTAAGGATATTTGCTTCGATGGTAACATCTTCCTTATTTTTATTCAGGGTAGGACGATAACCAATATTCAACATTGCCGGATATTTTAATCCTTCAAGTTCTGTCCAGCAGGAATAGACGCCCTGAGCAGGGATAAGTTTCAACGGGTCATCAAGCTGAATGTTGGCTGTTGGATAGCCCAGTTTCCGTCCAATCTGAACACCTTTCACAACCGTTCCGCTTAGCATGTATTCATAGCCCAGCATACGATTGGCATGTTTAATTTCACCCTCTCTCAGATGATCCCTGATCAAAGAAGAAGAAACCACTTTATTTTCCTCAAAATGTGCCTGCACCTTCTCTATGCCAACTCCGTGAGTTTCACATATGGTCTTGTAGCTTTCAAAACCCTTCTCACGATCTTTACCAAAACGATGATCATAGCCAATGATAAAATGAGCCATATTCAGTTTATGGATCAGATAATGGTTAAGAAATTCAGTGGCAGATTGTTTGGCAAATTCTTTGGTAAATTCCAATACAATTACAGCATCAATACCGGATTCTTCAAAACGCCTGATCCGTTCATCATAAGATGTCAGCAGTTCAATGCCTGGTTCTTTTTGTAAAACGATGCGTGGATGAGGTTTATAAGTTACAATTACAGACGGACGCTCCATCTCTTTTGCTCTGATGATGGTTCTGCTGAGCAAAATCTGATGCCCTGTGTGAACCCCATCGAACATCCCGGACGTAACAACGGGTTCCTTAAGACTTGTATTTTCTACACTGTAAAATAGCTTCACGATCAGAATTTGATTCAAATATACATGATTTTTTTCTGTTGTAAAACCTCATTTTGGTAACGAAACGTCTATTTTTGTGGAAACGAATTAATTATGATCAAAGCTATAATCGATATAGGATCCAATACCATTAACCTTTTAATTGCGGAATTTGTGGGTGGCAGGTTTAAAGTATTAGAGGACCGCAAGATTCATGCAAAACTGGCGAGGGGAGGAATTAATGATAATACCATAGCTCCGGATGCATTTACCAGGGGGGTAAATGCTCTTTCGGAACACCGGAAACTTTGTGAATCTTATGGTTTGGTGGATGATGATATTGTTACCTATGCAACAGCTTCCGTACGGGCTGCTTCTAATGGAGGGGATTTTGCGGCAGAAGCACTGAAGCAGTTTGGTTTATCGGTTCATACCATTGATGGTGAAACTGAAGCGCTTTTAATTCATGCAGGTATAAAAAGCGGATTTCCACTGGCCGATGATAAAGTGGTGATTATGGATATTGGTGGAGGCAGTGTGGAGTTTATTATAACGGACAGGTCCAAAATTTACTGGAAGCAAAGTTTTTATGTGGGTGTTACCAAATTACTGGATCGCTTTAAACCATCGGATCCACCATTAAAAGCAGAACTGGAAAAGGTAAGAGAATTTGCGCAGAAGGAATTACATGATTTATTTGTTGCCTTAAAACAATTTAATCCTGTAAGTATGGTCGGTTCATCAGGTTCATTCGATACCATTAGGGCCATGATAGAAACAGGGTCTTTTACTACTTTGGGTAAATCGGTTGATCCGGATGTAAAGACGTGGTTTAAAATTGAAAGCCCGGTTTTGCAAAAAATGGCTGATGAGTTGTCGGTAATGACAACTGAACAACGTAAACAGGTGCCCGGAATGGACGAAATGCGGGCCGAATATTTTCCGTTGGCTTTTGTTCTGATCCAAATCGTTCTTGAACAATTACCGGAGGCATCCATTTATCAATGTAGTTACGCCCTGAAAGAAGGCGCGTTTTTTTATCATTTTGATTCCAAGTAAAATCTTGTGTCTTACGTCTTATGTCTTAAATCTAAAGAAGAATGAAAGCAGTAGCACTTACCAATATAAAAACGCTTGAAGTGGTTGATATCCCTGACGTGAATGAACCGGGAAAGGGTGAGGTCCTTATAAAAGTTAAATCGGTTGGCGTTTGCGGATCGGATATGCATTATTACCGTACCGGTAGAATAGGTTCACAGGTTGTAGCCTATCCATTCGTTTTGGGGCACGAGTTTGCCGGGGAAATTGTAAAAGTGGGCGAGGGAGTTAAAAATGTAAAACCCGGCTCCAGAGTAGCGGTTGATCCGGCTATGTCGTGTGGTAAGTGTGATCAGTGCAGAGCCGGAAGAGAACATACCTGCCGTAACCTGACTTTCCTTGGGAATCCAGGACAATCGGACGGATGTATGAAGGAATATATTGTTATGCCTGCCAATACCTGTTTTGAATTACCAGAAAAGTTATCATTTGATGATGGCATGTTATGCGAACCGTTTTCAATAGGTATTTATGCGGTTAAGAGTTTTGGAAATGTTTCAGGTCTGGATATTGGTATTTTAGGTTTTGGCCCTATAGGTATGAGTGTTTTGAGTGCATTGAAACCGAACAATCCTTCATCCGTCATTGTATCTGAAAAACTGGACTATCGTCTGTATACTGCAGAAACTTTTGGTGCTGACTATGCCATTAATCCATTAAAGGAAAATCTTGTAGAAAAAGCAAATGCATTGTACGAAAACCAACTTGACGTAGTATTTGAATGTTGCGGACAACAGGATGCGGTAGCACAGGCTATTGAAATGCTGAAACCCGGAGGAACACTTATGATTGTTGGAATTCCCGAATTTGATGCGTGGCACCTCCCGGTGGATCAGTTGCGCCGTAAAGAAATTACCATTAAAAATGTACGCCGGCAGAACCATTGTATGCAGGATGCCATAGATATGCTGGCAGGCGTATCATCAGATTTGAAACAAATGATTACCCACCGGGTGGATTATACTAAATCGCAGGACGTTTATGATCTGGTGGAGGCCTACAAAGACAATGTGATGAAAGCTGTGGTGACTTTCTGAAGGAATTGATTTCGTTTTGATGTCCTGTAAGATTTGTATTGATTGATAATCCTTAGACAGGGATTTCGTTTTTAACAATAAATGAGTTTGTTAATAATTGTTTTATTGGTATATTGCTGAATATTACTTACTCTAAACCCGTATGTTATGAAGTCGTTGATATTTATTTTTTTAGGATTATTATTTTGTCAGCTTTTAGCTTCGCAGGAAATTAAGCAACCCGAATTTAGAATTGGAATAGGTGTACTGGATGAATTGAATATCGGAAATGGAGGTCCGTATATAATAAGCGAAGCAGTCTTTAGTATTTCTGAACGTCTTTCTGTTAATCCGGGCATTTCTTTTTTTCAATCTACTTTTATAACAAATGATGTACCATGGGGAAAACAAAACCATTCGGGTTTGTTTTTAGATTTGCAACTGGGCTATTCAGTAATTAAAAATGATGCATTTGGCTTTGCAGTTAAAGCAGGATCTTCTTATCAGCGCGGTTATGAATCTTATCGTGAAGCAGCCAGGTATGTGAATGACATTCTTGTTTATGAAAGGTATACCCATAATGACCTTAAACGTTTTGGATTAATCATTGAGTTTGAATTTGAACTTTTGTCAAATGATCGCTTTTCTCATTACCTGAGTCTACAAGCTAAAAGCTTTAATATATTTCCGGAAATGTTATCTGTTTCTTACAAATTTGGATTTCACATTAAATAAAAACCGCATTTCTATTCAATTTACATCACCCGGAACTAACCTCTCCGGTTTATATTCCGGGCGAGGCTTTCTATCCCTGGTCAGGTTCCATGAAACGCCCATGGTTACGATGCCAAGGTTTCCGGTGCCTACTTCAAGGTTCATGGCAAATTTATCTGTTATATAGTACCTAACTCCGGCTATAGGGCCAAATGAAAAATCTACCGTAGTTTCATCAAGCTTTTCAGGAAGATCATTCTGGTGATGGTAGTTCCTACGTATTGTTGTATTGGTTACTACCCAGTTTAATCCGAGTGTTACATACAGGTCAAAATCATTGAACCGGACCTTATCGTTTGTGATTTTTTCAATCCAGTTTCCGTAATGGAATGATGCCAAACCTCCAAACCCGATATTAAAATCCCGGTGAAAATTAGTCGATAATGTATCGTTTGTATATTTATTGCGGTAAAAACCAACTAAAACGCCGTAAGTAAAATAGTCATTGATGAACTTTTCAACCTGGAAAGCCAGTGGCGGGACTTTGTTAATGGAGTAACCTTCCCACTGATTTCTGTTTGAAAAATCCGCAAATGATATTCGGGGAGAAATCAAAAAACTGTCCCTTTTTGTCTGCGCCTGAAGGAGAACAGGAAATAAAATCAGTAAGATCAGTATAAGTTGTTTCATTTAACTATTGTATTCATATCCGGAATATCGGATAAAAACTTAAATGTGTTGTTGCTCTTCTCAATTTTTCCACAAAAATGTTGCAATCCGTTCGAAATAACAAAATAAGTTACATTCAATTTCAGATTGTAATTGCAAATCTGATCCATAGTTTTCTGGCTGATCTTTATTTCAGGTGCTTTGAATTCCAGAATCATAACCGGTTCACCCTTTTTATTATATACAACAGCATCGCACCGTCGGGAGAGATTGTTTATTTTTATTTCGGTTTCAACTGCAATAAGTCCGCGTTGATAATTTTTGTAGTTTAGTAAATAAGCCAAAAAATACTGACGGACATGTTCTTCCGGTGTCAGAACTACAAAGCGTTTTCTGAAAACATCAAAGATCAGTGTTTTTTCACCTTCTTTTTTTATATTAAACGGATGATCCGGAAGATTTAATCGGGTCATTTTGCTATTTTTGAACATTCGGATAAAAACAGGGTTAAAAATAATGTTCCTATGTTGAAAACCAAAAAAGATATTGTAGAGAATTGGTTACCACGGTACACCAAACGTAAACTGGAGGATTTTTCAAAATTCATCCTGCTTACCAACTTTAATCATTATGTTGAGTTATTTTCAAAATGGTATGATGTTCCTATTGTAGGGAAAGAAGGCAACATGCCGAATGCGTCAAATGGTGAAATAACCATTATAAATTTCGGTATGGGAAGTGCCAACGCAGCAACCATCATGGATCTGCTTCAGGCCATTATGCCGAAAGCTGTACTTTTTCTGGGAAAGTGCGGAGGCCTGAAAAAGAGAAATAATCTTGGGGATTTAATTCTGCCAATAGCGGCGATCAGAGGTGAGGGAACAAGCAACGACTACCTGCCACCTGTTGTTCCTGCCTTACCTGCATTTACCCTTCAACGAGCTGTTTCATCTGCTATTCGCGATTTTGAACGCGATTACTGGTCAGGAACAGTATATACAACCAACAGAAGGGTTTGGGAATACGACAATGAGTTTAAAAAATATCTGGTATCCACGCGTGCCATGGCCGTTGATATGGAAACAGCGACCTTGTTTACCGTAGGATTTGCCAACCATATTCCGACCGGATCCTTGCTGCTTGTTTCGGATCAACCCATGATATCGGAAGGTATTAAAACTGATAAAAGTGATACTATTGTAACCCGCGATTATGTAGAGGATCATCTGAAAATTGGCATTGAATCATTGCGTGAGATCATCATTAACGGACGTTCTGTTAAACACCTGAAATACGACTAATTCCGATGGACCATATTTCTGTACTAAATGACTTAAAGAACCGGAAGTTTAAGCCTGTTTATTTTTTGATGGGCGAAGAACCATACTACATTGACCTTATCAGCGACTACATTGAGGATAATGTGTTGAATGATATGGAAAAGGAATTTAACCAAACGGTAATGTATGGTCGTGATGTGGATACGGCTACAGTGATCAATGCAGCTAAACGCTTCCCCATGATGGCTCCTATGCAGGTGGTTATCGTAAAAGAGGCACAAAATCTGGGGAATATTGATCAGCTGGAACATTACCTGAAGCAGCCACAGCCTTCCACTTTACTTGTGATTTGCTACAAATACGGGAAGCTTGATAAACGGAAAAAAGTTTATAAGATGCTTGGGGATGTCGGTGTGGTTTATACCTCTGACAAAGTGAGGGATTATAAAATGGGGGAGTGGATAAACGATTATTGCAGGAACGTAGGTTTGTCCATATCTCCAAAATCATCATTAATGTTGGCGGAGTTTCTTGGCACAGATCTTAGTAAGGTTGTAAATGAGTTAGATAAATTGAAGTTGGTAATGCCGAAAGATTCCAATGAAATTACCCCGAAGCTGATTGAAGAATATATAGGCATTTCAAAAGATTATAATGCATTTGAACTGCAGGAAGCACTTGCAACACGAAATGTGCTAAAAGCAAACAGGATTGTGAACTACTTTGCTGCTAATCAGAAGAACTACCCGATGCAGATGGTTATGGTGCCTGTCTTTAATTTTTTCTCTAACCTGATGATCTTTCACTACCTGAAAGATAAGTCTGATGGATCGGTGGCAAAATCACTTGGCATTAATCCTTATTTCGTCGGGCAATACAAGTCCGCTGCAAAAATATACAATGCCTGGAAGGTCATGGATGTGGTGTCGTTGTTGCGTGAATACGATGCTAAGAGCAAAGGTTTTGGAAATGTGTCTTCGTCCCAGGGAGATTTGTTGAAAGAACTGGCTTATAAGATTATGCATTAAATCTGCGGAATCTCTATCCCCTTACAATATATAATAAGCTGTAACTGATTAAATAATAAACAGATTATAGAAATAAATCTGCAGGATTGATAATGTTTTTGTGAATAGGTGAAAAAGAAAAAGGTAGGCCACTTATCCAAAGCACCGCCTACCTCTTTTGCTAACCTTAAATCTAATACTATGAAAAAAATCCCACAACAAAAGTACGTAAATAATTATGCTGGACAACATATCAGAGCGTTAAAATACGTTAAAAAAATGCTATAAAACATAAAAATGAATTGCTGTATATTTTGCAACCCTTATTAAACGAGGGATTTAGAGCGAAATAATTGTTGAAAATACACTTTAAAAAGTGATATATTTGGATCTGTTTTTATTTTGAAGTATCACTAGTTTTACATGGTATGGATATTAAGGAACTTAAAATTAAAAAAACCGAAGATGGTTCGGCTACATTATTTGTGCCTGAATTGAATGAACACTATCATTCTTATAAAGGGGCAGTTAGAGAATCATTACATGTATTTATTCAGGCTGGTCTTGAAGAATTATCCAGGGCAAGAAAAAATATCAGGATACTGGAGATAGGTTTTGGAACAGGACTTAATGCGTTGCTTACGCTGGACTATACTTTTAGTGATCCCGAATTGAAGGTTCACTATACAACTTTGGAAAAATATCCGTTGGATCTTAATCTTATAATTCAATTAAATTATACTGCGCATTCAAACAATACGATCAGGGAGTTGTTTTCTGATATACATCAGGCTCCGTGGAATTTGGTTTCGGAGATTACAGATCGGTTTTCAATTTTAAAACTGGAAGCAGATTTGACTCAGGAGATAGATTTGGAAAACTGCGATCTGGTTTATTTTGATGCGTTTGCACCAGAAAAACAACCGGAAATGTGGGATGAAGCAATCTTTGAAACCATTTACGGTGCAATGAATAAAGGAGGCATCCTGGTGACATATTGTGCCAAGGGTGAGGTTAGAAGGCGGATGCAACGGGCTGGTTTTAATGTAGAAAGACTTCCGGGACCGCCTGGAAAAAGAGAAATGCTCAGGGCAAGAAAATGAAACATATAATCTATAAACTTTTTTCTGTAAGAATTCTGGCTTTGCTGGGATTGGTTTTTGCGATTGCTATTTCAGTGGCTACTTTTATTGAGTATAATGCCGGTACGGATGAGGCAAGGTATCTGATTTATGATGCATCATGGTTTGAATTCATGCTGGGATACATTGCTATAGGTTCTGTAGTAAACATTTTTTATTCCCGGCTTTACAGAAAGGGTAAGCTTGGGATAATGTTGTTTCATCTTTCTATTGCGGTGATAATCATTGGTGCCGGAATTACCCGATTTGTGGGCGAAACAGGCAGTATCGGTATTCGGGAAGGGAGTTCTTCAAATCTATTGCAACTGGACCAAACAGTGCTTAATGTAAAAGTTATGAAGGCCAGTTCCGTTATTTATGAGGATCATAGAAAAGTAAGACCAAACAAATTTAATCAGGATTACTATCACAAAAGTGTTGTGGTAGATGGTACTGATTTAAATATTCGTTCTGAGGTCTACTCAAAAGGCGAGATGCAATATCCGGTGACAAAATTCAGGATATCCCGGGATCAGGAAGTGGCAGAGGCTTTTGTTTACCATTATTCGCAACACGAACCTACCGAAGTTAAATTCGGTGACGTTTCTGTGGTACTGTCAATTGGTAAGGAGGAAAAAATTCTGCCATTCAAAATAGCGCTTGATAGTTTTATAGTGGAGCGGTATCCGGGATCGCAAAGTCCATCGTCGTTTATTAGTTATGTACATGTTAATGACCCGGAACAAAACAACAATTTTGCCTATTCTATTTACATGAACCACATATTGAAATACCGCGGTTACAGGTTCTTTCAGGCTTCCTATGATGAGGATGAACTTGGAACTATTCTTTCTGTAAACCATGACCCGGTTGGATCGTCCGTTACTTATCTTGGGTATTTACTGCTGGCGTTAGGAATGCTTAAAGCGCTTACAGACCGTAAGAGCAGGTTTGTAAAGTATTTAGGAAAAGTAAAAAATACGCATGTTGTTATTTTGGGATTGATCTTATTTACACTACCTCTTTCGGCACAATCAGAATCGCAGGTAAGCCCTGAAACAGCCAGGATGTTCGGAGAGGTCTGGGTTCAGGCAAACGGAAGAATAAAGCCGATGAATACATATGCGGGCGATCTGTTGCGAAAAATGAGCCGGAAAAGTGAAGAAAAAAACCGGAAAGCCGAAGGCATCATTCTGGAGATCATTAAAGATCCTTCTTCCAGCTCTGCCAAACCATATATTTACAAAAGTGAAACAGGAATTCCATTTCTGGATAATAACCCGGAAAAAAGGATTGCCTACAATGATTTGTTTACTAAAGACGGAGCGTATATCCTGCAAACGGTTGTTCAGAATATTAACCGGAAAAAACCTTCTGAACGGACTAAGACAGAGAACAATATACTGGCACTGGATGAGCGGGCGAACATATTTAATATGTTAAGGCAAGGTAGATTAATAAACCTGTTTCCATTGCCCGGTAAAGCGTCCGATCCATGGATTGATCTCAGGTCTGTGCCCAATGTGTTTATGACCGGAGACAGTCTGACAGAAAAAACATTTTCTCAGTTTTATCTGAATTTTTTCAGCAAAGACCCGAAAGAATTTCAAAAAGCGATGGATTTTGTGGACAGCTGGCAGAAACAGTTTGCTCCTAAAATACTGCCATCTGACAGGATGCGGAACATTGAGCTTTTATATAATAAACTGAACGTGTTTGAACGGTTGTCACATTTTTACGGGCTTGTTGGCTTTATATTTTTGATTGTGGCTATTATTGCCCAGATAAACAGGAAAAAGTTAGCACGATATTTATCTACAGGACTTGGAATACTACTGATTGGTGCAGCCCTTTTTCATGGTGTAGGCTTACTGTTGCGTGGCATTATGACCGGACATGTTCCGGTTAGCAATGGATACGAAACAATGATATTTGTGTCATGGATAAGTCTGCTCATCGGAATTTATTTCTTCAGGAAATCGGATATTACGTTTGCTTTACTGAGTTTACTCTCCGCATCGGCCTTAATGGTGGCTCACCTGAGTTTTATGAATCCGCAGATTACACCTTTGGTCCCGGTATTAAAATCGGTGTGGCTCAATATACATGTAACGGTTATTACGTCAAGTTATGCTTTTTTGGGTGGGAGTGCTATGCTGGCGTTAATTACCCTTTTGCTTATGACGGTTCTTACAGATAAAAACGCTCCCCGTATTTCCGGTACAATCCGTCAATTGATAGTCGTTAACAGGATGATCCTGATTCCCGGATTATACCTGATTACAATTGGTTGTTTTCTTGGCGGCGTTTGGGCAAACCAGTCCTGGGGAAAATACTGGGGGTGGGATCCGAAAGAAACCTGGTGCCTGGTTTCGGTTCTGGTGTACACGTTGGTTGCCCATCTGAATCATTTGCCTGGCCTGAAGGGGAGTTTTTACTACGTGGCAGGTTCGTTGGTCGCATTTTCAACTATTTTGATGACATATTTCGGTGTAAATTATTTTCTTGGTGGTATGCACTCTTATGCCGGCGGAGGAAGCATTTATTCACTGCCATCCTGGATCTATTATGCGGTATTATTTGTTATCGTTTTACTGATTTTGGCCTATAACCGGTATAAAAAGGTGTTTGCAGACACAGAGTGTTAATAACTTTTTAAAATATTAACATCTTGCTTTTTGTGATTAAGTTTCTGTAAATCAGTTTTTTGTGAAAAATGAGATGTTGATTTTGCAGAATTATGGCAATTACCTATTGCTACAGCCAAAATATCTTCCAAAATTTGTTCAAAATTGCTTTTATGCATCAAAAACAGTTTAATCAGGACGGAAATCGCAACAATGATGTTGTAAGTCGTTATGAGGATATGCTTTACCAACAAAAGATTGGGTATTTTGATGTTGAAGAGTTTGAAAGTCTTACAGAGTACTATCTTAACCATATGAAGGTTAAGAAAAGCCTTTTAGTTGTTGAAGAAGGTCTAAAACAGCATCCCGGTTCAATTACGTTATTGTTATGGCAGGCAAGGGTATTGCACAAAATGGGTAAGTATAATTCTGCCCTTGGAATTATTGAAACGCTTAGTTTTAAAATTTATGACGAAGAAGTGCTTATGCTTGAAGGTGAGTTACTTCTGCGTATGGATAAATTTCAGGCTGCAAATGATGTGTTCGAAAATCTTTTGAAAACAAGTGATGACGATATCGACAGAATGTGCCTTGATATTGCATTTCTGTATATGGGTATTCAACAACCTAATGTAGCATTGTATTATCTGAAAAAGGGATTGATGCATAATCCGTTTAATATTGATATATTGTTTGAACTTGCTCTTAATTCGGAAGAGAATGGCAAATCTGATCTGGCAATAACTTATTTGAATCAGCTTCTGGATGTTGATCCTTACAACGAAGAAGCCTGGTACAATATGGGAATGTCGCACAATTCGAATGAGGATTATGATAAAGCCGTTGATGCGTTTGATTATGCTTTAGTGATCGATTCTGGTTTTTATAATGCCATATTCCAGAAGGGCATTGCACTGTTGCGGCAGGATAAATTCCAGGAAGCCCTGGATTCATTTCAGGAATTTTTGAAAGCAGAAACGCATAACGAAGAGGTGCTGATATATCTGGCGGAATGTTATGAAGGTTTAGGTGATTATGTATCTGCAGAGCAAACTTACTATTCTATTCTTGAGTCTGAACCGGATGTTTATGATGCATGGATTGGTCTAGGTTATTGTAAGCAGTCTACTAAAGATTATATAGAAAGTGTCAACTGTTTTAAGAAAGCCATTGAAATGGATGAAACAGATGACGAAGCATGGACAGGAATGGCTGAGAGTTACTTTTATTCAGGTTTTAAAAAGGAGGCGTCGGAGGCATTTACAAAATCATTGAAGCTGAACCCTGAACAGGAGGATGTATGGGTCATGCTTATTGCATTGAGGATCGAAAATAATGAACTCGAAGTAGCACGTTCGGCTCTCGGCATGGCAATTTCGATAGTAGGTGATAATGAAAGTTTGCTGGAATTAAAACGTTTACTGGATATACTGGTCAGTGGTGAGTACGCTAATATACACGTCACCAGAGAAAACGCCTCGGATCTCATATTTAAGGGAGAGCGTTTTAATATGGTTAACCTGAGTAAATTTATCGACCCGGATCAGTATAAAAATTAGTTTATACCTAAAGTTTAGTATACGTAAAATTATCGAAGGTGGTATCGCCTGTTCCGTAAGAATAAATTCCAGGCCTTAAGCTCATAAATCCTCCGAATACATTATGATTGAAACCTGTAGCATCTATACTCCGTTCAACTTTTGTCCAAATTTGGCCATCTCCACTAAAATAGAAACTAATTTCATTTTCATCGTTTAATATTTTCAGGTATCCATGATTCCCGAGCGTATTGGGTTCACGTATTTTTGCGTTTTGTCTGTTGTAAACAGTAAATCTGGTTTTACTGACCTCTATCCGCATATTTCCTTCTTTATTGTAATAAAGACAAAGACCGGATATTGCATCACCGATTAAGTTATATTCCACAGTAACCTCATATTTACGATCGCTGGCGTTCACAAGAAATGGCGTTGTATCGTCAAATGATCTTCCTTTTGCAGACATAACCAGTTTTCCGTTCTTGACTTTTATTCTGTCAGGATCAAAGTCTTTATAAAACTGCCACTGCAAGCCCGGTTCATCTGCTGAAAAATTATCGGATAAAGAACTGTTCAGATTTAATGCTTTGCCGGTTGGTAATTTTAGTTTGTCAGAGCTGTTTATTCCATCCGGAACCTTAAACCAAAGATCATCTGTCCATACAACAGGGAGCATTAATGTTTGTCTCCCAAGCGTCTGAAAACATTTTTCATAACCATGATACATGATCCACCAGTTCCCATCGGTGTCATCCACTAAAGTTCCATGGCCCTGACACCACCAGCGCTGATCCCTGTTTTCTGTATGAACCACAGGATTATACGGTGAATTTTCGAACGGACCAAACGGGGATTTGGAACGGGCAGAAACTACCATATGTGCTGTAGCTGGTCCTGCAGTTCCACCTTCGGCAACAGTTAGATAATAGAATTCGTTTTTTACGGTTAGTTTAGGCGATTCAAGGCAGAAACATTCTGTACTCCATTCTTTAGGGAATTGCCATCCATCATAAATATGTTTCGGTTCACCTATAACACTTAAACCATCTTCTGAGAGTCCGACCACGAAACCTTTAGAGAGGTATAAATATCTGTTGCCCTCAGCATCAACCATGTGACCCGGATCAATAAAACCCCTGAGATTCAAATCAATGGGTTCGGACCACGGACCTGCAGGAGAATCGGCAGTTACTACCCAGTTTGTACCTCCGGCAGGGAAGTAAATGTAATACCGATTGTTGAACTTTAAAAAGTCAGGTGCCCAGACGGAACCTACATATTTATGCAAGGCATGTGCAATTCTTTCCCAGTGAATAAGATCTTTAGAGTGCCAGATCAATAATCCGGGATAGTATTCAAATGAGGAGTGTGTCATATAATAATCTTCTCCATCACGAAAAACGGACGGATCAGGGTAGTCCCCTCCGAGAACAGGATTTTCGTAATATGTCCCGGAAATATCCAGGGTACTTTTATCTTCTTTCTGCTTTTTGGTATTGCAGGAATTCAGCAATGATAGTATTATAAAAGTGAGGATGATATTAATTTTCATGTTGATTATTTTTTAGAAATTGAATGAGCGCCAGCATATTACGTATATATTGTGATGTAGAGATATATTCCTGGTCAGACATATCCCTGTAAGGTGACGTGTCTGTTTCGTCTCCTACAAAGGTCGTTGCATATTTATCAGTTTCGGTTTTGTTTTGTCCGTCACCAATGTACGGGTGGCTGGTCATGGCATGTTTAATAAGCCATCGGTGTTTTTCATCCAGTGAATTTATGATATCAGAAACAGTTTCTTTTTTTGGGTAAAACATGAATTTGAAACCACTTAGATTATAATATTTTTGTGGTGTATCTGCTTGAGTAAATGGTGAGGGAAGGAGAGGAGACTCTTTGGTGACTTCTTCAGCATTTAATTCTGAAAGGCGCTTATATTCGTTTTTCAGTTGTTCTAATGGAACCCTGCATTTTCCATAATAATGTGAAGGGAGGTTTTGATCACTTTCATCGGTATAATAAATGCCATATTTAACATTCGATCCTTTTCGGTGAACGAAGATAGGTTTGTTAGTTTCAGTATTGACAAAGGTCGGATGTGTGCGTTCGCCTTCAATCTCGGTTTCTGGTAGTTTTGTATTCTCAAGCCACTTAATTGCGGCAGGTACATTTTCAAGAAAACGAGTATCACCGGTGTACTGGTAAAATTTAAGCAGCAAAAATGCATTTTCGCAAGTGGTGGATGGTAAAAAGGCCAGCGGTTCAAAAGTTCGTGCACTGGCAGGTTTAAGATCCATATCCAGTTGTTGTGCCCACGCTCCGCAATTGTCCTGCGAAAGCAGGTAAAAATCCATTCCTTTTTTTATGGGCTCAAGAAATCTTTTTTCACCAAGTGTGAGGTAACATTGTATCAGAAAATTTATGTTTTCCCAAGTTACATCATCATTGAATGTATAAAACGAAGTATAATCAGGAAATCCCTGTTTGATAAAATCATGTCGTAAAGGATAGCGTTGTGGCCAGCCGCCATTTGGATACTGACTCTCCAGAATAAAGTTGATTGCTTTATCCAGTGAGGGTTTGTATTTGGGATCCAGTTTTTCAAGGTACATTTGCAATAAGAAACGGGCCGCATCGCTTGAAACATCATCATCGAAGGTGGAATTGCCATAGTAATGCTGAAATTCCTCCAGCCTCCAACCGTTTTTTCCGATTGTTTCATACCAGTGTTTTAATGATCTATCACCCGCAAAATCCACCATGTAATTCCATCCACCTTCAGGGTTTTGTCCCCAGATAATGGCAGCAGCTGCTTTTTCTGCAGCCTGATAATAGTATTCATTACCTGTAACGTGATAGGCTTCCATGAACACATGCCCCATACTTACAGTGCCAGGATGTTGGAGCCATATCATAGTTGGATATGCTTCCATTTCACCCCATTGTCGAGACATATCGGGCAGATAATTCCAAAGATAACCACCATTGGTACTGACGTCATCCACCATAAAACGGGTGGCATCATACATGGTCTCCAAAACTTTTTGTGTGATGGAATCTTCGGATTGACTAAAACTATTGATTGGTCCGATAAGAGAGCAACTCAATATGACCACCAAAGTGAATAATTTCTTTTTCATAATACAACGGGAAGAAGGTTAGCATTTAAGCCGAAAAAGGGAAGTCCTTAAGGACTTCCCTTTAATTATTTTATAATTAAAATTTATTGTTGTGGAAAACCATATCCGTTTGTTATTTTACCTTCAGAAGTAGAAATGGTTTGAGCAGTTAAAGGATACATGTAAATTGGTGCTAATCCTTGTTGATACCCACGGAAAACATATGTGGAATATTCGTCTGAGAAATCGGTAAATTCACCTGTCTCATCCGGCAATTTGTATCCAACTATGTCTGCTCCCCAGCGTGTTCTTACATAACCATCAGCTTCGAGTTGTGCGGCTTCCGCGCCATTTGGATCAATGTATCTGAATAAACCTTTAATGGCGGTATTCGTATTATAGTCACCATTATATTTAGCCCCGATACCTTCACCGCCTACATTTTCCCAATCATTATACTGACCTCTCCATCCAGGGAAGAGCAGAGGATTAGATTCATCTGTGCTCTGGGTAGTTAAACGATAACCTAATTCAGTACCAGCATCAACTTCTTTAGTCCAAACGTAACATGGGAATACGTTGCCATTAGCGAATTCATAATACCCATTTGTTTTAAGTCCCTGTACCATTGCAGCAAGATTTGCTTTAAGGGTTTCGATCATTTCCGGCAATTTACCGTTATAAAGCATATCCCATTTGCGGATTCCTTCACCTGCCAGTTCGAACTTTCTTTCGGTAAGAATCGCATCCAAGAGAGCATCACCTGATTTACCGTTGATATAAGAATCTACTTTATCTGCCTGTTTATCGGAAGAGAATGCACGACTACGAACTTTTTTCCATTCTTCCTTGGCACCGGATTCGTCGCCTAATACGGCATCAACTTCTGCCAGTAACAGAATCATATCTGACATATGCATATAAGGATTGTTTACCCCTGATTGGCGTTGTGCCTGATAATAAGGTGGGCTCATACGGTTTTCATCCCATTTGTTATTGCCGAAACCACCGTTGGTTTTATTACCAGGTGTAAGGCTTAGTAATGTTTCCCTTCCATTGCCCTGACTACATGTCACAGCTACTGTAACATCCCGTCTCATGTCGTCAGGATCATAATCGCCGTAGTAAAATGTAGGATGCATTCTGCTTTGTCCATAACTTTTACATGGAAAAGCATTGGAGCCACCTCCTCCGGACGGACGACCAAAGGCATATGGACGTTCTGAGTATACGCCCTGTGTTTCAGGGATTTCGTAAATAGATTCTGTAGAAACATCCAGATCCAGCATTTGTTGGAATTTATACTGGAATGGATTACCAAATTTTTCACCATTTGCTCCGGTACCCCGAGGGTCTGAAGTGATCAATTCTGCAGCACCTGGATTATTAACAAGGTCAGTCAGATATTTTTTAGCTTTTTCGTAGAATTTCATATAGTCTGTACGGCGCTCGTAAATTCCGCCATTGTTTTCAGCACCCATTGTTTCAAACGAAATGGTGTTGCCATCCAGATCATGGTAGAATTCAGCTCCAAGGTCTGTACGACGTGTAGAGTAACCGCCTGCAAATAAGCATAAACGTGCAACCAATCCTTCTGCATACGTACGTGTCATTCTTGTTTTTACAGACTGTTCATTTTCACCGGCACGGTACATTAATGGAATAACTTTCTCAACTTCTTTTATGTGATATTCCCATATATAATCACGGCAGGTTAAGAAAGAATCAACATCCAGACTTGAAATCTGATTCACAATATCACCAAAATAACGGGTTAATTCGTAATAAATAGTAGCCCTTAAACAAACAGCTTGTCCGTAAATATTTGAAAGGTCGGTTGGTGTTTGATTGTCCAGCCAGTCCTGATAAAAACTGGTTGCTTCATAGTTGGTTATTAATTGATTACAAGTAGCAATAACGTTGTAACCTCTTGTCCATCCTGTTGAACCGATATCAATATTTGCCCAGGCTGAGGTTCCTCCATAATATAAGTTTTCGGGAATGTGACGTTCCTGGTCTGCATATTTCTCAGGATGACGTTCTGCATCTGAGCTACATACACTAAGTTCATAAAACATCCCGTTTGAGTGAATGCGACTGTCTCTCCATACATCATAAGCACCGTCTAACAATGCCAACGCACTGGTTGGATTTGAAAGTACTTCTTCGAGGGTTATTTCTGAAGGGGAAGATTGCTCGATGTAATCCTTACAGGAGGTACTAATCAGTACAGCACCTATAAATGTGAATATATAAATTATCCTTTTCATATGTATTATAAATTTTCTCAGTTAAAATTAAAAATCAACATTTACACCAAATGTATATGTTCTGGCTCTTGGATATGCACCGAAATCAAGGCCCGGTGTAGCATAAGACCCCTTGCTCTCATTTGCATTTACTTCCGGGTCAAGACCTGAATATCCAGTAACTGTTAGTAAGTTTCCACCGGTAAAATAAACCCTTAACCTGTCAATGGCAACTTTTTTAGTCAAACTCTTTGGTAAGGTATATCCTAACGTTAATGTATTCAAACGTAAATAATCCGATTTTTCAATCCATTCAGACAGAACCAGACCGAATTCATGGTATGGTGTATGATATAATGCATTGGCATTTAACGCATTCAAATTATCAGGATCTGTTACAGGAATAAGGTCACCGGAACCATCAATATCATAATATCTGTAAGTATCCTTTACAAAATTTAAACTGTTTGAACCGAATGTGTAGTCTTTTCTACCTGTTGTATTTAAGAGTTTTGCCACGTTATAAACATGACCACCTAACGCATATACAAAATTAGTAGTAAAGTCGATACCTTTATAGCGTACATTTAATCCAAATCCACCTGTATGACGAGGTATCATTTCACCTAGTATAGTTGCATCGTCCGGAGTGATTACACCGTCACCATTTGTATCCTTAATTTTTAAAGCGCCTGGGAACACCTTAGTACCAATATCTACTGCAGTTCCGGTTGAGTCCATGCGTACAACATTAAAAGGATTAGGATAATTACCAATTTCGTTAAAATTATCGTAATAAGGTACACCGTCTTTCAGTGTATACTCACCGGTATTGCTATCATAGTTGAAATCATCCGGGCTGTAATAACCGTCATAGACATATCCCTGGATTGTTCCCAATGGAGTTCCTTCTTTAAACAGGAATTCTTTTCTGGGATATGTTGAGGTTGAATTCCAGTCAGTACCGTAATCTGTTACGACACCTTCTTTCAGTTTCTCGATATTATTTTTGTTGTAATTATAAGTAGCATTTACACTAATGGTAAGATCTTTATTGCGTACAATATCTGTATTGAATGAGATTTCCACACCTTTATTCGATGTATTGCCTAAATTCTCCCATTTATAATCATACCCGCTTGACTGTTGTGTTGGTACCTGACCTAATAAGTCAATTGAATTGTTTGAATATACTTCAACTGTACCGTAGATACGGCCATTAAATACACTGTAATCAACACCCAAATTTCTTGAGATAGTGGTCTCCCATTTCAAGTTATTGTTAGGATAAATACCATTGGACACATAAGTGATATTGCCGTTGGCATCAAAGCTTGGAGAATAAAGAGCATGCCAGGCATCATAAGGAATATTGTCGTTTCCTGATGAACCATAGGAAATACGAAGTTTCAAATTGTCAAGCCATCCTCTGGTAGACTCCAGGAATGGTTCATCGGATGCACGCCAGGCAAAAGCTCCGGAGGGGAAAGTACCTGTTCCGAATCTCGGTGCAAAATTAGATGAAACATCAGTCCTTACGGCTGCCGTAAATAAATATCTGCCTTTATAATCATAATTTAAACGGCCGAAGTATGAATATGCAGCTGAAGCAACATTGAAATTATTGTAAAAATCAAAGTTTTGCTTTTGGATCGGATACAATCCAGACGCTTCATCATACGATGATAAATCCGCAAACTGCATTCTTGCCATAGTTGTCTGGAAATCATAATCTGCGGGATAACTTTGTCCAAAGATGCGTGATGTTTTACTTTGTGATTTTGAAATCTCAAAACCTGCCAGTAATTTTAAGCTATGTTCTCCAAGACCCTGAACTTCCCAGTTAACTGTTGTAAACGATCTGTAGGCAGTTGACCGGTATAAATCAAGTCTGGCCCGACGGTCAGTAACCAGATTGTCGGCATTTGGAATTGCAATACCCGCATTATAATACTGATTTTCTGAATACCGGTTCGAACCATTAATTTCAGATCTGAAGGTCAGTCCGTTAATAATCTCCCAGTTAATATAAGCAGATCCTCTGAACCGTTGAAGGTTTCTGATATCTTCTACATTGGTTGTAAGTACGTAAGGGTCATAAGTTGGATCCACATTAACGTCACCATTACCAAACCCTGAAGGGATAGGATCATACTGTCCCAGCGGATTGTCAATTGGTCTGAAACGGTATGCAGAAGATAAAATTGATCCTGAACCGTTAGACGTACTCTCGTTACCTTCCTGACGGGTTTGAACATAATTTAAGTTAAAACCAATTTTAACCTTCTTATATAATTCATGTTCCAGTTTTAGCTGAAGATTATGACGCTGGTAACCAGATTTAATTTTTATCCCGTCGTCTTTTATCATATTGGCATTAACAGCAAGAGTTGTTTTTTCAGTTGCTGTTGAAACACTAAGGTTGTGTTCGTTTGTCAACCAGCCACTTCTTAAAAGGTCATTTGTATAATCATGTATAGGAACGTTTGCATAATCATTCCACGCTTCAATACCTGAATGCCCCAGTGAATTTACATTAGCTGTTCCTAAACCATAATATAAGGCAAAATCGTCACCCCAGCTTTGCTGCATGGCTGTCATATAGCTCCACTGATTTAACAGATAATCCTGTGTGTTCAGCGGTACAAGTTGTTTAGCGATGTCTTTTGATTGCATGTAACCACTATATGATATTTTTGTGGTGCCTTTTGCAGTTTTTAATCCTTTTGTCGTAACCAGTATTACACCGTTTGCACCGTTTGCACCATAGATAGCTGTTGATGCAGCATCTTTAAGTACATCGATGGATTCTATCTGATCGGCAGGTATTTCATTTAATGAAACACCCTGGATGCCGTCTACTACAACTAAAGGATCATTGGATTGTGTAATGGAACCTCCTCCACGGATTCGAATCTTAATATTAGCTCCCGGACGTCCGTCCTGTGCTGTTACTGCTACTCCGGAAAGTTTGCCCTGCATAGCCTGAGCAACATTTGCTACCGGAGTTTCTATTAATTCATCTGTTTTAATGGAAGAAACAGCGCCGGTTAAATCGCGTTTAGTTGTTACGCCATAACCAATGGCTATAACTTCATCCAGGCCAATACTGGATTCTTCCAGTTTTACGTTAATTGTTGATTGTCCTGTAAATGGAATTTCCATAGTTTGCATTCCAATGAAGGAGTAAACAATAGTTTCGGTGCCTTCAGGGACATTAAATGTATAATTTCCGTCAATATCCGTTATAACACCTGTTCCAGTTCCTTTGGCTACGACATTAACACCAGGCAACGGATCACCGGTTTTAGAGTCAGTAACCTTACCTTTTACTGTTTGGGTTTGTGCAAAAACGCCAAACGTTGTAATTAAAAGTGCTGCAATTGTAACCGCAACCTTTCGGGATATATACAACCCGGGTTGCAAAAGGGATTTTTTCATAAAATTTGCCATACTTTTTTAGTTAAGTAAATTATAATTGTTTCAATCTTAATATTTGATTCGCTTTTTTGTCGCAGAGTTTTGAGGTTCGTATCTCATATGTTGATACAAATTAGTGTGGTTTTTTTCTTGTTCTCAATAAAAGCAGTTTTTCAATATACGAAATTGTTAAAAAAAATTAACAATTAATAGTGTTTTTATATCTATTATAGGGATTATTTTCCCAAAAAGCGGGCTATAATTTACATAAGCATGATCGTCCTACTGTTTTACGAATAGTCTTATTTCGGCTATCTGAAATTTATCATTCGTTCTTTCAGGAGTTTAGTTGATCCGGAAATATCTTGATTTTGATTTTTGTTTTTTCTGCCCTAAATTTCCGTTCAAAATAATACTAAATGACTTTTGTTTTTATTCTCTATCTGGTATTGTTAATTTTTATTGTTGCGTGGTCTGCCCGGAAATCCAAATCAAATACCGATTTTGTGATAGGTGGCCATAAATTATCGGGATACTCCCTAGCGCTCTCAGAACGTGCCACAGGTGAATCTGCCTGGTTGCTTCTTGGGTTAACAGGTCATGCTTATGCCGAAGGTATAGCTGCAGTCTGGGTTGCTGTAGGATGTGTGGCAGGAATTCTGTTCATCTGGTTTTTTATGGCTCAGCCACTCAGAGAAATGCAGCAGAAAACATCCGCACTTACCGTTTCTTCATTGTTTACACATAGATTCAGGAACCATCATAAAAGCATTACCATAATTACATCTGTGATTATTATCTTCTTTTTCATGTTATACATTGCTTCTCAGTTTTCAGGAGCTGGAAAAATATTCAATAATACATTTGGTATTGATCCTGTATGGGGTATGGTTTTGGGTTCATTACTCGTAACTGTTTATACTATGTTGGGAGGTTTTATAACAGTAGTGGCAACAGATGCGTTTCAGGCCATATTAATGGCAATAACCTGTATTGTATTGCCCGGTGTTGCTATTGTAATTGCTCAGAATAATGGGGTGGATTTATCAGGATTATTTACTACAATCCCAGAGTCTTATTCACAATCCGGAGGAGCAGGGATCTTCTCATTTCTGTTGATTGTTAATGGGCTAAGCTGGGCATTCGGATATACAGGCCAACCACAATTGCTTACGCGAATGATGGCCCTGCGGAACAGGAAGGAAACTTTACAGGGCAGGAGAGTGGCTGTTATCTGGACCACATTGGCATATGGTGGAGCATTTATGATTGGTTTGATGGGATATAAGATGGTACAGGCCGGTTTGCTTGGCAATGCAGCAGCATCTTTAGCTGAAGATGCCGAAAAAATTATGCCGACAATGGTTATGTTGCTCCTGAATCCGATATTGGCAGGTATATTATTGTCAGGAGCCATAAGTGCAATGATGTCAACTGCTTCATCACAATTAATGGTGGCATCCACAGCCATAAGTGAAGATCTTGTTGAGAGCCTGAAAAGAAAGAAGTTTTCGCAAAAACAAAAATTGCTGATTAATAGGATTCTGGTAATTGTGGTGGGGATTGTTGCATTTGGTTTTGCAATTTCAATGGAAGAAACGGTTTACGGACTGGTCTCCTATGCGTGGTCGGGTATTGGAGCATCTTTTGGACCTGCTGTTTTATTGCTTCTGTTCTGGAAACGGTTTTCGGTTTTCGGATTGTACGGTTCATTAGTCGGCGGAACATTATCAGCCATTGTATGGAAAACATGGTTGACTGATCCAACCGGAATTTCGGAAAGACTGGTAAGTTATCTCATGGCTTTTACGCTAGCCGTTTCTCTATCACTTTTATTTCCTTCAAAAATACAGAATCAGAACTGCAAAAACAGATCAAATGAGGTTTTTTAGTAAAAATAAAAAGCTCGCCTTCGTACCGGTTATCCGGTGACTTCGGCGAGCGAAGGCGGTCTGGACGGGACTCGAACCCGCGACCCCATGCGTGACAGGCATGTATTCTAACCAACTGAACTACCAAACCAAAAATGTTGATCAATCGCTTTATTGATCAGCCCTTATTGTTAAAGGCGGTGCAAATATACAACAAGAATTTATTTTTGCAATGGTTCAAAAAAAAAAAATCCAAACTTTTTTCAATTTGTAAAAAATCAGGATTTAAATTAAAAGCACAAAAAAATTAAGGGGTGGTGGCCCACCCCTTAACCATAACCTATTAACCTAATATAACCTTATGAAAAAGCCTAATTGTGCTTTTGCTCTACAAAGGTAATTGATGATAGCGTTAAAAAATAATCATTGAATTTAATAATTATTAATTGCTGCAGGAATTTTGTTAATAAGTATGCAGAAGTGATTTTGCCTTCCACATGTCAAGGTATTAAATTTGAGGTTTTAATCCTGTAAAGTGAAAGATTTTTTAAAGGAATTAAACAGCGCTCAGAAAGAAGCGGTTATACATACGGATGGACCATCCCTGGTGCTTGCTGGAGCAGGGTCGGGAAAAACAAGGGTACTAACCTACCGTATTGCTCATCTTTTAAATAATGGTGTAAATCCGGGATCGATACTTGCCCTGACCTTTACTAATAAGGCTGCCAGGGAAATGAAGGACCGTATAGCCAGAATTGCCGGATATCAGGTTGCCCGGTATTTATGGATGGGTACCTTTCATTCAATCTTTTCAAGAATTCTGCGTAAGGAAAGTGAGATGCTTGGATTTCCTGCTACATTCACTATCTACGATACCTCCGATTCCAAATCATTGATAAAAACCATTGTTAAGGAGCTGAAGCTGGATGACAAAGTATATAAACCCGGTTACATTCAATCCAGAATATCGCTTGCCAAAAATAATCTTATTACACCTGGTGCTTACGAGTCTAATTCACAATTGGTTCAGACCGACGGCATGAACAAAATGCCGCAGATAAGCCTGATTTACAAGATGTATGCAAATCGTTGTAAAAGGGCTGGGGCAATGGATTTCGATGATTTATTGTTATATACTAATATTCTGTTCAGGGACCATCCTGATGTGTTGAGAAAATACCAGGATCAGTTCAGGTATGTTTTGGTGGATGAGTATCAGGATACCAATATGGCGCAATACCTTATTATAAAAAAGCTGTCAGAAGTTCACCGGAATATTTGTGTGGTTGGGGATGATGCCCAGAGCATTTATAGTTTTAGGGGAGCAAAAGTTGATAATATTCTCAGGTTCCCGAAGGATTTTCCCGGATGCAATGTATATAAGCTGGAACAGAACTATCGATCAACACAAACTATTGTTTTAGCAGCAAACAGTTTGATAGATAAAAACAAGGATCAGTATAAAAAGAATATATTTTCTGAAAATGATACCGGGAATAAAATATCTTTTATAAATGCTTACAGCGATGTGGAGGAAGGTGTTTTAGTGGTAAACCGTTTAAATGAATTGCGCCTTCGTGATCATTTCGATTACCAGGATTTCGCGATTCTTTACAGAACAAATGCACAGTCCAGAGTATTTGAAGAGGCCTTGAGAAAACGCAATGTTCCATATAAAATTTATGGAGGATTATCTTTTTACCAGCGCAAGGAAATTAAAGATTTACTGGCTTACTTCAGGCTTATTATTAATCCTTCAGATGATGAAGCCTTGAAGAGAGTGATAAACTTCCCTGCCAGAGGAATAGGAAAAACAACCCTGGATAAATTGTCTGAAATGGTTGCGGTTAATCATGAACCAATACTAAAAGTCTGTCTGGATCCGCTCAGGTACAATCTTAATGTTAATTCCGGTACTGCAAATAAGCTGACCCGGTTTGGAAATCTGATTGTTCAGATGAGAACAATTTCCGAGGAAGGCAATGCCTACGAACTGGCATATGAGGTAGCGTATAAATCAGGATTGGTTAAAGAATTAAAATCAGATAATTCACCAGAGAATGTTAGCCGGCTTGAAAACATTGAGGAACTTCTGAATGCAATCCGGGATTTTGCCGATTCTGCCAGAGAAGAAGGAAGTCCGGACGGGATAGAACATTTTCTGCAGGAGGTTTCCCTGTTAACTGATCAGGATAATGAAAAAGAGGAAGACCGGAATAAAGTAACCCTGATGACTGTACACGCGTCAAAAGGTCTTGAATTTAAAAATGTATTTGTTACCGGACTGGAAGAAGAGCTTTTCCCCTCGGCCAAAGCTATGGATAATCCAAAGGATATGGAAGAAGAGCGACGTTTATTTTATGTTGCAGTAACAAGAGCCGAAGTTAACTGTACTGTTTCGTTTGCGAAGTCGCGTTACCGTTTTGGAACACCTGTTTTTTGTAAACCGAGCCGTTTTTTAAGAGATATTGATCTGGAATTTTATGATAATCCACAATCTGTTGGCCTGCTGTTGGGGAATGGTTTAGTAAATCGAGCCAATAAGGACAGGCAAGGTTTTGTGAACAGGAAGAAGACAGAATCTGCAAGTACACGGTTTAAGAGACCTGAAAGAAACACTCCGGTAAGGGACACGTCTGATTTTAAACCGGATCCTGCTGAAAATATCAAGGCAGGAGATACGGTAGAGCATATAAGATTCGGTAAAGGAAAAGTTATTACTTTACAGGGTGAAAAAGCCATCGTTGACTTTGAAACTGCCGGAAAAAAAACCTTGCTACTTAAATTTGCAAGGTTAAAAATATTGTAAATATTTAGATCAGTTTTTATTTTTTGCCTTTTGTTTTTGGTGCTGATTTGGAAGTTGCCTTCGGTTTCGCTGTACCTTTTACGGTTGTTTTGGTTTTTGTAATTTTCTTAGCAGATGTTTTTGTTGCAGCACTTTTTGACGTAGTTGTTTTGGTAGCTGCCACAGGTTTTACTTCGTTTCTGACTTCAATTTTAGTCTGAATGGATTTAAGCTGCTTTTTGGTTTCCTCCAGCTCTTTTTCAAGAGAAGCTATTTTTAATGTTTTTTCATCCATCCCTTTTGTTGCTTCCTTGAGCTGCAGTTCAAAGTCGCTCAGAACATTCATATAATTCATGAATGCATCGTAAGGTGAGTCGTAAGGATTAAAATAAGCATGAACCTCTCCATCGGAGAAAAACTTGGTACACATATAATAAAAATGGTCGCTGCACTGCAGATATTGCCAGTTCTTTTTCAAAACAAAATCATCTACTTTATCAACCAGATGTTTTAGTTTGTACAATTTATTAAATGCTTCATCCTGAAGTTCATTCCCAAGCCAGGCCGTAAGATCACGTTCCTCATCAGCCCATGAAATTGGATATGGAACATGAATGGCAGAGATCGGATTAAAGGATTTTGCAACCTCAGATGGTGTGGCAAATTTGAATTTATTTTTGATGGCCACTTCAGGTAATGACTTAATAAAGTCAAAAATTCCCGTATCAGCTTTCTGATGCTCACCAAAGGTTTCATAGTCCATAAAGATGTTGAAAACCTCTTCCTTTTGATCATGAGAATTAATCCATCCAATATACTTGTCAGCGGTTAATGGATGTTCGCTCCAGGCAGAATTTGAAAACCTGAACGCTATATCGTCACTAAGTTTATAATTTCTGAGTAAAACTTTAAGTTTTGGATTCAGACTATTGCAGTACATGAAATTGGGACTTTTCCAACCCAAAACATGCTTTGCACCTTCTGTTAGCATTGCCTTAAAACCCAGCTCAGAAATAGTCAGTCCCATTTCATCGGAATAAATGAGCTCAGTGTTTCTGAAAACTGTAGGTTTTTGCCCGAATAATTCTTCAATCTTTTCACTGTGCTTTTCAATCTGTTGTTTGAAACCACTTTTTGTTTTTAAAGCTGCCAGAGAATGGGCATATGTCTCAGCTAAAAATTCAACCTGACCTGTGGCTGCCAATTCCTTAAAACTTTCTAAAACTTCAGGAGCATAAAGTTCAAAATGCTCCAGTGCAAGCCCCGAGATGGAATAGGCAACTTTAAATGCACCTTTGTGTTTTTTTATCAGACTTAGAATCAGTTTGTTTGCTGGAAGATATGAGTTGTAGGCAACTTTTGTTGTTATAGATTCATTCGTATAATCATCGTAATAATAATGATCGTTGCCAATATCAAAAAAACGATACCTTTTTAGTCTGAAAGGTTGATGAACCTGGAAATAGAAACAAATCGTTTTCATAAAGGATTATTTTGGACTGTAAACTGAGTTATATACTTCTCTAACCTTAAGGGCTGCATTTTCCCATTTAAGGTTATCCACTTCAATCCGCCCCATTTTTTTAAACATAGAACTTAAAGCAGGATAATTTAGTAACCCGTATATCATGTCGGCTGTCGCGTCAATGTCCCAGTAGTCAACTTTAAATGCATGAGTTAAAATCTCAGCAACACCGGATTGTTTGGAAATAATTACGGGAACATTGGATTGCATTGCTTCAAGAGGTGATATACCAAAGGGCTCAGAAACGGATGGCATTATATATACGTCACTAACCTTAAGCATTTCAAACACCTGATCCCCTTTAAGAAATCCGGTAAAATGAAACCTGTCAGCGATTTTTCGTGATGCTGCCATCGAGATCATTTTTCTCATCATATCGCCGGAACCTGCCATTACAAACCGCACGTTACTCATTTTTTGTAAAACTCTGTAAGCTGCTTCAACAAAATATTCCGGGCCTTTCTGCATGGTGATCCTGCCTAAAAAGGTAACCACCTTATCATCTATGCCTTTCTTGATTTTTAGTTTATCGAGATTGCTTATCGGTTCTACGGCATTGTAAACGGTCGTAACTTTTGCCGGGTCAATAAAGTATTTTTCTATAACGGTGTTTCGGGTCAGATTACTTACCGAAATAATTTTGTCAGCATAATCCAGCCCCTCTTTTTCCATTCTGTAAACCTCCGGGTTCACATTTCCACGGCTGCGGTCAAAATCTGTGGCATGAACATGCAGAACAAGTGGTTTTCCGGAAACCCTTTTCGCAGCCATTCCTGCAGGATATGCCAGCCAGTCGTGGGCATGGATCACGTCAAAATCATAGTCTCTGGCAATAACTTCAGCAACAAGCGAGTAGTTGTAAATTTCTTCTAAAAGATTGGCTCCGTAAGTCCCGCTGAAATCAATCGTACCGTCATCTTTAGTCTGGACTGTTTTATATTCTGTCGACACATTATAGTCAAGTAACTTCCAATATTCTTCCGGATCAACATAAGGTACAATTCTTGAAGAAACTTCCAGATATTCAATTCGGGTATTGTTTTCTTTTAACTCAACTTTTGTTTTGGTTATAGGAATCTTATTGGCACCAATCAGGCTCATGCGTGAGGTGTCTTCGTCGCCATAGGCTTTTGGAACAACAAAGATTATATCAAGGTCTTTTTGTGCAGAGAGTCCCCTTGTTAATCCATAGCTTGCTGTTCCCAGTCCGCCAGATATATGAGGTGGAAATTCCCACCCAAACATGAGTACCTTCATAAAGTATTATTTTTTTCTAAATCCTGTAATTTCAATGCAATTCTCAGCAGTTCAGCCACATTAATCGCTGAAGAAATAGCGCCGTGTCCTTCATGGGGTGGGTTGCCATTATAATATTCTGATATTGAACCGATACAGTTATGGGTCATTTCAACATCAAATTCATCAAGTAAAGTCTGAAGATAATGCACCCCGCTATTCTTGTATATTTTTAAATATGCATCGGTAAAAGATCCCAGTAGCCATGGCCAAACTGAACCGTTAAAGTAATATTTGTCCCTGAAATGCTGGTTGCCATGAAGATCACCAACAAAATCAGGTTCCCTCGGTGAGAGTGACCGTAACCCACGTGGAGTTAACAAATTCTTTTCAATAACATCCAGTACTTTTTTCTGAAGATCTTTTTCTATGGGTGAATAATCAAGTGAAACAGCAAAAAGCATGTTCGGTCTGATAATTCTGCATTTATAATTATTGGCCGGATCAACAAAGTCATACAAAGCAGTACTGTCTCCGTTTTTAAATATCCCTAAAAAGCTCTTTTCAACTTTTGCTATAATTTCTTTAATCAGCTTTTTCTGTTTGCATTTTGGCGAACAGTTATCTCTGTAATAACATAATGCATTATACCATAGTGCGTTGGCTTCTATGAGATAACCACTTCTGTATACAGATGGTTTGCCTTCAGAAACAGCGTTCATCCAGGAGCCGGGAATGTCTTGTCCATCAACATATAGTAAGCCGTTATCGTGTAAGCTAAGTCGATTGACATTACCATCAATAATATATTTTATTGCTTTACCATATACAGCTTCGTAATTACTGAATTCCAGTCCGATAGTTCCTGTAAGTTTTTGGAGTGACCAGGCAGCCCAAAGCAATACATCAGGGGCATCATAATCCTGAATGCCCGGAGGTATAATATGTTTGTCGAGGTAAAGATTCATATCAGAAATAATATTCTTAAATGTATTTCTGAATGGTTGTGTGCCTCCTATGGATAAAGATAATCCGGGCAAAGCTATAAATGTATCCCTGCCGCGTATCGGAAGCCATGGATAACCAGCTTTAATATCTGCTCTGTTTTCTTTATAGACAATAAACTGGTGAGCTGAATTTTTCAAACAATTAATAAAATTATTTCTCGGTGACCTGTTTTTAACTTCAGCATTAAATTTCTGCTTTAACCCTTTAGTGTTTATTTCACTTGTTCCGGCAGAAAATATTATGCTTTCTCCCTTTTTAATTGGTAGCTCAAAAAATCCTGGAGAGAACAAATCCTCTTTGAAATCATATCCACGTTCCTGTTCTTTTCTGTATTCAACTCCATAATACCAATGAGGTACAGCTACATATTCTACGGTTTTTGAAAATTGCATCGCAAGCTCGGGATAACCATCGTACATGCTTGTGGCTATACCGTTTTCAATGATCCTGTGGTTGTGATTGACATTCATGTTAGAACCGCTTAGGGCGTGGTAATTTCTGAATGCCAGCAGAGGTTTGAATTTCATGATGACAGGCGAATGTGCATCTACTAAGGTATAACGCAGCAAAACCCGGTCTTCTCCAGAAATAAATACCTTCTCTTTTGTAAGAATAACACCTCCAACCCGGTAGGTTACTTTCGGAATTGTTTCACATTCAAATTCACGGATATATTTATGACCTTTAGGAGAATAGTGCTCATTGTCGAATTTATGCAGTGCGAGATTAAATTCGGATTCGTGTTGAACCACAGTTTCATCTAATGATGAAAGCAATACGTGTGGGTCGTTATCAAGTTCCGGAACCGGGCAAACCAGTAACCCATGATATTTCCTGGTGTTGCAGGCACTTATTGTTGAACAACTGTATGCACCTGTTCGGCTCGTTCTTAATAGTTCTTTGTCTAATGAGATTTCAAGATTTATGAGGTCTTGTTTCTCGAATTGGAGATAACTCATTGTTTTAATATTTTACGCTCCTTAAATATAATAGATTTTTTGCAAGATACCTATAACTCTGTTAACAGGATTTCTAATTTCATGCTCCTTGAACCTTTTAGCAAAATGTAAGAATTTGTAATGGGTTTTAAAGCAATTTGTTCCAACGCCACTTCTGTCGTAGGATAAAACTCAATCTGGGGATATTTATCATTAAATTTTGTAAAAACTTCACCGATGCAAATTAAGCGAGAAAAAAGTTTTCTTTCAAACAAATTTAAAATTGTTTTATGCTCTTTTTCAGCAAATTCACCAAGCTCTTTCATATCGCCTATTATAGCAACTTTATTACTAAATCCTGATGACTGAAATTCAGTTATAGCTGCAGCCATACTGGTAGGGTTAGCATTATACATGTCGAGAATAAGTGTGTTTTTCTGCGTTTTAAGTACCTGTGAACGATTATTTGTTGGTTGATAATTTTTAATAGCATTAATAATTTTATCATCTGAAACGCCAAAAAAAATACCAATACATACAGCTGCCTGAATATTTTCCAGATTATATTTTCCAATAAGATTTGTTCTCACAATTTCATTCGACTCTGATTTTTTATAAATTAATTCCAGTAAAGGCGAACTTTGTTCTGGATTAACTTTAACTTTTTCCATTCCGTAAAGAATTCTTTCGATCCCCTCAGATAGACGCATTAATAGTTCATTGGTCTGATTAACAAACAGTTTTCCATGTTTTGAACGAATGAAACCGAAAAGTTCGTTTTTAGTCCTGATAACAATTTCGTAAGATCCGAAACCTTCAAGATGTGCTTTCCCAATGTTAGTAATTATTCCGTAGTCCGGTTCTGCAATTTTGCTTAATTCACCTATTTCTCCAGGATGATTGGCTCCCATTTCAATGATTGCCATCTCGTGTTTGCTGGTAAGTTGAAGAAGCGTAAGGGGAACCCCAATATGGTTATTAAAATTACCTTTTGTGAAGTGTGTGTTAAATTTTTGTGAAAGTACACTGGATATTAATTCCTTAGTCGTTGTTTTTCCATTTGTACCCGTAATGCCTATCACGGGAATGGTAAATTTTCTTCTGTGAAAATTAGCTAACTTCTGTAAGGATACAAGCACATTGCTGACCAATATATGTCTACCATCTTCTATATAAAATTCTTCTTCATCGATAACTGCAATACTGCATCCATTTTCCAATGCGTTCAGAGCAAAGCAGTTGCCGTTGAAATTATCTCCCTTTAATGCAAAGAAAATACTGCCCCGGGGACAATCCCTACTATCAGTGGTAATTACAGGATTAGTGGAGTACAGGTTATAAAGTGTCTCTATTCCGGGATTAATCATATACCATCAATAAAAAACCCCGGCAAAAGCCAGGGTTTAAATGTTTTACATATCTGTTCCTAAATAAGTCATTGCGCATCGGAATCCCAAATCGTCCCTGGCCTTACCCTGATCGAGGAAACGCCGATTTGCAGGTTGCAACCAGTATGGCCTGTCTCTCCATCCTCCACCTTTAAATACCCTTACATCGTTTGATACTCTGGATGCAAGAACTTTTTCTTCATTGGTTGTTCCGCCATACATTTTGTCGGTTGCCTTTTCCGGTGATAACTGAGCTGTCCAGTCTTCAAGATGTGAGGCAGGATCACCATCTTTGGCATTTCTTACATCATTCAAACTATCAAGAAGAACGTATTTTACTCTTCCCAGTGAATCGGATGCAGGTATTTTAACCATATTACCATCGATGTTTTTATATTCCCATTCAATTTCCTTGAATTCGTTACCACGGTATGGGTTATATTCTTCTACAAATTTATAGCTCTGTGTTCTGTATACATCTGCAACCCACTCGTTTACATTTCCGGCCATATTGAACAATCCGTAATCGTTAGGCTGGAAATAGTCAACCGGTGCAGTGGCTGTAAAGCCATCATTTGGCCGGCTTGCCATACCACCCATGTCACCACGGCCACGTGCGAAGTTTGCAAGCATCAGACCTCTGAACTCTTTTGCAGGATTTCTAAGACTATGACCATCCCAGGGATAGATCCTTCTTTGTCCGTAGTTTTCTTCTCCTTCGATACCAATCATGCCATATGCAGCGTATTCCCATTCTGCTTCAAAAGGAAGCCTGTATTCTGGTAAGAGATGACCTTCGTCCCAGTTCGTTTTGGTAACTGAATTTCCTTTTCTGTCAGCTGGTCTGTAGGTTGTATTGAAAAGATATTTTGAAGTGTTAAATACCATATTATTGATGGAGTCCTGACTGGTCATTGATTTTATTGTTGCAAAATCCGGTAATGAAAGGTAGCCACGATCTGCCAGAATCTTTTCATTCACTCTGTCTGTTCTCCATCGACAGAATTCATCGGCCTGTTCCCAGCTCACGCCAACAACAGGGTAGTTATTATACGCCACATGCCTGAAATAACCTGCTACATAAGGTTCGTTAAAGGCTAATTCCCTTCTCCATACTGTTGTGTCAGGTAAAGCCTTCTCTGCTACACCCGGCATATTATGATAAACAACACTTAACCAATGAAGGTATTCTCTCCACTGCAGATTACTGATTTCAAACTGGTCCATATAAAAGCTGGAAACAGTTACCCGTCTTGGCATATTATTCGCATCAGTTAAAACCTCCCCTGAAATACGTCCCATGGTAAATGTACCGCCCTTAATATATATCATGCCCGGAGGCATAACGCGGTTGTTGTAAAACTGGCGCTCGTCAGTTACTTCGAAACCTCCATATTTATCATCGTTATAAACCCAGCCCGTAGTTCCGGATTCATTTTTACCTCCTGAACCTGCTCCGCAAGAAGAGAGTACAGTAGCAATAATGGTATAATACAAAATGGTCTTCAGCTTCATAGCTTTATAAAAATTATGTATCTAATCGTTGCAAATATAACTATTTAAACCAAACCTTATTGTTTAAAGAATTATTTTTTTAATAATTTATTTACAAACACAATGTTAAAGTTTAATTTTTTTAGACTTTAATTAATGTTTCCTACTTTCATTAAAACACCTATTTTTGTAAAAAATTATATCAAATTCTGATTTGTGGCTAAAGTTTTTAAAAAACAAAACCATTTGAATATAAACGGATCTCTTTATTCGATTGAAGATCCGGTAGTTATGGGGATACTTAACATCACCCCGGATTCTTTTTTTGACGGGGGAAGGTTTTTTAGTCCTGATAATGCTCTTGAGAGGGTAAAAGTAATGGTTGAGGAGGGTGTTGACATTATTGATGTGGGGGGCTGGTCCTCTCGTCCCGGATCAAAACTAATAAGTGAACAGGAAGAATTAAACCGGCTGTTGCCCGTTTTGGATGAGATTCGTTCGTCATATCCTGATATAGTTTTATCTGTTGACACATTCCGGTCAGGAGTAGCCCGTAACGTTGTGAATGAATTTAATGTTAACATGATAAACGATATCTCAGCTGGTAGCATGGATCAAAAAATGTTTGAAACCATTGCCGATCTTCGTGTCCCTTACATTTTGATGCACATGAAAGGTACGCCGGAAACCATGCAGACGGAACCGTTTTATGAAAATCTATTCAGGGAAATTGTCAAATATTTTTCCGAAAAAGTCGATAAACTCAGACTTATGGGAGTAAGTGATATTATACTGGATCCGGGATTTGGTTTTGGTAAAACACTTGAAAATAATTTTGAACTATTGGCCAGACTCGATGAATTCAAGGTTTTTGAATTACCGCTTCTTGTTGGTTTATCCAGAAAGTCCATGATATATAAAACCCTTGAAACAACACAGGATCATAGTCTTGAAGGTACGGTTGCTGCTAATATTATTGCATTGCAAAACGGTGCCAACATTTTAAGGGTTCATGATGTAAGGGCAGCAAAAGAGTGTATTCGTATTTATGTTAATACACATTCATAATATAAACTAATGTTTTTAGAGCTACGACCTATTGATATACTTGATATTACACTGGTAGCATTACTGCTTTTCCAGTTGTATAAGCTGATAAGAGGTACCGTGGCATTAAAAATTTTTTTCGGACTCTTTTCATTTATTGTTTTCTGGCTTTTGGTAAAAGCTCTCGAAATGGAACTGCTGGGTTCCATACTGGATGCTTTGGTCAGTGTTGGTGTGATTGCTATTATTGTTCTTTTCCAGGAAGAGATACGGAAATTCCTACTTCTATTGGGCTCACGGTATAAATTTGATAAATGGTTTTCGTGGGAAAAGGTTATGGCCACTAATAAAAGTGGTATGCTGAATATTTATATCAATCCGATAGTCCAGGCCTGTGAGAATATGTCTAAGACCAAAACCGGAGCTTTAATTATTATAAGCAATCAGTCTGAACTTGTTGATATTACTAAAACAGGCGAACTATTAAATGCCAATATTTCATCCTCACTGTTGGAGAATATTTTTTTTAAAAACAGTCCATTGCATGATGGTGCTGTAATTATTAACCGGAATAAGATTAAAGCTGCAAGTTGTATATTGCCCATTTCTCATAATACTGATATCTCAAAAAATCTTGGGCTAAGACACAGGGCAGGTCTTGGGGTTGCACAGGCAACAGACGCGCAGGTCATCATTGTTTCTGAAGAGACGGGCGCAATATCCTATGCGCATGAGGGTAAATTAACGCATGATATTTCCAAAGATGAGTTGCGTCATTTTCTGACTAAAGCCTGATCTTACAATATGTTAACCTTCTTAAAATATACTTAACCATTAATTTTTTTTAACAATGGTTAAATCAATTTTATAGTGTTATCGTTTACTTTTGGTGCTGCCTAATCAAAGGCTTACATAAATGAAAAGATAGATAAAACCTTATAGCATGGAGCAAACAGTTGATATTAGAGCATTGAATGAACGCATCGAAAAGGAAAGTGCGTTTGTTGAAACCATCGTCATTGGCATGAACAAAGTTATTGTCGGGCAGAAGCATCTTGTTGAATCTTTACTGATTGGATTATTATCCGATGGGCATGTATTGCTTGAAGGTGTTCCTGGTCTGGCTAAAACCCTTGCCATTAATACACTGGCAAATGTAGTTGACGCAGATTTCAGCCGCATTCAGTTCACGCCTGACCTGCTTCCGGCTGATGTCATCGGAACGATGATCTACAGTCAGAAAAAGGAAGAATTCATAGTGAAACACGGACCAATTTTTGCCAATTTCATATTAGCAGATGAGATTAACCGTGCACCGGCAAAAGTACAAAGTGCTTTGCTTGAAGCAATGCAGGAACGGCAGGTGACCATTGGTGAAAAAACGTATCCGCTACCAAAACCTTTTCTGGTTATGGCAACACAAAACCCGATTGAACAGGAAGGTACATATCCTTTACCTGAGGCTCAGGTTGACAGATTTATGCTGAAGGTTGTCATCGATTATCCTAAAAAGGATGAGGAAAAACTGATTATCAGACAAAATATATCAAAGGTATTTCCAACTGCACAGGCAGTACTGACGCCCAAAGATATTTTAAATGCGCGTGAGGTTGTTAAGGACGTGTATATGGATGAGAAAATTGAACGCTATATTGTGGACATTGTATTTGCAACGCGTTATCCGCAGGATTTTGGATTATCTAATCTGCAAAATATGATTGCTTTTGGTGGATCTCCGCGTGCATCTATTTCTCTTGCTACAGCAGCACGCTCCTACGCATTTATTAAACGCAGAGGATATGTAATACCTGAAGATGTAAGGGCAGTATGTCATGATGTATTGCGCCACAGAATAGGACTAACATATGAAGCTGAGGCTAACAGCCTGACTTCAGATGAGATTATCAGCGAAATATTGAATAAGGTAGAAGTGCCGTAGAAGGCTAAATAACAACTCCGGATTTTATGGAAACAAGCGATCTGCTTAAACGCGTACGTCAGATTGAAATAAAAACCCGTGGATTATCACGGAACATCTTTGCCGGTGAATATCACTCCGCATTTAAAGGACGTGGTATGACATTCAGTGAAGTCCGTGAATATCAGTTCGGTGACGATATCCGTAACATAGACTGGAATGTGACGGCCCGGTTCAACCATCCATTTGTTAAGATTTTTGAAGAAGAAAGGGAGTTGACCGTTGTTCTGCTGATTGATGTATCCGGGAGTCGTGAATTTGGTACCATTTCTAAACTAAAAAAGAATATGATTACCGAAATTGCTGCGACACTCGCATTTTCAGCCATTCAGAATAACGATAAAATCGGAGTCATCTTTTTTTCTGACCGTATTGAGAAATTTATCCCGCCACAAAAAGGGCGAAAACATATTCTTCATATCATCAGGGAACTGATCGATTTTACTCCTGAACACAGGCAGACTAATATTGGTGAGACTTTAAAGTATCTTACTAATGCCATCAAAAAAAGGTGTACAGCATTTGTAATTTCCGATTTTATAGATGAATCATTTGAAGATTCTTTAATGATAGCATCTAAAAAGCACGATCTGGTTGCCTTGCAGATTTACGATAAACGTGAAGCTGAGATGCCAAATGCAGGTTTGGTCAGGTTTAAAGATGCTGAAACGGACGAGGATGTATGGATTGATACATCGGATGTAAAGGTACGGAACAGTTATGCCGAAAGCTGGAAAACCAGACAGTTGCAATTGGATCAGTCGTTTAAGAAAACTGGTGTGGATGCTGTTTCAGTGAGAACGGATGAAGATTATGTGAAAGCATTAATGGCACTTTTTAAGAAAAGAGCATAAGATTAAGATGAACAGATTAAAACTGAATATTTCACTTGTTGCCGGTTTGTTAATTTGGTTAGGTGTTGCTGTGAATTGCTTTTCACAGGAAATCAAAGCAAAAGCTTCCCTTGATTCTGTAACGATGCTTATTGGTAATCAAACGCATTTGAGGCTGGAAGTGAAGCAACCTAAAAATGTTATTCTCGATTTTCCGGTATTTGGGGATACTCTGCAAAAAAGCATTGATGTTCTGGGCAGAACGGAACTGGATACTACTACTATAGATGCAGATAATATTTTACTGAAGAAAAGTTATCTGATCACATCATTCGATAGTGGACATTACATGATTCCGCCTATCCGGATAAATATCGATCAGCAAAGTGGTGGTGGTTATGTGGAAACAAACCCGCTGGCTTTAAAGGTTTTCACATTTAATGTGGATACAACCCAGGCAATTTTCGATATTAAAGGTGTTGAGGATGTGCCTTACACATTCAGAGAGATGTTGCCATGGTTGGTAGGTGGTGTACTTCTGATTGGTTTTGTGATTCTTTTTATTTGGCTGTTCCGTAGAATAAAACGCAAAGAGCCTGTATTCTCCTTGAGAAGAGAAAAACCAAAACTGCCTGCTCATGTGGTGGCCCTGGATGAACTGGAAAAACTGAAGAAGGAAAAACTCTGGCAAACGGATCGTATTAAGGAATTTTATACCAGATTGACGGAGATCCTGAGGGTTTATATTGAGGACCGATTCCAGATAAAAGCTATGGAACAGACATCGGACGAGATACTGGAGGACATGAAAACGGCTGACCTGGAAGGCGATGCAGTTCTGGAAAACCTTCGACAGATATTAATACTGGCCGACTTGGTGAAATTTGCAAAAATGAATCCGCTACCGGATGAAAATGATCTGAGTATGATGAACGCTTTCTTTATTGTGAATCAGACAAAAATTGTAGAAGTTAAACCAATTGAGGAGATTGCCAAAGAGAGTGAAGTTACTAACGATGAAAAGCAAAAATAGGTTATGGGACATTTAATATTTGCAAATCCACATTATCTGTTTTTACTGCTGTTGATTTTGCCGGCAGTTGCCTGGTATGTGCTGAACCTGAAAAAAAATACTGCTACTTTACAGGTGTCATCGTTACGTGGATTCGGGCAGGTAAAAAAAAGTTATAAGTATTATCTCCGCCATTTGCCATTCATTTTGCGTATGCTAGCGATTGCTGCAATTATTCTTGTTATAGCAAGGCCGCAATCTACCAATAGCTGGCAGGAAACCGATACGGAGGGAATTGATATCGTGTTGTCGATGGATATTTCTGGAAGTATGCTGGCAGAGGATTTGAAGCCCAACCGTCTGGAAGCTTCCATTGATGTGGCTACGCAGTTCATTAACGGCCGCCCTGATGATAATATTGGGTTAGTGGTTTTTGCCGGCGAGGCTTTTACACAATGTCCGCTTACAACGGATCATGCAGTCTTAATCAACTTGTTTAAAGACATTCCATCCATACAGTTGGAACAGGGTACTGCGATAGGCATGGGGCTGGCTACGGCAGTGGCCAGAATTAAGGATGGCAAGGCAAAATCAAAGGTGATCATCCTTTTGACAGATGGAGAAAACAATGCCGGAGAAGTTCCTCCGCAAACAGCCGCTGAAATGGCAAAAACATATGGTGTAAGGGTCTACACGATTGGGGTTGGAACCAGGGGCAAAGCCAGGGTGCCTATACAAACGCCATATGGCACCACACAGTATCAGATGATGGATGTAAACTTAGATGAGGGACTGTTAAGGAATATTGCCTCAACCACTGGAGGAAAATATTTCCGGGCCACGGATAATGAGAGTTTGAAAGCAATTTACAAAGAGATCGATCAGTTGGAGAAAACCAAGTTGGATGTGAAGCAGTTTAATAAACGAACGGAAGAATTTTTCTTCTTCGCAATGCTGGCAGCTATATTTATTCTGGCAGAGATTTTGTTGAGATTAACCGTTTTAAGAACAATGCCATAAAGACAGAGTTATGTTCAGATTTGCAAATCCCGAAATATTATATGCACTGGTTTTAATTCCTGCATTATGGCTTTTTTTTCTGGCAAACAGGAAGAGCCGCAAAAAGAAACTGAATGAATTCGGTGATCCGGAACTCGTGAAAGGTCTGATGCCTGATGTATCGCCCATGAGACCGGTATGGAAATATAATTTATTGTTATTTTCTCTTTTTGTATTGATTTTTGTGTTGGCCAGACCGCAGTTTGGATCAAAGCTACAGACTGTAAAACGCAAAGGGGTTGAGATTGTTATTGCGCTGGATGTTTCCAATTCGATGTTGGCCCAGGATATAAAACCAAATCGTCTGGAAAGAGCCAAACAGGCCATTTCAAAATTGCTTGATAAATTACATGATGATAAAATAGGACTGATAGTTTTTGCCGGGGATGCGTACACTCAGTTGCCGGTAACTACCGATTATGTGTCAGCTAAAATGTTCCTGTCCACTATTAATACAAATTCTGTTCCGGTTCAGGGAACTGCTATTGGAAAAGCCATAGAACTGGGCATCAAATCATTTGGTCCTGAGACAGGTGCCGGCAGGGCCATTATTGTAATCACCGATGGAGAGAATCACGAGGATGATGCTGTTGCAGCAGCAAAAAAAGCCAAAGAAGATGGCATTGTGGTTTATACAATCGGAATGGGTCTTGAACAGGGCGCCCCGATTCCTGTTCCCGGAACCAACGATTTTAGGAAAGACAGAGAAGGAAATGTGGTCGTTTCGAAGCTCGATATGAATATGTTGCAGGAAATAGCCCGGGCTGGTGGAGGAGAACCAATCAGGGCATCAAACGGGAACGTGGGATTAAACAGACTGTATGATGATATAAATCAGTTAGATAAAGCTGAAATGGAATCAAGGGTTTACAGCGATTACGAGGAACAGTTCGATTGGCTGGCCTGGATTGTACTTGTGGTTTTATTTTTCGAAATTTTTATTCTCGAAAGAAAAAGCAGGTTATTCAGCGGAATAAATTTGTTTAAGGAAGATAAAAGACAAAAGACACAAGAATAAAGATTGAGGATTAAAGAATTTGAAATGAGTATAATAGAAATATGATGAGATCAGTTATCAGTATATTAATTCTGTTTTTTACAGTGTCTGTTTTTGCACAACAGGAAAGGCAGCAGATTCGTAAAGGGAACGAATTATTTAAGGACAAAAAATATACAGAGGCAGAGGTTGCTTACCGGAAAGGACTGGAAGGAAAGGATCAGCTTTACCAGGGAAAATTCAATCTGGGCGATGCCATGATCAAACAAAAAAAATATGATGAAGCTATTCAGCAGTTTCAGATCCTGTCGCAAACTACTGAAGATAAAGAGCAATTGGCCAAAGTGTATCATAATTTGGGTAATGCATTTATGGGGAAAAAGCAATACGAGCAAAGCATATCAGCCTATAAAAATTCACTGATCAATGATCCGTCAGATAACGAAACACGTTATAATCTGGCCTACGCTCAGGCCATGCTGAAGCAACAACAGCAGCAACAGCAACAAAATAAGGACGACAAAAACAAACAGGATAAGGATAAGCAGGATCAAAATAAGGATCAGAATAAAGACAAACAGGATCAAAACAAAGATCAGCAGCAAAAAGATAAGCAGGACCAGCAGCAACAGGACCAGCAACAACAGGACCAGCAACAACAGGATCAGCAACAAAAGGATCAACAGCAACAGAACGAGCAGCAGCAAGACCAACAACAGCAACAGCCTAAAGAAGGTGAGATGAGCAAGCAAAATGTTGAACAGATTCTGAATGCGTTGCAGCAGGATGAGAAAGAGGTTCAGGACAAAGTCAAGTTGCAGAAGGCTAAAGCAGCAAAATCAAAACGTGTGGAAAAAGATTGGTGATTGAAAACAGCGTTATTACATTTGTCGACACAATGAAAGCATATAAAATAAATACAATATTAATCTTATTCCTGATGGCATTTGTTGCATTAAGCGCGAATGCTGAAGATATGGAATTTGTGGCCAAAGCTCCCGGTGCTGTAGTTGTGGGGAATCCATTTTATTTGCAATATGAACTGAACAAAGCCGGTTCTAATTTACGTCCACCGGCCTTTGAAGGTTTTCAACAAAAAGCCGGGCCCACCACGCAGCAAAGTTCAAGTTATCAGTTTATAAACGGAAAATCTTCAAGAACTCAAACGTTTACTTACACGTATGTATTGGTTGCCCAAAAGGAGGGAACCTATACTATTCAACCTGCTACCGTTGAGGTGGATGGAAAGAAACTGACTTCCAATTCTTTAACTATAAAAGTTGTTGCGGCTGGTCAGTCTACCGGAAATGGACAGGAATCAGGTTCGCAGGCGGGAATAAGTAGCAGGGATATTTTTATACGTGCAACCGTCAACAAATCAAATCCGTATCAGCAGGACGCCGTGTTATATACTATAAAGTTGTTTACACGTGTTGATGTTTCCAACATTACCAATGCTGATATTCCTGAGTTCAATGGTTTCCTGACACAGGACATTGAGAATAAAACCGGATCATTGGTTCAGAGCGTGGAGAATTATAATGGTATGGTATATAAGACCTATGTGATTCAGCAAAAAGTATTATTTCCACAACGTTCGGGCGAGATTAAAATCGATCCGGTTAAAATCAGCCTGAATATCCGTATGAGGACACAAAGAAGAAGTTATAATATCTTTGATGATCTGTTTGACTCATACCAGGATGTTACCAAACAGCTTTCTTCCAATGATATTAGGTTGAATGTAAAACCGTTACCATCACCAAAACCGGATGGATTTCAGAATCTGGTGGGAAATTTCTCGTTAAAGTCTTCCATCACATCCGAGGATGTAAAGGAAAATGATCCGGTAACCATTAAACTGGTACTATCAGGTGAAGGTAACCTGAAACTGCTGCCAACACCAGAAGTAGAATTCCCGGAAGATTTTGAAAAATATGATCCTAAGGTGACCAACAATCTTAACACAACGCTTGCCGGTGTTAACGGAACGCGCTCATTCGAATATCTGGTTATTCCAAGATATGGAGGCGATTTTAAAATTCCTGCCGTTAAAATTCCTTATTTTGATCCTAAATCGGGAAGATATAAAACACTGAGTTCTCAGGAGTATACTATTCATGTTGAAAAGGGTGAGGGAAGCCAGACGTCAGGGCCGGTAAGAAATTATACGTCCAAGGAAGATGTAAGGTTTCTCGGATCAGATATCCGGTACATTAAAACCGGGAATCTGAAGCTGAAACCGCGGGGTGTTTTCCTGTTCGGTTCTACACCGTTCTGGTTGCTGCTTGTTATTCCGGTTGTGCTTTATATTATTGCTTTGATTTTGTACAGAAAACAGGCTAAACAAAAAGCAAATGTGGCGCTGGTAAAAAATAAGCGGGCAAATAAAGTGGCCAAAAAGCGGTTGAAAGCTTCCGCCGATTTTATGAAAAAAGATGATAAGGAAGGCTTTTATGAAGAAGTGCTAAGGGCTATGTGGGGATATACCAGCGATAAACTTAATATTCCGTTATCACGGTTGAACAAGGATAATATTGAGGGAATCCTAAAAGAGAAAGGTGTGTCTGAGGATCAGGTAAAGGAATTTATCGACCTTCTGAACACCTGTGAGTATGCCCGTTATGCACCTTCTGCAGTTGCCGGAGGTATGGATGAAACTTATAAAAATGCTGTTTCTGTAATCAGCAATATGGATAATAAATTATAGTTAGATACAAGAATCAAGACATAAGACACAAGATATAAGAATTAAGACATAAGATTTATGAGTACCAGACTTAGATATGGTAACTGGCCAAATTCAGAAATTGAAGTTTCAGTTTGGTAAAATAATAAGTCTTGATTCCTGATACATGATACTTGATACAATAAAATGGACATGAAACAATTGCTTATAATATTAAGTCTCATTTTGGTTTCCGTTACTTCAGTAATGGGGCAGAGCGATCAGCTGAAAAAGGCAAACGATCTGTATGCCAGGGGAGATTTTGAAAATGCCATTCCTGTTTATGAATCCCTGGTGGATACAGGATTGGTGTCGGGCCCCTTATTTTTTAATCTTGGTAATGCCTATTATAAAACGGGCCAGCTTGGTTTTGCTATTTTAAACTATGAAAGGGCCAAATTGTATATGCCTAAAGATAAAGATCTGGAATATAATCTTCAGATGGCACAGAAAATGGTTGTGGACAAAATTGATAAGGTGGATGTGTTTTTTCTGAAACGTTGGATCATCGGCATTGGAAACAATATGAGTTCCGACAAGTGGGCTTACACTGGTATTGCAGCATTTATTTTACTGATAGTAAGCATTGCGGTTTATACATTTTCCGGTCGATCCGGACTTAAGCAGCTTGGATTTTATTTTGGTGTCCTGATGATCCTTGTTACGGCGGTTTCTTTTGCATATTCCGGTTCACAGAAAAACAAGATAACTGAGCGAAACGGAGCCATAGTATTTAGTCCCACAGTGACCGTTAAGGGATCGCCTGATGATAGCGGAACAGAATTGTTTATCCTTCATGAGGGAACTAAGGTAAATGTAACGGACAGCATCGGAGACTGGAATGAAATAGTACTGGGAGACGGGAATGTGGGATGGCTTAAAAAATCAACCATAAAAAAGATATAAGTCAGGTCTTGTGTCTTATATCTTGTGTCTTATATCTGTAAAATGAAAATATACCTCATTGCCGGGGAAGCATCGGGCGACCTGCATGCCTCCAATCTGATTAAATCATTAAAACTGCTGCATCCTGATGCCGAATTCAGGGGATGGGGTGGCGATTTGATGCAGAGTGCAGGGATGGAACTTGTAAGACATTACAGGGATACGGCGGTGATGGGTCTTATCAACGTTATTTTAAAACTGCGTTCCATAGGGCGAAACATTCAGGCCTGCAAAAAAGATATTGAAAGCTGGAAGCCGGATTTAATGATTTTTGTGGATTATCCGGGATTTAATCTTCGTATTGCCGAATTTACAAAAACTGCCGGCATAACGAATTACTACTATATTGCACCGAAAGTCTGGGCCTCGCGCGAGAAGAGGGTGGAAAAAATCAGAAAGTATATCGATAAGATATTTGCTATTCTTCCGTTTGAAGAGAACTATTTTTCAAAGCATGGCATTACGGTAGAATATGTTGGGAGTCCGGTTGTGGATGCACTGGAAGACAGGACCTGCAAAAATGAAAAACGGTCTGAATTTATTCAGCGGATTGGCCTGGAGAATAAACCCATCATAGCACTTTTGGCCGGTAGCCGTCAGCATGAGGTGACGCAGATACTGCCTTATTTTTTAAGAATAGCGACGCAATATCCGCAATACCAGTATGTGGTGGCCGGTGTTTCTGTTTTGGACCGTTCCGTTTATAATAGCCTGATTGAAAGTGCAAAGGTTAAGTTGGTGTTTGATGAGACCTATGCGTTGTTGCAGCATGCCGAAGTTGCTTTGGTAGCATCGGGAACAGCGACACTTGAAACCGCTTTACTGAACGTTCCTCAGGTGGTTTGTTACAGGCTTTGGGGAAATAATATCACTCAGTTTGTGATGAACAGGATCGTGAAAGTTCCTTGGGTTTCACTCGTGAACCTGATTATGCATAGTGAAGTGGTGAAGGAACTGATCCAGAAAAAACTGACTGACGATACATTGAAGCTTGAGTTTGAAAATCTGGTTCAAAACAAGGATTACAGAACTAAAATGCTGAAAGACTATAAGGAGCTTCAGAATATAGTAGGTGGTCCGGGTGCGTCGGAGAGAGCAGCCGCAATGATTTCGAGGTCATTTACTGAAAGCATAAAGCGTTAGGCATAAAATAGTATATTTGCAAATTTAAAATAAGAATCAAGACATAAGAATCAAGAGACAGGATTTCAATCCTGATACTTGATTCTTGATACCTGATACTAGAAGAAATGAAAATAGCATTAATAGGATACGGAAAGATGGGACACGAGATTGAAAAAATCGCCATCGACAGAGGACATGAAGTTTGTGTTGCCATTGACGCAGATAACCAGGATGATTTTGAATCGGAGGCTTTTAAAAGTGCTGATGTGGCTATTGAGTTCACGGTTCCTTCCGTAGCATATCAGAATTATCAGAAATGCTTTAAACACGATGTGCCGGTTGTTTCGGGAACAACAGGATGGCTGGATAAAATTGACGAGATAAAGCAGCAGTGTAATGCGGGTCAGACATTTTTCTATGCTTCGAATTTTAGTCTGGGCGTAAACATATTTTTTGCGGTCAACAAGTATCTGGCGAATATAATGAACGATTTTCCACAATACGATGTATCCATGGTTGAGGTTCACCATACACAAAAACTGGATGCGCCCAGTGGAACAGGAATTTCACTGGCAGAAGATATCATGGACCGGATCGAACGGAAGGAAAAATGGATTAATGAACCGGGTGGTGATGCGAAAGATTTGTACATCGAAAGCATTCGGGAAGGACAGGTTCCCGGAATTCATACCATAAAGTACGATTCAGAGGTGGATGAGATCATGATTCATCACAGTGCAAAAAACCGAAAAGGATTTGCATTGGGCGCAGTAATTGCTGCAGAGTTTGTAAAAGATAATAAAGGATTCCTCGGAATGGAGGACATGTTAAAGTTTTAATAATTACACTATGGACGCTAAACGCAAAGGTTTGATAAAATTTGCCATCTGGGGAACAATCTACATTCTGTTCTGTATCTGGGTACAGAACCTGTGGTTATTACCAGGTGTGGTTATCATTTTTGATATGTATGTTTCTAAAAAAGTTCCGTGGGACTTTTACAAGAAAACAAAAAGTGGTAAAAAACCTCACTGGATTGTTGAATGGCTGGATGCCATTATTTTTGCCCTGATCGCTGTTGGACTTATCAATATTTATCTGTTTCAGAACTATAAAATTCCAACATCATCGCTGGAGAAAACGTTGCTGGTTGGCGACCATTTGTTTGTGAGTAAGGTGGCATACGGACCACGAAACCCAATGACACCACTTTCTTTTCCGCTGGCCCAGCATACATTACCGATTATTCATACCAAATCATACATAGAAAAACCGCAATGGAAATATAAACGTCTGGCAGGTTTCGGACATGTAAAGCATGATGATATTGTGGTGTTTAATTTTCCGACAGGGGACACGGTATGTACGAATATTCCTAATCCTGATTATTACGAGCTTTGTCGTGAATATGGCCGGGACAGGGTGCGTCATAATACCGTACCTGGCGTTGATTTCGGAGAGATTGTATGGCGTCCGGTAGACCGCAGGGAAAATTACGTAAAACGCTGCGTGGCATTACCAGGTGACTCTCTTGTGGTTAAAAACGGAAGAGTAATCGTAAATGGTGTGCCGCAGAAACCGCATAAAGGGATTCAATTTAATTACATGGTGGTGACCAACGGTACCCAGATCAATCCTAAGATATTTGAGAAGTTGGGTATTGCCAAAGAGGATCAGCACTATGCAGGGAACTATAACGTATATTACCGCATGCCTTTGACCGATGATAATGTGAAAGCGTTACAGGAACTGAGCAATGTGGTTTCTGTAAATCCCAGCAAAAAAATGAAGGGTGAAAATGATCCGCAGGTCTTTCCTCACTCTGATCTGTACGACTGGAATGCAGATTTCTTTGGTCCGCTCTGGATTCCTAAAAAAGGTACAACCGTTCATCTGACTAAAGAAAATATTCCGGTTTATGAAAGGATTATTCATGCCTATGAGAATAATGATTTTAAATCTGTAGGCGACAGCATTTTTTATATAAACGGTGAAAAAACTGATACCTACACATTTAAAATGGACTACTATTTTATGATGGGCGACAACCGTGATAACTCTGTGGATTCACGCTTCTGGGGCTTTGTGCCGGAGGATCATGTTGTGGGTAAACCGATATTGGTCTGGTTATCTCTTGACAAGGATAAATCATTTCCTGCCAATATCCGCTGGAACCGTTTCTTTAAGATTGCCGGTAAAGATTAATCTGTTGTATGAAACCTGAGCGTAAAAGTCTGATTAAATTTATTGTTTGGGGAACAATATACACCTTGTTCTGTATCTGGGTGCAGAACCTGTGGCTGTTGCCGGGTGTGGTCATCATTTTTGATATGTATGTATCAAAAAAAGTTCCGTGGGACTTTTACAAGAAAACAAAAAGCGGTAAAAAACCGCACTGGATTGTTGAATGGCTGGATGCCATTATTTTTGCCTTGATTGCTGTCGGACTGATCCATATATATTTGTTCCAGAACTATAAGATCCCGAGTTCATCATTAGAGAAAACATTGCTGATTGGCGACCGTTTGTTTGTGAGTAAGGTGGCATACGGACCACGAAACCCTATGACACCGCTTTCTTTTCCGTTGGCGCAGCATACCTTGCCAATTATTCATACAAAATCATACTTCGAAAAGCCGCAATGGAAATATAAACGTCTTGCAGGTTTCGGACATGTAAAACATGACGATATTGTAGTGTTTAATTTTCCAACAGGGGACACTGTATGTACAAATATTCCTAATCCTGATTATTACGAACTATGCCGTGAATACGGCCGTGACAGGGTGCGCAATAATACCGTGCCAGGGATTGATTTCGGAGAGATTGTCTGGCGTCCCGTGGACCGCAGGGAAAATTATGTAAAGCGCTGTGTGGCACTTCCAGGGGATACACTGACTATTAAAGATGGTAAAGTAATTATAAATGGTGTGCCGCAGAACCCGCACAAAGGGATTCAGTTTAATTATATGGTTCAGACCAACGGGACGCAGATCAATCCTAAAATATTTGAGAAGTTGGGCATAGCCAAAGAGGATCAGCATTATGCAGGGGATTATAACGTCTATTACCACATGCCCCTGACCAATGATAATCTGATAGCGTTAGAAAAACTGTCAAATGTCGTGTCTGTAAAACGGATGAAGAAGATTCCGGGTGAAAAAGATCCACAGGTCTTTCCGCACTCTGATCTGTACGATTGGAATGCTGATTTTGTAGGTCCACTCTGGATTCCTGAGAAAGGTATAACAGTTCGTTTGACTAAAGAAAATATTCCGGTTTATAAACGGATTATTCACGCATACGAGAATAATGATTTTAAATCTGTAGGGGACAGCATTTTTTACATAAATGGTGAAAAAACTGATACTTACACATTTAAAATGGACTACTACTTTATGATGGGCGACAACCGTGATAATTCAGTGGATTCACGTTTCTGGGGCTTTGTGCCGGAAGACCATGTGATAGGAAAACCGATATTGGTCTGGTTATCACTCGATAAGGATAAATCGTTTCCTGCCAATATCCGCTGGAACCGTTTCTTTAAGATTGCCGGTAAGGATTAAATATGGCTGAAATAACATATCAGAATGCACTTTCAAGAGCTGCAGCATTGTGCAGCAGGTCTGAGAAATGCATCACTGATATCCGGAAGAAACTGTTCGACTGGAAGTTAAATCCTGCTGATCATGATAAAATGATCAGTTATCTGGTATCAGAAAAATACATTGATGAAGAGCGCTTTACGCGTTTTTATGTGCGTGATAAATTCCGGTTCAACCAATGGGGGAAGGTTAAAATAAGGTACCAGTTGTATGGGAAAGGAATACCTGAGCTTATTATAAACACCACACTTGAAGAGGAAATAAATCCTGAAGATTATCAGCAGCTGGCGTATGATCTGGCCAAAACCAAATTAAAATACATTAAAGCCGAAAATGAATTTGAACGAAAGGGGAAGCTGATGCGCTTCTTAAGCGGTAAGGGTTTTGAACCTGACCTGATCAACCAGATTGCGGATAAATTATTATGATTTCGTCCCTCCGGGAATTCGTTTATATCTTCTTTCCGAACATATACCTATATTAAAGCGCTAACAAGCTTTTTTAGATAAAATTAATTGAATATTATTTGTTAATAAACCTTAAGGGAAAGGTTACAATTAACAATAATGCATGCGTCGCTTAGGGATAATATATTGGTAAAAACGATCAACCGAAGAATACATAAGTGCCTTAGGTGCGAAACCGGAGAGTTTTATAAATTCATCATCGGTACCCTTAAAAAAATATTTTACTTCCTTTTAAATTTATATACACCAGAAGTAATTTTTCGTAACTTGAATATTCTGAAATTAATCCTTCGGCATAAAACTATGCTGTAATCTTCCCTTTGCTAAGAAATTAGTTTATTGAAAAGCAGTCTTTAATTATTTGAAATCGAGTGTTATGAAAAATTCTACTTTTATACTTACCTCATTTTTGTTCTTACTGGTCAGTTCTGCGGGAACCTACGCACAGATTACTGAAAACGATGGTGACTGGTCCGAAAAATATGTTTCGCTGTCAAACACCCCGGAAGCTGAATTTATGGTGAGAACAGGGGATATTGATAATCTTGGGTTTGGCTGGCCGGTGAATTTTGATCCGTTTTCCGGTAACAGTACACCTGGTCATGGATTCCCTTGGACGCCGGATGAAACAGACCCGTCAGGCACAGACCGGATAATGGTTATTACCAGTTATGTTGGAACACCACCATATGGCAGGGATGGATATACCAGCGGGACGTCGAGGCCCTCCAATTCTGTTCGTCCCATTCAACTGACTTTCTCTGATACATTTAATATCGGTTCAGCCGAAATACAGATGTTCGTGGATGATTTTCAGGCTCCAGTCTGGGGATCACATTACGTGGTACTGCTTGACAGTTTAAGAAACAGTGATCTGGAAAATATTATCAATGCTCTGGTTCAGACCGGACCCATTGGCAAAATGATCACATATACCATTCCGGAAAACCTTCTGTATCTGCTTGGGGACGGCAAACTTGCCATTGAATTTGATGACTTCACGACCGGTGCCGGAGATGGTTATGCGATTGATTTTATTAAATTACTGATCAATCCTGTTGATACATCGAATAATAACACAGTGATCAGCGGAACAGTCACAGATAAAACAAGTGGTAATCCGCTTGAAGGTGTCATTGTGAGCACAAATGATAACAGGAAGGATACAACAGACGTATACGGAAAATATGCCATTCACAATGTTAAACCGGGTATCGTGCATGTGAATACATTCAAACCGACATATGGTGCAGAAAGTAAAGTGGTTGACATTCGGAAGGATCAGACCATTACGGCTGATTTTCAACTTTTATCACCATCACCCCAATTGATGTTCAGCACCCCGGAAGACGGAGAGAATGATGTTGAACAGAACAGGATTATTAAACTGTTGTTTGATCAGTATATCGATCTGTCTACTTTTAATTCAACATCCTTTATCCTTTCAGGGCAATTGCAGGATGTTGCAGGCCAGTTCAGTTATTCAGGGGATACTTTAATTTTTGAACCGGATACGTTAAGACCGGGAACACGATATTTCATCACCATTACCACAAATCTGAAAAACAGTGCAGGAGTAAGGTTAGACCAGAACATTGTGATCAGTTTTAAGACATCTGGTAGTAATGCTGTTACTACTACAGATGCGGGTGGTGAATACCTCTCCATTTACCCAAATCCTGTTGGAGATGTGATTAACATAACTTATAACGATAATGTAAAATATTATACCCTGTATAATACAGTAGGTAAAGTTTTACAAAAGGGTGTAATTTCAGGTTCCATTGCGTTTGAGAAAGAATTGAACTGTGGCATTTACCTGATTCAGGTTTCGGATTCGGATCAGCGACCATTAACCTGTAAAAAACTGTTTAAAAAGTAAACGAAACTTTACAAGTATCTGAAAGGACATTCCGTTTTAACCGGCTGGATGTCTTTTTAGTTTACTGGATACAGATATTGAGACAAGTGATAAAGTTCTGTAATTACCGTAGATTTTGTATAAATAACTCTAAAAGGACCTATAATTAAATAAAATGCTAAATTTGTTCCTGTAATTGCTTGGTACTAACTAACTATACTTGAAAAAAACGTAATGATGGTAAAAAGACTTATGGTGCTTGTTAGCATTGTGCTAACGACTGTGTCGATGTTGGCACAATCCGTAACTATTGATGATGCAGCCGGCTGGCTGGAATCTGCTTATGTAAAATGGCAACCTGGTGAAAACGCTGACAGCTACAATGTGTATTATTCCGGTGAAGGAATAACCGATCAACAAATCGATCCGCAACTGATCCGTGATTATGGTTCGTATTTTCGTGCGGACGTGTTGGGGCTGAAAGCCGGTAGTTACACCCTAAAAATTGTTCCGGTGATTTCGGATGTAGAAGGCGAAGTTACACAAACTGCTGCGCTCACTGTATTGGCTCACGACAGAACCGGTTTTTCATTTTCAAACGGAAGGGTTCCCGGAGCCTATAAAGCTGACGGAACGCTGAAAGATAATGCGGTTGTTCTGTATATTACAGAGAACACAAAAGATAAAGTGTCACTGGAAGTGACCGGCGCCAATGAGAATCCGTGCGTTGGTCTGGAAACGATTCTGGAAGGATTTAAAAAAGGTGATGATAACCGTCCGCTGGTGTTGCGTCTGGTTGGTCAGATCACAGATCCGGCATACCTGGATAAAGGCGATATCGTCATTGAAAACGACAATAATGCAGCTGGTTATATCACCCTGGAAGGTGTAGGCGATGATGCTGTGGCAGACGGCTGGGGAATCCGCGTCAAAAATGCTTCGAATATTGAGATCCGGAACATTGGCCTGATGAACTGTAACAGCGATGAAGGCGACGACATCGGTCTGCAGCAGAACAATGATTATGTGTGGGTACATCACTGTGACTTCTTTTACGGTGATGCCGGAAGTGATTCGGATCAGGCCAAAGGAGACGGTGCACTGGATTGTAAAAAATCCACCTATGTGACATTTTCGTACAACCACTTCTGGGATACCGGTAAAAGCAACCTGTTGGGTCTGAGTGAAGGAACCACCCAGGGATTGTTTATCACCTATCACCATAACTGGTACGACCATTCCGATTCCCGTCACCCGCGTGTGCGTTACTATTCGGCTCATGTGTATAACAACTATTACGATGGGATCGCAAAATACGGTGTTGGTTCAACCCTGGGATCGTCTGTGTTTGTGGAAGGCAACTATTTCCGCCATTGCAAGTACCCGATGCTGACATCCATGCAGGGGTCGGATGTGTACGACGAAAGCACGCAGAGCAACGATTATTCAGATATGCCAACATTCTCGAAAGAAGATGGTGGAACAATCAAGGCGTTTAATAACTACATGGAAGGACAACGGCGGTTTGTGCCTTATGGTGATGCCGGATATCCTAATTCGACCGTTGATTTTGACGCGTATGTGGCAACTACTCGCGACGAAACTGTTCCTGCAACCGTAAAATCGTCTTATGGCAGCAATACCTATAATAATTTCGATACCAATTCATCTGTGATGTATGCCTATACTGCAGAGACTCCGGCTGATGCCAGAAATACAGTGATGCAGTGGGCCGGTCGTGTAAATGGAGGTGATTTTAAATGGACGTTCAATAATGCGGTGGATGATCAGTCGTATGCGGTAAATACTGCGTTAAAAGCGGCTTTAACAGGCTATGAAACCACATTGGTTGCTGTTCAGGGAGACAGCATAGCGACTGGTGGAACAGGTGGTGGTACTGGTGAGATCACCGGCGATGTGGTGCATAACTTCACATTATCAGGCTTGTCAAGTGAGTTCTTTGATATTACTGGCACACTCTCTGCTACCAAAGGTACGGTAACTTATGGCGGTTTAACGCTGACCCAATGTTTGAAAATTGAATCCAGCACCAGTGTTTCGTTTACCATTGCAGAAGATGCAACATTAGTGTTGGTATTTAACGAAGGTTTTTCAGGTGAGATCAATATTAACGGAACAGCTTATGCCATCAGCAATGGTGTGATGACGGCGACACTTACTGCCGGCACATACGAAATCACCAAGGTAGATGTGGCTAATCTTTACCTGATGAGTCTTGAATTTGCCAGTGCCATTCAACATCCAAATGCAGTTAACGTGCAGTTGTATCCAAATCCGGTAAGTACAGCGCTGAATATTGCAAGCGATGCAGAAGTACAAAATGTGGAGATTTACAGCCTGAGCGGGCAGTTAATCAATGACATTAGCGGAAACGTAAAAACTCTTGATGTCAGCCAATTAAACCAGGGAACTTACCTAATAAAAGTCTATACAGGAAAAGGAATCTTCAGACAAACCATACTTAAGAAATAAAGGTTAAAAATTTAAACTGATCCGATGACTTCAGGATATTGGATTAGTAACAAACCATAAATTGCCTGAAAGGCAATAATTATAATAGCCCCGGGTAACACCCGGGGTTTTTGATGTATATAAAGAATGGCCGCACAGAATGGTTCTTCAAGGAGATATTGCTCATTTCGGCCAATTGCAGAAGGCTGAATATCTTTAACCAAAATCAGTTTTTTATGTAAATTTTCAATTCGCGAATCGCGAATCGCGAATTGAAAATATTTTGTATATTTGTTTTGATTAAAATGAATCTAATATGAAACAGCATAGCGGTATGCGTCCACATGATGTGGCAGTTTTGCTTAAAATAGCCAGTAAAGGGAAACAAAACTGGTATATGAAAGATCTGGCATATGAGTTGGAGATTAGTGCCAGTGAAATTAGTGAAAGCATCTATCGTTCTGTAATTGCAGGTTTGATGAGTGCTGATAAAAAGACACTGAATAAACTGGCTTTACTTGACTTTTTAAAATCAGGATTACGATATGTGTTTCCACAGCAACCGGGAGCAATGGTTAGAGGTATGGGAACGGCTCATTCAGCACCTCCGCTTATTGACCTTATCCTGAGTGAAGAAAACTATGTTTGGCCATATGCAAATGGAAATACACGAGGACAGGCAATAGAACCTCTACATCCTAAAACACCGATGGCTTGTTTGAAGGATAATAAGTATTATGAATTAATAGCTTTAGCAGATGCAATACGTTTGGGAAAAGTTCGCGAACAGGAATTAGCCATAAGTATGATTAAAGAAAGAATAGAAAATGCTTAAAAACCAAACGATTAATTTAAAGGTTATTGAACAGGTTGCGATAGCATTGGGAGAACTTAATAAAGATGTGGTATATGTGGGTGGTGCAGTTGTAAGTTTGTATGTAACTGATAAAGGCGCAGAACAACCAAGACCTACCAAAGATATTGATATTTCTGTCCAGGTCAGTACATATGCCCAAATGAATCAGTTAAGAGAAAAATTAGCTATGAAAAAAATATATCCTGCTCCAACTGAAAAAGTATTATACCGGTACAGTTATCAGGATATATTAATTGACTTTATACCTTATGAAGAAACACCATTGGGTCCGACAAATAGTTGGCTTAAACCCGGTTTTGAAAAGGCTTATTCTTTTGGTATTGGTGATGTAGAAATAAAAATTTTACCTGTGAGTTTATTTTTAGCAACAAAATGGGAAGCTTTTAAAAGCAGGGGTGGTGATCCAAGAATGAGTCATGATTTTGAAGACATCGTATATGTAGTTGATAACAACCAGGAGTTGGTGGATGATGCAGCAGGAGCAGATCAGGACGTTAAGATATTTTTGAAAGGGATGAGTGAAGAAATTCTTTCTAATCCATCACGAAATGAGATCATCGAATGCCATTTGAATCCCTTTACTGCTGATGAAAGAAGAAAATTGATTGTTGATAAACTAGAGAAAATACGGGACTTAATTTAGTTGTTATTTTGCCCTTCAGGCAAAATTTAACTCACAAATTCATGGTTTACAAAATTGACCAAAGGTCAATAAGCACAAAACACAGGGTGAAGCCCTGTGATTATAACGTCATGTAAATCTCTTGCCGTGCAGAAAGGATGATTAATGAGATATTGCCCTAGTCGGCCAATTGTGGGAAGCCGAATATCCTAAATCGATATGATCAGCGATCCACAAAAAAGAATCGTCCTTCAGCAAGCTCAGAAACCGGGTTTATTGACATTGATTTTAATCTGTTATTCTTGTGTTTGGCCATCTGATAGTACTAACAGATGATAAATCTTATTCCTGGTTGCCATTATGAATAAATGCTGTATCTTTAGCAATAAGGTTATAAAGCCCGTATTCTGTTTAGCAGTTCTTCAGAAATATGAAGAATGGTAAATAGCAGAGGCTATAAAGAAAGGTTGGGAAACATTATTTATACAGCTGGTAATTGTGGGAATCTCGTATTCGAATTTAATAATTGAAACTGATAGGCTTTTAATACGTCCTATTAACCTGGATGATATAGAACCTGCCTATGCCATGAATTTAGATGCTGACGTAAGTAAATACACAGGTGACGGTGGGGTAGTTTCAAGAAAGGAAATTGAAAGAAGAATTAAAGAAGATGTTTTGGGTGACTATGAAAAATATGGGTTTGGGAGACTGGCAGTTGAATTAAAAGGAGAGAATGAATTTATTGGATTTACCGGACTCAAATACTTGCAGGAATTACATGAGGTTGACCTTGGATATCGCTTAATGAAAAAATACTGGGGAAGGGGAATAGCGACTGAAGCTGCCCGGGCAAGTCTGAAACTTGGATTTGATAAATTAGGTCTAAAAAAAATACTCGCTTTAGTTCTTCCGGAAAACAGTGCCTCAATTCGGGTTCTGGATAAACTAAAGTTCAGTTTTGAGAAAAACATTTTCGAGGACAATCATCGCGTCCGGGTATATTCTATCTATAATGAAACACCCCTAAAATAATTTGAAATTATTTAGATTGTCTGAAGGGCAAAATTGTAGTCTGTTGATTCAAGATTCGCAAAATTGGCCAAAGGTCAATAAGCATATAACACAGGGTGAAGCCTTGAGATTAAAACGTCATGTAAATCCATGGCCGTGTAGAAAAGCTCTTTAATGAGATATTACTCTTGTCGGCCACATGCAGAAAGGGCGAAACTAATGGATTCATCGTATTAACATTCTAAACGAATTTTTAATTCGCGAATTAAAATATAAACCTTTTAAATTGCCTTAACTTACTAAACATCCCTTCAGATCAGGTGTTTTTTATTAAACTAAACTTCCTGCATTATGGCAATACTATTTAAATCTGATCAAAGAGATTTTCAGCCGCATCCCCGAAGAATTGATAATTACAGGTTATTCACGGATATGTCAATAGCAAAAAAAGGTGTAAATCCTGAAAACCTGAATTTTGACCTGCGGCAGCTAAATCCCGGAGAGTATTCGGCACCGTATCATTCCCACCGGTATGCCGAAGAACTGTTTATGATTGTATCCGGTTCAGCGACGCTCAGAACAACCGAAGGCCTGGAAATTGTAAATTCCGGTGATTTGATGTTCTTTGAAAAAGGAGATACTGGTGCTCACCAGTTATTTAACCATACCACAGAACCCTGTGTTTATTTGGACATCAGAACGTATCTGGGGCATGATGTGGTGGATTATCCTGATTCCAATAAGATTTTGCTGGCACCTTCATTTGAAATTTTTCAAAAAGACTCACAGGCAAAATATTTCGACGGAGAAGAGAATATAAAGGATAAATGGAAAGAAATTGAGGCTAAAAAGGATTAATTACATTTGTGCTGTATTTGCCCTTAAGGCAAAATAGAAACCCCGTTGATTCATGGTTTACAAAATTGACCAAAGGTCAATAAGCACAAAACACAGGGTGAAGCCCTGTGTTTATAACGTCATGTAAATCTCTGGCCGTACAGAAAAGCTCATTAATGAGATAGTACCCTTGTCGGCCATGTGTAGAAAGCTGAATATTCACAATGCATCATTGATCAACATCCTACACAAAACAGTCAAGTACAACAACTGGAGGTTAAACGATCTTCCATCAGAATAATGTATAGTTTTCTATATTTAAGCAAATTGCTTACCTTTAATGCTTTAAAGAACTGACCCTGTTCATGTTTGGATCAGACTGTGAAAGAAATTGATGCTTAAAGACGGCTTTTATGAAAAGAATCCTTATTGTTCTGGTATTGGCATTTTTAACTGTTCTGTCGGCATTTTCTGTAAGAGTTTTTACAAGCTTTGATATCGCCGGATGGTACTTCGATGCAGATCTTGTCTTAATTTGTTCTGTACATCATATTGATACCATTTATCTAAGTCATTTTGATTCCCTTGCGAATGATGGAATGCATGTGAGATATGACCTGGTTAAAGAGCGCTACCAAATTGTTGTGGATTCCATTCTTAAACCAGATAAAGATCAACTCATTTCGTTTGATACTATTTTTTCTCAGGAGTTTTCAATAAACAATTATGAAGGTGAAGAAACCAAAGAGGTATTATATCATTTTGACATTAACGGGGATACGATTGGGACTGACACAGTGGGGCGTATTGAAATGACTATGAATCATTGTTACGATGATACTTATTTCCGGCTTCAGCAAGGGGAAAAATATGTTGTGATATTATCTCTGAGACAAAACAGATATTTTATTGATTACGGAACTGAGGTCGATGATTCTATACTAAGGTTAATGGAGGAGGTCAAAGCGAAAGGGAAATCATTTTTTCCGCATGTCCCGGATGGGTAGTTCCAATAAATACGTTGGCAAACAAGCCTTTCCTTCTTTATGCAAATTTCAGTAAATCCCTTACCTTGTTAATTCACAAAATATATTTTCGCAGGCAACCATTTATTATAATTTGAGGTTCCCATTAATAAAATCAAATTACTTGCTTTGAAAGAGCAACGTTTAGTTAAAATATTGCATACAAAAAGAGGTCAGCAAATCCTGTTTGAACAGTATTACACGTCCATGTACGCAGTGGCTGTGCGTTACGTTAAACTTCGGGAAGATGCAGAAGATCTTTTAAGCGAAGCCTTTATTAGGGTTATTAGGTATTCAGATACATTTGAATTTTGCGAAGAAGGAAGCTTGAATAAATGGATCAAAACTATCGTGATTAATGAAGCACTCCGGATGCTTGAAAAGAAAAAAAAGATTAGAATATGTGAGGAAATGTATGAAACCGATTTGGAAATCACCGCAGATGTAGAAGGAAGCATTGATATGGATTTTTTTCTAGGCGTAGTTAATACCTTGCCGGATGGATATCGTGTTGTTTTTTTGATGTATGTGGTGGAAGAGTATACTCATAAAGAAATTGCTGAAAAATTGAATATCAGTATCTCAACCTCAAAAAGTCAGTTGTTTAAGGCGCGCAGTTTTATTGTGAAAAAACTAAAACATTTAGCAAAAGATGAAATTATCAGAAATAGAAAAACGGTTTAAGTCCTTTATGGAAAACCAATTTAATGATTCCATCAGTAAGGATATTGAAAATGGGAAGGATAAGGTTTGGAAAAATGTGCAAGCAAATTTGCCAAATGAAGCACGAAGCATCCCGGCATGGACACTTGCGGCTGCTTCGGCAGTAATAATTTTAATAGCTTCCTTTGGCTACAGCGGTATTAAAAATCGTAATCAGCAGATTGCCAGGCTCCGGACTGAATTACAGCAACGAATTAATAACAATACCTTACTGGAAGAAGATATGTCGGAAGTAAAAAAACAATTGATGAATTTACAAAATCAACCACCGAAATTTGATACCGTTTATAAAACCAGAATAGTGTATATTGAAAAGGAACCGGTGACAGAAAAAGTGAATACTTATGAAGATTATGTGAATCCTGAAGAAGTAGAAAATGAAAGTATGATTCGTCTGGGAGTTGACCGGTTGGATTTAGCCGGCATTCAAGATGATGTGGAAAGTATAAAAATTGAATACGGGAAAAAAACCAAAGGAGTACAGGCTTTACCTTGGACCTTTAAAGTAAAATATAATTAACAACGCAATAATTAAAAGAACTATGAATACAGAAAGAACCAAAATCACAGGAATACTGATAATCACTTTTATGATATTAGTCACGGGCGCAGGAAATATATGGGCTCAGAAGTTTTCTCATCCGAAATATAAAGCTAAAAATGCAGAATACGTTGAATTGTCAGGTGTTGAAATCACAAACGAATACACGATAGTTACGATAAGCGCATTACATCATTCCAGCTGGGCTTTACATGTTTCACCCAAAACCTATATTATAAATAGTTTGGGTGGAGAACGTTTGTATGTGCAAAAAGCGGAAGGAGTATATATACTTTATAAAAAGGTACAACCATCTGGAATATCAATTGTGGATAGTCTTGGGAGAATTGAAATCAATAAATCATATTACGATTTAGGTATAAATTTTAAATCTGTAAAACTTTACTTTCCCAAAATTGATAAGGAAGTGCAAAATATAGACTACCGTTCAGGAAAAGACGGGAACTTCTGGCATTTCTTTGAAATTAATGTTGCCAGCGATATTGGAGTAGATAAATCAGTAAAGTCTGGGAAAAAAGGTAAAGATGGAAATTGTCAATATATTGATAATCCTGGGTATACAGCCAAATCGGGCAATTTTAATATTACTAAAATTGAATTGTGTGACACTGCCACCATATTACATTTTCAGGTACAAATCCCAAAAGAGAGTTGGATTTATATTCCTTCTAAATCCTGTATTCGTGATAGCGAAGGAGGAGAAAATTTGTTTGTTACATCCGCAGAAGGCACTAATATTGATGAACGTATTTTGTCCGATGAAGCAAAAGATGGTCAAATTTTTTATAAGCTTTTTTTCCCGCCTATAAAGAAATCAGTAAAGAAAATCGATTTCCGTGAGATTAATGAAGGTGGATCGTGGTTTGTGTTTGAGCTTGATTCGAGTTTTTAGTCACTACATAGAGAAAAGAAATCAGAGATATTCTTGGTTAGCAGGAGTTATTTTCAATAAAGGGTATACTCTTAATTCTCAGGTTAGGTAGTTTTAGATATCTTTCAAGATGATGTCAAACGTTTCAATAAGATATATTGAATACTTTTTGTGCTGAAAAGACGCATTGTGCATCATTATCAAAATCAGGTTAACCCTTTTATTAATTGGGGAACAATTTAATATTCCTCAATTGGTCTCAGCGTTTTTAACCTGAAATTATATATTTCATTCACTCCTGCTTTCACTTCACTCCCTGATTCCTGCATTTGGGTAATAAGCACGCCTGATTGTTACATTCAGTCCCTCGGGTCACCTTAAATTTGTCATGAGTTTTCCAAGGAATAGTAACATATTAAGCCAGAATTAATGGTACGTAGAAGTACACTCTCAAATGCCGCTGTAAGTCTCTTTATGGCGGTATTTTTTTTGTCTTTCGCATCATGCGGACATAAAAGCGAAACAAGAGACGGGTATTTAAAATTGGTAAAAACAGCTAGGGCTGTTGAGATTTCTGCAGACAGGCAGGAACAATTTCCCGGTGTAATAGAAGAACTTGACCAGGTTAACCTGGCATTTCGTGTGGCAGGACCCATAAAAAAGATCTATGTGAAGGAAGGGGATTTCGTTGAGAAAGATCAGCTTGTTGCCGAGATGGATACAAGAGATTATGAGATTCAGAAAAATGCCATTGAAACGCAGGTCAAACAGCTGCGGTCTGAATACGACCGTATTGCAGAACTGAGAAAACGGGGCAGTGTGTCTGAAAACGACTATGAAAAAATGAAGGCCGGAAAGGAGATGGCCGAGGTCAAACTGAAAAATGCGTATGATCAGTTGAAGGACACGAAACTTTATGCTCCTTTCTCTGGCTATATTTCAGATGTAATGTTTGATGAGGGTGAGCTGGTGAACCACGGAACACCGATAGCTTCGCTGATCAACATCAGTTCGTTCAAAGTGGATATTAATGTGCCGGCAGAGCTTTATATTAAGCGGGACAGAATAACGGACATAAATTGTACGCAGGAAGATATTCCCAACCGTATTTTCCCCCTTGTTGCTTCGGGCTTTAATAAAAAGGCCAATAATAACGGGTTGTATAAACTTTACCTGTATTATAATCCAGAAGGCGATACCCAACTGGCGCCTGGAATGAACGTGTCGGTTCATGTAACCTATAAGGCACAGGATACAACAGTGACCAGTATTCCGGCCAGTGCGGTTTTTGAACGTAACAGTAAAAGTTATGTATGGCTTGTAAATGATTCCCTGGTGCATGCACGGCAGATTATTACATCCGGTGTCCTGAACAATGGTAACATAAATATCAAGTCCGGATTAAACCCCGGAGATGAAGTTGTGAAAGGCGGCCTGAACCTTTTGAAGGAAAATGAAAAGGTACGGATTGTGGCTCCTGAGAGCAAGACTAATATTGGTAACCTGCTTTAATTATCCACATCATGCATATTTCAGAATTAGTATTTAAGAAGAAAAAAATCTTCTGGTTTGTTCTTGTCGCGATAATATTGGGAGGGATATTTTCCTATATGCGACTGGGGAAACTCGAAGATCCGGAAATCACTGTAATGGTGGCCAACGTGGTGACAGTCTATCCGGGGGCCTCAGCCCATGATGTGGAACTTAAAGTGACTGACGTTCTTGAGAAGGAACTGTCGGCGATGGCTGATCTCAATAAAATTCATTCCCGCTCAGAAGCCAATGTATCCATCATCCAGGTGGAACTTAAAATGACGGTTCCGCAAAAAGAGATTCCACAGCGCTGGGATATCTTAAGGCATAAACTGGATATGGCAATGCCTAAACTTCCGGAGGGTGTACAAACGCCTATGGTATACGACGATAAAGGAGATGTGTTCGGGATGTTCTATGCCATGATAGCAGATGATGGCTTTTCATACCAGGATATGACCAATTATGCCACCTTTATCGAGAAGAATATGACCGACGTTAAAGGTGTACGTAGAATTGATATTTACGGTGAACAGAAGCCTGTAATGAACATTACGCTGACTGCCGATAAAATGAGCGAGATGGGCATTTTGCCACTTCAGATCTTTACAGCACTTAATGATTATACCAAAGAGCTTTATGCCGGTAACATGATAAGCGGAACCCAGCAGCTAAGGGTTAAGGTGGATGATAATGCAACAACAAAGGAGGATCTCGAAAATATACTTATAAAGACGGTATCAGGGGAATCGATCCGGTTGGGTGATATAGTGACCATTGAAAAAGGTTACAGCGAACCCATGCGTAACACCATGTTTGTCAACAATCAGAAAGCTATAGGGATTGGTCTTTCCATGGAGAGTGGAGACAATATTCTGGTTGTGGGTAAACGAGTGGAAGAAAAGATGGCGGAACTGAAGAAACAAATTCCTGAGGGAATAACGTTTCAAAAAGTCTTCTTTCAACCCGAGAAAGTGAATACCGCCATTAATGGTTTTATGTGGAACCTGGTCTTTTCTGTGATTATTGTCATCCTGGTTTTGATGTTCACCATGGGATTGCGGGGTGGTATCATTATTGGCACCGGTCTGATCCTGACAATTCTGGCTACCTTTCCGTTTTTACTGATTGCTCATGGTACGTTACAGCGCATCTCACTTGGGGCATTTATTGTGGCGATGGGAATGCTGGTAGATAACGCCATCGTGGTTATGGATGGAATTCTGGTGGGGCTGAAACAGGGCAGGAAAGGGAAGAGCGCCTATACCAGACCAACAAAACAAACGGCCATACCTCTGCTGGGGGCGACACTCATTGCCGTTACAGCCTTTCTGCCGGTTTATCTCTCGCCGGATACCGCAGGAACTTATGTACGCGACCTGTTTCTTGTTCTGGCTATTTCATTGTCGATAAGTTGGGTGTTGGCACTGACCCAGGTCCCGGTATTTACGGCTATTTTCTTTAAAAAGAGAAAGAAGAAACCCAAAAAGGAAACTGTGGTTTCGGATCCCTTTAATAAACCTTTGTACAGGGGAATGAAGCGATTTCTGGAATTTGCGATGCATCATCGTTCCGGTACAATTTTGGTAACTTTCCTGCTACTTGGCATTGCAGTATGGAATTTCTCAAAAGTGGACAAAGCATTTTTCCCTGATTTCAATTACAACCAGTTTTACATAGAGTTTGCACTTCCCAAGGGGAGCACACCTGATGAAGTTAATGAAAAACTGAAAGAAATTACCGATCACTTTAATACCTACGATGAGGTAAAAATGGTGGTGACCAGTCAGGGTATGTCGCCAATGCATTATGCACTTGTACGGGCCATGATGTTTGAGAATGCTGATAACTACGGGGAACTGATTGTAAATTTTAAAGATTATGAAACCATGCTGAAAATGCGTCCGGTATTCAGTAAATACCTGCATACGCACTTTCCCGAAGCACAGTCGCGAATCAGAAAATATAATCTTTCAATTAAGTCAACACATACAATAGAGGCTCAGTTTACGGGTCCCGATCCGGCCGTTTTGAAACGATTAAGTGATCAGGCCAAGACTATTATGTTGCAGAATCCACATGTAGACAAATATACCCTAAACGATGACTGGAGCCCAATGGCAAAAACACTTAGGGCGGTTTATAATCCAACTGCGGCTAACCGTGTTTCAGTGACCCGAAGCGATATATCCAACGCCCTTCTTGCCGCCACTGACGGTTTGCCTGTAGCAAAGGTATACGAAGGAGAAAATCCGTTGCAGGTTATTTTCAGATTACGGGATAAAAACGGAAACCGGATTGAAGACCTGAATAATATTCCGGTATGGAGTACCATTCCTAATGTGGGAGCAAGTCTTAATATGAATACGATAACGGGCCTGGTTACCGGTTCAACCAATATGAACGATATTCTGAAGGAGACCTTAACAGCCGTGCCTTTAAGTTCAGTAATCGATGGTGTTATGATGGATTATGAAGAACCGGTGGTGAGACGTCTGAATGGAAGACGGGCCATACAGGCACAGTGTGATCCGATAGACGGCCATAGTCCGGCTGAGGTTCAGGCCGAAATAGATGATCAGATCCGAAGCATTGACTTACCTGAAGGTTACGAATTCAACTGGGTTGGTGAGTCGGAGTTAAAATCAGATGCAATGAAGGAAATTCTGAGCTTTGTGCCACTGGCTGCAGGCATTATCATTCTGATTTTATTGTTGCTTTTTAATGATTATCGGAGGCCACTTATTATTATCCTGTGTCTTCCTATGTCGGTAATCGGTATAGTTCCCGGACTTTTACTGGCTGGTCAGCCCTTATCCTTTATAGCAATAGTGGGTATAATTGGTTTGTCAGGTATGATCATCAAAAATGCCATCGTCCTGCTGGATGAAATACGGGTTAGATTGAAATCTTCCACCTCTGCTTACCATGCAGTTGTAGATGCGACGATATCAAGGGTAAGGCCTGTGATTATGGCATCTCTGACTACTATCCTCGGAATGATCCCCTTATTAACCGATCCGATGTATGCCTCTATGGCCGTGGCCATCATTGCCGGTCTGATAGTAGGTACCATGGTAACGCTGATTTTTGTGCCGATCCTGTATTCGGTGTTCTTCAGAGTAAGTATTCATGAAGCCGTTAAACAGTCCTGAATTTATTAAAATGAGAAAGAAGATGAAGAAGATAATTATATATAGCTGGGCAGTGCTGTTCTCAGTTTCCCTGGCAGCTCAGGATACATTAAAGCTGAATCTGGATCAGTGCCATGCAATGGCTTTGGAAAACAGTAAAGCCATTAAAATTGCTGAACAGAATATGAATAAGGCCAAGGCTGGGAAGACTACTGCACGTTCAGCCTGGTTTCCGAATATTTCTGCGTCGGCTACCGGTATGTATTCCAGACATGAACTGCAGACCGAACTGACACTTCCTACCAAAACATTTGATATGACAACCGGGGAGTTAAAGCCCAATATTGCCATTAATCCTGCTACAGGTCAACCCATTACCGGACCGGACGGAAACCCTGTATTCAATACGTATGCTTTTCTGCCACTGGATATCACGTTGTATGGTGGTGCTGTTGCAGGCATTTCAGCACAGCAACCTATTTATGCTGGTGGAAAGATTCTGGCAGGAAACAGAATGGCCGGAATAGCTGAAAATCTGGCTTCTGATAACAAACAGCTAAAGGAGGATGAGGTAATTTTTGAAACGGATAAAATGTATTTTACCTATTTATCTGTTCAGGAGAAATATAAACTGGCCAAAGAATACCAGGATTTGTTGAAGGCGGTTGTAAAAACAGTGAATGACAGTTACGAAACGGGTATGGTGAACCGGAATGAATTGCTGAAGGTACAGGTAAAATACAACGATGCCACCCTTAAGGTTCAAAAAGCAGCCTCCGGTCTGAAATTATCCCGGATGGCACTTTGCAGGGTAATTGGGTTAGACCTGTTCTCACCCATTCAGATTGATGACTGCATTAGCAATGTGTCGTTTGATCCGGATCATCTGGCTCATGGATCATTTGCTGACAGGGAGGAATATAAACTTTTGCAGGGCCAGGTAGAACTTGCTCAGCAACAGGTGAAAATGGTGCAGGGTGATTACCTGCCAACAGTCGGTGTGTCTGCCGGATATAACTATTTTAATGTGGGACTGGAAAACATGAGTAACTATGATTCTCATGGTTTCAGCGCTATTGCCAATGTGAAAATACCGATCACTACCTTTGGTGAGCGCAAAGGGAAGGTGGCATCAGCAAAAGCAGATTATACCATAAAACAACTGGAACTGCAACAGGCGCAGGAGCTTTTAATGCTCGAGATTGAACAGGCACGCCTGAATTATCAGGATGCATGGACACGCATTGAAATGACCCGTAAAGCTTTGGATCAGGCCAATGAAAACATGAAAGTTTGCGACGATAATTACAGCCTTGGCATGGAGACAGTTGTTAATGTGCTTGAAGCGAAAGCTGAATGGCAGAAGGCATACAGCGACAAAATTGATGCTTTGACCGATTTTAAAATTAAGGAAAGCAACTATTACAAGGTTACCAATCAGTTAAAAAAATGAATGCTAATTCCTTTGGGTTCAGGATCAGATTGTTACGATTTTTAAACCTGATGCCGGTTGTTTGATAAACGTGTAGGATGGGAAAGAAAGGTTCAGCCGGAGTGAATAAATTATTTTTATTATATCTTTATCATTTAGAAGCCTTTATTTTATAATGCACACTAAAGTCAGGGATAACATAAGACTGATTATTATTGAGGATGAAGCACACAACAGTCGTATGCTTAGAGGAATGACTGAAAAGCTTCGTCCGTTGTGGAATATTGAAGCTGTGCTCGAAAGTGTGGAGGACAGCGTGTTGTGGTTGCAGCAACATTCAACACCGGATCTCATACTCATGGATATACAGCTTTCTGATGGCATATGCTTTTCAATTTTTAAGCAGATTGACGTAGAAATGGACAGCCGGATTATATTTACGACGGCTTATGATGAGTACGCGATTCGTGCGTTTAAGGTCAACAGTATTGATTATCTTCTGAAGCCTATTAATGTTGAGGATCTGGAACTGGCATTTTTAAAATTTGAAAAGCTGGAGGCATTAGAGGGATCAGGTTCATACATGTTGCAAAAGGACAGGGAATATATATCGCATTTATTTAATTCCATTGTATCCGGTAAAAGAGAAAACAGAACACGGTTTTTAATCTCCGGTGTTCATGGATATCAAAAACTGGAAACAAAGGATACCGCTTATATTTACAGTGATAATAAACTGACGTTTGCCGTTGATTTTGAAAAAAAAGAGTACATTTTGGATTATAACCTGGAACAACTGGAATCGGAACTGGATCCGGAATGTTTTTTCAGGGCGAACCGGAAAATTATTGTGAATATTGATGCTGTATACAAACTGAATAACGACCTTGGCGGAAAGCTGATAGTTGAGACAAAACCTCCGGCTGGCTTCGGGATTACTGTCAGCAGACTAAAAGCGGGCGAATTTAAAATCTGGATGGGAAAATAAAAAGCAATATGTTTGGTTCAGGTAATTTTGATTTTTTTGTAAATATTGGAACATATAAGCCCAAATATGTTCTGATACGTTCTCTTGTCATTTCTGTTTCGGCTATCATTATTATTTATATTACCGGGGTAATGACCAAATGGGAACTTCTGCCTGCTGAACTGAAACTGACAATTTACACTATAGCAGTCCTGGCATTCAACAGTGTAACGGAAGTTAATCTTTTTATTATCCGTTTATTCAGAAAATGGGAACGTTTTGGGAAAAGCTTGTATATACAGATTCTAAGCGTTTTTGCTGTTACACTTCTTTTAATTTTTGCATGGATCCAACTTGCCGAAAAGCTGTTGGGAGAAGTAAATCTTTTAACACTCCACGTAACTCAGATTGTTTTGATTATCGGTCTGTTAATAATTCTAATTCATATTTTGATTATCATATTGTCAAATTTGACAAGAGATTACCTCAACAGCCGAAAAGAAATTGATGAGTTGACACAGGCTAAACTCATGAGTGACTACAATCAGTTACGGGACCGTTTGAATCCGCACTTTCTTTTCAATAACCTGAGTGTACTAAAGTCGCTGATACATTACAGTCCTGATGATGCTGAGGTCTTTACAGAGAATTTTACCAATGTATACCGGTATATGCTCAAATGTCACGATCAGAAAACGGTGCTTTTGCAGGAAGAAGTAAAATTCCTTCATTCTTACATTGCACTTCACAAGGAACGTATTGGGGAGGGATTGCAGGTTTCAATACACATTAAGGATTCTGATCTTCAGAAAGAATTACCGCCAATGGCGTTGCAGTTGCTGGTTGAAAATGCCATTAAGCACAATGCCGTGAACCGTAATCATCCGCTTACTGTAGAAATTACTTCTGACGATAATTCTATAAGTGTTCAGAATAACCTGAATAAAAAAGATACAACGTACTCCACGCAAACCGGATTGAAAACCTTGGATGCCCAATATAAAATGCTGGCGGGGAAATCAATTTCTGTGAAAGAAGATGGTTCTGTTTTTACCGTGACTTTACCGCTGTTGTAGGATTAATTTCTATCATTTACGTTACATCTTGATGTTCTGTTTTCTATTGCATAAAAGGTGGAGGAATAAAATTTGTTATTTATATTAAATTGCTTATTTTTATTTGAATGAATGTTTAACCTGTTAAGCAATCTGTTGAAGTTAAAATTAACCTGAAAAACTTGTATCATGAAACATCAGTTTTACCTGTTTGCATTGATTATAATATTACCAATAGTAAATTCCTGCTCAACACAAGGGACTTCAGATTATATTTCTTTTGATGATGTGGTCGTGGATGATCCTGATAGTCCCAATAAGTTCCGCCAGATTACCTTCGTAATTAGTCTGAAGGATGAAGAAAACGGATATCTGAATCTTGAACGGATTGATAGTGTTAAGTTGTTCGTTGATGCCAGGTACTGGGGATGCTTTTCTTCTGAGCTTCATGACACCACTGGGCTAACGTCCCAGGTGATTAACGATTTATCTTATTCAGATAAAAAAATCGACTATCTGGTCGTAGCACCTTATGATTATTCGCCGGATGAGCTGGAAACTGCGGGCCAGTTTGTACAATATCTTAAAGACCGGATTGTACTTACTCCGGGAGCATATGTGTGTGAAATTAATAAGATTAAATATTCTAACCATAACAAGGAATTTCTTGATCGGAAAGTGCAGGTGTTTTCTGATTTTACCGTGGTGGAGAATGCAACCAGTTCTTATGTTGGTGATATTGAAATTATTGTAAATCCCTGAGATTATGAAAAAGTTTATTTTTATAGTATTTGCTGTTCTACTCGTATCCTCCTGTCAGGATGAACCGTCTTCTATTAAAATTCAAAATAGTCTTTCTGACGCTGTCATTAGAAATGCTCAGTGGGGTACGGTAAGGGTTGCCTCTGAATTGTTGCCTGGTCAAAGGTCTGAAGCGTTACATTTAGATAATTACTACAATTATTATGATATCAGACTGCCGAATAAATTCCCGGTTAAATTTTATGTGGATGTGGATGGAGATAGAGTTTATCTTCAAACCCGGGATTCATTCAGGTTGGGTATTGAGGAAGATATTGTTATTATCATCGATGATGATACTGAAGTGTTTAACCAATTACTTGAGGAATACAATTATTAAATAATTACTGGCATAAAACTTGCTTTTATCCGGTATGTTGTAGATTTCAGTTTAGATAACCTCTTTAAAATATAACCGGATATTGTATTATGAAATCAACGCTCGTTTTAATATTCTTTTTTGCCTTATTTACAAAGAGTTATTCTGTTGAGATTACCGGTAATATCAAGGATACCGATACCGGTAAGCCTGTGGAATATGCTGCGGTATACATCAACGGAACCACTATTGGTACAATAAGCAATACAGAGGGATATTTTAGTCTGAATTATGAATTTGATAACTGTCAGCTTGTAGTTAATCACCTGAGTTATAATCTGGTCGTTGTAAATATAGCGCCGGGGCATTCCAGTAACCTGATAATTAACCTGGAACCTAAAAATATTGAAATATCACAAATCAATGTCCAAAGTGAGAATTTGAGGTCAAAGAATTTGACTTATTTTAAAAAAGTTTTTCTTGGGAATAATTTCTGGGGCGAAAATGCAGAAATCCTTAATGACAGTGTGTTGGTATTCAGAAGTGAATATTTTGGGGATGATGCACCCCGAAAAGAATTGATTAATAAAATTAAGTATTTTGAAGTTAAGGCAATGGCTCCTCTGCAGATTGATTTACCACGACTGGGATATTTACTGCAGTATGATATGGTCAGGTTTGTTGAAGCATATGATCCGCAGTATGGAATGACTATCATAAATAACCTTGGATATATTTACTTTAAATCTTACGACCATGTTTCCAGATTAAAGGAAATGCGGTTCAGACGAAACAGGTATAAAGTGTATTACCATTCCATAATGCATTTCGTGCGTTCGTTGTATGACAATAAACTGGCTGAAAACGGGTATGATGTTTTTACGTATTCTAAAAACGATTCTGTTGAAACAATAACTCAGTTTTCCCTTGATACCTGTGATTGTATTAGCTATAAAAATGATGAAGCCTCTATAACAGGTATGAAAGGACGCAAAATTCTTATTCATTACTATACCAATAACTTTAAACCAACTAATCTATCCAAATATAATGATGATGCATCCTGGAGAATTTTAACCGGATTAAAGCCTGCATCGTATTCACTTCTATATGTAGGTAAAGATACATGTGTTATTAGAAAAGACGGTACTCTCCCGGGAGGGGGTGAACTGATTTTTAATGGTGATATTGCCAAAAAACGGTATGGGGCTATTCTGCCCAGTGACTTTGAACCATAAAAAAATCCACCCTTTTTAGGAGTGGATTTTTACAATGATCAGTATTCTATTTTAAAGCACTCAATGCTGCTTCATAATTTGGTTCTTCTGTAATTTCAGGAACCTGTTCGGTATATAATACTTTGCCATTTTCGTCTGCTACGACAACAGCCCTTGATAGCAAAGCAACAAGCGGCGAATCAACGATTTCAACGCCGTAATCTTTTCCAAATTTACCGGTTACGTAATCTGAAAGCGTTTCTACGTTTTCAATACCTTCTGCACCACAGAAACGACCTTGTGCAAATGGCAGGTCTTTTGAAATGCATAATACCTTTACGTTATTTAAATCTGCTGCTTCTTTATTAAAGCGGCGTACCGATGCAGCACATGTACTGGTATCCAGACTCGGGAAAATATTTAAAACTAGTTTCTGGCCTTTATAATCTGCCAGCTTAGCTTTTGATAAGTCTCCTTTGGTTAATTCAAAATCTTTTAACGACTGTCCAACTTCAGGTAATGCACCTATAGTGTTGACCGGGGTTCCTTTTAATGTGACTTTACTCATTTTTTTTGGTTTTAAATTTCAATGTATATAAAACCATAAAGGTGTTCTTTGTTCAATAAAATGTTGAATTTTAGTGAAATTTTATGAAACACGAGATTGTTGTTTAACACGGATGCCCATTCTTTGGTTTTATCCGTTTACTCTTTTATAAAACTGGCCTGCGAATGCTCTGATTTTAATACATACATTCCAACAGGTAGGCTGGATACTGAAATAGTGTTTCCGGATGCTGTTGTACATGTTCCTGCCTGAACTACTTTTCCTCCCACTGTTAGTATCTGGTATTCCATTACCTGTTCATCTGTAGTAATATGTAGTTTGTTATGAACCGGATTAGGGAAAACGTTTAACGCTTCAGAAGTTACATTTTTAATCGGAGTTATTGAACTAAAATTTGCAGTTATATTTTTACTGGCATCCATTTTTACATAGATTACGGAATCCGTATCTGTTACATCTCCGGTCCAGCCATCGAATTCATAACCTGTTTCGGGTCGGGCAGTCAGTTTGATGTATTCTCCCGGCATGTAGGCTGTGTTTTCATATGGATTGATTACATTTCCTCTACTGACAATGTCAATGTTCAGATCGTAAATTCTTTCTTTGGGCCATTCCATTACCGAAGACAACGAAAGAATGGCGCAATAACCATGAGGATGACTGGACGGTGGTGCACTCACAGTTGACTGCGCCACATACGTTGCATAATTATCTTTTATACCCATACCGCCAACAAAACCGTTTATGACCGGCATATTTTTGTTATCCATGGTAATCTTTGCCTGCATACCTTCCCATCCTTTAGCAATTACATCGTCGTACGTTGCATCAATGTAACCTTTATCACGCGCTTTTTTGAGCATGTAAATAAACATGGCGCTGCCTGATGTCTCAATCCAGTTTGATGAGAGATTTCCTTTATCAACTACCTGGTACCACAGTCCAGTGGTATTATCCTGGTTTTCTTTAATCCCCTGAGCCAAACCCTGTACAAGAGAAATGAAATCCTGATATTTTTCATGATCAGTCGGGAGAATATCCAACATGTCAACCAAAGCCATGCAGTACCATCCCATTCCCCTTGACCACACTTCGGGAGAACGACCGTTAGCATCGGCCCAGGATGCAGCTTTGGTTTCATCCCAACCATGATATATCAGGTGGAGATCTGAATCATATGCGTGTTCAGCCAACAATGTTGTTTGTAGTGTTGCTTCGTTCGATGCATAAGTCAAATCATCAAACATCGATCCGTATTCCATTAAAAAAGGTTCAGCCATATATATTCCGTCTGCCCACATCTGATTAGGATAACGCTGTTTGTGCCAAAATCCACCGGAAGGATTTCGCGGTTGTTTGTCAAATTCACTGCGAATAATATCTGCTGCTTTTTTATATTTCTCCAATCCTGTCTCCCTGTAAAGAAAATTTAAAAGTAGCCCTGGGTGCAGATGATCCAGATTATTGGCACTGGAATCAAAACTGATATTGCCTGATGCACTTACAAAATCATCCACATATTTTTTCACATATTCCAAATACTCCGGGTTATGGGTGTAGTTGTATATTTTTATCATTCCATATAACACAATGCTGTTAGAATATTCCCAGCCCTTGTGTGTCATGTCATTAATCGTGTTGGGATGACGGTACATTATGGCATCCGAAAATTCAACACCCCAGTTTGTATCCTGGGCATGCAGCAAAGAAAAGTTTATCGTAACTAGACAAATAGCGAGAAATATTAGTTTTTTCATGATCATGTAATTGGTAGTAATATCAGACAAAGAAAGTAAAAAAAGCATCGCAATAAAAATGGAAAACAATATGAATAAATACTTTGGGTTAATATTTTATGAATATGATGAAAAGTACAATATCTGAGATCTTTTCGGTTTGAAATTGATTCTTTTTTTATAACTTAGGGTCTCTTTTTATGTATGGATCAACGTAGAATACTTATCAACAATGAAAAATTCATCAACTATATTTCTGATTATTTTCAGTTTGATCTCTTCTTTGGCTTTTTCTTCGGTAAAACTAAAAGTGAGTGAAACTAACGCAGGTAAAAATTTAATTACCGGGAAGGCCGTTGTGGCAAAAGAATACAAATTTCCGGGAGTAATACAGAAATCGTATCTGGATACGCTGACCAATTCTATTACAGTTGTTCAGCAACGTCTTAACCAAAGTGGAGAATGGCTTAAGAACCGTGGCGACCTTATCCTGTTCAGTATTAAGGATGACAATATAAAGTGGAGTAAATCCATAAATTATGTAAACAGTAAAGTGTTGCAGTACAATGATAATATATTTCTGGAAACGGATAATATTTTAAATTGCCTGAGGATAAGCGATGGTGATGAATTGTGGGATGCCAAAGTAAACCTGAAATATATTGATCCACTAATGAATGTTGGAATAGGCTATACATATCGCTCGGCTGTTGGTGTAACAAATATGCTTAAAGGTGTAAATCTGAAAACCGGAGAAGTAATCTGGAAAAGAGAAATAAGTGAGCAGTATAACTGGAGCAATCAGATTATTCATGTTAACGATTCGGTTATTCTTATTGTCGCTGCAGGTTTGCACACCATAAATCTTAAAACTGGTAAAGGTTGGGATTACGATATGATAACGGGCGAGAATGAAACAAAAATAGTGAATAATGACGTCTATCATATATCCGATGTATATGCGTTTACAAAGTATTCTGGTGTATTCCTTAAGAATGAAGTCATATCAAACGTTGGCTCAAACCTTTTAAATGAAGACGGTAACATCTATTTTGCCTCAAAGGATAATTTGATTAAAATAGATTTGAATGGTAATATTCAGTGGACATTTGATATACCATCAGGGAAATCAAGTAGTTCAGAATTATTTATACGCTACAATAGACTGTTTCTTTTTAATAAAGGATATGCATCGTATAATGAAACATCGGTTGGTCCGCTGGATCCCAATGTTTATGATCCGAGCGTGGATTCAAGAGACGGAGATGAAAAAATATCCTACGGCAAACCATATCTTACAGCATTTAATCCGAAGAATGGGGAGCAACTATTTATTAAAGAGTTTAATACAGATGATCAGATGATTTTGGATTCAAAAGTTCAGGAGGATAGGCTGACTGTGCTGTATCAGGACAAAATGGAAGCATTTTCTTTAGTTGATGGTTCGGTTATCGAAGAAAAATCATTTCTTATTAATGTCCTTGATCCATTTAATCATTTTTTAAATGATAAAGTTTATTTGAAAACTGAAGATGTAAAGGGCCGCAAAATTATTGATCCTGATACATATTATCTTATCAATACTCGTGATAATAACCTGGTTGTTATTGATCATAATTTTAAGTTTGTTAAAAATCTGGTTTTGGCTGAGAATTATCTTCCCTTCACCAGCAATGAGTATGGGTACAATATATTTGCCAATAATAAGGAAACCATAATTCTGAATCCGGCAGGTAAAGCAGCTGCCCTGTTATCTGTTTCAGCAAACCAGATTATCGCAAAGAAGGTTTTATACGAAATAAAGGATGGCAGTTTTGTAATTGTTGATCTCCAGGACATTCTGATGGAATAATATTATAATTCTTCCATCAGTAACTCCGCTTTGTAGACTTTGTTATTCTCATTTATGTCAAGCTTATAGTGACCCGAATAAAGAAGTTCAAGTCGTTTTTGCATGTTGGAAAGGCCGATACCTTTTTTTTCTCCGTGATGGGATTGGGAATTTCCCGGTTTACTGTTTTCTGCAATAAACAACAACTTGTCACCTTTGCGTTCAAACGATAGTTTTATCCATGGTATGCCGGGATCGGAACCACTTCCATGCTTAAAACAGTTTTCAACAAATGTAAAAAGGATCATAGGTGCAATCCTGAAATTATCAACGCCCACATCGATTTGAATAGAATAATCCAGCCTGTCACCGTACCGGAGTTGCTGTAGTTTGACATAGTTGTTGATGAGGTTCATTTCTTTTTTCAGTGTAATCACCGGCGTATTGCATTCATACAGTATGAACTGGAACATATCGGACAACCTCGAAATCATTTCCGGAGTTTTATCAGATTTCATTAAAGCCAGCGTATAAAGGTTGTTAAGCGTATTGAACAGGAAGTGTGGGTTAAGCTGGTTTTTAAGCATCTTCAGTTCTGTTTGCAGGTTCTCTTTTTCCAGTTCTGTCTTGGCCTTTGATTCTTTTAACCATTCGGACGTAAACTTTCGGGTAACAAGGAACATTGAAGGAATCCAAACCGGTAAAAGAGACTGTATGAACAGATTGAATGAAAACCATTTTTCCGGGGCGAGTGCATGAGGCCAGAATATACCATAAAACACGAAATGATTCAGTGATAGAAAAAGTATTCCCGAAACAATTGTTGTGCCTGTCACAGTTAGAGCAACAGCCAGATAATTCCTTTTTTTTGTGAGCAGTGCCGGGACAAAATATTTTAACATCATATAGGCAAACAAAGCAAATGCAGGAATGCCTGAAAGATAATGTGTAAACACAAACCAGAACGGTTGTTGTCCGTTAAGACCTATTAAGGATGCCATAAAAAGGCAGTATACCAGCCAGAATACACTGTGGTATATTACATTGAAAAGTCCTTTGTAATTACTTGATGCCATAATTCCCCAATTATGTTACAGCTTACTTATATAAGTTACTGATATATTCCGGAGTAAATGGTTGCCCTGTAGCATCCTTTATGATATCTCTCCAACATTTGGAATCGCCATATCTAAAGATGTTCTCGGTCATCCATTGACCATATTTTTTATTGTGCTTTACTTCTTCGAGCAACATTCCGCCAATAGCAGCCGCATATATATAAGCCTGGTAAATTCCTGAATTATGGATGATGTGCGTATCCTGAATCCACAACGGAACCTTATCAATATCCGGCTGATCATAGTAGAAATATTTCTTTTTCAGGGCCCAGAATAATTTATTAATATCCTGATCAGGGTCCTGAATGATTTCCTTTTCCAGTTCAGCTCTCACCAGCAAATCCCTCGTCATAAACAGCATGTATGGAATTTTCAGATCACTGAAATATTCGGATTTTAAAGGATTCAACCCTAAACGATCTGTTAGCTGTGGGTCTGCGATAAACAAGGATTGAAAAACAAATCCAGAGGCTTCATTCATTGCAAGATTAGGTTCACGCAGCATAAACGGGATGTTCTGCTCAACATTTTTGAAATAAAAGGCATGTCCGGTTTCATGCAAAATGTTAACCATGTCCCAGAATACAGGTTTGAATGAACCATATATGCGTACATCTTCCCTGTTATCCATATTGATCACAAAACTACCTCTGACCTTATCATCACGCCACCATATATCGCTGTTTGAGTAAATGTTGTCTGCCATAAACCCTTTGTCATTAAAGTAATCTATAAGAGTGTTTTCTATGGAATCCTCGCTCATGCCAATTTTAAGCTTGGAAGGATATGCCAGTTTGTACACATACAGGTAAAAATCTGAATATGTGATTTCTTCCGGGGTAATACCTTTGTCTTTTACTATAAAACTGTCAATGATATGCTTGAACCTAAAATAATCGTCCCGTGTCAGGCTGTCGATACCTGATATTATTTTTTCCTGTTCAGTATTGGTTAGTTCATTTTTATCCAGCCAGTAAGTCCAGAAATTTTTAAATCCGGCTTTTTTGGCCGCACTGTTTTTTTCCCTGACGATGTCTTTGTAGTCTGCAATCAGTTCGTTTCTTCTCTTGTCATACATCAACATAGAGTCTGTTCCCAGGTACTGGATATCATCATCGCCAGGTTTGCTCTTTTCCAGATCATAAAATTTATTAGCCAACTGTGCCTGCTTATCCATAAGGGTGTAAAAATCAAGCCTTGCCCATGCATACTGATCATATAATTTCTCCAGTTCGCGTTTTAATATGGGATCATCCACAAGACCGGAACGTCGTAACCGGTTCAGAAAATCATATTCTGAAATATTATTATAAATTGCCCTGATATTTAATTCAGCTTCTGTTTTTTGATTAAAAATTCTGTGTATGCTATCAGCCTTATAATAATACATATCAGGGTCCTTATTGTCGGTATAATTCTCCCAAAGCACCTCAGCATTTTCTTTATGCAACTGTTCCAGTCCTTTTTCGTGCGTAGCAATAAAATGTTTTAGCAGGTATTCTGCTTTTTTGTTACCGGAACAACCTGATATAACAAATAAGACAACTAATATAGGCAGTAGTCTTTTCATATTACAGTACTTAGGCTATAATTATCCATGTTTCAAAATTACCGAATTATTCCGTCTGTTTGAGATATTTAAGCTTTAAAACTAAAACGGATCATTGAATATAAGCTTAATTTTCAATCAACCGTAATATGTAAGATGTATTAAGTGTGTAAATGTTTTTAAGTCAGTGTGTTATGATGTTGCCTTCATGATTTTGGTCTGTGAGCGTATTTTAAACCATAATGTGTGTCGTTGACCCGGTGAATTATGTTGTTCGTTGATAAACACACGTTGAATTGTTGTAATCAATAAATTTGTAACTTTACAACTGATACCTGAAAAAATTGAGTAGAATGAGCCTTCTGAACTCAGATATTATACGTGGAAACCACAGGGGAATTATTTCATCTTTTAGTGTATTCATTCATCAATCTTTTTTATCATGAAGAACAAATGTATTATAGTTGATGATGAACCATTGGCCCAGGCGCTGATGAAAGATCATGTGTCCAAACTGGAAGATTTTGAACTGGTTGGCGTGTGCAGTAATGCAATGGAAGCTATGACAGCTTTGCATAATAACAAGATTGACCTGATGTTTCTTGATATACATATGCCCCAAATAAGCGGAATCGAATTTCTGAAAATACTTAAGAATCCACCAAAAGTAATATTTACAACTGCATACAGGGAACACGCTCTTGAAGGGTTTGAACTGGACGTTGTGGACTATCTGCTGAAGCCCATTACGTTTGAACGGTTTTTGAAATCGGTGAATAAGTTTTACCAGACCAAAAGTGATACAGTTCAGGTGAATGAGGGAATAAAGGGACCGGATGATTCATATATTTACGTGAAAGAAAATAAAATGGTAAAGAAAATACCGTTGAAAGATATTCTGTATATAGAGGGGTACAGTGAATATGTAAGAATATACATGCCGGATAAACGGATTATTACAAAAGCGAGCCTTACCGAACTTGAGAATAAACTGCCGGCAGATGATTTCCTAAGAATTCATAAATCTTATATTGTATCTGTTCCGCATATTACGGCGTTCAGTGCAAGTATTATTGAAATTAAAGAGAAGGAATTACCAATAGGAAGGAATTATAAGAATTCGGTTATGAAGGCCCTGAATTATAACGGTTCTGTTAATGTTACCTGAATCAGCGCTTATGAGCAATAGTGGCATAAAACCAGTCTCCGATCACCATCATTTCTTTTGATGTCACAGTTTCTGATTTAATATATTCATTCAGTTTTTCCGGTTCAATCCGTATATTCACAGGAGGGCCTGAAGGTGTTTCAATAACCTGCCATTCAAGAATAACAACACGGCCACCTGGTTTTGTGATGCGTAAAAGTTCACTAAGATATTTTTCAGGATGCGGTACCTCATGAAGCACAAAAGAACAAAACGTAAAATCAAATGTATTGTCAGGTAAAGGAATAATCATTGGTTCCATCTTTACCACGTCAATATTCTTTATTTCTTCATCAATTTTACGGCTGTTGACAAAATTAAGCATTTCGGCTGAAATATCGGCTGCAACAACCTTATTCGGACTAACATATTTAGCAGCAGGTATACTGAAAAAACCTGTTCCACATCCGATGTCGGCAACAGAATATTCAGGTTTTAGTCCCGTTTTAATGAGAGTTTCTTTAGGAGGAACCGCTTTATAGCGGTCCTCCGATTCCAGTTTCAGTAGTTTTTTCGGATCAAAAACTTTAGACATTACGGTTAAGATTTCTTTTTCTGTGTACTAATTCCAAATGGTAAATAGAGAGGACATGTGCCTACCAGACTGGTCAAAAGAAAAATAATTCCAATTACAAGCAGTACAATACCCAGAGTCCCCGTAACAACATTTGTGAAATAAAGTACTCCAACTGTGATGGCAATAATTACTCTTATTACCTTGTCAATGGCACCCATGTTTTTTTTCATGACGTAAAAATTTTGATGATCACATGTAATAACAAATGTATGTGTTATAAGTTTAATTCTGAGTTGGCCGACCCATTGCAGGAACGTATAAATACGAGTTGTCAACAACCTTAGATCAGAAACAGAAGTTGTTGGCACATTAGTGTTTATCGTTTGTATCCGCAAACCAGCGGTAGACTGAAAATTCAGTGAACGGTGTAAGAATGCTTTATACATTTGGTTCAGAATATTAAATCAAGTGCCATGAAAACAAAACTTATAGTATTAGTAGGAGTTATTTGTCTGGCTTTTGCAGCCCAGGCTACTGAAAAGAAAATGATGAAGGGACAAACATTCACTTCAATGGGTGACTATGAAGTGTATAAGGATCTGGATAAGTCGAACGACGATTTTAAAATTTTTGTGATCAAATATGAAAACACAGATGAAACTTTTGTTGTAAGAGTCTGTGAAGGAGATAAATGCCATAATTATGTAGTATATGGTAATGAATTGGAATTGCAGTACAAAGCAAAAAAGAACAATGTATTTGGTTTAACGAAAATGGATAAGGAATTCAGGAAACTGGATAAAGACGTTACGGCAAAACGAGTAGACAGGGAACAGATGTTCAGACAAAAAGTTATCTCAACCACACCAAAATCAGAGAAACAGTATCTGGGACTGATAGCTTGTTATCTTCCACAACTGGTTAAATAATTGGTATTACAGAATAAAAAAATGCCCGGCAAACACCGGGCATTTTTTATGTACGATTGAGAATTATCTTTTCCTTAAATAAGGATAAAGTTTACAGGCTACACAATAAGAAAATGCCGATTCCAAAAGTGCAAAGAATACAAGAACCCCTGCAAAGTAACAACCTATTGTACTGAATCCCGTAACCGAGCAGAACAATACGGCTCCTGAAATAAATGTTCCTACCTGTGCTGCAAAAATTTTCGGGCCTGCATTAATCATCTTGGGTTTAATCTGAAAATTGCTTAAAATAAACTTGCTGGTTCTTGATACAGGACTAAATGCAGGTTCCCAAAAGCCTCTGACCAGAAAGTCAAGAAAAATAAACCCAATGACAACAGGACTGCCTGTTGCAAAAAAGAAAACAAAAAGAACGATAATGAATGACGAATTTAATCGTGCAACATTATTATCCACGCTTTTAAATGTAATCGGACACAATTTCTCCATTATACTTCATTATTTCAATTTGATTTAAATAACAATAAGAAGTATCAAATGTTCTTAATTTTTTCAAAAAATTAGTAGCGTTCTGTTTCTGAAAAGAAAAATGCTGCCTCAATCAGGGCATTTTCATCGCTGTCGGATCCATGAACTGCATTATGCTGCATTGATTCCGCAAAAAGTTTCCGAATGGTACCTTCTTCGGCATTGTCAGGATTTGTGGCCCCAATTAAACTGCGGAATTCGGTAACAGCATCATCATGTTCCAGAAGCGCGGCTACAATAGGGCCGGACGACATAAATTCTGTCAGTGTTTCGTAGAACGGTTTACCTTTATGAACCGCATAAAACTGTTCTGCACGGGCCTTGGATAACCGCGTTAACTTCATTGCTTTAATTTTGAACCCATGCTCGTTGATGATACCTAAAATTGGACCAATATGGTTCTTTTCTACTGCTCTGGGTTTAATCATGGTAAGTGTTATATTTCCTGCCATAGTAAAAAAAATTGTAAAGATTAAGGTTAAACATATTCATACAGTCAGTTTCTATAACCCGCAACTGTATGATAAAGTTTGAAGCGCATAAAATTAAATTTATTTTTTATTTATGGTAAATAATCTCTCCCTTTTTTGATCGTATATACAAACATAAATTTTTAAATGTTTAGGATTTTTTCATTTTCAATCTGCTGATAATTATTATTTTTGCGGACTTTGAAGAAATACATACAAACAAACATGAAAAACTTTTTATTAACGCTTGTAGCATTCTTACTAGCCTGTGGTAATTATGTAAAGGCTGATGAAGGCATGTGGATGCTGCCCTACATCAAAGATCTTAATATCAAAACCATGCAGGAAATGGGGCTTAAGCTCGATGCGGATAAGATCTACAGTATCAATCATTCCAGTATTAAAGATGCAGTTGTAATTTTTGGAAGGGGATGTACAGGCGAGATAATTTCAGATAAGGGGTTGATTCTGACCAACCATCATTGTGGTTACTCTGCTATACAGAGTCATAGTTCTGTGGAACATAACTATCTGGAAGATGGCTATTGGGCTGAAGAAATGGCCGATGAAATTCCTACAGCGGGATTATCCGTAAAGTTTCTGAAAAATATTGAAGATGTTACCGATCGTGTACTGGGTTGTGTAACCGATGATATGAAAGAAGAAAAAAGGCAATTAAAAATTGATTCCGTTTTGGTTGCCATTGCAGGTGAAGTTCCTGATACTTTGGGATATGTTCCTGTGGTCAAGCCCTTTTACTCAGGGAATGAATATTACCTGTACGTTTACCAGGAATATCCGGATGTTCGCTTTGTAGGCGCACCTCCATCTTCAATCGGTAAATTTGGAGCTGACACAGATAATTGGATGTGGCCACGTCATACAGGTGATTTCAGTATGTTTCGCGTTTACACTGATACACTTGGGAACCCCGCCTCCTATTCGGAGCAGAATGTCCCGATGAAGCCCAAATATCACCTTCCCTTGTCTATAAAAGGAAATCAGACAGGTGATTTTGCTATGATTCTGGGATTTCCGGGAAGCACGGACCGATATCTAACTTCATGGGGTATTGAGGAGAGGATGGACATTGTTAATATGGCCCGTATCCAGGTGCGTGAAATCAAACAGAATATCTGGCTTAAGGATATGCAGGCAAGTGAAAAGGTCCGGATTCAGTACGCGACGAAATATGCGCACAGTTCCAATTATTATAAGAATAGCATTGGAATGAACAAGGGACTGAACGATTTACACGTACTGGATACAAAAAGAGAACTGGAAAATCGGTTTACAAATTGGGTCAACCAAACAGATGCACGAAAAGAAAAATATGGCGAAGCATTGCCGTTGTTGGAGGAAGGCTATACGCAAAGAGCACCTCAGAACAAAGCCCGTAATTATCTGCGTGAGTCTTTGATTTCCGGTACGGAGGTTTATTCCTTCGCTTACAGGGCAAGGCGATTCGCAGATATTATGATAAGCGGTAACGAGGAGCTTCAGAGAATTATGATCGATCGTATGCGTGCGGACGGAGAAAAATTTTTCAAGGACTATAATCCGTCAACTGACAGGAAGGTTCTGGAAGCTATGCTTAAGGTATATGCACAGGAAATTTCAAATGTTTATTATCCATCCGTTTACCAGCTGATTAAATCAAGGTATAAAGGCAATTATGCCAAATATGCCGATAAGTTATTCCGTAAATCGATTTTTGTAGATAAAGATCGTTTTATGGCTTTTCTCGATAAACCGAGCATCAAAATCCTGAAAAATGATCTGGCATTTATCGGAGGTGTTTCTGTTTTTAGTGAATATAGTCTGTTAACACAACTCATGAAACAGGAGGATTTTAATATCTCAAAAGGGCGAAGACTTTTTGAAGCAGGCCTACATGAAATGGAGCCGAATAAAGAATTTTATCCTGATGCAAACTTCACAATGCGAATGACCTACGGTCAGGTTGAGGATTACATGGCACGCGATGCGGTTCATTATCTATATTATACCACACTTCAAGGTGTCATGGAAAAGGAAGATCCGAAGAACTGGGAATTTGTGGTGCCGCAAAAGCTTAAGGAACTGTACCTGACCCATGATTACGGCAGGTATGCGGATAAAGACGGAACAATGCACGTTAACTTTTTAACAAATAATGATATAACAGGAGGTAATTCCGGTAGTCCGGTGATCAATGCCAACGGAGAATTGTTTGGATTGGCATTCGACGGTAACTGGGAAGCCATGAGCGGTGATATTGCCTTTGAACCGGAACTCCAGCGGACCATTAATGTGGATATACGATACGTGCTTTTCATCATTGACAAATATGCCGGAGCAGAACGATTAATTAATGAGATGACGATCGTTGAATAAATGGTATTGATCTAAAATAGTTAAGTGCTGTAACCTATCTGTTGCGGCACTTTTTCTACGTATTACTTTCAGTTTCCTTTTTAATTTCTCCTGCTTTTACAAGGAAAAATTTTGCCATTACCGGACCAATGATCTCGTGCACTATGGTTGCTCCGATGACAATACTTATTACCATGTCTGCAATTTGGGAAAAACTGTCGTTTTGTTTAATCATTAGTGCTAATCCAATAACAATGCCACCCTGTGGGAGCAGTCCACCGGCAGTAAAATGGCGAACCTTTCGGTCTGCTTTTACCATAATGGCACCACTGAAAGTTCCCATGAATTTCCCCATCGCCCTTAATATGATAAAAATTATAATGAGCCAGTAAGAATTTGAAACGACAGAAAAATTAAGATGCATTGAAGAAATGACAAAAAACAGTACGAAGATCAGTTCTTCTGTATATCCCTCAAGAATTTTAAAAATCCGGTCCTGTTTTGGGTTGAAATTTGCGATGGCAATTCCCATCGTCATGGTAGCCAGTAATTCATCAACTTTAATGAGTTCTGCCAGTCCGAACGCCAGCATCAAAAATCCAAAGGTCATTAAAATCAATACCCCGTCATTAAGTTTTTTAGAAAACCTGGTGGTAAGATTAAAAACTGTTCCCATGATAATGCCTAAAACAATTGAACCTCCTATGATGTAAGCAGGTTCCATAAATGCTTTATGGAAAGAAAACGATTGACCTGTCATCATGGTAGCTGCCAGCACAATAAATATACTGTAGTTCAGAATCCCCGCAATATCATCAAAGGCTGCAACACCAAGAATAGTGGAGGAGACTTCTCCTTTCGCTTTGTATTCATGAGTGACTGCTAAGGTAGCTGAAGGATCGGTGGGGCAGGCCAGCGATCCCAGAATTAATCCGATGGGCAGTGAGTATATCGCGAGGCTTGAGTCAATTCCCAGATATGGAAACAAAAAGTAAAAGCCTAAGGACACCATTATAAATGCCACTTCAGCTTCCATGACTGTGATCAGCAGGATGGTTTTCCCCATTTTGCGTAGCTCACTCATCTTTAAGGTTCCACCTACAGATAGTGTAATGAATGCCAGACTGATATTTGTGACAAATTCGGTGTTGTCGATGAATCCTTCGGGAATAACTGACGTAATCTGAGGATTTAATATTAAACCCACCAGTAAATAACCTGTCACCCTTGGGAGACCTGCTTTCTGTGCACCTATCCCGGCAACATATCCGGCAATAATTATGATCCCGTAAATTAATATCGGTTGCATAGGTCCTGTATTAAATATCAGTACTTTGGTAAAACCACTTCATTCTCTTAATGTTTACTGCGATACTAAATAAAAAATGCATATTCATTCAAATTTTGTAGAATGACCGCATAAAACTATGCGCATTACCTTGTAGTTCTGTCTGAAAACTTATATATCTGATACAGAAAATTGGTTCTCCGGAATTTTGTACTGCTGTGGATACAGGTGGATAGAACTCATCTTTATATCCTTTTATTTTTTTTGTTTCAATAACGATTAATATATTCAGTAATCAGTAAGCTGGTTGTGATCGTTTTATTCTTTTGTGTTCAGATACTGATATTTTGATTTGATTTTTTCCTGGTCGGTTTTACTGTAATCGTAATTCCACAGTGCTTTGTCAAAGCTGCCATACGTAGGATTAGGCAGAACGAACCATTCTTTTCCCCAATGAGCAATTTGCTTTAAAGCCATTTGTTTTCTTTCATTCGGATCGGGTTTGCCCAGATAGGTAAAGTCATTATAATCGTCGCCAATCAGCAGAAGTATTCTATAGGATTGTGCAATAAGTGCACGTCGTGAGGTCTTGTCTGAGCCCCAGTCGGGTTGTTCGTTTTTACAAAGTACATCGTCTGCGGTTATATCAGGGGAAACTTCCTTTTTCAGGTTTTCCACTGTCGGATCCTGCAGAACGCGGTTGGTTACAAAAAATATTTTTACGCCATGGGACTGCACCTTTTCCAGGAATTCTTTGGCTCCGGGAATTGGTTCAGCCTTTTCTTCAAGAACCCATTCTTTCCATAATTCATCTGAATAGGCCTGGTGGTGTTTTATGAGTCTGGCCTGAAAAGGCGAATTATCTAAGATAGTCTCATCAATATCCACGATGATTGCCGGTGGCAGGTCAGAGAAATCCTTGGTTTGTTCCAGTGCTGCCGTCCAGGTTTTATCCTGTAGTGCCAGTTCTAAGTTCAGAAATGCAAATTTGTAGGTTTGTTGACATAACATGTTATATTCTGCTGAAGTTTGCATCCATAACGTAGCATTCAGATTTTCGTTAGCTGTAGGGAATGAGCCGGAATTACCATCTGATCCGATTTGACATGATGAGAGACCTGCAAAAGTTGTAAATCCTAAAATAAAGATGATGGAGTTTGTTAGTTTCATTTTGTTTTCTGTTTTATCAGGCTAAATTTACCAAATTCAAATATAGAATAACACTGTATTCAAATATTTGTTGAAAATAATGGCATGGCAACACAAATCAGGTATCTCTACCTGTGAGGCCTGTATATTGTAAATGTAGAGTTAAAAAATAAAGGGAATAAACCGTTTGGTTTTTGACATATACGCTTTATATTTTTCTCCAAAATATGCTATGGATTCTTTTTCTTCATACAAGGTAGTGATGTGCATGAATATTGAGGAGATTATGGCAACAATTAAAAGAGGTAAAGTTATATGTTTAAAGAATAATCCCCATGTGAGATAGACCAGTGACGCGTACAGTGGATGACGGATGTATTTAAAAACACCATGATCAATCAGGTTTGTTGTTTTTTCAAAGTGGAAGAGTTCTTTTTCGTCTCTTTCTTTCGATGGTTTTCCGGCTCTTCGCATAACCAGATATCCGCATATTACAAGGTATGCTGCAATGAATAAAAAAATCCATGATAGAATTTGGTTCGGACCTAAAGGATTGTTAAACCAATAGCGATAGTTGCTGGCGAATAACCAGGCAATACCTTCCCACCCGAAAAATCTGTAAAACCCATGGCTCTTTATATTCTGCAACGGATGCCATGATGCAACCACCATCGGAATACTGACAATTACAAAAACAATTAGTGTATGATTCATAGGGCTAAAGTTAATCAGAGTCATTAAAAATAAGGCATTTATGGGAAAAATATTCAGAAAAAGTGTGAATAATACAATAAAGAAATTATCTTAGCCTATTGTTTTGGGAATTTAAAAGGTACTATGAATCTAATCTTTACTGCTAACCGCTTATTAAAAGGTATTGTTATGGGTTTTATGCTCATGGCAATTAGTTTTGGCATCCATGCACAGACACTGCGTATTAACGAGTTTCTGGCACTAAACCAAACGTCCATAACCGATGAAGATGGTGATTATTCCGACTGGATAGAAATCTATAATCCAACATCCGGTGCTATCAACTTACAGGAATGGGCCTTAACCGATGATGCCGCCGATCTTAAAAAATGGGTTTTCCCGGATATTACGCTTGAACCGGATCAATATCTTGTAGTTTTTGCTTCAGGAAAGGATCGTACGGACCCGGCCGGTGAATTACATACTAATTTCAAACTGAGTGGAAACGGAGAATACCTGGCATTGGTAAATCCTTCGGGAGTTCCTGTAACTGCCTTTGATCCTTCCTTCCCGGTACAGGAAACAGATGTATCATACGGTTATTTTGATGGCGCTTATGTTTCGTTTACCGTGTTGTCTCCCGGAACAGTTAATCCGGGGTCGGGCAGCAGTATCATTCCGGCACCGGAATTCAGCCGTAATCATGGATTTTATGATTCTGCATTTGATCTTACAATAAGCAGTAATGTTGGTTCAGCAAAAATATATTACACTACCGACGGCAGTGAGCCGACCGAATCAAACGGAACACTGTATGTTAATCCAATCCATATCAGTACAACCACTGTGTTACGGGCTTCTGCTTTTGTGACGGGTCAGACAGCCAGTAAAATTAACACCCAAACGTATCTGTTTGTGGATGATATTATTCATCAGCCCAATAATCCTGCAGGTTATCCCGACGAGTGGGGGCCGTTTCAAACCTTATCGGGGAATGCACCTGCTGATTATGAAGTGGATCCTGAACTTGTGGCTGATCCGGAATTTGCAGCTTCATTAAAGGTAGCCTTAAAGGAGCTTCCGGCCATCTCAATCGTGACTAAAAAGGAAAATTTCTTTTCTCACGATTACGATGAAGTAACAGGTGGTATATATATTTATACTGGATTTATTTTTACCGATAATCCTCTAGGCAGGGACTGGGAGAGACCCATTTCCTTTGAATTGTTTGACAACAAGGATTCTCTTTCTCTTCAGGTTGATTGTGGCATTACCATTAACGGTGGACATAGCCGTCTGGCCACTAAAAATCCAAAGCACTCTTTCAGGTTAAAGTTTAAAAGTGAATATGGCCCGTCAAGGTTGAACTTTCCGATTTTTGGTGAGGATGCTGATGACAGTTTTAACACATTGATTCTTCGCGGTGGTTTTAATAATACATGGGTTCATGGAGATTCTGATCAGCGTGAGAGATCGACGTATCACAGAGATGCCTGGGGAAAAGACATGCAGCGTGCAATGGGGCACCCGTCTGGTCATGCCTTGTATACGCATTTGTTTATCAATGGATTATACTGGGGTATTTACACCGTATCTGAGCGCATGGATAAAGATTTTGCTGCTTCGTATATGAAAGGTAGTGATGACGAGTTTGATGTGATTAAAGATTATTCTGAAGTGATGGATGGATCAGGTGATGCATGGAATGAACTTATTAGTACAGTTAATGCAGGTACTGTTTCTGATGCAACCTATCAAAAGCTTCAGGGCAACAATCCGGATGGTTCTGTAAATTACAATTACAAACCATTACTGGATATGGACAACCTGATTGACTATATGCTGATTAATATGTATGGAGCCAACTCTGATTGGGATCACCATAACTGGGCAGCTATGTATAACAGGGTGTATCGTTGTGCCGGATATAAATTCCTGGTATGGGACGCAGAACATATACTGGAAGGTGTGAATGATAATGTGACAAGTGAATTCAACAGTGGTTGTCCGAGTAATATTTTCCAGAATATGATGAAAAATGAACTGTTTAAGCGTCGTTTTGCAGATCGTGCCTATAAATATCTTTTCAATGACGGGCTTTTGACTCCCGATAAAACAGTGGAATTATGGATGAAACGTTATGTGCAGATTGAAGATGCCATTGATGGAGAATCTGCCCGTTGGGGCGACTACAGACGTGATGTACATTCCTGGAGTTCATCACCTTATTTGCTCTATACTAAAGCGAGCTGGCTTTCAGCTGAAAGTTATATGCAGAATACCTATTTCCCTCAACGAACCGCTAAGCTTTTACAACAATTTAAAAGTGCAGGATTTTACCCAAACATTGATGTGCCGCAACTGTATCTGAACAATACTGTTACAACCGGAACAACTATAACAAGAGGAGATGTATTGACCATGCAGGTTGCCAATGGGGAGATTTATTATACAACAGACGGAAGTGATCCGATAAAAGGTGAAGTAGGCAATGTTACAGAAGAGGATCTGGTGAGCACAACAAATACAATGCAGGTACTGGTTCCGGAGTCAGGGTTTAGTGATAATACCTGGAATACTACTGGTTTTGATGCATCCTCGTGGGAAAACACATCTGGCTCAGCCAAAGGTGTTGGTTACGAAGCAAATTCCGGTTACGAGTCTATGATTGCAATTGATGTGGCAGATAAGATGTATGATGGTAATACTACCACTCCAAATAGTAGTTGTTTAGTGCGGTATCCTTTTACGATCAGTGATCTTAATTTAAATGATTTGTCAACATTAACCTTAGCAGTACAATATGATGATGGGTTTGCGGCTTACCTGAACGGACAGTTAGTGGCCGGAGCCAATGCACCTTCATCTCTTACATTTACCAGTGCTGCCACAGGATCACATGAAGCCGCTTCATTTGAAATTTTCTCGATATCTGCCAACATTAATTTATTGAAGCAAGGGGAAAATGTACTGGCTGTTCAGGGGTTGAACCGTAACACTTCCAGTTCAGATTTTTATATTAAAGCGACATTAAAGGCGGGAATAAGGGAGTCTGATTCAGGTAGTGAAATGGCTGATGTCTATAGCGGACCAATTACGTTATCCGGTTCAGCACATGTAAAAGCAAGAACCTACTATAACAATGAATGGAGTGCATTATCTGAAGCATTTTTCAGTGTACAGGAGGATTTGAATAACTTAAGAATTACAGAAATAAATTATCATCCTGAAGCATCGGATACTGTGGATGGAGATAAATTTGAATTCCTTGAACTGAAAAATATCGGTGATTTTGCCATAGATATGAGTGGTGTGCAGATTATTAAAGGCATTAGTTATGTTTTCCCTGAAGGAACCTATCTGGAACCGGGTGGATTTATTGTACTGGCATCAGATGAAGATGACTTTTTTAACCGGTATGGTTTTATGCCTTTTGGAGAATATGACGGACAGCTTGATAATAATGGCGAGCGTATTTTAGTTGCTACTGCGACAAACGATACCATCTGTGATGTCAGATATTTTGACGACTATCCATGGCCGGTAGAACCGGATGGATATGGTTATTCACTTGTTCCTGTAAAAAAGAATCCGTTAATAAATCAGGACAGCTCAGTATACTGGACTGTGTCTTCACTGGTGAATGGTTCTCCGGGCAGGGATGATCCGATGTCTGTTGCAAATCAGGCTCCTGAAATGCCAGAGGAACTGCTGACGTCATGTTATCCGAATCCGTTTAATAACCGGATGACAATCAGCTTTGAATTGCAGTCACATGCATCGGTCCAGTTAAGTATACGAAGTGTAACAGGCCAGGTAGTCCGGATCTTGACGGCAGGAAATTATTCTGCAGGCACGCATCTTGCTGACTGGGATGGAACAACGCAAACCGGAGCCGATTTGCCGGATGGTGTCTATTTCTACGAACTGAAGGTGACAGGTGCTGTCGGAACTCAGATTAAGACAGGTAAGATCATCCGGATCAGATAGGTTTATCTGAAAATAATTTGCCAGCATTTAAGGATCCCTTTTTCGTGATCCAGACGTTTAACAGGGGAGAGGTTCATTTCCTTTCGAGCCTCATTTACCTGTTGAAGCGTTGGAATAAACTGATTGCCATTGTACTTCTGATGAAGTTTATAGGCAGTAATCAGCGTGGTTCCTTTAAACCTTAACGTAGAAGCACCGGTACGCGATGGATGAATGTGTATGTACCGTTCTTCATGCTCTCCCTTTCTTAAAATCCATTCGGAATCATCGCTTAATCTCAGTGTTTTGTACGGTTTTTCTTTATGAACCCAACTTAAAAATTGTTCATTCGATTTAATTCCCTTGTGGTTTAGCAGGACATTAATCTCGGTGCAAACGTTTATTGGGGTAAGCCGGCCTGTGTAAATATCAATGTAATTCGACTGAACCAGTTCAGCCCATTCTTTCATGGTTATGTTTGATGCCGATTTAATAAATCCAATAATGGATGACCTGTGATGTTTTAAAGGATTGTATCTAAAGGGGGGTGGTATGTTAAATTCAGGAAGCATTCTGATGGGTTATTCAACTCTGTATTAATTCGATCTGTAAAGGTTGCAAAATATTTTTTGATCCCTGTCCAAAAATTAGTGTTAAAATTATTGATCCTGATATATACAAAGTGTATATTTGTGTATGTTTTTGGAGTTGTCAAATAAAGAAACAGCATTACTGGAAGCCATAAGGAGTTATTTAATGCTGTATGGTAAGATGCCGAGTACAAGGAGTTTAATGCGTGATTTGGGTTATAAATCGCCGCGTTCAGTAACTGTTCTTTTACAACAGCTTACCGAAAAAGGAGCATTGACCCGAAAAGGAGATGGCAGTCTTGCACTGGAAGATTTTACGTTTGAAGATCAGGGTGACAGAGCGCTTACTGCTAAAGTTCCATTGTTGGGTTCAGTGGCGTGCGGTTTGCCTATGCTTGCAGAAGAAAATGTGGAGGCTCAGATTTCTGTATCCGTTGATTTGATTGAAAAAGATAAGCGGTATTTTTTTCTCAGGGCTTCAGGAGATTCCATGAATCAAAAAGGAATTGATGATGGTGATCTGGTCCTGATCCGGCAGGATCATTCAGCTAACTCAGGTGATCTCGTTGTGGCGCTCATTGATGATGATGCAACCATAAAACAACTACAGTTGGATCAGGATCACATTGTATTGCGTCCCTGCTCAGATAATCCGGTTCATCAGCCCATTATTCTGACCCGAAATTTCAGGGTTCAGGGAGTCGTGGTTTCGGTGATTAAAGTGAGCTAGAATTGTAAGTAACTAAAGTGAGCTAGAGTTGTAAGTGAACTAAAGTGACTAAAGTTAGATGAAAATGGATAATAAAGAGTTTAGTAAAATTCTGGAAGAAAGAACTAAATCTTTTGCAGTTCGTATACTGAAATTTTCATCAGCCTTACCGGGTTCAGTTGAAGGACGTGTTTTAAAAAATCAACTTTCAAAATCAGGAACAAGTATAGGAGCAAATTACCGTGAAGCAAACAGGGCAAGAAGTAGAGCTGATTTTTCAAGCAGAATTAAAATATCCGAAAGTGAAGCAAGTGAAACAGTATATTGGTTAGAGGTAATTAAAGATTTTGGAAATGGAACAGAAGGTTTGGATGAACTGGCTGTTGAAGCTAAGGAATTGCTTGCTATTTTTTCTTCGATAAGCAAAAAGCTATAAGAAAGTGAGCTATAGTGACTAAAGTGAGCTAAAGTTTACACTCTTCTAAACTTCTAACTCTAGCTCACTTCTAACTCTAGCTCACTTCCAACTTTAGTCACTTCCAACTCTAGTCACTTGTAACTTAAAAATGGACAAATCAATCGTACATATCGATCTGGACACATTCTTTGTGTCGTGTGAGCGGCTTCTGAATCCGGAGTTGAACAACAGACCCGTATTGGTTGGTGGAACAAGTGGCCGAGGAGTTGTGGCTGCCTGCAGTTACGAAGCGCGTACCTATGGCATTCATTCCGCTATGCCCATGCGGATGGCTCAAATGTTATGTCCTGAAGCTATTGTGGTACGGGGAAACAGTTCTATATACAGCAAATTTTCTGACACTATTACCGAGATAATAAAAGAACGTTCGCCTTTGTATGAAAAATCTTCCATAGATGAGTTCTATATTGATATGACAGGCATGGATCGTTTTTTTGGCACTTATAAGTGGGCCATCGATTTACGCGAACGCATTATCAAGGAAACAAAACTTCCCATATCTTTTGCATTATCATCAAATAAAACGGTTTCAAAAGTAGGAACAGGAGAAGCTAAACCGAACAATCATATGCAGATTGTTAATGGGAATGAAAAGGCTTTTCTGGCACCGTTACCGGTTAAAAAAATCCCTATGGTTGGTGATAAAACCAATAAGATGTTGACTGGTCTGGGAATAAAATACATTAAAACACTCCAGGAAATGCCTTCTGAATTGCTTGAGCGGGTGATGGGAAAGAACGGTATTGCACTTTGGAAAAAAGCTCAGGGAATTGACAACACACCAGTTGTTCCTTACCACGAACGAAAGTCAATATCATCGTCGCTCACACTTGGAAAGGATACCATTGATGTACGTCAGTTAAAAAGTATTCTAACGGCCATGGCGGAAAAACTGGCTTTTTATCTCAGGAACGGCAATAAAGTTACATCGTGCGTAACGGTTACGGTACGCTATTCCGATTTTGACACCAGAACACGTCAGAAACGCATCACTTATACATCGCTTGATCATACACTTATTCAAACCGTTATGGAGTTGTTCGATCAGTTGTACGACAGACGAGTATTGGTCAGATTAGTGGGTGTGCGCTACAGTCATTTACTGGGTGGCGGATATCAGATGAACCTGTTTGAGGATAATGAACGGTATGTGAAGCTTTATCAGGCAATGGACAGGATACGTAACAGATTTGGACAGGACAGTGTACTGAGAAGTGTGACAATGGATACGAGTGGTGTGGGAATGATGAGTAATCCGTTTAATGGTGAACCACCTGTTATTCCGGCTCACAGAAGATTGTAAATAAGTGAGCTAAAGTTGAAAGTGACTAAAGTGAGCTAGAGTTGAAAGTGACTAAAGTGAGCTAGAGTTACAAGTGATCTAAAGTGAGCTAGAGTGAGCTAGAGTTACAAGTGATCTAAAGTCTAAAACTTGAGTACAACTAACATTAGTGTTGTGTCAAATATCATTTGCCTTTACACACCCCGGTACCCTTGTTCCTCCGCTATAGCCTCGGCGACTCGCGGAAAGGGGAAATCTACTCCGCGGAGAGGGTCCCTTCTTCGCCTTCGCAAAGCTTCAGCAGAGCGAGGTAGGGAATTAAAGGGTAAGCGCAGGAATAAAATTAGGCGTCATTTTATAATTGACATAACTCTAGCTCACTTTCAACTTTAGTCACTTGTAACTTTAAAGGAATGTTATTAAACAACCATACATATTTCAGTTATAAGTTTGGAACGCTTTCTATTGAACAGTTATTGGAAGAGGCACAATCCAAAGGGCATCAAACGTTGGTACTTACCGATGTTAACAGCACTTCGGCTGTATTTGATTTTATTCGTCTGAGCACAAAGGCAAATATAAAACCGCTTATTGGTATTGAATTCCGAAATGGTGCCGAACAGAAGTATATAGGAATAGCAAAGAATAATGCAGGTTTTCAGGCGCTGAATGAGCATCTCACACAACATTTACATTCCGGGAAGAAGTTCTCGTTACGGGCTCCGGAATTTTCAGATGTTTATATTGTCTATCCTTTTAATAAAACACCGTTTCGCGAACTGGCCCGGAATGAGTTTATTGGCGTTCGGCCTTCGGACGTATCTAAACTTGTCTTTTCACAATGGCAACATCATTCAGATAAACTGGTCATTCTCGCTCCGGTAACATTCCGGAATAAACGCGGTTTTAATGTGCACCGTTTGTTACGTACCATTGATAACAATACCTTATTAAGTAAGTTACCAAAGTCGGAGGAGGCATCTCCTGACGAAATTATGCTGACTCCTCAAAAACTTACAAAGATTTATGCGGATTATCCGTATATGCTGGAAAATACAAAGCGTTTGACAGATTCCTGTTCCATACAGTTTGAGTTCAAAACGCCTAAAAATAAAAGTTGCTTTACAAAGTCGCCGGAGGAAGATTACCAACTTATGGTGGAGGAGTGCAAAAAGGGCTTGAAATACCGGTTTGGAAACCATCCGTCAAAGGCTGTTCTCGACAGGACGGAACATGAGTTAAAAATAATCAGGGAACTGAATTTCTGTTCTTATTTTTTGATCAACTGGGATCTGGTAAATTATGCCAGAAGCCGTGGTTTTTACTATGTCGGTCGGGGTAGCGGAGCCAATAGTATGGTCGCCTACCTGCTTCGAATTACCGATGTGGATCCGGTTGAACTGGATCTGTATTTTGAACGTTTTATTAATCCTTCCCGAACATCACCTCCGGATTTTGATATCGATTTTTCATCGTGGGACCGCAATGATGTAACCCGTTATTTGTTCGACCGGCATGGTTGGGACCGGACCGCTTTGGTAGGCGCTTACAGCACATTTCAATACAGATCTGTTATCAGGGAGTTGGGGAAGTCGTTTGGACTACCGGCTTCGGATATCGATAAGTTACAGGCAGCCAAAGGAACCGAGTCTTTTGATGAAATTGGTCAGTTAGTGCTGAAGTACAGTAAGTTGATTGAAGGTTTTCCCAGCCATTTAACGGTGCATTCCAGTGGTATCATTATTTCAGATAAACCTTTAAGTTATTACACGTCGACCATGTTGCCGCCCAAAGGTTTTCCTACTGTTTTTTTTAGTATGATAGAAGCTGAGGATGTTGGCTTTTCCAAATTTGATATTTTGGGTCAGCGCGGATTGGGGAAAATAAAGGACACTCTGGAGATTGTTTACAATAACAGGGGAGAAGAGCTGGATATTCACGATATAAACCGGTTTAAGCAGGATGTCAAAATAAAAGATCTCTTGAAGAAGGGTATGACTATTGGCTGTTTTTATGTGGAATCGCCTGCTATGCGTATGCTGCTGCAAAAGCTTGAAGCAGATGATTACCTGAGGCTTGTGGCAGCCAGTTCAATTATCCGGCCTGGAGTTTCAAAAAGTGGTATGATGGGAGAGTATGTGCTGCGGTACCGCCATCCGGAATTGCGTGATAAGGCACGTAATGAAATGCCGGAATTGTATGATTTATTGAAGGAAACTTATGGTGTGATGGTTTACCAGGAAGATGTACTGAAGGTAGCACATTTATTTGCAGATCTGACCCTGGCAGAGGCAGATATTCTGCGCCGGGGAATGTCCTGGAAATTTAAGCAACGCAATGAGTTTGATAAGGTGAGAGGAAAATTCTTCTCAAACTGCCGGAAGAAAAACTTTCCGGAACATATCATCGAAAGGGTATGGAAACAGATTGAAAGTTTTGCCAATTATGCGTTTGCCAAAGGCCATTCGGCATCGTATGCTGTAGAAAGTTTTCAGGCTTTGTTTCTAAAGGCGTATTATCCCCTGGAATATCTGGTGGCAACCATAAATAATGGTGGTGGTTTTTACAGAATAGAGTTGTATTTGCATGAGGCAAGGATGCATGGTGCAAAGATTGAGCTTCCATGTGTGAACCGAAGTGAAGACGAGACTACGATTAAAGGTGATACAATCTGGCTGGGGTTCAATATAATGTATAACCTCGACACTGAAACACAACGTCAGATCCTGCTAAAGCGTTACCAGTACGGATTTTATAAAAATCTGCAGGATTTTATAAAAAAGGTTCCTATATCGCTTGAGCAGATAACCATTCTGATCAGGATCGGGGCATTCAGGTTCACCGGGAAATCTGTGAAGGAACTACTTTGGGATGCACATTTTATTTTGGTGAAAAGCAAAAAGACGACCCCGTCTAATACGCTGTTTGAAGAAAAGGTAAAAGAATTCAAACTGCCTGATTTGTACTATCATCAGTTGGAGCAGGCTTATAATGAGTTGGAATTGCTGGGATTTCTGGTCACATTTACACCGTTTCAGTTAGTACAAAGTATGCCGCACAATACTATTAAGGCCAGGGAATTACGTTTTTTAGTCGATCAGACCGTTAGCGTTGTTGGTTATTTGGTTCATGTTAAAAGAACTCAGACTCATGATGGTAAGATGATGAGTTTCGGGGTTTTTGTGGATGTAGAAGGAAACTGGATAGATACGGTGCAGTTTCCTCAGGTTGCAAATGATTTTCCATTCAGAGGCCCCGGATGTTATCTGATTATTGGAAAGGTGATGAATGAATTGGGATTTATAAGTATTGATGTGGCGGAACTGTACAAACTTGCCAATACTAATATCGATGAAGAATCCACGCGGTTAAAACCTGTATTGAATTAAAAAATTTGATACACCGTAACGGGAGACTGATTTTTGATTACTTTTTACGGTGGAAAACAAACAAAGTTTTAATTTTAGCAGTTAATAGAGCAAGTTAAACTATGCTACTGTTTAATTATAAACACAGAAGAAAGAACATGGACAGAATACGGATTGTAATTTTAGGATTATTTATTTCAATAGCAACATTATCAGCCCAGTCATTTAACGTAATGACTTATAACATAAAATATGATAATCCGGGAGATTCTCTTAATAACTGGGACCACCGTAAAGATATGGTTGTTGGTTTGATCCGGTTTCATAAAGCAGAGATTTTTGGAATTCAGGAAGGGCTGCATCATCAGGTTGAGTATATTGTTCAACATTTGCCGGGTTTTCATTACGAGGGTGTAGGCAGGGATGATGGCAAGCAAAAAGGAGAGTACTCGGCTGTTTTTTATAATGCTGAACGGTTCAAACGTATAAAAGGAACAACATTCTGGTTGTCTGAAACACCTGACAAACCAAGTATTGGCTGGGATGCAGCTTTGGAACGCATATGCTCATGTGTTTATCTCAGGGATAAAAAATCCGGCGAAAAAATGTGGGTATTTAATGCTCATCTTGATCATATGGGACCGAAAGCCAGGCTGGAATCACTGAAGCTTATTCATCGCGAAATAGATGAAATGAATACAGAAAATGATCCGGTAATTCTGATGGGCGATTTTAATGCAACACCGGTTGATGCACCAATTGTATTCATCAGTCAACATTATACCGATACCAAAATGTTGAGTAAAGAGTCGCCTTATGGACCTGATGCCACATTCAATGGATTCTTTTTTCATAAGATACCTAAGAATCGCATTGACTACATTTTTGTAAACAAAAAGGTTGGAGATGTGAACAGGTATGGTGTTTTAACTGATTCTAAGGATTGCCATTATCCTTCGGATCATTTTCCTGTTTTGGCAGAAATTGTACTGACGAAAAAATAAAAAACAGGACCAATTTTCAGTCCTGCTCCTTTATTCTTTGGTTAGGTTTCCTTATTTTTTTATTTTAACCACAACAAGACTTTTGGCTCCAATGTCAAGTTTCATATCCTTCCCATTGGTCTTTATGATGGTTTCTTCGGGATAAATTTCCTTAGGATTATCCAAGGTATTCATATCATCAGGAGAAGAACCCGTTAATGAGATTACGGTTACTTTTTTACCGAATTTTTTTAAGCCTTCAAAATCAAACGAAAGACTTTTGTCCGTGTTTGTGGAATTAACCAGTTTCAGGATGATTTCATTGGTAGAATTTTTAACAGATGCAGTTGCATATAAACCATCCTGTCCGGTTACATCTTTACCGTCCAGAAGAATTGGAACCACATCATCACCTGTGTTTGTGGAGAACATTTTTTGTACATAATAGTTCGCTGATCCCATAGATCTGAGATTATCAAACCAGATCAGGTCCGGTGTCCATTGCCATCCATCAACGTGTGCAAACAAAGGTGCATAGGAAGTCATTATAACGAGATCAGCATTCCGTTCCATTCCTGTTATAAACGCAGCTTCGGAAAGGGCACAGTCCCAGTTATTCTTGTTTTTAGGACTTGCTATCGCAACGCTTTGCGCTGCATATTCACCAGCGAAAACTTTCGGTCCGCTTCTGTCGTAGTTGTCATATCGTGTTGCATTATCGAGGAACCACTGTGGAGGTCTGTAATAGTGCTCATCAACTATTTCGGCATGAAGTTTTTTAAGTTGTTCCCAGCCATAATCAAAATACTCGCCATCAGGGAATGGCCCGCTGCCTGAAACAACCACGATGTCAGGATATTTCTCTTTAATGGCTTTATCAAATATTTTGTAACGTTTAAAATATTCGGGTCCCCATTGTTCGTTACCGATTCCTATATATTTCAGGTTGAATGGTTCCGGATGACCCATGTCGGCTCTTACCTTTCCCCATTCAGTTGAAGGATCGCCATTGGCAAATTCAATTAAATCCAGAGCATCGTCCACATATGGATCAAGTTCTTCCATGGGAACAAGTTCACCTGTGTTGAACTGGCAGGCCATACCGCAACTTAAAATTGGTAGGGGCTGAGCGCCAAGGTCTTCCGCCAGTTGGAAATATTCAAAAAATCCCAAACCAAAGCTCTGGTAGTAGTCTGGCGTGAGACGATGTGCAAATTCCGTATTCCAACGGTTAACCAGGTTTTCACGCTCCTCTATTGGTCCCACAGTTTTTTTCCATTGGTACCTGCGGTCCAGCGTACGACCCTCTACGATACACCCTCCGGGAAATCTGAGGAATCCGGGCTGCATATCTGCCAGCAGCTGAACAAGGTCCTTTCTGAGTCCTTTGGGTCTGCCTTTCCATGTATCTTCAGGGAACATGGATATCATATCCATATCAATAATTCCTTTTTCAGCGAATGTAATTTGCAATTTTGCTTTCGGGCAGGTTTTATCTGCTCTAATGGACGTAGCATAATTTTCCCACTTGTTTCCATTAACGGCTACGGTATCTGAACCAATAATACTGCCATCCTGAGCTACGAGGCTGAAAATAACATGATTGATCCCTTTTTCTTCGCGGGCTAAAAAAGTCAGGTTATAGGTATCATCTTTTTTTATTCCCATGCCACGAAATCCTTCGTTGATAATGGAATAACCACTGGGATCATTCACTTCAATTTTTATGAAATGCTGGTTTTTTTCATCACTACTGCGTTTAATGGGCGTTGCTTTTCCTGATTTCAGATTTAGGGAATGCCTGTCTGAGTTTGGTTCAAGCCATCCCATCATTGGTTCAAAAAACTCAAATGATCGGTTCTTTACCAGTTCGGCATATATTCCGCCATCTGCAGCAAAGTTGATGTCTTCGAAAAAGATTCCGTACATGGTTGGCTGAATCTTTGCAATAGGATCATTGGGCTTTACAACAAGTTTTGTTTGCCCGACAAGGTTAACAGATAAGGCAATAAGAAAAATTGCTAATAATTTACGCGTCATAATGTTGTGAATTATAAGAGTTGTTTTTTAATTGTTCGTATAAAACTTCAGTTTTGGTTTGTAAATATACCAAAATTAGTGCAATGATTCTTTGGTCGAATGTTGACAAAAAAACAATTGTGCTGTACATAATTTATGGGATCAAATTTAATCCCGATGGTTTTTAACTTCTATGCAGATATTAAAGTTCCTTAAGTATTATGCATTTTTTCGTGATAATTTGTTTATCAATAAATTGTGATGCTATGAAATTCAGAATTGAACATGATGCACTGGGTGATGTCAGAGTTCCTGAAAATAAATACTGGGGAGCCCAAACAGAAAGAAGTTTAAACAATTTTAAAATCGGACCAGCAGCCAGCATGCCAGGGGAGATTATACATGCCTTCGCAATTGTAAAAAAGTCAGCGGCGTTGGTTAATAACGAATTAGACATATTTGAAAAAGATAAAGCCAATGTTATTATTTCGGTATGTGATGAGATTTTAGATCATAAACTGGATGATCAGTTTCCTTTGGTGATCTGGCAAACAGGCAGTGGTACGCAGACAAATATGAATGTGAATGAGGTAATAGCTAATCGCGGACACGTACTGAATGGTGGAGACCTGAGCGATGAAAAGAAATTTTTAAGTCCTGTTGATGATGTCAATAAAAGTCAGAGCAGCAACGATACCTTTCCGACTGCTCTGCATATTGCAGCTTACCAGCTTACGGTAGAAAATACACTTAAAGGACTGAAGCAACTAAGAGATGCACTTTATGAAAAATCTGATTTGTTTTCAGATATAGTTAAGCTGGGGCGCACACATTTTATGGATGCAACACCGGTTACTTTAGGGCAGGAATTTAGTGGCTATACACAGCAAATAGATAATGGTATTGATGCGATTGAAAATGCATTGGGAAAAGTTGCGTTACTCGCACTGGGAGGGACTGCTGTTGGAACCGGCTTAAATGCACCTGAAAAGTTCGATGAGCTCACGGCACTTAAAATTGCAGAATTAACAGGTTATCCTTTTAAAACTGCTCCGAATAAATTTGAGGCCCTGGCCACAAATGATGCCATTGTTGAATTAAGCGGAGCTTTTAAGCGGGTGGCAGTAAGTCTGATGAAGATTGGCAATGATATACGGATGCTGAGCAGTGGTCCGCGTGGTGGTATAGGAGAGATATTTATACCGTCAAATGAATCAGGGTCAAGCATTATGCCGGGTAAGGTAAATCCAACTCAGGCTGAAGCTGTAACAATGGTGGCTGCCCAGGTTATGGGAAACGATGTTGCAATTGGTATTGCAGGAAGTAACGGACAATTTGAACTCAACGTGTACCGCCCGGTTATAGCAGCTAATATCATACAGAGCGCCCGTCTTTTAGGAGATGTAAGTCTTAGTTTTTGTAATCACTGCATTAAAGGAATTAAAGCAAATAAGACGAGAATTGATTCAAATCTTAAGAATTCACTTATGCTCGTAACCAGCCTGAATCCTCATATTGGCTATTATAAATCAGCAGAAATTGCTATGAAAGCCTACAAAGAAAACACCACGTTAAAGGAAGCAGCAATGGCATTGGGTTATGTTACTGAAAAAGAGTTTGATGAATGGGTTGATCCTTCCAGAATGGTTTAACGAACAGGTTATGCACTTAATCCGTTGTATTTAATGTCATCGACAATTACAGCACCGGCTTCGTACATTACTTTCCATGCTTTTTCTTCATCGCCCGGATTTGCTTTTACAGCTTCGGTAGCATTTTTGATCACAAATGTTTTAAAGCCGTTTTTAATGGCATCCAGAACCGTTTCCTTAACACAATATTCTGTGGTCAGACCGCAAACATATAATTCCGTTACTTCACGCTCATTGAGCACATCCACAAGATTAACATTCGTCGCTTCAAATGCTGAATAACCATCATCGGTATCTTCTGTTCCTTTTCTCAGGACGAGATCAATATTTTTAGATTTCAGCGCAGCAGGGAATTTTGATCCCAGAGAACCTCTGACGCAATGAACCGGCCATTTTTCAAAATGAACAGATTCATTCGGATGCCAGTCTTTGGATGCAATGACAAAGTGGAAATCTTCCATCAGGTTATTCACAACCGGTATAATATTGTTCCCGTCCGGTGCAGGTAACGCTCCGCCGGGTAAAAAGTCATTTTGCAGGTCTACAATTAATAAAGCTTTCATACCTTTCCTGTTTTAAAGTTAATTAAAGTGTCAGGGGATATCTATTCACGATTGGTTAGCTTGTTGCGGGTCTGCAATAATTTATTACTGATCCCGACTTTATAAACGTGCGGATTTAAAAAACGTTTATATTCTTCAGGTAACTTTTTTAACCTGTTTTTTGTAAATATAGCAATTTCTTTCGATTGAGCGGAAGAAACCACAATTTTACCACTGCTTACAACCTGTTTTAATAACTCTTCAAACCTCAAGGATTGCAGATCCATATGCTTTCCGGGTTCAGTTGGATGATACATTGCAGTTATCTGAGTGTCCTCTTCAAGTAAAATGGCATCACATTTAAATAATCCCTCTTCATCAAAATACCGAAAGATTTTTTTCTTTCCCGGGAGTGTCATTTTGGCTAGGTTTTCAGAGAATTTCATGGTGGGTGACCCATCCAGATCGGACAGTTTATAAACACCATCCAGTGCTGCATCCTCTTTTCCCGTTGCGAGTGAAGTTCCAACACCAAAAGAATCTATTGGGGCACCCTGGGACAATAAGCTTTGAATAATGAATTCATCCAGTTGATTTGAAGCTACAATTTTTACGTCAGGAAATCCGGCCGCATCCAGCATATTGCGGGTCTGTTTACTCAGGTACGTTAAATCGCCGCTATCCAATCGTATTCCCGCCAGTTTTTTCCCCTGACTTTTAAGCTCTTCCGCAATTTTAATGGCATTGGGCACACCGCTTTTTAAGGTGTCGTAGGTATCCACGAGCAGAATGCAATTGTCAGGAAATATTCTGGCATAGGTTTTGAAAGCCTCCAGTTCAGTGCTGAAACTTTGTATCCACGAATGAGCCATTGTACCTGTACTAACTACTGAAAATATTTTAGCACTCAGAACATTCGAGGTGGCGTCAAATCCTCCGTTCATGGCTGCTTTTGTGGCCATTAATCCACCTAAACCCTGGGCGCGCCTCAGACCAAATTCTAAAAGCAAACGATCTCCTGCTACAATCCTCATCCGGTTGGCTTTAGTCGCAATCAGCGATTCGAAATTCAAAATATTTAATAACAGTGTTTCAATCAGCTGTGTTTCCAAAAGATTACCTTCAATTCTGACAATTGGTTCATTGGGAAATACAACTTCACCTTCCTGCACTGACCAGATATGTCCACGGAACCTGAAATTTTTAAGATGATTCACGAAATCCTTATCAAAACCCACCGATATTAAATAAGCGCAGTCGTCCTCACTGAATTTGAAATCTTTTAGAATTTCAAGAAATGTGGAAAGGCCTGAAAAGGTTACAAATCCACCTTTAAATGGATTACGTCTGTAAAAATAGTCGAACGAAGCTCGTTGTGTATATTTACTACTAAGGAAATATCCCTGTGCCATCGTAAGCTCATAATGATCTGTGTAAAGACCGAAGAAATGATCAAATATTTTCATTTGACTAAACTTTTTCTGCTATTTATACAAAATACGGAAAATGAAACTCCCGGGAGAAATTATTTTTGGTTTTAAGATTTATTAAGGCCGTTATTGCAAGTATTGTTGGAACAGGTTCGGGTTATACGCTTTTAAAATCCTGAGCATCCTTAATGTGTTCCACCTCGACGGTTGACCGACTGTTTCCATATCAAAATGGATTTTGCCCGGATATGGCGCCTGTAAATTCCATGTTTGTTGTTTGTTTCTTTTAATAATAAGGTGTTGTGTTGCATCGTGCATTCGGTTATCCCATGGTGAACCCGAACACTGAAAATAATCCATGGCTTTCAGAATGTCGTATCTCCAGCGGCAGGGGTAGGGCATGCGTAGAAAATCTTTCTTTATAACCATTCCTGTTTTATCGGATTTATAAAGATGGTGCATTAAAATAAATTCCCGTGATGTTGATTCAGCTTTCGTTAATTCATCAAGTCTGTATGTATACCCGTTTTTACGATACTCGTCGATTCCTTCCAGAACTGACAAGGTAGTATGTAAAGAGCTGTGGCGCGCCCCGCTTCGGTTCGACCAGCAGTTGAAACCTCCGTCAGGCATTGTCTCTTTCAGAAGGAAGTCAACTACAGATTTCAGGTCTTCGGGGGTTGATTTAAAATAGCTCGCGTAATTAAGGAACATACCGTTCAGGCACACATCACTGACCTTTACAGTTCCTATGGGATTAACACCACCATCGAATGCCTTTTCTTCTTTCAATATTTTGGTTAAAATAGTATTTATTGAATTTATGTCAGGATCGATTGCCAGATTTTTCAGATCGAGAAGTGTATAGTGGGTAGATGTCCATTTTGGCTGATAAAATTTTAAGCCCCAATGTCCATCTGGTCTTTGTTTTGATAGAAACATTTTTCCCCAGCCTTCCTTAGCTATTCTTGATCTCAGGTCTTTTCTTTCTGTTCTCAAAAGGTCACGATGAACCTGATACTGAATGGAAACGTCTCCTGAAAGTAGCCAGTTTATAATGTTGTACAGACTCATGCGTTTTATTTTATTGATTGTAAACATTTAATTTTTGCAGCCAGTATATGCATCAGTAACAGATTTATTGCAGCCGCACTTAAAATAATAAGCGTATAAGTTATTGTCCGGTTCAACTCAAAAAATGCAGATGTTAGGTACCTGTTTAAAGTATAAAAACTGTATATAGCTGTCAGTAAAGAGGTAGCCAGTGCCGGAATATAGGATCGCAACAATATGGCCTGACCAATATGAATAAGCAGGTGAAGCGTATAAACTGTAACCAGCGATGCAAAAAGGGTATAATTTTGTACAAAGAATGCATACAGTGTAATAATTGTGACTATCAGGAATTCTTCCGCCACAATGAATGAAAAGGCCTCAGTTGTTACTAACAATTGTTTTTTTACAATAACAGGTCCTGCTTTGGGAATCTTTGAAATAATCTTCGATTCAGATCTTTTTATCCAGGGACGCATGAAAATAATTTCCTCGAATTCGTGGAGCATAAATACAACAGGGAAAATAAGAATAAGAAATTCAAAATTCATGTTACACAAATTTGTCTCAATTTAGCAAATAAGCTTTGAAAGCCTTAAAAAAGCAAAGGCATTTTATTCTGTAAGTGACTTATAGAAATCGTTTAAATGATGCTTCCCATAGCAATCAGCTACGGTATCATCTGCCATCAGCGTCAAAAAAAATTCAATAGGACCGTATGTTTTGGATGATGTAAATGTACGAACTGTCCAAATAGTAAATTTACGTATCCAATCCGGCAGGTGCATAATTTTTACCGGTTTGCCCAGCGCGTTTAAGGCCAGTTCACCAATTTCATTTTGGCTTAGAATATCCGGTCCGCCGATTTCAATTTCAGTTTTGTTTGAATTTATTGCTTCAATAAATACTTTTGCCAGATCCTCTCCATGAATGGGATTAAGTTTTTGCTCTCCGCAACCAAACAAATAAACACGTCCCTTTTTAGCCATTTCAAAGAAATCTGTCATGTCGGAGAAAAAGCCATTCGGGCGCATTATTACGTAAGATAAACCAGAGTCTTTCAAAGCATCCACAAATTTCTCTTTTGCTTCAAAAATTTTCAAATGGCGGTATAGGTTTCCTTTAATAGCAGAGGTGTAAATAAATTTTTGGACGCCTGCATTTTTAGCTTCCTGCATAAGGTTCATGTTAGCCTGGTAATCCACATCCATATACGTCAGACCATCTTTTTGCCGGGTAATCCCAACAGTAGAAATCACATATTTTATCCCTGTTAAGCAGTCTTTAAGAGTGTCTGGATTGGTTACATCTGCTTTAACCACTTCGAGGTTTGGATGCTTGAGATCATTTAATTTTTCAGATGTTCTGGCAATAGCACGCACAGAATAATTTTGGTTTAACAGTTCTTTTACAATGTATTTGCCCAGATATCCGGTTGCCCCTGCTACTAAGACTTTATGCATAGTTTTACATCTGAACTTATTTGAAAATATTGTATCCTACTATTAACGAGAATCCTGAGAGATTAGATTGCCAGTATACTTCTTTTGGGAACAATTCCTTCTGGAAGTTATAACGAAGTTCAACGTTTAGTCTTTTGTTCCAACAATAGCCAACGCCAAAATTGTACGAAAAAATAACATTGTCTAAATCATATGGAAACCTATGACCTAAATAATCAACATAAATAATGTCAGAATCAAAAACTATATCAGCCAGATAAGCAACATTTGCAAATAATTCTGATTTTGGAGAGATGGATAGATATTGCCTTATTCCAAAGGGAAATTCAAATGAAGTATAACTTATCTTTGAGTAGATGGAGTTTTCAATTTTATCGGCGAAGAAGTAATTATACGAAGGGTCAATAATCAATGCGGTCCTGTTTTTAAGTATATTCATATTGAATTCAATTTCCGCACCAAATCTCATTGTTGGCTTATGTCCAAAGTGTACAGAAAAAGGCATATCTGCATTCATATAAATAACCTGCATCGATTCATAACTAAAACCAGGTTTAATATAAAGGTTAAAAAGGTCATATTCCTTCTTTGCCTTAAGCTTTACATAACTATCCTGTTTACATACATTATATCTGATAAACAATGTAATAAGCTTTGAATCTGAATAGGTCAGATTTGAAAAGTCGGCATCAATTAAACCAGGGCATAAAAGTTCCGATTTCAATACTGTAATATACTCCTGTTGATTCTCTGATTCAGGTGGTGGTAAAAGCATTGTTTCTGAATCTTTCAACTTAAAAAAGTATAGGGATGAACCTTCGTTATCCTGACGGAATAAAGTTGCTTCTCCTGAAACCAAAACATTTAGAAATAAGCGTTTGTTAATTTTCGGTACCTCCGTCCATTTATACCTGGTACCATCTATTATATTTACTTCAGTTACAGAATCTGCCAGCATTTTAACAACAGGTGATGACGCCGTTATCCTGTATGTAAATGCTTTGAAGGTCTGGTTCAGATCTGATTCGCTAATAAAACAGTTTATTCTTTTACCGTTATTCTGAATAAAATATCCCGGTTTATATTTATTCTGGCTAAAAACTGTTAGTCCTGACAGTAACAACATAAATAATATTGTTCGTTTGAGGTTTTGCATTTCCTGGGTCAAATATTAGATTACGTTTTATGAAACATCGATTAAAAATAATACATTTATTCTAAACCACCCTGGCAACAAGCAATTTTAAATTTATCTAAGAAAATATTTGTATCCATTGCAACATATTTTTTATACTTTATTCTCATATTATTGATTCGGCTGTATTTTTTTATGCTGTCTCTTACAGAATCTCAATTGATAAATAAGAAAGTAGCCGTGCTCGAGAATTGCCTGATAGAAACTTGTTGTTCAAAGAAAGGAAGTAGGAAATCTCAAATTTTCTTAGATTTAATAATGTTTAGGTTATAAACTTTTAAATCTTTGAAAACACGGGTTTCCACTAAAAACAAAAGTCTTGAAATGTTGTTTTAGGTAAAGTTTATGCTTAAGAATCAGATCAATTGACAAAATTTTATAAAGAAGTGCCATGATAGATAATTTCGCAGAAAAAGCTGCAGACTGGGACAGTCCTCAAAAAATCAAAATGACAGAAAAGTATGTATCCGAGCTATTAAAGCTTATAACACTGCATAAAAATCAAAAGGCACTTGAACTGGGCGCCGGAACTGGTCTTGTTGGATTTAAACTGTTACCCAAAATAAATTCTGTGGTATTTGTGGATACCTCGGCAGCCATGCTTGAAATATTAAAACGAAAAATTAAACCTGATGATCAGGTTGAGGTTCTTCATGGTGATGTATTGCTTTATGATAAAAAGGACATTGATCTGGTTGTTTCCAATATGGCTTTTCATCATATTATAAATATCAAAGATGTATTAAAACACCTGTATAAAATAACCTCAGATCATGCCAAAATTGTTATATCCGATCTGGTGAGTGAGGACGGTTCCTTTCATAATTTTGAAGAAGTTCCTCATAAAGGCTTTGAAATAGAGGATCTTTCGGCGCAATTTGAAGATGAAGGTTTTAAAAATATAAAATCATACGTTTATACTACCTTAAAGCGTGAAAAGAGTGACGGCAAAATGCACTATTATGATCAGTTTATTTTGTTAGCTGAAAAATAATGGTTTTTGCAAAATGCATCCGTTTCACACCTGACTAAGTCTTAATTTACTTCCAAATTTTTTATAGAAGAGGTTTTATCTTTTCATCAGGTACGTAAAATCTATGAACCAAAACACTGTAGAATTCTCTCAATTTTCATACCTTTAAGCATTTATACTGGTATATAATTCCAACTGTTAATCATTAAAAAGATGTACTATGAAAAACCTAATTTTACTTTTATTTATTTGTATTTCATTTATTAGTTATGGTCAGGCGGACATAACCACAGGTTTAATTGCCCATTATTCATTTAATGGTGATTACAATGACGCTACAGCAAATGGTCATAATGGATCTGCTGTCGGTGCTCCGGAATTCACAGAAGGTGTTGAGGGGCAGGGAGTAATGTTTCATGGACTTGAAACTGGTACAACGGATGCTATATTGACTGATATTCAGTTTGCGCCTGCAGGAAGTTTTTCCTTTTCTCTGTTTTTTAAATTAAACAAGTTTGAAGTTGATGCAAAATTTGACAATGTTCTTATTGGTGACCGGGGAGAAGATGGAGCCGGTTTTCAAATCCGTCAATATGCTAATGCCGAAACTTATCCTGATATAACTGCCGAAAATGGTGGTTTTTTATGCTTTACATCCCGTGGTGTTGCTAGTGATAAAGATTTTGACCCAAGAAGTGGTCTTGAATCAACAGAGATTAAGTATCCGTCAGATATGCCATACATGCAACCAATTTATCCTGATGGCTTTGTCCATTGCGTTTGCATTGTGGACGTGGAAAACCAGAAAAAACAAATCTGGATTAATAAGGAGTTAGTCGTTGATGGAGCTTTCACAGATCCAAGTGTTTACGTTCCTGCAAATGCCGGGGATTTTATTATGATTGGTGCCAGGAATGACGGTTCCGGTACGCAAACACCGGAAGAAGGTTCATTTAATGGTGTTATTGATGAGGTCCGTATTTATGATAAAGCGCTTTCACCAGAAGAGATTGCTGCCATCTATGCTGATGCAGGATTTACACCTGTTGAAAATGTTAAAATGAATTCAGGAGATCTTATTGTAGCGCAGTTAAAAGGTCAGATTTCATGTCAATTGACATTAGATGTTTCATCTGAAGTTCATGCAAGTATTTATGATATGACAGGTAGAGTTGTTGCAGATAATATTTTTGAAGGAAATGCAGGTGAAAATACCTTTGATGTTAAAACATCTGATCTTAATAATGGGACCTATATCGTTAAAGTTTCTACGTCGGATTTTAATATAACCCGAAAAATTAATTTAAAATAAACGGAGTAACAAATATTAGGAAGAGGCTGAAATTTTACAGCCTCTTCCTTTTTATATACATTCCAGAATTGTACGGAGATATTCTTACTGTTTCGCCTGACAATTTTAGTCCGACTAAAGTTCTAATTTGCAAAACACGGCTAATTATCTTAATATGCGTGTAAATTATTCATTTTAAAGAATATTATTCATGCTGATTCAGTCTCAGGAAATGGAGGACGTCCTTTTCCGGCTATTTGTAAAATATGGGTTTTCTTCAGTTAAGGCAGCCGTTTTGGCGGAGATATATACCAACAATACCATCGATGGCGTAAATTCTCATGGTATAAACCGTGTCCGGCAATTCCTCGACTATGTTGAATGGGGATTGGTTGTCCCGAATGCTGAGGCTGAAATGTTAGGATCTTTCGGTAATATGGAACGTTGGGATGGGAATCTTGGTCCCGGAATTATAAATGCTACTAAATGTACCAATCGAGCTATTGAACTGGCAAAAATGCATGGTATGGGACTTGTGGCATTGCGGAATACCAATCACTGGATGCGTGGAGCAACATATGGATGGCAGGCTGCTGATGCCGGTTGTATAGCCATCTTGTTTACCAATACCAAACCCAATATGCCGGCCTGGGGTGGAAAAGACAGTAGGATTGGTAATAATCCCTTTGTTGTGGCCATTCCACGTAAAGAAGGTCATGTTGTACTGGATATGGCTCTGTCTCAATACTCTTTTGGTAAGATTAATTCATACAAGCTTGAAGGTGAAAAACTACCTTATCCTGGAGGTTGGGATCAAAATGATGAACTTTCAAATGACCCCGAAAAAATTTTAACTAAGGAACGAGGATTACCAATAGGTTACTGGAAGGGATCAGCTTTATCCATGGTTCTGGATATAATAACTACGGTTCTTTCAGCTGGTGATTCCACTTTTAGGATTGGACAGAAGGCGCATGAATCGGGTGTGTCGCAGATCTTTCTTTGCATTAATCCGGAGCGGTTTGGTGATAAGGATATCCAGGATAAACTGCTCGATGAAATTATTAATTACACACATGATGTTGAACCTATGCGGCCTGGTGAACGTACCTATTATCCCGGAGAACGTACGCTGTTAACCCGTCTGAAAAACCTGGAGAATGGCATTCCTGTGGATGATAAGGTCTGGCAAAATATACTTGTTTTACTGGAGTGAGAGATATTTTTATAATGCAGGTATGACAAATACTTTTGCAAATCACAAAGAATTACGCTAATATGCGTAAAATTTGTGCCAATGCGCTACCTCATTATTTGGTTTTTAGTTTTAACGCCTTTCCTTTATTCACAAACCAAATGGGAATCGATCGTTATTGAAGGAGATACATGGAAATATCTTCCGGCAACTTCTGAACCATCTGCTGACTGGTACAAGACGGGTTTTGATGATACATCATGGAAATACGGTTCAGGAGGTTTTGGCTATGGTGATAACGATGACCTCACAATTCTCAGCAACATAAATTCTGTTTATATCAGGAAAACATTTACGGTTAGCGATGTTTCGGTTATTAATCAATTGGTTCTGGATATAGATTATGATGATGCATTTGTTTGTTATCTCAACGGAACCGAAATAGCCAGATCATCGAATCTTACGGATCCCAGTCCGGTTTTCAATTCATCCCTAACATTCGATCATGAAGCATTGATGTACCAGGGGCAGCAGCCTGAACGTTATCTCATAGGTACTTCTGTTCTGGTGACCGGTACAAATACACTTGCAATACAAATAATTAACGTTAGCCTTGGGTCAAGCGATATGAGTGGGAGAGTTTTTTTGACGGCAGGCCTCAATGGTGTTTCAGGATTGTACCAGACTGTTCCTTCATGGTTTACACCACCGGAGAGTGGAGAGGAAAGTAACCTGCCGCTAATCCTGATTGATACACAGGGACAATCCATAAAAGATGAACCCAAGATTACAGCCCTGATGAAAGTCTTAAATGATCCGGATGGAACCAATAGTATTACAGATACAGACTTTGAATATGATGGATATATTGGTATAGAGATCAGGGGATCATCGTCCCAGTCCTTTGAAAAAAAGAATTATACATTAGAAACAAGAACAGATTCAGGTACTAATTTAAATGTGAATCTTTTAGGATTACCCAAAGAAAATGACTGGGTTTTACACGGACCCTATTCTGATAAATCGTTGATTCGGAATGCGGTGGCATATCATCTGGGCAATGAAACCGGACGATGGTCACCACGTACGCGTTTTTGCGAACTCTATATTAACAACGATTATCGCGGTGTTTATCAGTTAACTGAAAAGGTTAAAAAGGATAATGACCGGGTAAATATTGCGACATTGAACCCGGATGAAATAACGGGTGATGAAGTGACCGGAGGTTATATTCTTAAAATTGACCGGCCTGATTTTGGTGCGTGGACCTCTCCATATAAAGACAGAAGTGGTCACTTCGATATTCCGTTTAGTTATGTTTATCCGGAATATGAGAACATGCCACAGGTTCAGCGGGATTACATACGTAATTATGTTACCAGTTTTGAAAATGCTCTAAAAGGCGGAGGATTTAAAGATCCAGTTACCGGTTACCGTCCCTTTATTGATGTAACGTCGTATATTGATTTCTACCTCATAAATGAACTGGGGCGCAATGTGGATGGTTACCGCTTAAGTACTTATCTTTACAAGGATAAGGAGAGTAAAAATGGACGGTTAACCATGGGGCCTTTATGGGATTTTAACCTGGCTTTCGGTAATGCAGATTATTACCAGGGGGGCAACATAAGTGGTTGGGTATCGGATGGTGTGAGTGAATGGGATGGTTTGGCTATTCCTTTCTGGTGGGACAGGTTACGTGAAGATCCATGGTTTGAAGCCCAACTGAAAAAGCGTTGGAATGAACTGCGAAGAAGTGCGTTCAGCAATGAGTCTATTCTGAGTTATATCGATTCATGTGCATTTCTGTTACAGGATGCCCAGCAACGTAACTTCACCCGGTTTGATGTCCTTGATATCTATATATGGCCGAATTATTACATCGGACATAGTTATACTAATGAGGTGGATTTCCTGAAGAACTGGATCACGGAACGACTGGTATGGATGGATAACCAGATTGATATGATTGCCACATCAAATTACGGGTTGACTTCAACGGGGTTGAGAATATTTCCGAATCCATTCAAAGATAATGTTACGTTTCAGTTTACGCTGCATGAAAAAGCTGAAGTTGAGTTAAGGATTCAAACCATAACCGGAATGGAAATATATCACAGGATTGTTACCTGTAATTCCGGTACTCACCAGATTAACCTGAATGAAGATGTAACGGGTTCAGGTCCAAACCTGTTTATATTTTCATTAAAAGTAAACGGTGAATCCATATCATCGGGTAAGCTGGTGAAAAATTAGGAGGATTTTTCTATCTAAATATTATTCTATAAGCTCATGGGACAGTGTTTGTACTATTCGAAGCCTGTTGATATTTGCCGATGTATTTGACGTATACATTTTTTAATTACCTTTATAACAGATTACTAATTACGTTATAAATACCGTGAAAAAAATTTTAATTCTTTTTGTCATTCTTTTTATTACTTCCGTTAGTTGTAGTCCTTCAGGAAAAACAGTAAAGATACCTGAAAGTATCCATGGGAATTATTTTGATATAAATGCTGATGATTTCTGGGTTTATTCCATTCAGGAGGATTTTGTTATTAGTGATTGTAAATTCTGGGAAATTAAAAAAGTAGTTGACAAAAAAAAGTTCATTAAGCTTGTTCTGGTGAATAATAATACGCAAAAGAATTTGGTTGTCAGCAAAATTTCGGATAATGCATTTCAATTCAAAGATAATAATGCAAGCAGAATTTGTAAAACAAGTAATGACAGATCGGGAAGAATTGCCCGAAATCTGCCATTTACTCTACAACCTGGTTCGGTTACTATTTTAGGTTTTATAAAAAACTATGAGAAGTATAAAACGGAAAATCCAGTAATTGAGTTTACTTATAATAATTATGTATTAACTAAGGAAAACTCAGAGTATGCTAAAATTGATAGTTTGGGTAGGTTTGCATTGAGAATGGAATTATTGTCAGCACAGGATATTATGTATAAGTTTAAGAATGAGCTTCATAATCTGTTTGTTTCACCGGGTGATAGCATCATGCTTTATTTTGATCCCGACGGTGAGGAAAACACGAATTATCAGGGAGGCCATTCTGATGTATGTTATGACATGCAGGAAACCTATAATACCAGGTGTAAATTAAACAATGCAAGGGAAAATAACCGTCAGTATGGAAAACCTTTTAATGAATACAAACTGTACAGAGAAACAGTAAGAAATAACGAACTGGATTATCTACAGCAATATTCAGAAAAGCCATATTGTACCGAAATATTTAAAATCTGGTATGACAAGACTTCTTATCTGGATAATATTATGGAATTACTCAAATGTAATCTCAAATATCATAATCTGGGCGATAAGAATTCAGAAAAGAGAGCCTTCGATAATTTTGTGAGCAAGTTTAAAGCGGAAGTGAACATGAATGATACATTGGCAGCACTATCAGGATTATATTTCTTTTATACACTATCGGTAAGTGAACTATTGTATGATTTTAGAAATGCCTATAAAGAAGCACATCTGCAAAACAAAAAATATATTAGTGAAAATGAATCTCTTAACAATAATGAAAAGCTAAAACTACAGGATAAAACTGCATATAAAATTATGGCAAATAATGTATTGAGTATGTCACCTGGAAGATTTAGAGATATTGTTTGTTCAAATTTGGTTGCCAAAGTTTTAGATTACCGTCAAACAGATAATGTTGAGTATGTTTATACTTTGGTTAAAGATAAGATTGATTATATTCCATATCTGGACATGCTTACCGGTCATATTAATGATTTTCAGGGAAAAGAGAAAGCACTTACTGCATTTCCTGTGAACCAATGGCAATCCGGTGAAAGCGGGGAAGTTCTATTAAAATCAATCATTAATACGGATAAAGGGAAAAACATAATTCTTGACTTCTGGTTCACGGGTTGTGGCGCGTGCAGAACAGGCTTCAAAGCAATTAATGCCTTTAAAAAAGAAGTGGAATCGGAAGCTAATGTGGTATTTGTTTATTTATGTTTTAATTCAAGTGAAAAAGATTGGAAATTTGTATCCAACGAGTTTGATCTGCTTGATCGTAATTATTTGCTAAATTCTGATCAGACTGCGTTTTTTAAAAAGAACTTTTCCTTATCAGGCGCACCCCGGTATATTCTGATTAATTCCGACGGAAAGATAGTGGATGATAACTTTAAATTTCCAAAAGAAAAAGCACAATTTGTTCATGACCTGAAGAGTAGCTTACAGCTTGATTAAATTTACAGAGAAACACATCTACTTATGATTTATAAAAAACATAGGCAGTACCCTTTAATTTTAAGATACTGCCTATGATATGAATATTGTAAAAGCGTTACTTCGTCTCAAGGGTTGTTACAGCTTTCTTAAACCCGTCCGAGGTCGCTTCTAAAGTAATTTTTCCCGGATCAATACCTGCTTGAACAATTAACATGGCTTTACCGTAAAAAAGGTTTACAGAGGTGGACTGAAAGCCGTTATACGATTGGGGATTGCCGTTTCCGACGCCTGCAATTTTTCCCTCACCTTTGATTGATATGCTAATTTTATTGTCAGCAAGCGGATATACATTCCCTTCTTTATCCACCGCTTCTAAAAGAATAAATGACAGATCTGAACCATCAGCTTTGATGACTTTTCTATCAGGTGATATTCTCAGTTTAACCGGATTGCCTGTTGTTGTTAATATCTGTTCCCCAATTTTTTTCCCATGTAAGTAAGCCACAGCTTTCAATTCGCCGGGTTCATATTTTACCTTGTCCCACATCAAACGGAAGCGGTCGACGGATTTACCTGCCCTCGGATTTTTACATCTTTTGCCAAGTGATTTGCCGTTCAGGAACAGTTCGGCACAGTCCCCGTTTGTGTAAACAAATACCGGTGTAATTTCACCTTCACGACCTTCCCAGTTCCAGTGTGGAAGAATATGAATTGTTGTTTCGTCAGGTTTCCAGTAACTTTTGTACAGGTAATAGCGATCCTTGGGAATACCGCATAAATCCACAATGCCAAAATATGAACTACGCGATGCATTTTCATCGGTCATGCCATGTTCTTTTACCCAGCGGTTATCGTAAGGTGTTGGTTCACCAATATAATCAAAGCCGGTCCAGACAAACTCTCCGGCTACGTATGGTTCTTCCTGCTGCCATTTAAAGTCATCATCCGGAATCTCTGCCCAGTAAGGCGCATTCAGATCGTAAGATGAAACCTGCAGCGAGTTTGTAAAATCATCTGGTTTTTTCGGTAGCGGAAATTCATAGAATCCTCTGGTGCTTAATGTAGATGCAGATTCTGAAACGATAACAGCTTTTTCTGGTTCCAGTTGTCTGGCAAGCTCATATCTGCGTTGATAGTTCCATGAATGCACATCGTAAAAGTCGAAATGACGGTTTGCAGCCTGACCCGTCATATCGCATGCCATGGTTACAGGACGGGTGGGGTCATATTTATGCACATAATTTACCATGGTATGCAGCCGCCACAGTCCGTTATTACTGTTGGTTTGTACATCGTGCATTTCGTTGCCGACACTCCAGATAAAAATACTTGGATGATTGCGGTCCCGTTTTACAAAATTTCCAATATTTCGTTTTGCAAAAGCATCAAAATCTGTGGTGTCAGTGATATCTGCTTTGCGGTCGTATTTATCGAATGCCTCATTATAGACCAGCAAGCCCATGCTGTCACAAAGCTCAAGCAATTCAGGTGCGGGCACATTATGGCTGGTTCTAATGGCATTACATCCCATACTCTGCATAATCTGTAACTGCCGTTCCATCGCACGTTTATTAAATGCCATTCCTAAAGGGCCAAGATCCGAGTGCAGATTCGCTCCTTTAAGCTGAATCCTGCAATTGTTAAGATAAAAACCATTGTCTGCTGTAAATCGCATTTCTCTTACCCCAAACGTGGATTTGTAGGTATCCATCAGCTCATTATTTCTGTAAACCCTGGTAATCACGGTATAAATATTGGGGTGAGCCACATCCCACTTTTGCGGTTCGTTCAGGGTTAGAGTGGTTTCCAGCCTTTGTGCTAAGCCCGAAGCAATATTTCCTTTAACGGATTTTTCTGCGACCAACTCTTTTTCAGGATTCATAATGCTGTGTTTAACGGTAACTTCAGAACCGGCGGTTGATGCATTTCGAATGATTGTTCCAATGCGTACATCCGCGTAATTTGGTTTAATAACCGGAGTTGTAATTTGGGTTCCCCATGTATCAACGTGAACCGGATTCACTGCTACCAATGTTATTTTTCTGAAAATTCCGCCACCGGGATACCATCGGCTGTCATGATTTCGTGTGTCAGCATGGATTGCGAGTATATTTTCCGAACCGGTTTTTAAGAAATCTGTAATGTTCAGATAAAAGGAATTGTAACCGTAATCCCATTGCCCCGCAAATTTTCCATTGACATAAATCTTTGGGAATGCCATAATACCATCACATACCAGGTAAATCTGCTTTCCACTATAATTTTCAGTAAGGTTCAGTTTTTTCCGGTACCATCCTTCATCTTTCCATGGTAACTTACCGGTACTACCGTTTCCGTCCTTGATGAACGGACCTGCTATGGCCCAATCGTGAGGAACAGAAACAGTCTCCCAATTGCTGTCATCAAAGTTGATTTTATAGGCATCAACTGCTTCTCCTTTATGGAATTTCCATTCTGACTGAAGTACGGTTTCGATACGTTGTTGTGACCGTGTAGTAACCGACATAGTTGCAATAAGTAAAACTGCTGTTAAAAATTTAAATCTCATAAAAATTGGTTAGTTAGTTTGTTCTTTTATCCAGTTAGTCATAATCTCCAATGCTGCCGGTGAAAAGGTTTCTTCTATTTTCCCGTAATCAGTAGGATTGCCGGTTTCAGAGTGTTGAAATAAGTGGTTTAAACCGGGCAACTCTTTTACTGTAACATTTTTATTGCCAACTTTTTTTAAAGCCGACTCTATTGCAGACAGGTTATCTTTTGGCGGAACCTGAAGATCATTTTCACCGTTCAGAGCCAGAACAGGACATTTAACTTTTTCAAGGGTAGGAGCAGGATTGTATTTAATAAAATTCAGCATCCACGGGGTGGTAATGGCATCTGTTTGCATCTTTATAAAATTTGCTTTATCCATTCCGGGAGGTACGGTCATATCGGCGTTTTTATTCACTGCATCGGAAATAATTGCTCTGATTTGATTTTTTAGTCCCGTTGTATCCCTGGCATTGAGAATTAAATCGAAGATTTTTTTGTTATTACTTTGCTGAGCAGCTATATCATTATCACTCATACCTGAAACTTTACCTATTAATTTCTGTTGTTCCAGCAGGATTTTATCTCCACGCAGACCCGGACCTGCAAGAAGTACAATAAAGTCCACGTCGGGTCTGTGAACTGCTACAATTGGAGCTATAAGTCCGCCTTCACTGTGACCAACCAAACCAATTTTTTTGGAATCGATATTCGTTTGTGTTTTGAGAAAATCAAGGGCACTTTCCACATCTTTAACAAAATCGTTGCTTGTAGCAGCTTGAAAATCACCTGTTGATTTGCCAACGCCGCGATCGTCGTAACGCAATACTGCAATGCCATGCCTCGTAAGATAATCGGCTATAATAAGGAAGGGCTTATGCCCGAAGATTTCTTCGTTTCTGTCCTGAGGACCACTTCCGGTGATCAGGATCACTGCAGGATATTTCCCTTCGGCAGAGGGTAGGGTTAATGTTCCGGCGAGGGTTATGTTGTCCTTTTTATTTTCAAAGGTCACCTCTTTTTCCTTGTACGGATAGGGTGGAACAGGATCCTGAGGTCTTTTGACCATTTCTTTTTTAACTTCTTCATGCCTGAGAACGAGAGGAATGGATTGCCCCATTTGTGTGAATGTACCTACAATGGAATCGGTCATGTACGTTCCTGTATACTTTAATGCAATGTTAGAAACCTCTATTGTCAGCTCCGGTTCGTCATACTCAATTTTTGATACGGGGATACCAAATGCACTCTGATCAGGACTGTCCATTTTGGCATCAAGTCCCTGATCTGTTTTACTGATGTGGAACACAAGCCTGAGTTGCATGCCCTGTACCTTTAATAAACCATTCCATGTTCCGCTTATATCCTGCGAAAAAGCAGAAACTGTTAAGAATAAAATGCAAGTAAGAAATACGTGTTTTTTCATGGTATTTATTAGTATTTATACATATCAAATGACCTTAATTCAACTAAAGAAAAAGAGTTGTAAAGTTACCTTATATTTCAAATTTTAACAATAGCAGTATTTACTACTGGGGAGTAGCTTCAGGCGAAACCCTTGATAAAAATGAATTCAAACCCTTATTAAACTACGAAACCCTCACTAAAATGAAAGGTGAAAGTTTTATTGTTTGAATAAAAATGGTTAATATTGCAGCCGAAAATACTTTCTGTATAAGTAAGACATGATGCACGCTATGTTAAATACAACAACAATGACAACAACCCCCTGGGGGGGTAAATGATATAATTGTGTGTATACAACGTGTTCTTTAATGGTCTTATTAATTTCCAATTTTCAAATAATATGCGAGTTTTAAAATTTGGCGGTACTTCTGTAGGATCTGCTGAAAATATATTGCGGGTTAAAAAAATTGTTGAAGCCCGTACGGAAAAGATTGTAGTTGTAGTATCTGCTATTGGCGGAGTAACAGACTTGCTCCTTGAAACAGCAGCTTATGCACAGAAAGGTGATGAGAAATATCTGGAATTCTTTGAAAAACTTCATACACGTCACCAGATTATTATTGATGAGTTGCTGTCCAACGGACTTCATCAGGACGTGAAAAATCAGATTGATAAATTACTGGATGAACTCAAAAATATTTATACCGGAGTTTACCTGATTCAGGAACTTTCTGATCGCACATCTGATATCATCGTATCATATGGCGAAAGGATGTCTTCAATCATTCTGGCTAGTGTTTTAGGTGGAGTCCCTAATAAAGATGCACGCAGGTTTATTAAGACACGGGCCTCGTTCGGTAAAAATGTGGTGGATTTTGAAATTACAGATGAGCTGATCAGTGCTGCATTTACAGCGATGCCTCAGCTGTCTGTGGTGCCGGGATTTATAGCCAGTAATACAAAAGGTGAAATTACTACTCTGGGGCGTGGAGGCTCAGATTATACTGCTGCTATCATTGCTGCCGCACTGGAAGCAGATATGCTTGAAATATGGACTGATGTGGATGGTTTTATGACAGCTGATCCCAAAGTGATTAAAAATGCTTATCCCATTGAAAAGCTGAGTTACTCAGAGGCCATGGAGTTGTCACATTTTGGTGCTAAGGTTATTTATCCGCCAACTATATATCCGGTTCTTTTAAAAGAGATTCCGGTTAAGATTAAAAATACTATAAATCCTGAGGTTGTTGGAACACTGATAAGTAAAGAAAGGGATTCCGGTAAAGCTATTAAAGGTATTTCATCTATTAACGATACCTGTCTTATTACCATTCAGGGTATTGGTATGGTTGGCGTTATCGGCATCAATCACCGCTTGTTTGAAGCTCTGGCCAAAGCCAACATTAGTGTCTTCCTGGTTTCCCAGGCTTCGTCGGAAAATTCAACCTCTTTCGCTATAAAAAACGCCGATGCAGAAAAAGCAGAACGGGCCATACGCATGGAGTTTGCCAAGGAATTTGAATTTGGTGATATCAACCATATTATCATAGAAAAGGACTTAGCCACAATTGCTATTGTCGGTGAGAATATGAAGCATACGCCAGGTATAGCAGGTAAGTTGTTTCAGACTTTAGGAAAAAATGGTATCAATGTAATTGCCTGTGCACAGGGAGCGTCTGAGTTGAATATTTCATTTGTTATTAAGCTGGAAAGTCTGCGCAAGGCATTGAATGTTATACATGAATCGTTCTTCTTGTCTGAATACATAGAGTTGAACCTGTTCATGGTTGGTGTGGGAACTGTTGGAAGTGACCTGTTGCAGCAACTTGCCAAACAGCAGCAAAAGCTTAAGGAGGAACACCAACTCAGAATCAGACTGGTTGGTATTTCCAATTCAAAGAAATATGTGCTGGATCGTGATGGCATAGAAATATCTGATTACAAAAAGCTACTGGATGAATCAGCTAAAGTCAGTAATTTGGTTGAATATCAGAAGTCAATTATTGATCTGAATATGTTCAATTCGGTTTTTGTGGATTGTACAGCAAGTGATGCAGTGGCTAAATTGTACAACGATCTGTTGAAGCACAACGTGCATGTAGTTACCGCCAATAAAGTTGCAGCATCTTCTGCTTATGATAACTATAAGGAATTAAAATCCATAGCACAAAGACGTGGTGTGAAGTTTTTATTTGAAACCAATGTTGGGGCTGGACTTCCGATCATAAATACCATGAATGCGTTAATGAAAAGTGGTGATAAGATTATTAAACTCGAAGCAGTTCTTTCCGGTACACTAAATTTCATTTTCAATACATTAAGTTCTGATATTCCATTGAGTAAAGCTATCTTAATGGCTAAGCAGGCCGGGTATTCCGAACCGGATCCGAGAATTGACCTGAGTGGGGTGGATGTGATCCGGAAACTGGTTATTCTGTCGCGCGAAGCAGGCTATAAAGTTGAGCAGAATGATGTTCAGATGAAACCTTTTATTCCTCAGAATTGTTTTGATGGAACACTGGATGAGTTCTGGAGTAAGGTCAGTGAACTGGATGGTGAATTTGAAGAAAAACGCAAGGTGCTCGACGGTGAAAGCAAAAAATGGCGCTACGTGGCCACTATGGAGAATGGTTCATGCAGTGTAGAACTTAAGGAAGTAGGTAGTAAACATCCATTTTATGATCTTGAGGGGAGTAATAATATTATACTGATAACCACCGAACGTTATAATGAATACCCGATGATGATTAAAGGGTATGGAGCAGGAGCAAGTGTTACCGCAGCAGGCGTGTTTGCGGATATCATTAGTATTGCGAATCCTTAGGTGTAATAAGTTAATTAGTAGTAAGTTATAAGCGAAAAGTAGAAAGTAAAAGAGTTATGAGTCAGTCACAAGTAACCCGGTAACCCGTAACTTGTAATTTGTCTTGATTCCCGATACTTGATACATGATACTGAAAATAGATTAAATGAAATATATTGTCATTTTAGGAGATGGGATGGCTGACCAACGGGAGCCGGAGCTTGATAATAAAACTCCGCTGATGGTGGCCGGGAAGCCCTGGATTGATTTGGTAGCGAAAAATGGACAAAGTGGAATGCTTCACACCGTACCTGATGAGTTTCATCCGGGAAGTGAAATCGCAAACCTTTCAGTAATGGGGTATAATGTGGCTGAGGTTTTCGAAGGCCGCGGTTCATTGGAAGCTGCCAGCATGGGTGTTGAACTAAAAGATGGAGACCTGGCATTACGGTGTAACCTAATTTGTGTAGAAGGTGATATTTTGAAAAACCATTCTGCAGGTCATATCAGTGATAAGGAAGCTGCAGAATTGGTGGCTTACCTGAATGAAAATTTATGTCCCCAGGGAGTAACCATATATTCCGGTGTGAGTTATCGTCATCTGATGGTGATTAAAAATGGCAGTAAAGCGGTTAAATGTACACCGCCACACGATGTGCCGGGAACCCCTTTTGAAGATGTATTGCCCGAAGCAGCAAATGAAGATGGACAAGAGACAGCAGAACTTATCCGTTCCATGATCCTGAAATCGCAGGAACTAATGGAAAACCATCCTGTAAATGTCGCAAGGAAAGCTGCCGGTAAGGATCCGGCAAATTCAATCTGGCCATGGTCTCCCGGATTCCGGCCAGCCATGAAAACCATGAAGGAATTGTACGGCGTAAACAGCTCGGCGGTTATTTCTGCAGTGGACCTGATCCGTGGAATTGGTGTGTATGCCGGTATGGAAGTGATTATGGTTGAAGGCGCCACCGGACTTTACAATACCAACTATGAAGGCAAAGCTCAGGCAGCACTTGATGCATTAAAACGCCACGATTTTGTATATCTTCATATCGAAGCCAGCGATGAAGCAGGCCATGAAGGGGATTATAAATTGAAGACCAAAACGATAGAGTACCTTGATTATAGAGTGGTAAAAACTATTTGGGAAGAGACGCAAAGATGGGATGAAGAAGTTGCCATCGCTATTCTTCCGGATCACCCGACGCCATGGAAAATAAAAACACATACCAGAGAGGCTATTCCTTTTGTGATTTATAAGCCCGGACTTGAACCTGACAGTGTTACACAATATGATGAGGATGCCTGCAAGAGTGGTGTAATTGGTGAATTATCCGGAAATGAATTTATGAAACTGTTTTTAAAATCGTAAAATGAAGTATTACAGTACCAATCATAATGCTCCCGAGGCAACACTTCAAACAGCCGTAACCAAAGGTCTGGCTCCAGACAAGGGGTTGTACATGCCGGAACGGATTAATACATTCGATCCTGCATTTTTTGATGCGATGACAGATTTGTCTTTACAGGAAATTTCATACAGAGTAGCCGATAAATTCTTTGGTGAAGATATCGACCGCGATATATTGAAAGCCTTGGTTTACGATACCATGCAGTTTGATATTCCCCTGGTAAAAGTCACGGACAATATTTACTCACTGGAGCTGTTTCATGGGCCCACGCTGGCATTCAAAGATGTTGGTGCCCGGTTTATGGCAAGGTTATTATCGCATTTTATCAAAAAGGAAGGCGAAGGTGAAGTAAATGTGCTGGTAGCTACTTCGGGTGATACTGGAAGTGCAGTAGCAAACGGATTTTTGGGTGTTGAAGGAATTAATGTGTTTGTGCTCTATCCTAAAGGACTGGTTAGTGAAATACAGGAAAAACAGTTTACTACACTGGGGCAAAATATAACAGCCATTGAAATAGATGGAACCTTTGATGATTGTCAGCGGTTAGTGAAAGAGGCATTTCTGGATGAAGAAATTACTGTAAAACTAACATTAACGTCAGCCAATTCAATTAATGTGGCACGTTTTCTTCCTCAATCCTTTTACTATTTCTGGGGGGTGGCACAATTAAAAAAGCTTGGTATATCTGATCATATTGTTTGTAGTGTGCCAAGTGGTAATTTTGGCAATATAACAGCTGGATTGTTCGGACAGAAAATGGGATTGCCTTTGTCTAGGTTCATTGCTGCCAACAATAAAAATGATATTTTCTATAATTATCTTAAATCAGGTAAATATGAACCCAAATCATCTGTGGCTACCATAGCCAATGCCATGGATGTGGGTGATCCAAGTAACTTTGCCCGCGTGCTTGATCTGTATGGATCATCGTATGATGAAATTAAAGAGAATATTTCGGCTTTTACATATACTGATGACGAAATACGGGAAACTGTAAAAACTGTTTGGCAAGAGTATGATTATTTGCTTGATCCCCATGGTGCAACTGGTTTCAGAGCTTTAAAGGAAGGTTTGAAGAACGGTGAAACAGGTTTTTTTATTGAAACAGCGCACCCTGCAAAGTTTCTTGATACTGTTGAAAGCATCGTATCTGAAGCTGTTGACATACCTGAAAAGCTTCAGGAGTTTATGAAGGGCGAGAAGCAGACGGTGTCTCTGTCATCAAAGTTCAGTGATTTTAAATCCTTTTTATTGGATTGAAAACAATTAATTGATTCTCAAAGCAATATTTTTTGTTTTTTGTTAGTTTTGTAAAAAGGAACTCAATCACTCAACCAAATGTTGATGACCAAGAAATGAGCATAAACTTTAAGTATCCTAAATTATATCAAATACAGAAGCTTAAAATTTATGGGGAATAGAAGAGGTTACAAGAGTGCAGAAGTTTTTGTTTTAAGGCGTAACAAAACAAAAAATTAAAAAAATGAAATATCTGAAAACATTTGCCGGAATCTTATCACTACTGTTGTTATTTTCTTGTAAAAATACATCGGTTACACTGCCAACGCCAGGTGGCCGTGCGGGTGATCTGCTTATTGTGATTGATCAGAATGTCTGGAATTCTCCAGGTGGAGATACCCTTAAAAATCTGTTTCAACAGGATATCGTTGGTTTGCCCTGGGAAGAGACATTGTTTGATATATCACATACCGACCATCAGAATTTCATAAGGATCCTTCAGACAGCACGCAGTATTATTGATGTAGATGTAAGTAAGACTTATTCTCAACCCAAAGTTATCTATCAAAAAGATCTGTTTTCCAAAACACAACGCTTTATTAAATTACAGCTTCCTTCAGTCAGTGATCTTAAGCCTGTGGTTGAAAAGGAAGGGATGAAGATGGTATCTTTTATGTATCAGGGTGAAAGAGAGAGATTTCTTGCGAATTACCGTAAGTTCAGTAATAAAGAGTTAATGCAAAAGGTCAAAGACACTATTGGCGTTGATATGTTAATACCAAACGATTTTACACGATACAGTTTTCAGGATAATTTTGTGTGGATGCTTGCAAAAAGCAATGACTATATGAAGTACATTGCCATTTACAGTTATGATTATAAATCGCAAAATCAACTTTCTGAGAAAAATCTGGTTGCTACACGCGATTCTGTCATGAGAGCAAATATTCCCGGTTCAAGACCCGGATCATATATGTCTACCGGTATGTTCTATCCACCTGTACTTACACAGTTTATGGATCATGGAAAGTATGTAGCAGAACTAAGGGGGATTTGGGAAACAGTTAATGACATGATGGGCGGACCATTTGTGAGCCAAACGAGAATAGATGAACCTTCTAACAGGATTGTAACAGTTGAGGTATTTCTGTATGCCCCGGAACAGAATAAACGCAATACATTGCGCGAACTGGAATCGCTTCTGTATACTGTAAAGATGGCTGATGAAGAAAAACCACAGGGAACTCAAACAAAAGAAAATGAAGAATGATAAAATAGTTGTCGGAATAACGCATGGTGATATAAACGGCATAGGATACGAGGTCATCATAAAACTTTTAAGTGATAACCGTCTGTTTGAATTATGCACTCCAATAATCTATGGTTCGCCTAAGATTATGGCATATCACAAAAAGGCAACGGAATCTGAGAATATAAACTTTAATAACATTAATCACACGCGTGATGCCAGAGATGGCAGAGCAAATATCATTAATTGTGTGAGTGATGATATAAAAGTAGAACTTGGACAACTGACAACGGAGGCCGGTAAAGCTTCATTTGATGCACTCAATGCTGCTGTTAAAGATTTGCAGGAAGGATTGATAGATGTACTTGTTACCGCACCCATAAACAAGGAGAGTATTACCAAAGCCGGTTTTGAATTTCCCGGACATACAGAATATCTCGAAAGTAACTTTGAAGGTGAAGCATTAATGCTGATGGTGAGTGATAATCTTAAAGTTGCAGTGGTTACAGGCCATATTCCGTTAGGCGATGTAAAAAGCAGCATTACGGCAGAACTGATAGAGAATAAACTTCGAATACTCAACCAGTCACTCATAACAGACTTCAATATAAGAAAACCACGCATAGCTGTTATGGGCCTTAATCCACACGCAGGGGATAATGGTGTAATCGGCGAAGAGGAAAAGGAGTTGATCGAACCGTTGCTGAACAGAATGCGTGAGGAAGGAATGTTGGTGTTCGGACCATTTCCTGCTGATGGTTTCTTCGGGGCAAAACGTGAATATAAGTACGACGCTGTACTGGCGATGTATCATGATCAGGGATTGATACCTTTTAAGGTTCTGAGTATGGAGCATGGCGTTAATTATACTGCCGGATTAAACATAATAAGAACAAGTCCGGCGCACGGAACGGCATTTGACCTGGCTGGAAAAGGAGAAGCCAGTGAAGAAAGTTTGCGGGAAGCCGTTTATATGGCTCTGGATACGTTCCGAAATCGTCAGAGCTATGTAGAAGCCAACAAAAATCCGTTGAAAAAGCAAATACTTCCGGGACAGTTTTCAGGTCCTGATCTATCAGTGGATCAGCTTGAAGATGTGGAAAAAGAAATTGAGGATTAATAAACAAGGGACCCGAAGGTCCCCTGAATCGTTTGAATAAGGCATAAAAAAAGCGCTCTTTAGAGCGCTTTTTTTATTATTGAAAATATCCTCTTATAATTCCTCGTTTTGAGTTTCTGATGAAAAGAATTATTTCATCTCTTTCTTTTGTAGCTGGTAGTTCGGCTTCAATAAGATCACAAGCTTCAGTATTATTTAGTCCTTTTTGATATGTATAACGGTAAATTTCCTGAATGTCTCTAATCTGATCATTGTCGAATCCTCTACGGCGCAGACCAATAGAGTTTACACCAGCATAGGAAAGGGGTTCACGTGCTGCCTTAATAAAAGGAGGTACGTCTTTTCGTACCAAAGATCCACCTGAAATCATGACATGTGAACCAATGTGGCAAAATTGGTGAACTGCTACAAGACCGCTCATAATAGCCCAGTCGTCAACTATAACTTCGCCTGCAAGCTGGGTGGCATTTCCAAGAATAACATTGTCACCCACTATACAGTCGTGAGCTACATGTACGTATGCCATAAGAAGGCAGTTGCTTCCCACAATGGTTTTCCCTTTAGCCACAGTACCACGGTTAACGGTAACACATTCACGGATCGTTGTATTATCACCGATTTCAGCAGTTGTTTCTTCTCCTCTGAATTTCAAGTCCTGGGGAATTCCTGATATGACTGCACCAGGAAAAATGTTACAGTTTTTTCCTATCCTTGCTCCTTCAAGAATGGTTGCACCCGAACCGATGCGGGTTCCTTCTTTAATTACTACGTTTTTATCAATAGAAACGAAAGGTTCTATAACCACGTTTGGAGCAATTTTAGCTTCCGGATGTACATACGCTAATGGTTGTTTCATTTGTTCCTTTGTGTTAGGTTTTATTTGTTTTTAATAATTTGTGCCATGAACTCTGCCTCAGCAACAACCTTGTCGCCGACAAAGGCAAGACCTCTGGCACTGGCAATACCTCTACGTATGGGAGAAGTGAGTTCCAGTTTGAAGATCACAGTGTCTCCCGGTACCACTTTTTTTCTGAATTTTACGTTGTCTATTTTAAGAAAATATGTTGAATATCTTTCAGGTTCATCCACACCACTAAGAACAAGGATTCCCATCGTCTGAGCCATAGCTTCAACTAACAATACTCCCGGCATTACAGGTTCTTCGGGAAAATGACCACGGAAAAAATCTTCGTTCATCGAAATATTTTTAAGACCTATAATCGTCTCAGAATCTTCAATCCGAAGTATTTTATCAATCATTAAAAATGGTGGTCTGTGTGGCAGAAGCGTTTTTATTTGGTTCACATCCATGAATGGTTCTATGGATGGATCGTAGAACGGAACCTGATCAGGATTACGCTTAATGATTTTACGAATTACCTTTGCCATCTCAGTATTTACCAGGTGCCCTGGTTTGGTGGCAATTATTTTCCCCTCAATTCTACATCCAATTAATGAAATATCGCCAATAACATCAAGTATTTTATGACGGGCAGGTTCATTGGTGAAAGTTAATTCGGTATTGCTGAGGTAACCGTTTGATTCCACGTTAACATGTTCATGATTGAATAAATCTGCCAGACGGTCCAACTCTTCCTGATTAACTTCTTTATCAACAATTACCAGTGCATTATCAAGATTTCCTCCTTTCACATGATTGCTGTGTAGTAACGGCTCCAGTTCATGTAGAAAAACAAATGTTTTACATGTAGATACTTCAGTTTCATAATCCTCGATGGATTCAAGATTTGCATACTGATTTGCAAGAAGATTTGAACCGGAGTATGAAAGCAAGGTACTTACACTGAATTTATCATCCGGAAGAATTATAATGCTGCTTCCTGTTTTTTCATCCGTATATTCAATTTTAGAGGTCGGTTTAAAAATAAACGCTTTTTTATCCTGCTCTTTAATTCCTGCTTCCTTGATTTTATCAATAAAAGGTTTGGCACTTCCTTCAATTATCGGCATTTCAGGGCCGTTGATTTCAATCAGACAGTTATCAATGCCTGATGCATAAAGGGCAGACAGTGCATGTTCTATTGTTGATACAGTTGCTTCACCTTTTCCGATTACTGTACTTCGTGTCGTATTTACGACATTTTCAGCTACTGCATCAAATGCCGGTGAGTTATCAAGGTCAATACGTTTAATCTGGTATCCTGAGTCAACAGGTGCTGGTTTAAATGTAGCTTTCACTTTGGCCCCGGTATGTAAGCCCTGGCCTTCCAAGGAAAACTCAGCAGCAAGTGTTTTCTGAAAAATACTCATGTTTTTATGGTTTATCTTTTTTTATATCTTCTTTAAATGCCTTTAGCTCTCTTTCCGTCTGATATACAGTTCTTTGTATGTCAGGAAGGTTTTTGAAAACTGCATATGCTTTTCTATAATCAATAATTCCAATAGCAGGTGAACCTAACAGTACTTTACCCTCTCCTTTAATGGTGTTTGCAATACCGGATTGGGCGGCTATTTTAGTATTATCAGGAATGGAAATATGACCCGCAAAACCAACCTGTCCACCTATCATACAGTTCTTTCCTATTTTTGTTGATCCTGCAATGCCTGACTGTGCAGCAATAACCGTATTTTCACCAATCTCTACGTTATGGGCTACCTGAATCAGATTGTCAAGTTTTACACCTTTTCGAATAATGGTTGACCCCATGGTTGCCCTGTCTATCGTTGTATTGGCTCCAATTTCCACATGATCTTCTATGACTACATTACCGATCTGCGGAATTTTGGCATAGTCTCCCGATTGTGGGGCAAAACCAAATCCATCAGAACCGATAACAGAGCCTGCATGAAGTACACAGTTGCTACCAATTTTGCAACCATCGTAAATTTTTACTCCGGCAAATATAATTGTGTCTTCTCCTATCTCAACATTGTCTCCAATAGAACAGTTCGCATTAATTTCAACGCCACTGTTGATTCTGACATTCTTCCCAATTGAAACAAAAGCATCAATAAAAACAGTCTCAGGAATTTGAGCCGTTTCATCAATTGCAGTATTGGGGTGTACACCTATTTTTACCGGCTTGGAATTTTCATAAAGCGTGAGCAATCGTGCTATGGCCTGGTAGGGATCAGCAACACGTATGAGAGTGGCACTGATTTCCTGTTTCAATTCGAGGTCACTTTTAATCAACACTATAGATGCATTGGTAGTGTAGAGATAAGGCTCGTATTTTGGATTAGATAAAAAACTTAAAGTACCAGGCCTCCCTTCTTCAATTTTTGAAAAATCAGAAACCGTTATATTATGATTACCATCTATGTCTCCCTCAAGATATTCGGCTATTTGCTTAGCTGAAAACTCCATAAAAAAAAATTTGTGGCAAAATTAAAGATTTCTCTCTAAAAACCCTGTTTTGTTCAAATTTTGTTGTCAATTTCTTATGTAACAGAAGAAAAACTTCTCTTCACTTGTTATATGTTGCGAAATTCTGATGATCTCAGAAGCTTCATCCACACTCACCACATCTCCGTTTTTGTAAAGAATTTTAATTTTATCCACATCCGGAGTGTAGAGTTCAGATGAAGTGGTTCCCTGGAATACAAAATACTCCAGCTCATAGTTTTTTAAATTGTGTCGTCGTAATATTTCATGCTTTTTTTTAAGAATATAAGTTTCTTTAAAAGGCGTATTACTTATTTCAATTTTATATAATTTTCTGTTTATCAGTCCATTTGATAATGTGGAAAGGATCATGTCTTTATTGTCAATCCAGTATTTCAGGCAGGTTAGAATATCAGTATCATCCAGTTTTATAAACTGGTTCAGGGCATTCCTGTCGGACTCCAACCCTTCAACTGAAACCTTATTAATGAAAAAGTATTCTAACGCAGGAGTCAAATAAAGTGTTTTTCCCTGTTTATGTAATTCGCGGGCCCGTTTTAGTACATTGATCAGCATTTTTTCTGAGGCAAGCGCTGTTTTATGCAAATATACCTGCCAGTACATTAGCCGGCGTGCGATCAGAAACTTTTCAATGGAATAAATGCCTTTTGCTTCCAGAACCAGTTGATCATTCACTACATTCAGCATTTTTATTATTCGGGCTGATCCAATGGTTCCTTCTGTGACACCCGTATAGAAGCTGTCTCTGCGTAAATAATCCATGCGATCCATATCCAGCTGTCCGGAAACAAGCTGGTGAAGAAACCGTTTTGGATAGTTCCCTTTAAAAATTTTAATGGCAAGATCCAATTTGCGATCCAGTTCCTTGTTCAGCATTTCCATAAGAACCAGAGAAATAGCCTCGTGATTGATATGAACAATAGTATCTTCCAGAACATGTGAGAATGGACCGTGTCCAATATCATGCAAGAGGATGGCTGCAAGTACCGCTTCTTCTTCCTTCTCTGTAATATCCTGACCTTTTGAACGCAGTACATTTACAGCCTCCTGTGTCAGGTGCATGGCACCTAACGCATGTTGAAAACGGGTATGCTGTGCTCCGGGGTAGACATTTGAACTGAGCCCAAGTTGTCGTATGCGTTTTAAGCGTTGAAAAACCGGATGTTCAATCAGCCGGAATATAAGATTGTGGTTGATTTGTATAAATCCAAAAACGGGGTCGTTAATGATTTTGTGGCTATTTATAGGCCTGTCTGTCATTCAATTGTTTTAATCGTAAACATTCCCTATTTTAATAAGTTTTGGAATGTTGATCAATTTAATCCGCCTTCCCTGGAGTTCAATCAGGTTGTCTGCTTTAAATTCAGATAAGAGTCTGATGACGGATTCTGTAGCAGTGCCGACCATGTTTGCCAGTTCTTCACGGGTTAGTGAAATATTGAGGTAGTTATCCTTGTCCAGATCAAATGAATCCATTAATAATAAAAGTACCTCGGCCAGTCTTTCACGAACTGTTTTTTGAGCAATATCGGTAATATATTTGTTGGATTCTCCCAATTCCTTACACGCCATACGCATAAGTGCCATTGAAAACTCAGAATTCTGCTTAAGCAATTCCAGCAAATGGACACCCTGGATATAAAGTAACTGCGCACTATCAATTATTTTAGCTGTAGTACATGCCAGTTCAGCATTAATAACAGAACGGAACCCGATGAGATCACCTTCCTTGGCAAATCGTATAATTTGTTCTTTCCCGTCAATACCAGTCTTAAATATTTTAACGATACCTTTCTCAACGAAATAACACCCGTTTATCCGATGGTCCTCTTCATAAAGGAGTTTTCCTCTTGGAAATACATGCGTCTCAATTTCAATATTCATTGATTCTATTTCACCCTCTGTAAGAGAATCAAAAATTGAATACTTTCTAAGATTTATACTTTTATCGATATCTTCACCTTGCACTTTACGCATAGTTCAAATTTATTACAGTTTAAGCCTTCCCGCAATATAGTAAAAACTATCAATATGTAGATTCAAATTGCTTAAGAAATCTTATGTCATTTTCGAAGTAAAGACGCAGGTCTTTTATTCCATATTTTAACATGGCAATTCTTTCAATTCCCATGCCTAAAGCAAATCCTGAATATTCTTTAGGATTGATGCCTGCACTTTCAAGCACATTGGGATCAACCATACCACAACCTAAGATCTCAAGCCATCCGGTATATTTACATACATTACAACCCTTACCGTGGCATAACGAACAGGAAACATCCATTTCAGCTGACGGTTCGGTGAAAGGGAAGAAAGACGGGCGCAGACGAATTTCAGTATCCGGTCCGAATAGTTCCTTGGCAAAATATAGCAAGGTCTGTTTAAGATCAGCAAACGAAACTTCCTTGTCGATATAAAGTGCTTCTATCTGATGAAATATACAGTGTGCACGGGCAGAGATTGCTTCGTTCCGGAATACGCGGCCGGGAGCAAGTATTCTGATTGGTGGCTTGCTGGTTTCGGTCACACGAACCTGAATGGATGATGTATGTGTTCGCAATAATACATCCGGATCCTTTTTAATAAAGAAAGTATCCTGCATATCACGCGCCGGATGTTCAGGTGGAAAGTTAAGCGCAGAAAAAACATGCCAGTCGTCCTCAATTTCCGGACCTTCTGCTATAGTGAACCCTAAGCGTTTAAAAATTTCAATGATCTCATTTTTAACAACAGATAAGGGATGCCTTGCACCGGTTGCTATCGGAGAGCCAGGCATGGTCAAATCCATTTCATTACTACTGTCAGAAGCTGATTCCATTTCTTCTTTAAGCTGATTGATCCTGTCGAGTGCTTTGGTTTTCAATTCGTTCAGGAGAAGACCTATTTCACGTTTCTGTTCATTTGGTACGGTCTTAAAATCATTAAATAGCTGCGATACCAACCCCTTTTTACTAATGTATTTAATTCGCAGTGCCTCAACTTCATCAAGGGAGGTAGCCTTTAAATTATTTATTTCTTCTCCTAACAGTTTTATCTTGTCAATCATGCTCAAAATTTTAATGCCCACAAAGGTAATAAATTGTTCTTTTTTACACGTTTTTAATCAAACTTTTATGGGGTGTAACCTGCATTGCACAATACCTTAAAAAATGTAAAAGTAAGGCCCCCGGATTAAAGACATTTTTCCATAATTTGCTATATTTGTGAGCCCTTTTTAGAGTTAAATTTTAAATTAAAATATATGTTAAACATTGATTCTTACAATTTTGCAGGTAAAAAGGCCATCGTTCGTGTGGATTTTAATGTGCCTCTTGACAAGGAAACTCTGGAAGTGACTGACGATACGCGTATTGTTGGTGCTCTGCCAACTATTAAAAAGATTCTTGCTGATGGAGGTTGTGCCGTTTTGATGTCCCATCTAGGTCGTCCGACAGATGGTCCGGAGGATAAATTCTCATTGCGCCATGTTGTTCCGACCTTATCCAAATTATTGGGTCAGGATGTGAAATTTGTTGATGACTGTATTGGAGAAAAGGTTCTTGAAGCCAAAGCAGCCTTAAAACCCGGTGAAGTTTTAGTACTTGAAAACCTGCGTTTTTACAAGGCAGAGCATAAAGATAAAGAAGCTATGCCTGAATTTGCCAAGAAACTTGCTGAAGGATGTGATGTTTACGTAAACGATGCATTCGGAACAGCGCACCGTGCACATGCTTCTACCGCCATTATCGCAAATTTTATGGCAGATAAAATGGCTGGTTACCTGCTTGAAAAAGAGATTAAGTTTTTAGGTGAAACTGTAGCAAAACCTGAAAGACCATTTGTAGCCATCGTTGGTGGTGCAAAGGTTTCAGGCAAACTTGAAGTTCTTCAGTCTTTTATTGAAAAAGTTGATACTATTCTGATAGGAGGTGGTATGGCATATACATTCTATAAGGCACAGGGCCATTCAATCGGAAATTCGCTGGTTGAGGAAGATCTTATAGGTACTGCTAAAGAAATTCTTGCCAAAGCAGAAGCTAAGGGTGTTAAATTTTTGCTGCCTGTTGATAACCTGGCTGCTGATAAATTTGATAATGCTGCTGATATTGAAGTTGTCGGCGTTGATATTCCAGAAGGAAGAATGGCACTGGATGTTGGTCCTGAAACTGTAAAACTGTACGCTGCGGAAATTGCAAAAGCAAAAACAGTGGTTTGGAATGGTCCTATGGGATGTTTTGAAATGCCAAATTTTGCTAACGGAACATTTGGCGTTTGCGAAGCTGTAGCTGATTCTTCTTCTGTATCAATTATTGGTGGTGGCGATTCTGTTGCTGCCGTTAACCAAAGTGGTTTAGCTGATAAGATGAGTCATATCTCAACTGGTGGTGGTGCTTCCCTTGAATTTCTGGAGGGTAAAGAATTACCGGGAATTAAAGCTGTAACTGAATAATAGAAAAATTATAAATAGAAAGAGCCGGGTCATAAGATCCGGCTTTTTTATTTGTAAATCCGCATGCTGTTCAATTTCTTCTGATATTCTCTGGCGTATTTTTTATGCTCTGAAAAGGTTTCCGAAAAATGATGTTCTCCTGAAAAATCAGCTTTGGCACACATATAGAGGTATTTGTGTTTTTTATAATTTAATACCGCATCAATGGCTGTTTTTGTTGGAATTCTGATGGGGCCGGGAGGAAGACCTTTAAACTTGTAAGTGTTATAAGGCGAATCAATTTCTTTGTCCTCATTAATAACCCTTTGTTTTTCAAAGTCATTCAGGGCAAATTTCAACGTTGGATCAGCCTGTAATAGATAACCTCTCTTTAGACGGTTTATATAAAGACCCGCAATAATGGGCTGTTCTTTTGAAAAATTACTTTCTTCATTTACGATTGAGGCTAATGTAATGACCTGCTCAGGAGTCATGCCAAGCGCTTTGGCTTTATTTAAACGGTCCTGAGTCCAGAACTTGTTATATTCATACACCATACGTTCGTACAGGTCCTTTGGGCTGATAGTCCAGTACACCTCATAACTGTCAGGAAGGAAAGGACAGACAGCTGTAAATGTATTGAAGCCCTGCGATGCTAGAAAACTGGTGTTGTTCAAAATATTCAGGATTTCAACTGAATCTGCCAGTAATTGCTTTCCCAGATTTCCTGAAAGATCATTTTTTGTTCTGATGTTATTGAACGTAAGGGTTATAGGATTCTGGTTTCCGGATCGAAAAATACTAATTAATTGATTGTTAGACATGCCTTCTTTAATGATGTATTTCCCTGGTTTTACGTAACCTGAAAAACGTTTAAGTTTTGCAGTTAAAAGGATGGTCTTTTTGTGATTAATAATTTTGCCGAGCGGTAAAGAATCATTTAATAAACTGTCAAGCGTTACATTTTCGCCAACATATAATTCAGTAAATCCGGTTTTAGTCTCCTTAATATTTGAACCTAATACAGCTGTGTACAGAATTATGGCAAGCGGAATTATAAAGATTAAGATTATTATTGACAGATACTTAATTGTTTTCTTCATACAAATGTCTTTATGATAAACCGGTTTTAAAATTAAAACTTAACAAATAACGGTTTTAACCACGAATTAATATAACCGATTATTTTTTTAGTGATTTATCTACAGAAAACAATAATACAAAATCTAAAGTTCTTGGTTTAGTTTTAATGATAAAAAATGTCTGAGATATTAGGGTGTTATTTGTAATTGTCATTAAATCAGAGTGGTATGTGTAATTTGATTTCGTTAGTCCTGTTGTCTGATAATATATAATTTAACACCGTGAGGAGCTACAGATATGATCTTATCGGAATTCAGTTCACCTTCATCCTGTTGTTTCCAGGCATCTCGTAAAATACTGGATTCTTTCAAACCTAATATTCCAGGATTAATGGTTATACGAGCAGTACTCCCACCGAGGTTAAAGATACCTACAGCAAATCTGCCACCTTTAAGTTCAGCTTTATACATCTGAATATTATCTTTATTGTAGATTCTTTCAGCTTGTTTCCCCAGCGGGTCCTGGTTGATGGATAAAACTTCGTTATTACATAACAGATTTAACGTGAAATCATCGAGGCTGGTCAGATCACAACCAATCAGTAAAGGAGATTTGAGTAAACACCACAGACTGATATGTGTATATTGTTCATCCGGTGTAAGCCGGTTATTTCTTACGTTTCCCCATCCCAGTTTTCCAACCACCAGCATATCCGGATCATTCCAGTTTCCGGGTTTAGCGTACGGCGCTTTGTCAAACTGGCTAAAGCCAATTCCGGACATACTTTCCCAGGTATCTTCAATATCGCCTGTTGTGCGCCATAAATTTCCTCCAACCGAACCGCCCCATTTCCATACATCACCCATACCATACTGGCAAAGACTAAAGACCACGTCTCTGGGTTGATTTGATAGTATTTTTGAAAGGAGCTTATATGGTTTTTTCATTTCGTCCAGTGTAGGATTTGGATAGATCGTATAATAGCCACACCAATCGTATTTTATATAGTCAAACCCCCAGTTTACCCAGGTTTCAACATCCTGTTGTTCGTGTTCATAACTACCAAGGTAACCTCCGCAGGTTGTTGGTCCAGGACTTGAATATAACCCAATTTTCAAGCCGTTTTTATGAACATAATCTGCAAGCGCTTGCATATCAGAAAATTTCTCATTTGTGTGAATGTGCCCGTATTGATCCCTTTCCGGTGCTTCCCAGCCGTCATCAATATTGATATATGTCCACCCGTATTCTGAAAGTCCGGTTTTAATAAATGCATCTGCAGCATTCTTCACTTTTTGTTCATCTAAGCTTAATCCCCAGCAATTCCAGCTGTTCCATCCCATTGGGGGCGTCAGAGCTATAGTGTCACCAACTTTAATACACAAATCTTTGACATCTTTTCCATAGGAATTTTGTGCTGTCAGTTTAACCTGATATTCACCCGGTTTTATTATTTTTCCTGTTATAATTCCCGTATTTTTATTCAGATCCAGCCCTTTTGGAAGTTTTTTTGCAGAAAACGTAACAGGTTTTTTCCCGGTTGCAGGAATTTTATAAAGAAACGGATTCCCGGGTCTTACACCTGTAATGTCCGGTCCGTTAATTACCGGACTTAACGGTGCTTCAGGTGTCAGGATATAAGGAATATCCTCAAATGCTGAAGTTGAAACCTGCGATATTTCTTCAGTGAATTGGTAATTAACTCTGCAGGGGCCATTCATTTCTCGATTGAAATCAAGAGTGTATTGTATTGAACCAGAGGAAGGCAGTGAGACTTGCTTGTCAGTTTTATAAATTATATTTTCTTCAAAAAGATCTTTTACAGTTATATATAATGTTCCGCTGACAGGATTTTTTGATGATGAATGGATATCGATACTTCTGTTTACATTTCCGGTGGCATCAATATAAAAACCGCCTTGGGAATTATCAATGGTGATAAAATCTACAGGTGAGGAAGGGAAAATAGAAGGTTTTCCTTTATACATTCCACCACCACCACCTGTATCCAATACTTTTACTACTATGGTATTCAGTTGATCCCATTTTATTAGGGTATCATTTTTATCAACGAAATATTTACGTTCGTTTCGCCAGTCAGATTGTGATCCGATTAATTTCCCGTTGAGAAAAACAGAGTCCCTGTCATCAATTGCACCCAGATAAAACCACAGTCCTTCACTGTTTTTTATTTTCCCTAATATGGATGGAATGACAATTGTTGAACGGTAGCACCCCATGCCATCGTATGACTGATACCCCTGGACATCCCATGATTTATTGACATCAATTGCAGACCATTCAGAATCATCAAAATCAGGATTTTGCCAGGTTTGATGATTCCCTGTTTTAAATTTCCAAATGGAAAAATCTGTCGTTTTATTCTGTGAATAAGAATTGCTGGTTATCCATAAAAATATTAACAGAAGCCGATACAGAAAGGACTTTCTCATTTTTAAATCAATTAAAAGTAGTTTAGCCAAATAAAAGCCGAATTAGCAAATCTCTCACATCTGATACGGCTAACTTTTCACTTAATATTTTAAGGTATAAATTCCTGAACCAAGCGTCAGTTTTAAGCCATTGGCATTATTTTCTGCCTTATAATGCTGTGTTTTATTCGCAGGTTTGTCATTTATCATCAGTTTTTTTATATCTGCATTGGGCAGAATTACGGTTGCCATGGTATTGGCTGGTATTTCAACCTCATAAACAAATGTTTTACCCTCAACTTTCCAGTCGGACCGTATCAAACCGTACATTGAATTAAAAGATGCATTCGCATAGGTCAGGCCGCCACCAACATGGGGAGACAGAAAGAAGTGTTTATATCCCGGTTGATCCGGATCAAGTCGGATGCCGGCAACGTATGTATAAAGCCATTCCCCTATTGCACCATAAGCATAATGGTTAAAGCTGTTCATGCCAACATCCTGGAATGAACCATCAGGCTTTTGTCCGTCCCAACGTTCCCATATAGTAGTTGCTCCCTGGGTAACCGGGTATAGCCACGAAGGATAATCCTTACGCATAAGCAACATAAATGCCAGGTCGTCTCTGCCGGTTGAGGATAAAGAACTGCACAGCAGTGGAGTCCCCACGAATCCTGTCGTCAGGTGTCCGAATTTCTTTACATCTTCAGCCAGATATTTAGCCGCATTATCCTTTAGGTTGTCAGGTAACAAATTAAAAGACAAGACCAGGGCGTAAGCTGTTTGTGTATGCGAAACCAGCCTTCCGTTGGGAGTAATAAATTCAGCATTAAACGCCTGTTTTATCTGATTCGACAATTGCGCATATTTCTTTTCATCTTCTGTATTCCCAAGTATTCCGGCAATTTTACTAAGTAAATGACTGGAGTAACAAAAATAAGCTGTGGCAATTAAATCTTTTTCAGTCGTTGCTCCGGGATAGTCGGACCAGGTAGTGGCAAAAGCCAACCAGTCCCCGAAATGATAATCACCTGTCCATATAAGATCATTGCCAGCACGACCTTTCATATATTCCACCCAGCCTTTCATGCTATTGTACTGTTCTTTAAGTATTCGGGTATCACCATACACGCGGTAAACAGTCCAAGGAATAATGATAGAAGCATCTGCCCAAGCGGTAGCTCCACCGCCACCATTCAATACGTCCGGAATTACATGAGGAACTTTACCATCCGGCAACTGATCTGCTGCCAGATCTTTCATCCACTTGGTGTAAAAACCTGCAACGTTGAAATTATATGCAGCAGTCATACTGAAAACCTGGGCATCGCCTGTCCAGCCTAACCGTTCATCACGTTGCGGACAGTCTGTGGGGATATCCAGAAAGTTGCCCTTCTGACCCCATTGAATATTGTGCTGCAACTGATTAATTAATGGATCGGAACACGAAAATGATCCGGTGGGTTCCATATCCGAATGGATCACAATTCCTGTTATTGCGTCCAGATGAGGAGTTCCGGGATAACCCTCCAGTTGAACAAAACGAAAGCCATGAAACGTAAAATGAGGTTCGTATATTTCTTCTCCATTTCCTTTCAGAATATAATTGTCAGTAGCTTTTGCATTCCTGAGATTTGCAGTATAAAAGTTTCCTTCTTTATCTAAAACTTCTGCAAATTTCAGAGTTACTTTATCTCCTTTATTTCCCTGAACTTTTAAACGAACCCATCCTACCATGTTTTGCCCAAGATCGAAGACTGTTTCACCATTTGGTGTCTGAAAAACGCGCAAAGGTTTAATCTCCTTTGTGTCTCGAACCGGAACACCCTGTGGGGCAATCAGATCATCCTTTGTGTAAGTTTCAACCGATACATTTTGCCACGATGCATCAATTAAATTAGTGTCGTCCCAACCTGGTTGTTCAAGTCTGGCATCGTATGTTTCGCCATTGTAAATATCAGAAAACAGAATAGGACCGGTACTCCATTTCCAGTTATTATCAGTTACAATGGTTTCTTTGGTCCCATCAGTGTAGGTTACGACCAGTTGTGCCAGCAAAGCCAGTTTATCACCATAGTAATTCTGCTGGTTATTAAAACCAATATATCCTCGGTACCAGCCGTCTCCTAAAATCGCACCAATTGTATTTTCAGCTTTTATCATGTTCGTTACATCGTAAGTCTGGTACTGAATCCGGTTGTTATAGCTGGTCCAACCTGGTGTGAACAGGTCCTTGCTTACCTTTTCGCCATTAATAAAAAGCTGGTACAATCCTCTGGATGTCACATAAACTCTTGCAGATGCAATTTTTTTATCACTGCTAAAATCCTTTCTAAAATACTGGCATGGTTTTGAACCTTTCACTGTCGGTTCAGAAGATACACTTATCCAGTTTGCTTTCCACGATTCAGGTTCAAGAACCCCCATTTCCCATGAGGCTAAATCGCTCCATTTTGTTGCTTTGTCGTTCTGATCCCAGATTCTAACCTTCCAGTTAACATGCTGACCGGTTTGTAGGGGTTCGCCAGTATAAACTATATTTACGGATTGTGATCCGGGTACCTTGCCAGTTGACCAAACTAAGTATTCATCACTATCGTTTGCAGATCCGGAAAAAGCTTTTATCTCGTAAGCCATCTGACTGACATTGTTTTCCGTAGTATTTATTTGCCAGCTCAGTCTTGGTTGCACTGTTCCAATTCCAATCGGATTGGTTTTATATTCGCAAACAAGCTTGTTAACATTTGTTTTGGATGAAACCATGATTGGAAAAGCAAATAATATAAGCAGTGAGGAAATGATAAATCTGGATTTTAAAGATTGCATTGAATATCGTTTTAAGGTTAGTCGTTTTATTTCAAAAATTCCCTTGCTTTTTCATATAATTACCGCAAGAGTGTATTTAATACTCATTTGGAAATTTATGTGTTTTTAAATTCAAGGCTTATACATTTATATTTTTTAGTTAAACATCTCTATTTCGTTTAACGACAAGAATTCCGGATTTTATTTTCCGTAGGTTCTCATTTTTAAACTGGAAGGATGAAAAATTTTCAACTCTATATTTGTTTTCGTAAGTTTACCGCTTGTTGCGTCCCTTTTCAGCACTACAACATTATCGCTGAACTGGTTTGCAACAATCACGTAATTACCGTCCGGAGAAAGCACAAAACTACGGGGGTGATTTCCAAATACAGGATAAACTTCTATTCGCTCGAGGGTCCCGTTTTCAGGATTAATGCTAAAAACAGAAATAGTATTTTCATCTGTACGATTGGATGCATACAGAAATTTTCCGTCGGGTGAGATATGAATGTCGGCTGATGCGTATTTTCCTGAATTGCTGTTGTAAGATTTATAACTGTCAATTGTTTCCAGTGATCCGTCCTTATAATTATAAGCTGTAACTGAACCGCTTAGTTCATCAACACAATAACCAAATTTTCCGTTAGGATGAAAGGTAAAGTGTCTCGGACCGTCACCAGGAGTCACTTTAATGTCAGGATGATCCGGGTCTTTTATCACTGTTCCTTTTTCGAGTTTCAGAACCCGAATCTGATCTGTTCCCAAATCCGGCGAGAAAACATATTTATTGTCCGGAGTAAAGATAGAGGAGTGGATGTGCGCTGCGTCCTGTCTGCCCTTTACGATGCTGCTGCCGGAATACCTGTAAATAGCTGTTGCCTGATCAAGGCTTCCGTCTGTATTACATCTGTAAAAACTAACCGAAGGGTCTGTGTAATTTGAGTTAACAACATACTTATTGTCAGCACTTACAATAACATGAACAGGATTTCTTCCTCCGGCATCCTGTTTATTGATGAAAATTAGTTTTCCGTGAACAGAATCTATACTATAAGCTGAAACAGCACCGTGTTTATCCAGCTGACTTTCGTTACTTGCGTATAAATATTTGCCATTTGGAGATAAAGTCAGAAAGGAAGGATTTACAACATGGCTTACCCTGCCGGATTCAGTGAGTTCACCCGTAGAAGGATTGAATTTGTAAACGTAGATGCCATCAGCTGGAGAACCATTTGTATAGGAACCAATAAAGAGGTAAGTAATGCTTTTGTTTTGCTGGGCATAGCCTAAAGTTAAGAATCCAGTAAAAAGTAAGGAAATGTATAATAAAATTACCCGATACATATTGTATAAATCTGAAGATGTAAATTAGATTAATAAAAATACAGTTTCAGAGGGTAATCTGCAAGAATAAATTCAATATAAGTGTTTTAGTAAAACAGTTTAACTATCTAAAGATTCCAGTCAGGAAGATTTCCATGTACATCTGAATATTTTCTTACAAGTAAATCTGCAATTTTTTCAGGTTCATCGTTTGTAGTTTCGTACCAGTGAAAATTCAAGCCTTCTGCATCGCTTTTAATCAGATTCATGTAAAAAAATATTTTACCGGGAACTCCGTCGTAATCCTCTGCATGAACGATCTTCTCGAATAATCCGGGCTTACAAGAAGCAGATGACATTTTGTTGGATGACCCAATATAGACCAGCCTGGAGTTTTCCTCATTTAATTCATAAATCAGGAAAATACCACAACTTTCTTTCGGTGCATTACACACTTCTTCCAGCAAATCGCATGGACGAAAGATAAACTGATCGGATGGATATTGACTGAGCTCTTCAAACATTTTAAAATTTGTTCTTATCTTTTTGAACCTTATGAAACTAAGATAAAAGTTATCCTGGAGATTTACAAAAAGTATTCATAAACAGAATGACAGGCCACAACGGCAGCTGTTTCTGTTCTGAGGCGACTGTTTCCAAGTGAAAGAGGGGAGAAGCCGGATTTTATGGCCTGTTCTACTTCTTCCGGTGAAAAATCACCTTCAGGGCCAATCAGGATGGTAATGGTGTTTCCCCCGGCCGGGATGAGAGTTTTGATGATTTCTCGTTCTGTATCGTAACAATGGGCAACCATCAGGTTTTCTGATGGATTGGCTTGTGAAATGAATTCCTGAAATGACCTCATTTCATTCTGCTTAGGGAGGTACGATTTTAGCGATTGTTTCATGGCAGAAACCAGGATACGTTCAATGCGGTCTGGCTTAATTATTTTACGTTCCGAATGTTCGCACAGCAAAGGTGTAATTTCATCAATACCAATTTCTGTCGCTTTTTCAAGGAACCACTCAAAGCGGTCGATGTTTTTTGTTGGTGCAACGGCCATGTGAAGGCGATACGGTCTTTTTTGTTGATCTTTAAGTGTTCCGGTAATGTCGACTCCACAGGCATTGGCATTGGCAAAAACGATTTTAGCCTCAAAAAATCCACCGTTTCCATCCACCACCTGAATAGGGGCTCCTTCACGCAGGCGTAATACTTTAACGGCATGGTGCGACTCCTGAGGTGACAGGATCTTTGTCGTTAAAATATCCGGTGTGAAAAACAAATGCATGCGTCAGAATTTTGCCGTGATACTGAAATTAAACCTGCGGCCTGTCAGATAATTCGGAACCGCATAAATGTTTCCATAATTATCAGGTACCCAATAATAAGAATTTACATTGTTAATATCAAACATGTTAAATACATCCAGACCCAGCCATAATTCCTTAAAATGGCGCAGGAAGTTCTTTTGGTTTTCTCCAACTATTAACCTGGAGGCTCCCATATCAACCCTCGTATAGGGTGAAGAACGATATCCCATCTGATATTTCTGCCCGTTGGGAGGGCCAAAAGGAAGAGGGGCAGCATAAACGCCTTTCAGGTGAACCTTGTAATTTGGATTTCCCGGAAAATAATCCTGAAAAAATATCGATAAGTTATAAGCCTGGTCCGTAGGACGAGGAATATATCCGGGATAAATTGTACCTATTTTAAAACCATCGTCATCATATAATGGATGTGAATCGTTCAGCAGGTCTTCTTCTGTTCTTAGCAGCGACAGGCTGATCCATGAATCCACGCCCGGAACAAATTCACCAAAGATTCTGAAATCCAGTCCGGCAGCGTAGCCAACCGCTAAATTTTCGCCATAATACCTGATTTGAACATTTTTAATATCATAAGGTATCAGGTTCGACATGTTTTTGTAGTAGGCTTCCACGGACAGCTTGAATGGTCTTTCCCATTTCCGGAAATAGTAATCCATGCCAAGCACATAATGAACGGATTTCTGTGATTTAATATGGGTGTTGATTTCTCCTGTTCTACTTCTGATCTCTTTGTAGAACGGTGCCTGATAGTAAATACCTGTGGCACCTTTAAAGGCAAATTTTCGTTTCCATTTTGGGGTATATAACACAGAGAATCTGGGACTGAATAAGGTTTCACTATTAAAACTCCAGTAGCTTAAACGGGTGCCGCCGGTTAGGATCAAACCGATATCAGAAAAGTTATAGCTGTCCTGTAAATATAGATTAACCCTGTTACTTGATATTGAATTGATGGTATTGTAATGGTTGTAAAGAACTATATCCTGTTCGCTGTAAGGCCATGAATAGCCGGCTGAGTCGCGCATTTCCCACTCATTGATTTTGTCAGTGATCATCTCTTTTTGAACCGTGGCTCCCCATTGTAGCGTGTGATTTTGTAACGCGTGTGTTCCACGCAAGGAAACTGAAGCCACTGAGGCAATAAGATGATTTCTGGTATGTTCCAGTGATCCTCCGACACCTATGTTTTCAATACTGTCGCCGTAGTTTTCAGACCCCATTTGATTATCAAGTTCATTCAACCAGTATTCCGACAGAATATCATTTGCTTCATCTTCAACCGTGCTGTAGTATGATCCGGTAAGTTTTACCATGTTATTATCATTGACACGGTATGAAAGACTGGCTGCTCCGGTTCCGGCCATGAATACATCGTTTTCCCAGCCATCGAAATACACCATTAATGATCGGGCAATGTTGTATGTTCCAAATTTAGTTTCCCTGTTTCGGGGCCTGAACTCATATCTGTTTTTGCTGATATTTCCCAGAATAGAAAGTTCAATTCTGTTGGTCAGCATGTAAGTCATATAGGTTTGATAATCCAGAAAACTTGGATTATATTCTGCTTTTGTATCCAGACTACCCAGAAGGTAAGCAGATGTTTTATAGCGAATGCCGTGCATCTGGGTGAACCTGCCATTCTTTGTGGCATGTTGCACAAATATACTGGCTCCAAGAAGACTGGCGGAGAGAGATGCTTTGTTACCTGTCGGTTTTCTGTATTTGATATCCAGAACGGAAGACATTTTGTCTCCGTATTTGGCATCAAAACCACCGGATGAAAACGATATGGAAGAGACCATGTCCGAATTAATGAAACTTAAGCCTTCCTGTTGTCCCGAACGGATCAGCAAGGGACGGTAAATTTCTATATCATTCACATAAATCAGGTTTTCATCAAAATTACCTCCGCGTACAGAATACTGGGAACTTAATTCATTGTTGTTGAAAACACCTGGCAGGGTCATAATCAGTTCTTCAACTTTATTACCGGAAGCACTAGGAATATTTTCCGCATATTTGGAATCAATGCGTTGCATGGTGGCCGATTGGGTTTGCTGATAAGATACGGAAACTTCGTCCATGGTTGTAACAGCATCAGGCATGACGATATCCAGTTTATAATTGGTGCTGTCTGGATAAATGACTTTTTCAATTTTTTCACTTCCCATACGTGAGAATATAATGGTAACGGAATCTCTTTTTGGGAAAGAAATTTCATAATTTCCGTTTGAGTCGGTCGTTGTACCTTTTAGTGTGAATTTTTGCTGGATACTTACAAGTTCCAGAGGGTTGCCTGAAGCATCGGTAACTTTACCGTAAATGACATACCGTGTCTGGGCATTCAACGGAAGCAAACAGAGCAAAATGAGTGGTATTATCAGGAATAGTCTACGCATGTTCGTTTCTACAATACCCAAAACTTTATATTCTCCAAATTATTGTGTTTACCGGATAATTTTCATTTCGTCAAGCAGATATCCGGCGGCTGCAAATTTATCAATAATAAAAAGAATATACCTGATATCGACAGTAATATTGCGGCAAATCTTTGGATTATAATACAGGTCGCTCATCACGCCGTCCCATGCCCTGTCAAAATTCAGGCCGATCAGTTCTCCGTTGGCATTAAATACCGGACTTCCTGAATTTCCTCCCGTGGTATGATTGGTTGCCACAAAATCAATATTTAGTAATCCATCTTCACCATATGGCCCAAAATCAGATTCGTTCAATAATTGACGCAACTTATCCGGTATATTATAGTCGTAAATTTCAGGATCATCTTTCTGTAGGATTCCTTCTGAAGTTGTGTAATATTTGTAATGTACACCATCTTTGGGATCATAACCTTTTACTTTCCCATAAGAGACCCGCATGGTGGAGTTGGCATCAGGGAAGTAGATTTTATCCGGTGCATACGCCATGATGGCTTTCATATAAATTCTGTCCAGACTGTCGATAGAAGCTTTTATTTTTCTTACCTGAGGCATTAAGTTATCGTTATAAATGCTTTGATATTCCTTATAAGTAATAAAGAACGGATCTTTTTTCAGGCTTCTAACTACCTTATCATTTCCTTTGTTGTAGGCAGCGATCCAAAGTGTGTCATCAATTAGTGAATGCCTGTACAGATAGTCCGTAACTTTTTCAATGTCACCCTTTTTCTTTTTATAAACCGATTTTAGTGTTTCAGGGATAATATTCTGGTTGCTGTAGGCAAACAAGTATGTCAGCAACCGTTTGGTCAGATCGCGGTCAACCGTTACATCATAATCCTTGTAAAACACTGCAATTTCATCTTCTGAAGCTCTGTTTTTATTCATTTTGGACCTCAGCACAATCTTCTGTATGGCATCGGCTTTACTGAAGCATTCCATGCTGTTTTTTCCAAAAAGTTCCCGCAATACATTGGCATCTGTATTCAGTTGTGCATAGCTGCCGTATAATTTTTTGTACTGATCCAGAATATTTTTGTACGCTGCTTTGTTATCCGCCCAGTTTTGAAAATCTTTTTCAAATGCTTCTTTTTTGTTGATGACACCAAACCGGTCCAGCCCCTTGATTTCTCCGCGCCAGCGCTTCCATGAATTGCTCAGACTGGCTTCTTTATCAGCATATTTTATGCGTCGTCCAGGATCAAGATTCATATGGTAATTGATGACTTCGAGTTTTCTGTCCCTGATCTCAATCAGCCTGGGATAAAGCATATCGTGCAGCATTTTCAAATGGTACGATGTTTTGTATTCCTCTGTTGTGCCGGGGTATCCGAAAACCATTGTAAAATCATTTTCATGAACGCCTTTCAATGAAACAGGGAAGGAGTGAGCCGGTTTATAAGGCACATTGTCATCGGAATAATCTTTGGGACTATTGTTGGCATCTGCATAAATTCGGAAAACACTGAAGTCACCGCCATGGCGTGGCCACATCCAGTTATCCGTATTGCCGCCAAATCCGCCCACCGAAGAAGGTGGTGCTCCAACCAGACGGACATCGGTATAAACTTCGTAAATGAATAGAAAATACTGATTTCCTTCGAAAAACGCATTTACATCTGCTTTATAATGGTTGCCTTTAATGGCACGGTTAATCAGTGTGTCGCTGTTGATCTGTATGATGTTATTACGTTGACTGATAGTCATATTATCGGCAACGCCTTTCAGAACATCATTGGTTACGTCACGCATTTCTTTTAAAAACGTTACAGTAAGACCCGGATTCGGAAGTTCTTCTTTCCGGTTCATAGCCCAAAAACCATCAGTAAGATAGTCGTGTTCAACGGTGCTGTGCCGTTGTATGTATTTAAAGCCGCAATGATGATTGGTAAAGACCAGGCCTGCGTCCGAAACAACCACACCGCTGCAACCACCGCCAAATTTTACCACCCCATCTTTCATCGATGCCTGGTTCACACTGTAAATATCTTCGGCAGAGAGTTTAAAACCATCGGCCTGCATTTCTCCAATGTTATATTGTTCAATGAGTAACGGAAGCCACATGCCTTCTCTGGCACCGGCAGAAAAGGATATAACTGTAACAAGAATTAAAAGTGAAATGTGTTTCATTTGGAATTAAAACTTTTTGAGTTCCTGATAGAGTTTTTGAACCGGGAGTCCCATTACATTATAAAATGATCCGTTAATTTTTTCTACGCCAATAAAACCTATCCATTCCTGAATGCCGTAAGCACCGGCCTTGTCAAATGGACGGTAGTTGTCAACGTAAAAGGCTGTTTCCTGTGGTGTTAACCAGCAAAAGGTTACATCTGAAACACTTGAAAAGGCCACTTGTTTATGTTTGGTGGTCAGGCAAACGCCGGTAATTACCTCGTGTGTTTTACCCGATAAAAGCGTGAGCATATCTATGGCTTCCGGTCTGTCGGCCGGTTTGTTGAGTATGTCTGAACCGGAAATAACAACCGTGTCCGCAGTTATGATCAGTTCATTATCGGCCATGCTTTTTTTATAATACGCTGCTTTCTTTTGAGCCAGAAATTCAGCTACACTTGCCGGGTGAAGATCATGTGGAAAGGATTCATCCAGTTCGTTTGACGCCCTGGTTTGAAAAATAATGCCCAAGCCTTTTAACAGCTCTTTACGGCGAGGAGAGTTTGAAGCCAGAATGATGTGATATTTCTCAAGGTTAATTAACGGAGAACTCATTGAATGATAAGGTTAAAGAAAGGAACAGCAAATTCCTTTGCGATCAGCAGATAAATTGGAATGGTGAATAATGTTCCGGCGAACATAATGAATTTCATAATATTGCCTGCCAGACGAAATTCGCCCGGTTTCTGCGCTTTGTAAAATGTGATGGCAAAATACAGGAAGGGAAATATTAATGCCAGGAAGAAGTAAAACAGAACAAATTTATTCTCGATTGTTACCTGATACTGACTGAATTTATAAATCATGTATCCGGCGGTTAATGAGGTTAATGCCAATACTATGACTTTGGTCCAGAATTGTCCGAGTACAATGGGTACGGTATTGCATTCCAATTCGCGGTCGCCTTCCTCGTCTTCCATGTCTTTCACAAGTTCCCGGATCAATGTGGTAAAAAATGCAAACAGACTGAAAAGAATTCCCCAGTTAAAAATAAGACGGATGAGTCCGTTATCAATGTATTCTGTTCCGAACTTAAACCGCAGGAAGTAAACTTCGAAAAGTACAATGGTCATCGGAACCAGTGCGCTGCAAAGCGATACAATGATATTCCCAATGAGGAACTGCCGTTTGTAAACCGAAGAATAAAACCATAACAGACCCGGAATAAACAGAAAAATAACAGCAACAGCATAACTGTGCGCACGCCAGCTGAGCAAAAGACCTATGGCAACACCAACGCCTGTAAGCAACTGGTGGAGGGTCATGGCAAGTTTTCGTGAAATAGCTTTTCCAACAATAACCTCTTCAGGTTTATTGATCTCATCAATACGCGTATCGAAGTAATCGTTGATGATGTAACCTCCGGCAGCGATAAAGACGGTAGCGGCAACCAGTAACCCAAAATAGATATTGCCCGTAGCCAGTTCCGTTTTAAAAATGGCCAACAGCGGGTAGAGGATGGCATATCGTACAATCACCTGAATAAGAATGATGAATGCCAGATTCTTAACGCGTATAAGTTTTAAAAAATTCATCGGGTATCAAAAGTAAGAAATTAAACCAAATCCGAAAATGATTGGATTGCTTTTAAATCATTTTAAAGATTGTATTACGTACTGAAATTGGTAATATCAAAAATATGTACTTAATTTAAGTTGTTGTTGATTCAAATTTTGATCTTAATAATTTTGTGATTGTGTGTAAGATATGCATAACGAGGATCAGATAGTTTTTATATATTATTTTCACTTATAATAATGGTCAATGAGAAAACTAATTCTAATAGTTATAGCTTTATTAAGCTTATTTGATACAATATATTGCCAGTCCGGTCAAACGGAATTAGAGGAGGATGCAATAAAGGTGTTTTATATAAAATATCTCACAGAAATTGCAAAAGAGCATACTGATTATAATAAAGTAGATTCATTAAAAGAAATATATTGTACAAAGGAGCTCATATTTAATATTAATAATATAGAAATAGATTATGATCCCTTTTTTCAAGCACAGGATTTTGATTTGAGTTGGCTGGAAAATCTAACTGTTTTGCAAGATTCTGTACAATTTAATCAGTTTAATGTTTCATACTACGATGCTTATGAAATGAAACGTATAATTATAAAATTGACTGTAATACGCAATAGTAATTCTATTAAAATAAATGATATCAACAATACTTATGCAACAAAACTGCGTAATAACTGATGGACATATTGAATCCTTGATTATATGAAATCGGCCCGATATTAAAGAATAATTATCTCACGATTCATAGCAAACGTCTCACGATGTCACCCGTCACCTCGTAACCTGTAACCCGTCACCTCGTAACCTGTAACTCGTCACTTTTTTACATCCCATCCGTAATCCACGTATTCCCAGGTAAACTTATCATCGTCAACTTTAAATAATGTAAATCCTTCTTCCGTATTGCGGTTTGGGCCGTTCCACCAGGCACCGCAGATGGCACCGCCGGTAATATAATGGATGCTGTCAATATACACATCTTCGGCAATGTGTGTATGTCCCTGCATTACCAGTTTCAGATTGTGATCTTTGAACAGGTCAAGAATATCTTTTGAATTGGCTACCACAAGTGATGAGTCGTTACCTAATGTGCTGCCGTAATAAATCTGGTTGAATGTCGTTATAAAAGGAATATGCGTGGTGATGGCAATGGGTGTGTCTTTATCGGTTTTTGACAATTCTTTTTTGATCCATTCTTTTTGCTGGTCATCAATCCATCCAATATAACAACCCTTATCATCCTTTTCCACAGAATTAAGAATAAAGAATTTCCATCCGTTGTAACTGAATGTATAGTAGGAACTACCAAGCCTCTTTTCGAACATTTTTTCGTTGTACTCCGGGTTTTGGCTTAGATCCGTTTTTGTGTTACAAATACCGAATATCTCGTGGTTTCCCATGGTATTATGAACCGGCATATTCAATTCGCTGCTCACTTTCTCATAGAGCTTATATAATGAATCGGCTCTGCCATATGACTGCTTCAGTGCATCCATGATCAGATCGCCACCTGTAATTACAAAATCCGGTTTCAGATGATTGATCTCAGTAATAGCTTTTTCGAAACCTTCCACTGCGTGCTTTTCCGGTTGAAGATGGATATCAGTCATGAACACAAAACTGAACGGTTTGGAGGACTGTGAAAATGCTGAATTATAACTAGTGACGTAAATAATAACTATTACGATAGTTTTTAAAAGAGAACTTGGCCTCATAATGATTACAATTATTTGCTCAAATGTATAAAAATGATTTGTTGGAAATAAAACTTTCCCGTTAAAATACTGTGACAGTCTTAACCGTTTGCAGGACGTTGCCGTTTCCATCGCCGGTGCGACCAAAGCCAGTACTCCGGTTTTTCACGGATTGTTTTTTCCAGTCGGTTCATATAGCGTTTGGTAATTTCTCCATCTTCAAGAGCCGAAGGATCACTCACCAGTTCTTCAGTCCGCAATTCATAATATCCCCGTTTCAGTTTCATAATCTCCAGGTAAATAACCGGAAGGTTATATTTACGGGCATATTTTTCCGGTCCGTGTAAACAAGGTGTTTCCCGATTCAGGAAATCAATCCAGTAGGCCTGATCCATGTGTTTTGTTCCTGGACTTTGATCAGCCACCAGGATAAAAGCAGCATGTTTATCGTAGTATTGCTGAAATATGTCTGAGGTGTTTTTTATTTGATCCAGAACCGTTCCATACCGGCTACGGTTTTTGTGAATAAATGCATCTATATGAGGATTTTTGATGCGTTTGTTGATGGCAATAAATTTAAAACCGGCTTGCAGAGGTGCTGATAGTGCACCCCATTCCCAGTTACCGTAATGCCCGGTAACCACTAGTATGGATTGATTTGTGGATTCGTATGTTGAGAAACTTTCAGAATGAATCAGATGGTGCCTTTTGGTTATGGCTTCAGGATTCATCCCAAAGGCTTTAAAGCTTTCTACAAAGATGTCAGCCAGGTGATGAAAGAACTTCTTTTCTATAAGTAATCTTTCATGTTCGGTTTTCTCAGGAAATGAGGAGGCAAGATTTGACCGTACTATATTCCGTCTGTATTTAAAGCCATAATAAAGGACAACATAAATGACATCTGCAAACGCATAAAAAAAGGCAAACGGAATAAAGGAAGTGATTTTAGCAAAGATTTTCAGTAATATATAAACCAGTTTCCCCAACGTTATAACATTAAAAAACAAAAAGAATCAGGACGTAAAATCAGAGCAAAGTCTATTTAATGGCCTTTTTCAACGAAACTATTTTGTTTCCGTTGAATGTAATGACCTCGGCAGATGGATATGTTTGTCTGATTTTGTCGGCTGCGTCAATCGCAGAACTGTAATCCTTAAAGTTTCCAATGGAATAGTAGAATACGCCTTTCTGTTGATGCTCATTAATGACAGAAGGATCAGTAAAATTTTCGGTGTCAATATTTACGGCATTGCTGGTTTGTTTTACCAATACCGAGAAATATGTATTATCGTCCACATTTCTTGTAACACCGTTTTCATCAATGTACACATCCTTACCCCAATCAATCAGTGAAAGATGAACGTATTTTGATGGTTGCTGTTGCATATCGGTCAGCAGTTTGTCAAGCGATTCTGTCGTCGCATTCAGGTTGGCATACAGTGCCTTGTCGTTCACCAGGTTACCCAGCGAACCTTCGTTATTAACTACTTTAACCAATATGGAATTCAAACTGGCAACAGCTGTATCTATACGCGAAATAGCAAGTTTTAAATCCGAAGATGCCAACGAATCGGTTATGGCATTTACGTTGGTTAACGTAGCTTTTAACCCGGTTTCACTGTTATTTAAGTCCTGTGTGATTCTTCTGAGATTTCTTATCGTGGCTGTCAGATCTCCTCTTTCACCCAGCTGATTTTTAATAGATTCTGTTGTGGCATCAAGATTTGCCACAGATGTACTTAAATGATTGATCGTACTGTCAGCAATCAGATCATCAAGTTTTTTTACATACTCTGCAATCTTTTCTTTAACAGGGCCAAGTTGGTCCTCAAGTCCACCCAACATGCCTTTATCTATATTACTTGGTAATGTATCTCCGTTTTCGTAGTATGATCCACGACCAGGAACCAGTTCCAGTTTTACAGCTTTGGTTCCCAATAAATCAAGATCGTACAACACAGCCTTGGAGCCTTTCGGAATTTTCAATTTTTCATCTTCCAGAACCATAGTCACGATAAGCTTGCTGTTATCATCACTTAGTTCAATATTTTCTACAAGTCCCACTTTGAATCCTCTTACCATAACAAAGTTAGACTCCATCAAACCACCTACATCTTCAAATTCACAATAATAGTAATTAGCCGGAGTAAGGAGGTTGCGTCCTTTGAGAAAATTAAAACCCCAGATAAAAAGGGCAAGTATTACAGCAATTAATAAACCAATCTGTGCTTCTCTTGATTTGAGAACTTTCAATTTCATACTTTCAATTTATGGTGCAAAAGTAGGAATTACTTTCGAGAGTCCCTCACAATTTTTTTAGCTTCGAGTACCGGAATACGTTCGTTATTGTTGAACGCAATTATAAATGCCTCTGGATAACGCACTAGCAGATCATTAAGGATTTGTTTAGCGGCGTTAAAATCCCTGGCATTTCCGGCAGTATATTTATAAAAACTACCATCCATATAATATGAAACATCCGGAATACCTGCTAATCCGGGATCATTCATGGATAGTTCTTTGTTCGACATAACAAACTGTATCTTAAATATTACACCGGATGCATCAATTTTTTGAACCTGTTCTGTAGGTTTTGCCTGTTTTGTTTCTGTTTTAACCGGTTGTGCTTCAGGAACGGACTTTTGTTCAGTTTTTTGTACAGTCTGTGGTTTTATTGTATCTGTTTTGGTTTCATCCGCACCTTTTTCAGTGTCTTCTATCATCACATCTTTTAAAGCTGTAATATTTTCCGGTACTTCATAATTTTTCAGCACTGGTCTCAGTAAATGTTTTTCTACTGTTATGGTCACAGTATCTGTTGTGGCAATGCCACCGGGGAGATTGGGTAAATCATCATTTTTCTGAAACACAATGGTAATAATATACTTATCACTTTTGCGATCATATTCAATGCCTTCAACAACACCAAGTTTGTTGGTTTTACCGGCCAGCATTTCCAGTTTTTCCTTTTTTGAAGTAGTACTACGTTTAACAATGTTAAAACCTATAATAATAACAATAATTGCAAGTACAATGATTGCTCCTGTTCGGGCTTCTTTCGACTTTAAAAAACTCAGATTTACCACAGTCAAGGTTATTTTAGTTAATTTTTAGCTTTAATAAGGCGTTTGGCTTCAGATATCGAAATGCGTTCCCCGTCCTTAAATGCTGCAATAAATGCATCAGGATACCTGTCTTTAATGTTGTTCTGTATTTCTTTAATTACACTCAAATCACTTGAGTTGCCAGTTGTATATTTGTAAAAGGCCCCATCCTTATATTTCCAAACAGCTACTAAATTCTTAAATGCCGGATCATCTGGTGCAAGTTCAGTTTTAGACAGCAGAAACTGAACTTTATATGTTACGCCATGATCTTCGATGACAGAATTCTCATTTTCAGGCTCTTTCTGGTTTGCTAAGATAACAGTTTTTTTGTTTTTAGCGTCAATTTGTTGTTTGTAAGTTCTTACTGACCTGAAAATAGCTGAGGCCATAAACTCTTGTCCTTCTTTCGACATCAGGAATTTTTCTTCTGTTGAATTGGTAATAAATCCCAACTCAATAAGTACCGAAGGCATGGTTGTCCGGTGTAATACAAGGAAAGGTCCCTGGTGTATACCATAATTACGTCTGCCAACTCTGTTTTTAAACTGATCCTGAATTTCCTGTGCCAGGTTAAGGCTCTGCTCAAAATATGCTTTAGTAGAATTGAAATTGAAAATTATATACGATTCATCCTTGTTAGGATCAAACCCCTGGTAAACCTCCTCGTAATTATCTTCCATTTCAATTACCGAGTTCTCCAATTTTGCCAGCTCAAGGTTCGACTGATATTTTCCAACACCCAACAGCCAGCTAGAAGCTCCCGTAACCCTTGAATTAGAAACTGCATTTACATGTATGGATAAAAACAGATCGGCGTGATTACGGTTGGCAATGTTCGCTCTTTCATGCAGCTCGATAAATTCATCCGTTTTTCTTGTGTATATAACTTTAACATCCGGCATATATTTTTCAATATACTGACCTGTAAGCAAAGCCACAGCAAGGTTGATGTCTTTTTCTTTTGCTTTCCTGCCTATGGCTCCAGGATCTTTTCCTCCATGTCCTGCATCAATGACAATAGTTTTAATCTGGTATGCCTGAGCATCCAGATTGTTTGGGATAAAAAAGATCAATGTTAAAACAAAAATAACCTTCAGCCTCCCGACGAATTTTTTCCAAAGCAACGATGTCATATTATAATACCCTGTTATGTTTGTTTAACGTTAAAAATTGTTTTTGGCTGCTATATTTTTAATGTTTTTAGATAGCTTTGCCGTTTTAATACCAGTTTGAATTTAACAGACACAAAAATAATTGATTAAAGTTGTTAAAAAAATTTAGTATATATCTTTTTAACCGCAATTTTTTAATCTTTTTAGTGATTTCTTGCCTCTTTTGCGGACAGGCTTTGTTGGCTCAGAATGCTGACAGAGATTCGCTTGTGTTTCCATCGGATTCAATCCGGAGTTTGCCGGATAAGGTTGCTGCCGACACAATTCCAAAGGACTCTGCAACTGTTATAACAACGGAGGAACGAATTGCAATGATAAGTCCGACAAAATCCTTATTTGCTGCCAATGTTGACTATAATGCCGATTCCATTGTAATGATAGGTACCAGCGAAGTTGAGATGTTTGGGAATGCCAGTGTGGTTTATGGCGAGACAGATCTTAAATCGTATTACATCTGGATGAATCTTGATAGTAGTTTGATTTATGCACGAGGTCGGCTTGACAGTACAAATACACTAGTGGAAACTCCTGAATTTACGGATGATGGAACAACCTATAATCAAGAGGAGCTTACATATAATTACAACACAGGTAAGGCTTTAATTAAGAATGTTGTCACTGAGCAAGGAGAAGGATTTGTGACCAGTGAAACAACAAAGCGCATTGGTGAGGATGCATTTTGTATGAAAAACGGAGAATATACAACCTGTGCAAATCATGATCATCCGCATTTTTATTTAAAGATGACAAAGGCCAAGGTCAGACCTGGCAAAAATATTGTTACGGGACCAGCATACATGGTGATGGAGGATGTACCGATTTACCCGCTGTTTATACCATTTGGATTTTTCCCGTTTACTAAAAGTTATTCTTCAGGTTTTGTTATGCCATCGTACGGAGAGGAGAATAACAGAGGTTTTTATCTGAGAGATGGTGGCTATTACTTTGCACTGAACGACTATTTTGACCTTTCAACAACCGGAGACATATATTCAAAGGGGTCATGGGCTGTAAGAGCGCGTTCAAACTACAGATTGAAATACAGGTTTAACGGGAGTGTAAACATATCTTACATCAATAACGTTGTAGGAGAAAAAGCTTTAGCGGGAGATTATACTGCTACCAAGGATTTTTCTATTAGATGGACGCATTCTCAGGATAGTAAAGCTGCAGCTTATTCCAATTTTTCAGCCAGTGTGGATTTTACCTCCACCTCATTTGAAAAGAACAGTATCGGGGTGGAGTCAGTTATATACAATCCAAGTTATCTGGCACGAAACCAAAAGAGTTCCAGCGTATCCTATTCAAGAACATTTCCAGGAACCCCTTTCTCTATGTCATCAACGTTACTGGCCTCACAAAATGCAGCCGACTCATCGTTAAGTCTTACATTGCCACAGCTTAACCTCAATATGTCAAGAATTTATCCATTTAAACGTAAAAAGAAAATAGGAAGGGACAGGTGGTATGAAAAAATAGGCATGTCTTATTCTGCGACCCTTAGTAATAGTGTAAGCGATAAGCAGGCGGCTATAATGAATGGAGATCCTTCGGTTCACTGGAGAAATGGGGTAAGGCACTCAATTCCTGTGTCAACATCCTTTAATATTTTAAAAAATATTTCCATTTCGCCAAGTGTAAGTTATACTGAACGATGGTATACCGAAAGTATTAATAAAACAGTAGATACACTGGATAACATGACAACCAAAGTTGTAACCGATACCGCTAATGGCTTTTACCGGGTTTACGATTACAATGCTTCGGTAAGTGCATCTACAAAATTATATGGTTTTTATACCCCATTCAGGAAACTATTCGGAGATAAGGTGGAGCAGATCCGTCACGTGATGACTCCCTCTGTAAGTTTGAGTTATCGTCCTGATTTTGGACAGGAAAAATGGGGCTATTATGATACCTATACGGAATATAATGCGGCAACTGATGAATGGTTGACCAGAGAGTATTCTCATTTTCAGGGCTCATTATATGGTACGCCGGGAAGTGGGAAATATGGAGCTGCCAGTTTTTCTGTGGGTAATAATGTGGAGATGAAAGTGAAAAATGATGCAGACTCTACAGGTAACGGATTTAAAAAGATTAAGTTGCTTGAGAGCCTGAATTTTGCTACAAGTTATAACATGGCCATCGACTCTATGAGGTGGTCCGATATTTCCGTAAGGGGAAGAACAAAACTATTTAAGGGATTATCCATAAATGCAGGTGCCACGTTTGATCCTTATGTAACAACCGTGAACAGTAATGGTCGTGTTATACGGATAAATCAGACACATTGGGAAAGGGACCGAAGTATTGGTAAGCTGAAAAACCTTACGCTGTCTACCGGGTATTCATTTAATAATGAAAAGTTGAAATCCTTTCTGAAAGGATTCAGTGGTGGTGGAGATGAAGCTGAAACCAAAACAGCGGATGACAGTGAGGGTAAATCTTCTGACAGCAAATCAAAAAGTGATTCAAAATACGACGATGACGGGTATCTTTTGTTTAAAATACCATGGAATCTTTCGTTCAGTTATTCATATTCATTACGTGGAGCGTACGATAAAACAATGGATGATTTCAAATATACCGGGGTGTCAAACTTCCGTTTTAACGGTAGTCTGACCCTGACAGAAAAATGGTCCATGAATTTTTCTTCCGGATACGACTTCAGAAATCGTGAAATAACATCGACTAACCTGTCTATAAACAGAAACCTCCATTGCTGGTCAATGAGTTTCAATGCTGTGCCGTTTGGCCGGTATAAAACATATAACTTCACCATTCATGTGAATTCCTCTATGCTCCAGGATCTTAAGTACGAAAAGCGGAGTTCACCATGGGATAACCCGGGCTGGAACCAATAATCAGTTTGAAAGTAAGGGGAATTCTTTCAGCATAAGGTAATAAAGGCTCTTCTTGTTTAAAACCACCGGTTCATCAAAAGTCAGCGTCGATTCTGTTTGTGAAAATGTTTTAAGTGTCCATTTCCCATGCGAGTATTCTGCTGAGGTACAATGTTCAACCCAATCGCCGCAATTAATATAGTTCAGAGTTCCGTTGTTATCACTAATGATTTTGTTTACAGGAGTGTGCGTGTGACCGCAAATAACTGTTCCGTAACCTTTTTTCCTGGCATGTGTGATAATTCGTTCTTCAAACCCGGATAACTTTTCAGGATGTGTTTTGATCTTTTCCTTTATGGTTTTGTAAATGATTACAGATCCCAAACCAAACACCGAGAGGGTTTTATTAATGGCTTTATTGGTTATAGTGATCAGACCATATAGTGCCGCTCCGGTTCGGGCGAGCCATTTATGCTGATGGATGATACGGTCGTAAAAATCACCATGAAAAATCCATGTTTTTAGTCCGTTCTGGTTAAGCTCATGCTGATTGACTATTTTCAGGTTCTGAAATGAAACACCGGAAAGGTTACGCATAACTTCGTCATGATTTCCCGTAATATAGATTACCTCTGTTCCGTTTTCAAGAAATTTAATCAGTAAACGGATGATTTTGAGATGTGTCTTTGGAAAATAACTGCGGCTGAACCGCCAGGAATCAATGATATCGCCGTTTAAAATGAGTTTCTCCGGATGAATGCTTTTCAGGTAGTTAATTAGTTCTCTCGCTTTGCAGGCATGGGTTCCAAGATGAATATCCGAGATGACTGCAACTTCAACATTGCGTGGTAGATTCATTAAGTTTTTGGTAAAAGTAACACAAAAACGTTATATCAGTGTGAATCTGTAATGAAAAAGGTATTACAAAAACAGAAGGTGATTTACCGTTTATTGGCACCAATATCTGCTAAATACAATATCTCCTGATTAGAATTATTGTGTGAACCATTTTCCAGCGAGATAGAAGAATTTACAACCTCGGAAATATTTTTGGCGAGGAGAAGGTTGCCACGTGAAACATTTTTAAACCAGCTTTCTTCAGCATGTGTAATGTTATTTTCAATCCTAATTACGGCCAGATCGTTCGAGTCTATGTTTTTATTAGTCAGGTTATTAATAATTTCAACCCTTCCGGATTCGTCCAGGCACTCAATGGAATAGGGATAATCGGAGGGATTATAAATGGTATTGTTATAAACTTTTACATCTTTTGCATTACAGATATAAATTCCCGATTCCCGGATAACCGAAATCATGTTATTGCGGATAATTCCACCGGAATGCGGTTCATTGTTGAACCCAAATAAAATTCCACGGTCACAGTTTACAATTACATTGTTTTCTGCAATACAGTTTTTTGATGCGTTTCTGAACCGGATAGCACCAGTGGATTGTTTCTGATCCCTGGAATTAAGGTTCTTGAACGTGCAATTGCTGATGCGCCAGTCTGTTCCGCCATAGATATCAATTCCGCCACACGGATTATTCTGTGCTTTGCTGTCGGTTAGTTCAAACAAACAGTTTTCAACAGTTCCGTAATCTGCATGATCACTTGAGTAATCTTCATCGTAGGTTGCAACTACCATCTGGCTTTTAATGTTATAGAACCGGATATTCTGAACATAAAGGCTATCGGCATCCTTTTCTCCCTGTATTTTTATTCCGTTTCCGCTTACCTCTCCAATAGTAATATCCTTAACTGCAAAATTATTTGCCGAAATTGTGAAAATACGGCTTATGCTTCCGTTTATACCTTTCCCTTTCAATATAACACGATCACGATTGGCTGATTCACTTCGGTAGATAATTCCATCTCCGGCAATTCGAATTGGTTCGGAAATTTCATATTCACCGTCTTTTATGACCACGACCTTATTCCCATCTTTAGTCAACCTCGTTGTGGCCATCAATTCCGGAACATTGGATACATATATTATTTCTTTGCCGGCTTCTTTGGGAAACAGATCAGTGAATTCCATCTTTTGGCTGATGTCAGATTCACTATTATTCTCACATGAGAAATGAGTTAGTGACACCAGAACAATAAGTGCGGCAATAAGTGAATATTTCATAACTTTTAAGTTTAATATAATGTTAAAATTAACATTTGATCCATGTCTGAGACTTAAAAGTGGGCTAACTGTACTAATGACAGATGAGAGCTTTCTTACACGTACAAAATTATTAATAAATTGTTAATATAACCAAATAAATTTGTAAAAAAGTACAATACAAAGGATTTAGGTCACATTAAAAAAATGAAAAATAAAGAAATGGTTTATTCGTAAAGTCGCTTTACATTGAGAATTCCACGTATGGATTGTATCTTCTTTAGGACACTGTTTAGGTGAGAAATGTCTGATACAGAAAGTGTTAATGTGCCGTTGAATACTCCGTCACCGGAATCAATGTTAATTGAACGTAATTTAACCTTAAGTTCATTTGCAATCACTGAAGAAATATTGCTTACAATTCCGATATTATCTTCTCCTGTTACCTGGATTGTTACCTCATACTTCGTTCCTGCTTTGCCCGACCATTGAGCTTTTACAATCCTGTAGCCGAACCGGTTGATCATTTGAGGCGCATTAGGACAATCAGTTCTGTGGATTTTTATACCGCCTGATGAACCAACAAAACCAAAAATATCATCACCGTAAATAGGTTTACAACACTTGGCAAGGGTGAAATCGATGTTCTTCAGGTGTTCATCTATCGTAAGCACATCTTCACCTTCCTCTGCTATATCTGATTGAAGGTTATAGTTTCCAGCCGTTTTAATTTCCTGACTTTCGGGAGTGCTGGTAGTCTCTTTGCGTTCAAGCTCCAGGTAAGTTTCCCTGATAAATGCAAGTTCAATTTCTTCATTGGATATCGCACAGTAAAAGTCTGTTGTTGTGTTGAATTTCAGATGATGTACCATACGTTGAAACCGGCCATCGTCAATGTTTATTTTCCAGTTTCTGAACCTGCGACGAAGCATTTCACGCCCAAGTTCAGCTTCTTTGAACTGTGCTTCCTTCAGGGCTTGCTTAATTTTGGTTTTGGCTTTTGATGTGGTAACTATCTGCAGCCAGCTCTGTTTCGGTTTTTGACTGTTGCTGGTTAATATTTCAACCTGATCACCGTTATTCAACTGGTGCCGGATAGGTACATTTTTACCGTTAACTTTCGCTCCGACACATTTACTGCCAATGGCGGTATGAATATCAAAAGCAAAATCCAATACCGTTGAACGCAAAGGCAGCTTTTTTAAATCACCTTTTGGTGTGAATACAAACACTTCCTTTTCGTACAAACCAAGCTTAAAGTCGTCGATGAAATCAACAGCATTTTTCTCAGGATTTTCCAGGATCTCCCGAATATTCATTAGCCATTCATCCAGTCCTTTTTCACTTTTAATACCTTTATAGCGCCAGTGAGCCGCCAGGCCCTTTTCTGCAATTTCATTCATTCGTACGGTCCGGATCTGTACTTCTACCCATTTGCCGTCGGGCCCCATTACTGTTGTATGCAGGGATTCGTAACCGTTACTTTTAGGTATAGACAGCCAGTCGCGCAAGCGTTTTGGATTAGGTGAATACATGTCAGTAATGATAGAGTAAACCCTCCAGCAGTCTGATTTCTCATTTTTTAGTTTGGTGTTAAGAATTATTCTGATAGCAAAAAGATCGTAAATATCCTCGAAAGGGGTATTCTTACTCATTTTGTTCAGAATACTGAAAATGGTTTTAGTACGCCCCTTGATCTCAAATTTAAAACCTTCTTTTTCCAGTTTCTTTTTTATGGGATCAATAAAGTTGGCAATGTACGTTTCACGTTCCCGTTTTGTTTCATTCAGTTTTTGGGCTATCTCTTTATAAAGCTCCCTGTTTGTATATTTCAGTGAAAGATCTTCAAGCTCAGACTTAATTGTGTACAGACCTAAACGGTGTGCGAGTGGAGCATACAGATATGATGTTTCCCTGGCAATTTTCAGTTGGTCTTCTTCGCTGAAGTACTGCAGATGTCGCATGGTGTGCAACCTGTCTGCCACCATGATCAGGATTACCCGGATGTCGCGCGCAAATGTTAAGAGCAGCTGACGAAAATTTTCTGTTTCTATAGCGGCACTTTTTTCATATAATGCCGATGCCTGATCCAAACCACGTATAATTTCTACAACCTGCTGACTGAATTCCTGTTCTATTTCTTCAAGCGGTATGTGGTTGGCATGAACAACATCGTATAACAATGTACAGATCAGTGATGTCTTTCCGAGTCCGATTTCGTTCACCACTATCTTGGAAACATCCAGAGTTTTATAGATTGCATGTCTTCCGGAACGGACGCGCTTGTTTCCACGCTCATTCATGGCAATATGAAAAGCCTTGTGAACATGGGCTTCGGCATCATCTTCCTTAAAAACAGAAGCGTCCTTTAGTAATTCCCTGAATGTTACATAAAGTTTTTCCTGTTCTTCCGGTGTAAATAATGATGTGTCTGACATGCAAATTAATTTTGTTGCAAAATTAGGAAAAAGCTGAATGTAGAAAAACGGAATTCTTATTGCTTTTTATAAATATACTTTTCGCTCACTGTCCACAGGTAGATACCCCTGCTGAACATAAAAAGCAACATGGCTACCCATAAGGCATGATTTCCCAGGCTGTTTTTAAATATGTACCAAACGGGGAAAAAAATGGCAAATGTGGAAATCATGATAGAGAGTAGCATTTGCCTTGACGCTGTAGCTCCTATGTAGACGCCATCCCATAAAAAAGAAGCAAAGCATGCTAATGGAATCAAAGCTATATAAAACAGGTAGGGCTTTGCTGTTTCTAATATAATTGCCTGATTCGTTAACAAAGACATGACCTGGTAACCTAAGCCTCCATAAATTAAAGTAGTTAAAACAGTGATGCCGATTCCCCATTTGAAAATTCTACGCACAATCGAACGGATATCTTTTCGGTTTCCGGCACCGATTTCCCCGCCAATGATTGGTTCTGCAGAATAGGCAAATCCATCCATCAAAAAGGAGAAGAACATCAGGAATTCACGGAAAAGTGAATTCACAGCCAGGATGGTATTGCCCTGTCCGGCAGATTCAGAGGTGAACCATGTAAATACCAGGATCACCATTAGTGTTCTGAAAAATATATCACCTGAAACGGACAGAAAGTTTTTTAACTCATTAAACGGTGCAATGCTTCTTAAGCTGATGTGTTTAATCAGATTTGGGAATATGCGGAATAAATAGAAGATATACATGGCTAGCCCTATATACTGGGCGCATACAGTTCCTATGGCAACCCCATCTGATTTATAATCCAGAATGACAACAAACAACACACTAATCAGGATGTTGAATACATTAATCAGAATAGAGACGATCATTGGAATCCTTGCGTTATGCATCCCAAGGAACCAACCAGAAAATGCAAACAGGGCAATAGAGGCAGGCGCGGCAAATACACGAATCTTAAAATATATAACAGCTTCCTTCTTTACGGCATCGGTTCCATCCAGCAGATTAAATCCTACATGACTGATTCCATTTCTGAAAAGCAGGATGAAAAAACCGGAAATGATCGCGATAAATAATGCTCTCGAAAGGATCTTTGCAGCCTGTTCATGGTCCTTTCTGCCATATGCCTGGGCTGTAAGGCCACTGGTACTCATGCGTAAAAATCCAAGGCTCCAGTAGATGAAATTAAAGATTACAGTTCCAAGTGAAATAGCGCCGATATATACGGGAGAATTCAGATGCCCCATTAATGCCATATCCACAAACCCAAGCAGAGGAACGGTAATATTGCTTATGATGTTTGGAATGGCAAATTTTAATATCCGGCGATCCAGTTGTTTCATAGGATGCAAAAGTAGAAAAGCTAAGGTAATTCCTGTTTACTCAGGATAATAAAATTCAGTCAAATATGTAAGGAATGAGTAGTGTGGATTAAATAAATGCTTTTTCGTAACTTGAGATGTTTTAAAAATAAGTGCAATGAAATATATTTTCTTTATCGGTTTTCTTCTGATTAGCCTGGTTTCTTCAGGGCAATCTGATAACAATAACCCGGAGAAAAATAAGAAGAACAGGTTTGATTTGAGCCTTGGTTATGCTGGTTCTGTTGCGCCCGGTCAAATAACGGACCTGATGAATGCATATGGTTACAACGACCCAACGACAGGATGGCTTTTTAATGCAGGTGAGATAATTAATCATCCTAAGTTTTCCGGTCCTCAGATATTTGTGTCAGGTTCGTATACCAATTTTTATAAGGGGAAAAGCGGTATTGGTGGCGATTTGCGCTATGCCTATCTGGGCGAAGTCAGTGGTTACAGCGAAAGTAAAGGTTATTTGTTTGTCTCACTGCATTCTGTTTCTGCCGGGCTGCATTATACATACCGGCCTTTTAAGCATTTTGAGTTTTCGTTGGGACCGTTACTTTCTTTAAATGCAGGCGATAATACAAGTGCAGAGGCAACAAAGTATCGTAATTATTCTTTTGGACTGGATGGGAAATTGTCGCTGGTTCTGACTGAGGGTAAGGTATCTTTCTGGGCTCTTAATGCAGAATATATTTTAATGTCGAAAACAGCTTTAGGACCTTATGAAACTACAAATTATACCACCAACTTTACAATACCGGAAACGCAGATTAATTTCAGTACCTTGCAGATTGGGATGGTTTACGGATTTAAATTTTAAATTCTACCCAGTGCCATAAATACCGCGTGAAAGGAAATAGTAAGGAAGAGATAAAGCATTCGGGCCTTTCCCGGCTTCATTTTAAAGAACCTGTACTGAATAGACTCTGCATGACATGATTGTACACAGTCTCCGCATAAAGTACATGTTATTCCTGGTTTTTTCTGCTCTATATTAATTGGTTTAAGAGCATTATAACGGCAGGTTGTGGTACATACCATACAGCTTGTGCAGTTGGAATCAATTTGCATCCGGAAAGGATTAATATATTTTGCATAACTGACCACAGTACCAACAGGACAATACTGAATACAATGCACCATCTGTTTTTTTCTTACTGAAACAAAAAGAATTATTGCAACTCCTGCCAGTCCGAAAGCAACGGCTATAATTGTGGCCCAAAGATTGGATATTCCTGAAAAACGAAGAACAAGAGCTGTAACAATAATAAGGATAACCATGCTGTTTTTGAATGTTTTAAGCGCTTTGAGCTTTGCAGGTCTTCCTTTTTTATTGGCTGCCAGTCCGTCCAATGCTCCGAAATAACATAAATGACTGCACCAGGCTGGTCCGGTTAATATAACTGTGCTTAGAAACAACAGGGTCATGACTGAAAGATGGCCCCGGTAAACCGGTCCGCCTATTATCATCATTGGAATGGGAAGATGTAATTTGCCGGTAAGAAGAAACTTCTCTGAAATAAGTAGTCCAAGAATCAGTTGAATAAAAAAGAACCAGCTGAATACAGACCATGTTCGTAATCGCCATTTGGGCACATTGGCCGGTTCCTGCATTTTAAAGGCAACAAAACCTCCATAAAAAGCAACAACAACAATTTCAATCCAGCCGCCGCCGGGGATGAACCGATCCAGCATTAGCATGCGCATTTTTACCATCAGCTGAACCGGAACTAACAGAGCAATGATGAACAATGAAACCGAAAGTTTCAATATGAATGACTTTCGGATCATCTTCAGGCTTTTAACATTGTGAGCAACATTTTAAACTTACCATCTGCTTCAACGGCATGAGGCATATTAGCCGGCATGATGATCATTTCATTTTCGGAAAGAGTGTAGGGTTGTTTGTCAATAATTATCCTGGCATTGCCTTCCAGAATTTGAACAATAGCATCAAACGGGGCAGTGTGCTCGCTCAGGTTCTGATTTTCATCAAATGCAAACAATGTGATATTTCCTGCAATGTTTCGTGTTATAATCTTACTTACAATTGATCCTTCCGCATATTGAACGGATTCTTTTAGTACGTATGGTTTTGAATGATCAAAAACTCCATTGGTCATAATATAAATTTTAAAATTTGGATACGGTAAAGGTAAGTGCTTAAAAAAATAAAAAAGGTAACAAATGTTACACATAAAAAAGCAGCCTGATCTACAGGCTGCTTTGAGAGAATTTATGTTAATAATTAACAGGTTAAAATGATCGGATAGTATTAAAGTTGGCGTACAATCCGAATTCTGCGAATGGACCAAACCGATTATAGGAATAATCTGAATTTGTGTCGCTGTAACTTGTCCTTTTTAATCCGGCGTCAATATATCCCGACACTTTTTCTGTCAGCGGAACCTCCCACCTGACATAGCCACTGATTTGAAGTTTGAGATCTGAATTTGTATAAGATACGTTTCCCATGTAATCTGTTGATTCAGAATTGCTCTTGCCAACCTCCACTTCACCGTTTGCGGAAAAATTATTTAACCAGTCCGTAGTTGGTGCATTGATACCGCCTCCCAGGTATACGCCAAAATCATTGCTTTTGTATTTGGATTCATCATCTTTACTATGGTCACCATAAAGATCCAGATAAGCTCCACCTTTAACTTTTATGTTATCTATTACATAATAGTTTAAGGAAAGATCAAACCCTCCCGAAAAATTTCCCCAACTGTTAATAGTCCCGTTATCGTATTTATTTTTTTCTGATCCAAAACTTACCCATATTGGATTATACGAATCAAAATAGAAGTTACCCTGTTGATGATTGTCTATTCTGGAAGGAAAATCGTAATCATCCATTCCGCAATAGAACTCGTCACATCCTACTTCAGCCACTGTGTTTATATCGATACAGACCCGTGAATCAATATTGTTATAGGTATCATAATAATTTGTGAACCGGTCATAACCGGCATTGATTTTGGTAAGGATGCTGTTATTACTGAAATTTTGCATGAGTATTCCGGTGTTGATCTCAAATCCTGCTGCCGGATTACTGTTTTTTCTAGGATCATAGCCGCCATCATTATAGCTGTAATATTTGTCGGTATTATATCCTGCATTAATATCAAGTCCGGCATAGTAACCAATACCTGACTGTGTTTGATCTCCATAAAGAACACCCAGAGTAATTCCCCTGTATTTTGTAATATTATCCATACCACTATTGGGTTTCCATGCTGTTCTGTCGTATTCCAGGCCAGCTGTAATTCCAATATTGTCCATTACCATGTTGGTCGATCTGATGTACACATCCTGTGAATTTCCACCGCCATACTTCTGACCGCTACTGCGTTGACTGTAGGCATCCCATTTTAATAAGTAACCAACGTCAGTGATTGAGTTTCCCTGGTTAAACATCTCCATGTTAACTGCTGTTACCGGAGAAGCACCGGTTAAATCCCTTTTTTGTTTTGGTTTTTCCCCAAACAGGTTTAATGGCACAATAATTACCATTGATAAAACCAGTATATTCCACAAATAATTCTTTTTCATGATGGTGTTATTTTATTAAGTTCAAATTGCTGATATAAAACGCCAGTGCCAGTCTTATTGCAAATCCGGAATAGCTTGTGCTAATACTGGAAACGGTGTTGGTATACCGGTTCACTTCATATAGCAGTGTACTGGTAAGCGCCATATATGATGTAAGGAAGTAAGCATAACCAATACCCATTGAATAGGCAAAGATTTTGTCTTTATTAGTACTGGATTCACTGTTTAAATACTCATATGCGCGATTGCCAAAACCAATTTTTGCCTGTGCATACAGGTTATTCAGACAAGAATTGATAAAAGGAAGGTTATACCTGAGTCCTACACCAAATTTAAATCCGGAATCCCTGTTGCCATAATCGCTATCCTGCTGTGTTGTTTTATTAGAATAGCTGTTAAGATACATCAATGCTGCAAGGTTTTGAATCAGGTATATTCCAAATCCTAACTGCAAACCCGTATTGAAATAATTGTTTACACTGTTTTGCGCATCTGTGAATTTGGATGTAATACTTCCAAGCTGTAGAAAAGGATTCAGGCCTGTCGTGATGAAGATTAACCCCGGAAGGTATGGATTCATAATTTTAGCAATACTGCTGTTTCTGCAATAAAAATCATTGCACGACAAAGCTGCAATAATACTTGCAGACATATACAAACCTGATGTTACTGTATTATAACTATCATTTGCCTGGTTGCGAAGTGCGTAGCCTATTCTTGGCTGAAGCAGAACAGGAAGTGCAAGGATAGGCCACCAGTAAGCTCCCAGTTCCAGCCGGGCACCTGTTAAAAGTGCCTTTGTGTTGTTACCTGCGGCTTGATTCACATATCGGAAATAGTCTCTTGCCGCGCCAATTCCAAGCATGGCTGATCCATAAAGACCCAAGGTCTGTGATAACTGATAGCCGTAAATATATCCGGCATACAGCATTTTGCTTCTGGCAATTTGGGTGAAGCTGTACGTAGATTCATTGTTAGTGAGCGTTCTGGAATAATCCAGTTGCGCAATTAAACCACTGTTGTTAATGAAGAACCATGTAAATGAGAGGCTTAATGTTGCTGCAATAGCATTTGATAACCTATCTCCGTCAGAAAAGCGATTCCTGATATCGATATCCAAATCATTGTGAATGGCTGTATACATTTTGTTTTTGGCATACATGCCTTCGTTGTCATTTTCATTCTCGGCATGAAGGTTTAGTGGGAGCAGTGCCACTATTACCCAAAGGGTAAAACAAATAATCCCGGTTGTTTTCATGATGCTCTATTTTTGATTAGTAATCTGAAAATTCAATACTAAACAGAGAGTTATATTGAGTAAAGTCAACTATGAGCGGGGAAAGTACCAATCAGGGAGAGATGCAAATTGCAAAATACAATTGGGCCAGTACAAGGTTATTTTAATATTTGTTAACCTATCAATTCAACAAGTGTTAAATTTTTTTGTTCAACCCGGAATTAAATTCACCTGGCCAGGTAGTTTTTATTAATGAAGTGAAGCAGGATAAGGCCTAAAAAAGTTATGAAACCATTCAGCAGTAAAACTTCAAATCCAAGTGTGTAGTCCCATAAAGCTCTAAAACCGTAGTAACAGGCAATTGATACCAGTGGAGACGCAATCATAACATATGGTATGTGCTTGTCATTCGGTTTCAGTCGGGTGAATAATCCTGCAAAATAAACACCCAGCAGGGGTCCGTAAGTATAACCTGCAACCATAAATATAGCACTTACAACGGCCTGGTTATTGATTTTGTTAAATAAAAGAATAATGATGGCAAGTACAACGGAAAATACAAAATGAACCAGGATTCGTTTTTCCCTTGGGAGTTCATCATCCTCTTTATTGTAGCCTAGGATATCGACCGAAAATGAAGTAGTCAGCGAAGTTAAGGCTGAATCAGCACTGGAGTAGGCGGCTGCTACCAGACCAAGCATAAATATTACGGCAAGGTACGGACTAAGATAACCTCCGGTTGCAAGCGTAGGGAACAGATCATCGCTGCGTTCGGGAATTTGCATTCCAATGTGGTAGGCATATATAACTAAAAGCACACCCAGGGATAAAAACAGAAAATTAACAGGAACAAAAGCAAAACCGTACCAACGCATGTTTTTTTGCGCATCCTTTAAATTTCTGCAGCTTAGGTTTTTCTGCATCATGTCCTGATCCAGACCTGTCATCACAATGGTGATGAAGACACCAGAAAGGAATTGTTTGAAGAAATTCTGTTTACTTGCGAAGTCATCAAATACAAAAATCTTTGATAATGGATTGCTGTATACAGTACTAAACGTTTCACCTGCTGTCAGGTTAAGCTTGCCCGAAATTTCAATAACAGTTATAACAAGGGCTGCCAGCAGTAAAAAAGTTTGTAATGCATCTGTCCATATGATGGTTTTTATGCCGCTTCTGAAGGTGTAGAGCCAAATAAGCAGAATCGTTACGACAACGGTCACAGAAAATGAAATTCCCAACTGTTCAAAAATAGTAATCTGTAATACATTAGCCATCAGAAACAACCTGAAGCTTGAACCTATGGTTCTGGATAATATGAAAAACCATGATCCGGATTTATATGTGTTTTTACCAAATCGTTCGTCCAGGTAAGAGTAGATTGAAGGCAGCTTTAGTTTGTAATATATGGGTAAAAGGATCTGCGAAATAACGATATATCCAACTACATAGCCCAGAACCATTTGCATATAGGTGAAATTGGTGCTCATAACCCATCCGGGAACAGATATAAAGGTGACACCGCTCAATGAAGCACCCAGCATTCCAAAAGATATGATATACCATGGTGCACGCCGGTTTCCTGTAAAAAAGGTGTCGTTGGTGCTGCTTTTGCCGGTTATAAACGAAATAAGAAATAACACACCGAAATAAGCTACCAGAATGTATATGTATGTCCCTGGATTCATATTCGTTATTTAACACAAAGAAAACCATTTAATTTGCTTTTTATAAAATAATCTTGCAGGATAAAGCAAATTTTAGAGGTATCGTATTTCCGTTTAACCGCTTTAGAAGAAGTAGCGAATTTCTTGCTGAATTGGAAACTGTCCGTTTTATTCAATTTTCAGAATCAATGTATTCAGCAGTTGATTACGACTTTCAACATCATTTACAATGAGTAAGTATGTGCCGGAGTTTAAGCTGCTGAGATCCAATTCATACGGATGTTGTTGGGCTGTTCTGCAAAAACTTTTAACAAGCTGTCCCATGCTGTTGTATATCCCGAATGAAAGGGTTTCGGATTGTTTTGTGGCATCTATTCTGATCCGGATCAGGTTCTTAAATGGATTAGGATAGACACTGTTTTTGATTGTATTAGTACCGATATTAACCGATGTATAGTTCCCGGGTGAACCATAAATTTCTGTTGATAATTCCCAGTTAGTTGCTTCTGCATTATCACTGTTCGGGTCCTTAAGTACTAAAGATCTGCCATGGCCATCAGCTTCCCACGGCCATGGATATGCGTTGCTGTAACTGACTGAATCCACTGTATCTCCAAAACTGTTGGCCAGTAAAATAGTTTCTCCGTCATTGCTCAGGCGTTTTGAATATATATCGTAGGGATCAAAGTTAAATAAGGAGGAGAACATTGTTCCATCATTTGCTAATACTGTTACTGCTCCGGGATTTAAAATCAGATCGTTGTCAAAAGTGTATTCAATGCCGTCAGTAAACGTGTAGCCTTTGATGTTGATTTCTTTTTTGCTATTATTCAGGAGTTCAATAAATTCAAGATCCTGATAAGCGGAATTGTACATAATTTCACTTATCATGATTGCATTGTAATCGCTTTCAGGTATAAAACCGGCCTCAGCAAGTGCGCTCCATTCGTTGGTTTCGGTTGATAAGAATCTGGTTTTAATTGTTGTTGTTTTATTGATCGCGATTGGAGTTTTGTATTCGGTGCCTTGTATGCTACCACCTTCTTTTCTGGGATCGGTGCCATCAAGTGTGTAAATAATTTTGCCAGGAACATAATTCGTACTGGAAATAGAAACAGTTGCCCCGCTTTCTACTATACCTTCCTCTTTATCAAATATGGGTGGCATTACAGAAGGAAACAGACGGTTACTGTTTTGTCTGAATTGGTCCAAAACCTTGTTTAAACGGTTAGGAATATATTCTGATAAAACTTTATCCACCTCCGGTATCCAAAAATCGTCCCTGGTGTAAACTGTATTGGTTGAACTCTCAAGATAATCTCCCCATCTTGCAGATTCCAGGATGATTGCCTGGTCAAGCTCATTTTTACGTTTATTAAAAGCGAGCTCAAAATTCTCCGGAGTCAAGGCACCGTTATTGAATGCATGTTTATAAAATGCATCGGCAAACATAAGTCTGTATTCCGCATTGTTTTTCAGCAACTGGTGGATTTCCGTTGGACCACCGGAATCATTTTTGCCTGTATTATTGTAATTTACATCTGAATATCGCATCACATGCTCAGCATCCCAGGTGTAAAATCTGTAACCTGAATTCAGGTTTTTGTTTACTGCTGCATAAAAATTCTGATGTGCCCAATCGTAATTTCCCAGGTAAAAGTTCAGTATCATGTAGTCAATAAACTTTGGAAGATCAAGGAGTTTCTTTATTTCATCCAGTGGCGTATTATCTGTGAAACCTTTTCGTGCCTCTTTCAGCAGATTAAGATATGAACTGTTTGATCCTGCTACAATGGTATTTGGATTATGTTTAATGATATCGTAATCCTCTGTCCGGGCATCATAATATTCTGCCATAAAATCCTCATCCGGTCGTTCGTGGAGATCGTAAATGCCCCAGTAAAGGCCATTGATATAAACATTGACATAAATGCCATGGAAACTTAATCCTCCCATTTGGTTTTGTAAGTCAGACGCAAGCTGATCTCTGAAATACAGCGATGTCTTTCGTTGCATATTGTCCCATGGATGGATCCACGAATACAATAATCCGTCAACCACCAGGGTATTGATAGATTCAATCTCAGAATCCGGAAACAGTTTTTTCTTTAATTTCTTCGGGCCATACTGGCTCTTGAACAACAATCTCATGGATTGTTTGGGTGATTTCCAATCCACAATACTGGTGCCGCCCTGATTTTGAACACCACAATTAATTAAAAAGCTCTCATTGGGATCAGAATAAATGAATTCTGCGCTGACAGGCTTTTCCCTGGTGATATTTGTATTAGGATAACCAACATACAGACCTGATACAGGATCAAACCATTCATCGGTTTCCATGGTGAGTGATAACGCGGGAAGGGATTTCAGAGCGGCTTCAATTTTATCTGAATAAACAGGATTGTTAATTACTTCAGGATCCATTTCATAGTCAGCATTTATTGTACTTGATCCCCCCCAGGTTGCCGGGAAGCCAGAGGGATTTTTAGGTTGCCTGCGAATATCCTCAGGAAAAAGATACGTCTGAGTAATCAGTTCCGATGTATCTGAGGAGGAATAGGCTACTGCTCTGACGATTGTTGTTTTAGTTACCGACAGGCTGTTGGTGTATGCCATGCTACTGCTCGAAAGCGGATCTGAACAGTCTAATGTGTATTTAATAATAGCTGAAGGATCAGATGAAGTTATGGTGAGGTTGAAGGCATCATGGTAATAACCGCGTTCATGATTAAAATCTAATGTCAATGAATCTGTAGACGCATTTATATTAATTCCTGAACCCAGAATCAGAACTGTTATAAACCAAGTAAATCGTTTCATCCTCTATGCAAGCGTAAAAATATCACCCAAACAGGTTGTCCTGTATATTAAAAGGACGAATTTAATAAAACTTTTAATGTTTTGTCTCTTGAGCGACAGATATGTATGGTTTGAGCAAAGTTTTAACATAGGATCTGATAAGCAGAAAAATTTAAGTCAGGCATTCCCCAAGGTAGGGATGTTCTGTTTACAGAATCTACCGGATTTCGTACTGAAATAATATTTAAATATAACATTTGTTATGGCGACAATCATACTTTTATCGTTCTGCCGTCTTAATAATTTTAAGTGTTTGGCTTTCAGAATTTAAGAAGTGGAGTTTAAGAATTTCTTGTTGTTTTAAATGCCAACTGGTAGGTACTGGTATGCTGCAAAACATGTTTTATAGATGTGTTTTTTAATTATATTTGATAGCTTTTAAATACACGGCCTGATAGTAATTTAGGGTCAATTGAAAACGTAAAAATGCATATATGAACCTGATACAAATTAATAACGATCTGGAAGTGCCAAAGTACAAGCAGATTATTAATTCAATTTTTCAGGCGATACAGACAGGAGAGTTGAAACGCGGGGACAAAATTCCGTCTTTGAATCAGATCAAGGATGAATTTGGATTGTCACGCGATACCGTTCTGGCAGCATTTAAAGAACTTAAGGATAAGAAAATAATTTCATCCACACCCGGTAAGGGATATTATATTTCCACAACCAATATCAAACAGAAAGAGAAAATTTTTCTGATGTTTGATGAATTCAATGCGTTTAAGGAGGATTTGTACAACGGGTTTATCGGTGAGATAGGAAATAATGCTGCGGTTGATATTTATTTTCATCATTTCAATCGTCAGGTTATGGAAACCCTGGTTGAGGAGAACAAATACAAATATACTTCGTTTGTGATCATGCCGGGATCCATTGATAATATTGCTCCTGTTATAAAAAAACTTCCGTTTGAGCGTACGTATATACTGGACAGAAAATCTGAGCTACCTTATTTGTATGGCACGATTTATCAGAATTTTGAAGAAGATATTTACGACGCGCTGGTAACCGGACAGATGTTTTTGATGAAATATGAAAAGTTGATTTTGGTTTCACCAAAAGGCAAAGAGCCGGAAGAGCGTAAAACGGGTTTTGTCCGTTTTTGCAAGGAGAACAGTTTCGACTACGAGTTGCTGGAATCGTTGGATGGAAAAACAATTAAGCAGGGTGAAGTCTATTTTGTAACGCACGACAGACACCTGATTCAGATCATAAAACAAACGGAGAAATTTAAGCTGCATCTGGGCAAGAATATTGGTCTTGTTTCGTTTAATGATACGGACCTCAAAGAAGTTGTAGCGGGCGGGATCACGACGATTTCAACCGACTTTAAACTGATGGGACAGGAGATGGCCCGGATGGTGCTGGACAGAACAAAAGAGATAAAAGAAAACCCCTCGCAATTGATAATTAGAAAATCGTTATAACACAAATATTAACTAATCGATTTAATAAAATGGATGTAAAAACACTTAAACAAGAGTTCGTGAAAACTTACGGGGAAGGAGAAATCGGTGTATTTTTCTCTCCTGGAAGGGTTAATCTTATTGGAGAACATACAGACTATAATGGTGGCTTTGTATTTCCATGCGCTTTGTCATTCGGAACTTACTGCCTGATTCGTAAAAACGGCAGCGATGTTTTCAAATTCAAATCACTGAATATGCCTCAGGTAGTTGAGGTTAAGCTGGAGAATTTAACAAAACCACTTCCCAAAGGAACCTGGGCTAACTATTCACTCGGTGTAATTGCTCAGTTCGTTAAAAATGGTCATGTGCCTGCCGAAGGTGCTGATATTCTGATCTGGGGTAATGTGCCTGGCGGAGCCGGACTCTCTTCGTCTGCATCACTTGAAGTTGTAACCGGTGTTGCGGTTAATGATACCTATGGTTTTGGCCTGGATAAACTGACGTTGATTAAATACGGACAAAAGTCCGAGCATGAGTTTGCAGGTGTAATGTGCGGTATTATGGATCAGTTTGCCTCAGGAATGGGACAGAAGGATAACGCTGTATTCCTGAATTGCGATACACTGGAATATGACCTTGTTCCTGTTGTTTTGGATGGTGTGAAGATTGTGATTGGTAATACTAACTCACCTCACTCCCTGGATTCTGGCATGTACAACAAACGCGTAAGCGAATGCCATGCAGCTGTTGATGCCATAAAACCACATATTCCTATCAATAATCTGGGTGAGCTGACCATGGAACAGTTTAAATCGGTAGCCGATAAAATTGAAGATGAAACAGTGATGCGCAGAGCACGCCACGTTGTGAGTGAAATTGACAGAACCACAAGAGCTGTTTCTGAATTACAGGCCGGAAATCTTGAAGTATTCGGACAGCTGATGAACGGATCACACGATTCATTGCGCGATGATTACGAAGTAACAGGCCATGAACTGGATTCAATGGTTGAAGCTGCACGTAAGATTGAAGGAACAATTGGTTCGCGTATGACTGGTGGCGGTTTTGGTGGATCAACCGTTAGTCTTGTAAAAGATGAATACGTGGATGAATTTATTGAAAAAGTAGGTAAGGAATATACCGAAAAGACAGGGCTGGTTGCAGAATTCTATGTAGCCGAAATTGGTGACGGTGGTCACAGGGTGGAATAAGACAATTGAACGAATATAAAAGTTAAAGGCTGTCTTAACCGGACAGCCTTTAATATTTTATAACGTGCGTTAATCTTCTTCTCTTTCCATTGGTTCTTCCGCATCGTCTTCCACGTTATCGGCCAGATATTCCAGATCTGAATACTTGTCTTCGTATTCTTCCTTGATTTCGGTTTTTAATACACCGTCATCATCGTAATCGTCGTCCTGGTCAATAATGATTTCAGCTTCTTCTGCGGTCATCCTGATCATGTAATACTTTTCATCCGTTTCAAAAGGCAATGCACTCACAAGCTTTCCGTCTTTGTTTGTAAAGGTGATCAGATTTTCAGTAAATCCGTAAGGATATACAAGTTTAATCTGTTCCAGAATGCCTGCATCAAGTTTGTCGTAATCTTTTATTACACGTGGTTTTACCTGGCTCATATTAAAAAATAATTTAATGTTAAACTAAAAATTCAGAGCTCTTATGTGACTACAAACATAAAAATATTTTTTAATCACAAACAGTATTCAAGTCAGATGTTTTGTACAATATTAAATTATTTTTTTTGTTAAAACCAAATTCATTGGTGTTTAATGTGTTAGAGACCTTGAAGATATGTTAATTAACATAATATGACACTCCTTCCATCTCGTTTAGATTCTGTAACAATTCGTCGGTAACATTGATACGGATTCCGCGTGAATGAAAGCTAACCACATGATTATCTTCGGGATTTACAATTTTAAATGACAGCAATACGCTCCCTTTGTTATTATCAAACATCTGATACAGGTCATTCACATTATTCTCGTTGACGGATCCCAGATCCATATTAAGAGTCATCTTTTTTACCAGCTTTTCCCTGACTTCACTCAGTAGATTGATGGATTTTATACTGAAATCATATTTTGTATTATCCCATCTACGTTGCTGAACACGGCCTTTAATCATGATGATATAGCCAACCTGGAAGAAATTCTTGAATTTAATGTAATCTTCACCGAAAAAAGCAAAGTCAAAAGGACCATGATAGTCTTCCACGGTTAGTATTCCAAATAATTTTCCGTTCCTTGTTGTTCCGGTTCTGAATTTTGTCACCATGCCTCCGGTTGTAATTTCTTTTCCCAGCATTTCATCCATGTTATCAAGCATAGGCATCTGGATGTTAAAGAAATTCTCTATCTCAAACCTGTAACTGTCTAAAGGATGAGCCGAAAGGTAAATGCCAATAACATCCTTTTCTTCGTTCAGCTCATGCAGTTTCGACCATGGATCACATTCCGGGATGTCTGGTTTTTTGATCTGAATGGCTGAACTTCCCATATCTCCAAATAACGAATTCTGCTGCGATGCCTTATCGTTCTGAAACATGTTGCCGTACTTGATCATGCTCTCGATAAAGGTGTTTTCATCGTTGGGTGCCTGGGCAAAAAATTGGGCTCTGGTCTGCAGGTTCAGGTTATCAAAGGCACCTGACTTTGCCAACGCTTCCCAGTTCTTTTTATTCACAGAAGTCAGGTTCACCCGTTCTGCAAAATCGAAAATATCTTTAAAACGTCCGTTTGTTTCCCGTTCTTCAACGATATCAGAAACTGCATTTTGTCCCACACCCTTTACTCCAACCATGCCGAAAAGGACCTCACCCTTGTCATTTACTGCAAATTTGTGAATACTCTCATTTACATCCGGACCTTTAACCACGAGACCCATTCTACGGCATTCCTCCATGAAGGTGGTTATTTTGGTGATGTCGTTAAGGTTACGCGACAACACGCCTGCCATAAACTCTGCAGGGTAGTGGGCTTTTAAATAGCCTGTCTGGTAAGCGATGCGGGCATAACATACCGAATGCGATTTATTGAAAGCATAACTTGCAAAAGCTTCCCAGTCCTTCCATATCTTCTCGATAAGTGTATCCGGTTTTTTATCCACTTCCTTACACCCTTCAATAAAAGCGGGATTCGACTTACACCCTTCCATGAACTTCACTTTCAGGTTATCCATCATAGCCTTGATTTTTTTACCCATGGCTTTACGCAGCGAATCCGATTCACCGCGGGTAAACTGACCCAAATGACGCGACAGAAGCATCACCTGCTCCTGGAATACAGTGATTCCGTAGGTTTCATCCAGGTATTCTTCCATCATTGGATGATCGTATTCCACTTTTTTACGGCCATGTTTGCGATCAATGTAATCGGGGATATATTCCATTGGTCCCGGACGATACAAGGCGTTCATGGCCACAAGGTCCTCAAAGCGGTTTGGCTTCAAAGCCCGGAGATGCTTTTTCATTCCGGGTGATTCAAACTGGAAAATAGCAGTTGTCTCACCACGACTGAACAGCTCAAATGTTTTTTCATCATCTTCAGGTATGTGATCAATATCTACTTCAATACCCTTTGATCGTTTAATGTTGTCCAGAGTCTCTTTTATAATGGAAAGAGTCTTTAAACCCAGAAAGTCCATTTTTAATAAGCCGATGGATTCTACAAAACGACCATCGTACTGGGTGGTGAGCAATTGTGCTTCTTTGGCAGGCATTAAAGGTACGTGCTGATCCAAAGGATCACGACCGATAAGGATTCCACAGGCATGTACACCGGTCTGGCGTACAGAACCTTCCAGTGTTTCTGCAAACTTAAGGGTTTGAGCCACTAACGGATTATCCGACTCTTTTTCCTTTTCCAGTTCGGGAACCTCCTTGAATGCTTTTTTAAGTGTGATTTTAGGTGTTTCAGGCACCATTTTAGCTAAGCGGTCCGCTTCAGGCAGCGGTAATCGAAGAACACGCGCCACATCGCGGATAGCCAGTTTTGCTGCCATTGTTCCAAAGGTACAAATGTGCGCCACCTTATCTTTTCCGTATTTTTTGGTTACCCAATCCAATACAAGTTGCCGTCCGTCATCATCAAAGTCTATATCCACATCGGGCATCGAAATACGATCAGGATTCAGAAAACGTTCAAACAGCAGGTCGTACTTTATGGGGTCAATATTGGTGATCCCGACACAATACGATACGGCGGCACCGGCTGCAGAACCACGTCCCGGACCAACCAGAACACCCATTTCCCTGGCTGCATTGATAAAATCCTGCACAATGAGGAAGTATCCCGGAAAACCCATGGTTTTGATGGTTTCCAGCTCGAAGTCGATACGATCCCTTTTTTCTTCCAGGGTGTCTTTATATTTTTTTGCAGCTCCTTTATAAGTCAGATAAGTTAGATAATCCGATTCAAGCTTTACTCTGATCACCTTTTCATAACCGCCCAGTCGATCAAAAGCCGGTCCGAATTCTTCTTTTAGTGATTCTTCGTTGAATTTAGCCCGGTATTCCGCTTCAGTTCCAAATTCCTCGGGAATAGGGAAGATTGGCATGATTGGATCCGCATTCAGTTTATATACTTCCACCTTATCCGCAATTTCCTGCGTATTCTGCAATGCTTCAGGAACATCAGCAAAAAGGGCATTCATTTCTGCCGTGGTTTTCAGATATTCCTGCTTAGTGTAACGCATCCTGTTCTCATCGTTCAGATCTTTTCCTGTATTCAGGCAGATGAGCAGGTCGTGGGCATCTGCATCCTCAGCGTTGATAAAATGAACATCATTAGTGGCAATCAGCTTGATATCGTGTTTTTTAGCCAGTTCTATCAGGTGTTTGTTCACCAAAACCTGGTTGTCATACACATCCGCTCTCAATGCAGGATCATCCGTTTTATGTCGTTGCAGCTCTAGATAGTAATCATCTTTAAACACCCTTTTAAACCACTGAATGGTTTCTTCGGCATCATCCATATTACCTGCCATAATTTTTTGAGGTACCTCGCCACCGATACACGCAGAGGTCACAATAAGACCTTCGCTGTATTTTTCAAGGGTTTCCTTGTCTATCCTGGGGCGGTAATAAAACCCTTCGATATTGGCTATGGAGACCAGCTTCAGGAGGTTTCTGTAGCCTTTTTCATTTTTTGCGATCAGGATTAAATGGTAGTTGGACCTGTCCTTGTCTTTACGGTTGTTTACCACATAGGTTTCGACCCCTAAAAGCGGCTTGATGCCCTCTTTGTTGCACAGATCATGAAACTCCTTTATGCCGAACATATCACCGTGATCAGTGAGTGCAAGAGAAGTCATGCCATCATTTTTAGCTTTTGCTATGAGATTCCTGAGGCTGGCGGCACCATCAAGAATTGAATATTGTGAGTGTACGTGCAGATGCGTATACGGTATCATTGTAAAAAAAATTTAGCAAATAAAATTAGTGAAGTCAGTGGGGGATTCATGAATCTTAAACAAAAAAACTATCAACAAGTTTTAAAAGAATTTTTTACTTGAAATTTCGTTAATAAGTATTACGAAGTGTTTCAGTTGTTTAGATTTTGATTTTTTATTTTTGCATCATATGTTTAATAAGATGATACCGAAAAGACCATTCCTTGTTTCTGTTCTGTTAATGGTGATATTTGCCATGAATGCACAGACACTTACCCGCGAAGATTATGTAGAAAAGTTTGCTCCTATAGCTATAAGAGAGATGCAGCGATATGGTATTCCTGCCAGCATTACCCTGGCGCAGGGCATTCTTGAGTCATCAAACGGAAACAGTTATCTGGCTCGGGTTGCCAATAACCATTTCGGCATTAAATGCCACGACTGGACAGGACCTTCGGTTCATCGTGATGATGATATGCGGAATGAATGTTTCCGGAAATATAAAGAACCAGTAGAGTCGTTTGAGGATCATTCAAAATTTTTGACATCCAGGGAGCGTTACAGAATTCTGTTCGAACTAAAGGTGACAGATTACAAAGGGTGGGCGAGAGGACTGAAAAAAGCCGGATATGCCACTGATCCTCAATATGCCAACCGTCTTATAAAAATTATTGAAGACAATGAATTGTTTTTATACGACCGTGGTGTAAAAGTTGAGTTCACCGAAGATGAAGTCATTAGTACCCGTAAAACAAGAAAACAGGAACCGGTGGATAATTTTGTAATCAAACCGTTTTCGTCGCATCAGATTTATTCCAATAATAAAGTAAATTATGTAAAAGTGCGTCCTGGAGATAGTTTTCAGAGTATTTCGCAGGAATTTAATCTGCGTGACTGGGAATTGTATAAATATAACGATTTGCCTGAGGATGCTTATCTTACTTCGGGACAGGTTGTTTATATTCAGCCGAAACGTAACCGGTCAAAAAACTATGAGTTTCATGTGGCTAAGGAAGATGAGTCCATGCGCGAAATTTCCCAACGTTACGGGATAAGATTGCGTAGTCTGTATAAAAAGAATAATATGGATAAGGGAACACAGCCGCAGCCGGGACAGCGCATTTATCTGAAGCATCATAAACCCTCGAAATAGATTGTTTTAATGGTCATGCAGTCCTTTGCCTTCCAGAATTCGGGGAATGCATTTCTCAATACGTGTTTCGCGGGTTTTAGATTGTTTTGGTTGTGAAAAATAGATGAGATAACCTTTTTGCCGACCTGGTGTTAAAGCTTCAAACGCTTGCCTCAATACAGGTTCTTCATCCAGTTTATGTTGTAGCTCTTCAGGCACAGCATATTCATTCACCGTTTTAAATTTTACTTCACGTCCTTCTTTTTCAAGCTCAATAGCTTCATGAATAAAAGCTTTTAATTCGGGTTCCTTTTCGATGATCTGCTGGATGTTAGTAAATTTGATCAGTCTGCCAGCCTGTGAATTTTCTCCCGGTTTATCTAAAATTCTTTCAGGATCTTTTAACAGGGAACCTTTGAAAAAACTAAGAGCACAGTATTCCCGGAAGGCGCTCATTATGGCCACATTTTTATTATGCCAGGTATAACAGGGGACACCCCATTTTAATTCTTCGTTTAGTCCGCAGTCCAGGATGATCATTCGCAACAGATTCAGTTCTTCCGTCCAGTTGTGAACCTTACATTGCGGAGTGCCGCCAAATTCACACCGCATACAGCCCTGACTAAGATATATGTCAATTTCGGGATTCATATTATTTGTTTGACAGGATTTTAGAAGGTAGAAGTGAGGTTTTGATTTTTATAACAAACAGGAATCGCGTGTGGTTCAAGGTGCATTAATTTCTTCATATCCTGCATATGAATAGCCTGTGTTGAAGTGCCGGGAATTGGTAAAAAAGGAGGAGGATTAAGATCCTCTTGGTTTATTTCAAGGCTTTCTCTTATGTGCTTTTCAGGATGATATACCGATTTCCTATAAAAGTTTTAACCATTTTTTTTAGAAATCATGCATCATTATAATATCAGGTTAATTATTAGTCCTGCTATCACGGAAAACAAAAAGACATATGAAAAGTAGAGGAAAAAGCTTTTGGTTCCCAATGCAATTTTTAATGCTCCCAGGTTGGTTATTTTGGTCCCCGGACCGGAGATCATAAAGGCGCCGGCAGCGCCCAGGCTCATTCCCCGATGCAGCCAGTCCATTAACAGGGGAATCGTGCCACCGCCACACACATAAACCGGAACACCAAGAGTGGCAGCCATCAACACACCAAATCCCTTTTGTTCCCCAAATAGTTTTGCGAAACCATCATTTGGCACGTAGCGTTGAAAAAGTGCGGTCAGGATAATGCCGATCAGAAAATAAAGACCGGTTGCTCTGATGTTTCGCCACAGATTCTTTAAAAAACGAATGAAAAGATTAGGATGCGTGTCCCTGTTTGCTCTTCCTGAAAAACCGGAGAAATTAAAAAATGTACGATTTCTGTAAAACGCAGAGATAAGTAATCCGGCAAATATTCCGCCTACAAAACTAAGTGAAATACGAATTATCAGTGCTTCCATGCCGAGTGCTGCACTGTATATGATAAGCTGAGGATTCAGCAGGATAGAACTCATCATAAAAGCGGCCAGCCAGTCCTGGCGCATACCTTGTTTATGAAAGGAAGCCACAATGGGTATGGTGCCGTACATGCATAAAGGAGAAGCAATCCCAAGTAAACTTGCCGGTATTATTCCCAGTAATCCTAACCGGGTATCTTTAACAGAAGCAAAAAGCTGGTTTATCTTTGTTTTTCCAAAAACAGAAACGACAGAACCAATTAAAATTCCAATTAACCAGTAAGGGAAGATCTGGTTGAAAAGAACGGTAAAGTAATACCATAAATAAATAAATTCTCTTTCAAGCATGGGAAGGCATCAGGTAAAGCTGTTTATGTTTATCCTTTTCAAAGTGCGATTCAAATTTATTCTTTCATTAATGATGCCTGACGTATTACCGCATCCCCCGAAATAAACTGCATCACATACCGGCCTGAGGGCAGGTTCTGAATGTGAATTTCCGGTTTGCTTTCATACCTGGCAATAAGTTTTCCCAGCATATCAACAACGTGAACATAATCGTATTTTGAAAAATTAGGAATGTTTACCCCCGAAGATGCCGGATTGGGATATATCAGCTCTTCAGATATCTCATTTTTTTGTATCGCCGTATTTGAAACCTTCAGTAGGTTGTATTTCCTGGTGCCAAATCCAATATCTTCTGCATGTTCAAGTGTATGAATTCCGTTGCGTGATTCCATTCGTTCAATCAAATCGTGTCCGTCATGTGCCGCATACACCAGGTCGACGCAGGCCTGATCCAGTGCAACCGGGTCAAGTGAGGCCAGAATACCAATATCAGCCATCGTCGGGGCCGCAGGACTGTTATCGCAATCACAGTCTACCGATAAATTATTCATGACACTGATGTAGATAATGCTGTCTCCCATGGCATTGTCGACGGCAAACGCTGCCTCAGCCATTGATTCCAGGAATGGATCCTGTGCTCCGCCCCACATGCTGCTCATGCTATTGCCAGCCGTATGGATCCAGCATTTACCTGCTCTTGCTGCAATGCCGATGGACATATTTTTTATAGCGCCTCCAAAACCGCCCATGGCATGGCCTTTAAAATGAGAGAGTACGATAAAGAAGTCATAATTATCAAAATGTGAACCCACAAAATCTTCGGTAATATTAGTTCCGTTCGGTACAGGTAAACCAACATAGCCGTCTTCGTCCATAATATCTGTCGGTGCGATGGCCGTAAAGCCATGATCTTCAAGTACCTGCTTATGCATGGCTGTGCTTGCCCTGCTTCCTCCATAGGCTGTATTGCATTCTACGATGGTCCCATCAACAGTTTGCACCAGGTCTTTGATAAAATCCGGTGTTAAAAAATGATGACCGCCTGGTTCACCAGAATGCAGTTTAACAGCTACCTTCCCTTTGGCTTCACGGCCCAGTGCCTGATAAACCGCCATCAAACCTTCCGGACTTAGATCGGTAGTCATGTAAACCTTTGCTGTATCAGCATATGTTTTTACTGTTGTCAGCGATTTGGACAGATGTTTCGTTTTGGGGCTTTCCTTTTTTATGGCGGAACTACTAGCGAATAGGATCAGTAAAATAAGTGGAATGGAGTAATATGGCAGCCTTTTCATCTTACAGAAATTGAGTATTATTATCGGTTATGTAAAGATAAGGTTTTTTAACAGATTGAATTTATATATATTACGGATTGTTCTACCATTATTACGGATTTCAAGTGCATGCATAAATTATATCGGATGAGTAAGTTATATTTGTGTAACATAATTACAGATATGATATTACATTAATGCTTTTATCAAAATCTTGAACGTTAATTTTTAATTCTTATACAATATTATTATGAAAATTATAAGCCTCACTTTTGTAGCTTGTTTACTTTACTTCACAGCTTATGCTCAGATCTATCAGTTCCGTGGACCGGATCGTGATGGAAAATTTCCTGAAGACGGACTTTTGCAGGAATGGCCTGAGACAGGTCCGCAATTGCTGCTGGAATATGAAGGGATTGGTGATGGTTGGTCCTCAGTAATTTCCAACGGGAAATATATTTATGCGTCCGGGAAAAAGGATAGTATGGACTATCTGACCTGTATAGATTTTGAAGGTAACAATAATTGGCAGGTGGCTTATGGCAAGGCATGGGAAGCATCTTTTCCGAATACCCGCGGTACGCCAACCCTGGAAGATGGACGGATATATATTGTCAGCGGGATAGGAGAACTGGTATGTCTGAAAGCGGAAACCGGGGATATCAACTGGAAAATTAATGTGGATAAGGAATACCAGGCGGATTGGCATACCTGGGGTGTAGCCGAATCGCCGTTGATTGTGGATGATAAAGTTATCTGTTCGCCGGCAGGAGCAGGGGCAACATTTGTGGCTTTTGATAAAATTACCGGAGAGGAGGTATGGAAGAGTCCGGGTACAGATGGCCAGCGTTCCTATGTCTCGCCTGTTTTGCATCAATTCAACGGGAAGCCTTACATTTTAGGGGCATCAGCCAGTGACCTTTATATTGTGGATCCTGAAGATGGTGCCATCAGAACATCCTACCGGTATTTTGATCCTGTCAAATGGAAATGGCAACCCAAAGGCATGATCTGGGCAAATTCACCCGTGGTAAAAGAAAACCGGATTTTTATTTGCATCGGTTATAATTATCCGGCCAAAATGCTGGAAGTCAATGATGATGTTTCTGTGATCAGCGAAGTTTATACCGATTCGGTTCTGGATAACCATCATCACGGCTTAATAGAACATGACGGATACCTGTACGGATCGAACTGGATCCATAACAATGCCGGAAACTGGGTTTGTCTGAACTGGGATACCGGTGAGGTGATGTATGAAGAGAAATGGAATTCCAAAGGAGAAATGGTGTTTGCCGATGGCCTGTTATATGTGTATGTTGAAAAGACAGGTGATGTGGGCCTTGTAAAACCGGATCCGGCAGGTTTTAAAGTCATCAGTTCCTTCAAAGTGGAAAAAGGACGTGGACAACACTGGTCACATCCCTATATTTATGACGGCAAGCTCTTTCTCAGGCATGGGGATGCACTTCTGGTCTACAATATTAAAGCTTAACGTCTACTTTAGCGTGGCATCGAAACGCCATGTGCCAGGTAAAGCATAAAATGTGACGTAATTGCTGTTTTCTCCACCTCTGGAGATTCCCTCCGGACTGTGTCGAAACCTGCCATTTTTCCAAATAGTCTTACCATTCACCGTAATAGTTTGAATACCATATTGTTTAGGGATTCCGATGCATGCTTTTGTTCCCTGCGGTGATTCGAGGTTCATTGTAAAACGTTCTGAAGAGAGCACATGCATAACTTTTATTTCTCCTTTTACCGTCGGAACCGTCTGATTGATTTCTGTCAAGCCGCCCATCTGTGGCATTACCTGGTAAACCGCCCATCCCGGTTCAAGCGGAGCAACTCCGGCAATGTTTTGTGATAAAACAGTGTTAGGTGCATTCCATCCATGGTTAATGGTGCCTTCACTTAACCCGTTCCACACCTCCCAGAGTGTATTGTATTTTTTGCTGTTAACCATCTCGGAATACCGTTCCTTCATTCGGATCAGAGCCAGTGAATCGGAGCCGGTTTTGCAAAGCGCTTCCAGTACATATTTCTCCATATAGGGACTGGCAAACCTTTTTTCCTGTAATATCTTCCGGATGCCGCTATACTGATCCGGTTTGGCCAGACCGGCAAGAACGGCCATGGCATTAGCCCTGTCATCAGGTTCGGAAAGTTCAGAAGAGCGAAAGCATTGTTGATCATCCTTCCAGAATATTTTTGAAAAATTTGTGGAGATGCTGTTCATTCTGGTCCGGTAATCTAAAGTGTCTGTAGCATACCCACTCATGGCTGCCATGGGAATGGCTGCTTTCAGCGCAAGGTAATACCATGTATTGTCCAGAACTGCAATATCGATATTGGTTCCCCAGTCACCCCAGTCCCAGGCTCCGCGACGATGTACGACAAGACCATCCGGTCCCATTTTCCAGATTGCCAGGTATTTCCTAACCGCCGGATAGGCTTCACGAATGGTTGTACTGTCGTTGGTGTTCATAAAATAGTTCCAGAAGCCATACCAGCCAATGCTTGCCAGCATCTGTTGAGGCAGTTCAGCGCTCCATTTTGTGGCGGTAGGGGAGAAAAGGGTGCTGTCTTTTCGCTGCCAGGCCACCAGTGTTTTCATGGATTTCCGGATCAGGGCATGAGAAGTGGTATCGAGGGTGTAAAAACATTCACCACTCTGATTCACGACATCGCCCCACCACAGGGCACGTTCCCGGTCAGGACAATCCATAAAATTATCGTACATATTAATGTATAATGTTCGGCGGGCCATGGTCCAGAGTTTGTTATAAAACGGATCGTTACATGAAAAACTACCGGTAAAATCAGCCGGATAACCGAGTTCCCTGTATTTCAGTGAAATGATATTAACTCCTTCAGGTATGCTGTAAAGCACGGTGTTACCACTCATCCAGACCAGACTTTCAAATTCCTGAATGCCGTCTTTGGTTATATATTCTGCACGGTTGGCTGGTCCCTCACCGAAATCATACCAGCCATCATACTGGTCAGTTTGCATATTGATCTGTTTTCCTTCCGGCGCTTTGACTTTCAGATAGACTGAAACCCTTGCATCATAGGGCAGAACTGCTTCCACCACTTCTCCGTTACCGGTTTCAGGAATGGCTTCAGCATTCACATAGTCCTGTAATCCACTGTTCTTCCATTGCGGAAACGGACGTTTGACCATGGTATTCCAGGGCAGCACTGGCGGTACACCCTTTTCAGTAGCAGATTTCCATGATGAATCATCGTAGCCGGGGAGTTGCCAGTCTTCAATCGTGTCATTGGCTGCATTAAACCTGACATTCCAGACCGATAAGCGCATATTGGGTTGTCCTCCTGTGACAGAATGCTTGTAACCTGGATGAACTTTTAATTTCCATGTTGAATCAGATACCACTGGTGTACCCCCGAAATTAGCATCAAATAAAAATCCCCCTTTCCCACTGTCGTGATGTGAAAAGCCTTCTCTGCCCCAGTACCAGACCTTGGCTGCAATTGTATTCGTCCCTTCAATCAGGTATGGTGCCAGGTCAATTTCGTCATACCAGGTTTCATTCAGCCGGTCCCGTTTGAGCTGGCCTTCAAATACAACCTGTTTTCCATTAATCCACAACCAGTATTTAGAATCAGCAGAGATACGTGATGTTGCTTTTTCAGGAATATTACTCAACCGGATATTTTTACGAAAACACATCCACGTGTCCTGCGGACCATCCGCATCCTGCCAGATCCAGTTAGTCTTCCAGACGTCATTTACCTGAGTGTCTGGACTACTCTGGTTGGATTGTGCACTTAACAGTATGGGAATGATAAGAAAAGAGAGTTGTAATACAAGTTTTTGTATGGTAATAGTTCGTTGTTTTTTGTATTGCACAGTCATAACCTGTTAATGTGTTTTTATAATAATTAGTTAAATGCAAATTTAATTTTCTTTTGCAGGTTATCTGATAAATAATTCGTCATTGTCTGTTATGAATTCAACGGTATCTTTTGAAGTCATTAACCAGGACACTCCATGGCGCATTTGAAAGTTCCGATGTCCTCCTTTTTTCAAAAGGAGGTGGCATTCCGATGTAAATCGGGATGACGGAGGATTTATTTTTCTGTCTCACCTAATACCAACCGAAGTGTCGGGATCGGAGGATTTTAGTAATAATAGTTTGAAATGGGTCTGGGTATCCATACCTTTGAATAAACCCTGAACAATGAAACTAAATTACAGTAAGCACAATAAGGATTTTGCTTGTGAGAACAGAAAACATGGTACCATGGGAGAAGCAATTTTATGGCGGGATGTATTAAAAGCAAAACAATTAAACGGGTATCAGTTTAACCAGCAGTACAGAGTTGGTAATTATATTGTTGATTTTATTTGCCGAAGGCTAAACCTGATTATTGAATTGGATGGCAGTTCACACAAAACAAATGGGGTAAAGGATTATGAGCGCGAAAAGTGGTTGACAGATTTGGGTTATACTGTATTAAGGTTTTCAGAAAATGAAGTAATCTACCATCTTAATTATGTAGCTATGGATATACAGAATATGGTTGAAAAACTGGAAAAGGAATCTGATGTTTGATAAATCCTCCGCCTCTCTTACGTTCGGCACCTCCTTTTCCAAGGAGGACACTCCATGGCGCATTTGAAGACTCTGACGTCCTCCTTTTTTCAAAAGGAGGACGTCATAGAACCATACATAATTAAGAAAATTGATTTGGATTATTTTGAAGAATAAATAATTACTATAGAAGCAATAACCCAAATTATCAATATCTCAATATTAGTTTTGCTTTCCTTTTACTACCTTTAAGCCATATTAACCAAATTACGTTAACATATCAGTATGAAGTTGCAGACGGGGAGACTATATGTAATGTACTTGAAATAAAATTTAAAGATTCACTGGTTCACATCCCGAAATTAATGCAGCATAAAAGACTTCTGCCTGTAAGAAATTTTCCGGTGGCTTTTTATGATGACTTTACAGATCGATATTAAATCCTCTGTCCGTCAGCCGACGGACACCTCCTTTGTTAGCAAAGGAGGACGATCCACAGAGATTCTCAAAGTTCCGATGTCCTCTGTAAGGTGCCATTATTTCAAAGAAATAAATTTTTATATTGCAAGCGTTATTATTAACATTTACCCTTGTTTGACGAGATACAGAAATTTACTTATTTTTCAGAATTGTATCTTTGTATGGATTTTAGTAATTCTTTTAAACAAACAGGGAAAAGTCAAAGAACGTATGATGAAAACCTCCCATATTTTATTCATCCTGATATTTTGTGTTACCGGAGCTACTCGAATTTTCAGTCAGAATACAAAACCGCGTGTGATTGTCACCACTGATGGCGAGGCAGACGATCGGGCTTCGATGGTGCGGTTTTTGTTAACCTCCAATGAATTCGATGTAGAAGGGATTATCAACAGCAGTTCGCAGTTTCACTGGGTTGGAGGAACAGGATGGAATGCATTTCATCCCGTATCCTGGGTAAAAGATTATATTGATTTGTATGCAAGGGTTTATGATAACCTGAAATTACATGATCCGGATTACCCGTCGCCTGATTATCTCTTGAGCAAGTGGAAAGTAGGCAATATAAACGGTATCGGAGAGGATGATATTCGTACCGAAGGCGCAGAACTGATTGCTCAGGTAGTGTTAGATGACAGTGATTCGCGTCCTGTTTGGGTGCAGGCATGGGGAGGATGTAATACTATTTCTCGTGCGCTTAAAATAATCCAGGAAGATCATCCCGAACGTATGAAAGATGTGGCGGGAAAACTGCGTTTATTTTTGATCTGGGAACAGGATGGCACCTACCAGGACTATATTCGTCCCAACTGGGAAAAGTATAACATCCCAACTATAATTTCCGACCAGTTCGACTGCATGGCATATATCTGGCCCAAAGTACTTCCTGAAGAGGTGAGAACGTATTTCGAAGCAGACTGGATGAGGAAACATATCCTGAACGGACATGGGCCGTTGTGTGATGCCTACGAAAATAATAACGAAGCATTTAATGCTGAAGGCGATACTCCTTCATTTTTATATAATATTTCTAATGGTCTGCGCTGCATGGAATCTCCCGGCTGGGGGGGCTGGGGCGGACGATATGTTTGGGTCCGTAATAATGTGTGGATGGATCCCCTGCCAGACTCAACTTATAAGCGTCCCACGGGCCGTTGGTTTATTGATAACAGCTGGTCGAAAAAGATGGAGAATGACACGGCAAAGGTAGAAATGGATATTCGAACCAACTATTTTAAGCCCATCTGGCGCTGGCTGGATGATGTTCAGAATGATTTTGCTGCCCGGGCGGAATGGTGCGTCAGGGATTATACTTCTGCCAACCATCATCCTGTTGTGCGTTTAAAGAATACACCATTGAGCATAAAAGCAAAAGCAGGTTCCAAACTAAAACTGGATGCAGGTAAAACATACGATCCGGATGGAGATGTCTTATCCTTCAAATGGTGGAATTACATTGAGGCAGGCACATATTCGGGAAAAGCCATTTCGGGATCAGGAAAAACTAAATTCAAAATTACGGTACCGGATGATGCCAGACCCGGAGATACCATCCATATGATCTGCGAGGTCACTGATTCAGGAAAACCACCCTTAACAAGATATGTGCGGGTTATTATTACTGTGATACCATAAAAAAACTCCATCTTTGGCACTTACTTTGTAAGAAGAAGGAGGGCACATTTGATTGCTATTGTACGGACGGGGACTTCATCCGCTACAACAAGTTACTGATATGAAACTACCACTATTTGGGAAAGAATTCCCATACATAACCATATCATATGCCTAATTTCACCTTTTAATAAAAGTGATGTGACCGCGATGCATTATGGGAGCTATACAACTGAATATTTATTACAATAATAAAACATAACAAATTCAATATTTATGAAACAATTTTTACATTATTCCGTCTTGATAATTACCCTGTTTAGCTTACAAAATATTTTCGCACAGGATAAACCGGATGGGTTTGCAGCAGTAAGTGGGTTGGGATTGGAGACAACTACCGGAGGTGAAGGCGGTGAAGTGGTGATTGCAGATACCTATGCAAAATTCAATACCTACGCGAGATCTTCAAGGCCATATATTATTCTTGTTAAAGGTGTTCTTGAATCAACATCCTGGCAGGAAATTGATGTGAACTCCAATAAAACCATTATAGGTTATGGCACTAATGCCACTTTAAAAAATATGGAACTGCACATCATTAACAAGCAAAACATTATAATCCGTAATTTGATCATCAGGGATTCCTATGTTGAGGGGGACTGGGATGGAAAAACCAACGATAACGATGCCATTCAGGCGGATAACAGCCACCACATGTGGATTGATCATTGCTTTTTTACAAACTGTGGAGACGGTTTAATAGACCTGCGCCACAGTACAGATTATGCTACGATTTCGTATAATAAGCTAACTCATCATAACAAGGCTTTTGGTATTGGTTGGATCACAGATGGAGTTGATAATCCTGATTTTCACCTTACGATTCATCATAACTGGATCGACTCGACCAATCAACGAAACCCAAGTTTTGATATGGGAATAGGCCATTTATACAATAATTACCTTAGCAGAGTATTTTCCTATGGCAATCAGGCACGTGGAACCGGACGGATCATTGTACAAAATAGTGTGTTCGAAAATGTACATGACCCTCTGACCATCAGCAGCCCGGGGATTATGTATGAAGATGGTAATCTGTTGATAAATTGTTCAGGCGATCAGAATGGGAATGCATCTGTTTATCCGTATGATCTGGATTCCTACTACAGCTATACTCTTGATCCAACCGACCAGGTGAAGGAGATCGTAACTTCACAGGCAGGACCACAACAATATATCAGCGACCAGTACCATGCAACTGCTATTGATGAGGTATCTGTTTTAAAAGATCAGGTTAAATATTATGTAGATCAGCACAGCAAAACACTCTACCTTGAATCGCAGAACAGTGTGGATGCTCAAGTACGCATTTATTCAAGCAGTGGAAGAATGATTTATTCTGGTAATTTGAATATAAGTCATCAGGAAAGTTTACCACTTAAAGGCTACAACCCCGGAATCTACCTGATACGGATAGAGTCTTCCGGTAATTTCAAGACTGGTAAAATTATTTTAAACTAACCTGAAAAATTATCTCATGAAAAAGTATTTACATAAGATTTCAATATCTGCGCTAATCCTTCTTTTTTCTTTAACGGGTATCAGTTCTGTGTTGGCTGCTGATGTTGTTGCCGTAAATGCTGACGGCGGCAATGTACTGGTTGATAATGTAAAGGAATGGTATGAATGCGTGGCTAAGGGTAGTCAACTGATTGACTTTGCACACGATGGTTGTTACATCACGTTTGATGTGCAGTCTTCGGTGTCCGGCTACTTCGTATTTACATCTGCTATTGCCACATCCAGTAATAATGTAAGAGGTGCATTAGGGATAATAAACTCAAACGGAGATTTTGTAAATGCAGATACTGTGGATATTGCAAATACGGGAAGCTGGACTTCAACCCAAAATTATGACTGGTTATTTCATCTGGAAGCCGGAGTGGTTTATAATTTTAAGATGAAGGGTTTTGTGAATTCTGGATACGTCTTTAATGTATTTACTATAAAAATTGCACCTTTTGTTGCTGATGTATCCCTTAAGGATATGACAGTAAATGGCTTTACCGTGATTCCGGATAATGATGTATTTTCTACAGATGCGTATTACGATCAGGATCTGAATATTACTGTAACGCCCTCGGCAACAACTGCAGAGGTAAGCTATACTGCAACATGTAATGACGCTGATATCGCCATTAGTGCGGATGGAATTATCAGTAAATCTGATTTTACAATTGGTGACGTGGTGGTTGTAACTGCCAGAATTATGCATGGGGCTACTGACTTTGCAGATTATAAGGTTACCATAACCATAAATGACCTGATGAAAAAACAAATCAGGGGAACAACAGAAAATGATGGATATTGGGCCAATGTAGCATCATCTTCTCTGGTACAATCCTGGACAGATTACATTTATACACTCACACCCGCAGATACCTCTACGAGATTTGGGAATGGAACCTGGAGACCAACAGGCGGATCAACTCTTTATGGGTTTTATGCCAATAACAGTTTGGTATCGCTTTCCATTCCAACCAATTTCAATGTAGCTTCTGTATCCTTAATTGGATATGGCACAGCTACTTTTGGTTTATCAAGTGAAGGTGCAACAATAACACCACTTACATCAGGCACTTTTGATGAAGCTGCCAGCGCTGATCAGCTGGACGAAGTGAAGTTTTCCATTTCGGATCATGTAACGGGTACACCTCTGAATATTTCAGTTGATAAGGTCTACTGCAGGTTCTATGTTGTATTCAGCTACAAGGAAGAAGTCGATGTTAATGCCCCGGTTTTGGTTGATCAGAATATTGAAAACGGGGAAGTCCTCTCCGGGATTAACGGTTATATTTCACTCCGGTTTAACGAAGCAGTAAAGATAAGCGAGACAGCATCAGCAACGTTAAACGGCAATGATGCCAAATTAAGATCAGAAGATAACGTGTTCATTAAGCACTATTATCACGGACTGGAATATAGCAGCAACAATACATTTGTGCTCAAAGCAAACAGTATCGAAGACATGTCAGGTAACAAAAATGAAAGCGACATAACTCTTACATTCTCGGTAGGAGAAAAGCCTGTAGTAACCAAAAAAACATTTGATTTTGTTGTAGGAGTAGACGGTACAATTGATGAAGCTATTACTGCAGCAAACAGAGCTTCAGGAACTGATCGTTATTATATTTTCGTTCCGGATGGTAGTTATGAGTTGACTGGTAATGCAGGTGATCACATGACAAATCTTAACCGAAGCAGGGTTTCAATTACAGGGCAAAGCAAGGACAATTCAATCATTACCAATACACCGGATTCGTATGGTATATCTACAACTGCAACCATTCAGCTTAATGGTGCAAGACACACCTATATGCAGGATATAACCATAAAGAATAACAGGGGTGAAGCTGGACAGGGACAACAGGTGGCCCTTTATGACCGTGGCTCACAAAATATCTTTAAAAATATAAAAATATTTAGTTTTCAGGACACTTACGTTTCCGGCGATCGTGCATATTGGGACAGTTGTGATATTTATGGTTCAACTGACTATATCTGTGGTGGTGGTGATGTGTTTTTTGATCATTGCCTGATGTATAACCGTGCAGCAAGCGGTAGTAAGGTGACAGCTCCGGCAACAGACGAGAGTCTGAAATGGGGCTACGTATTCTCACATTGTACGATTGATGGTGGCAGCTTTGTTTTGGGAAGGCCATGGCAGCATGAACCACGTGCCTACTATTTATACACTAAAATGAATAAACAGCCTGATGGCACAGGATGGGAAGGAATGAGTGGTTTGATTACCCATTTTTATGAATATAAAAGCATGGACTATTCCGGTAATCTTCTTGATTTATCAGGAAGGGGAAATTCTCCAACCAGCACCAACACTTACACCCCAATCCTGACAGATGATGAAGCATCGGAATTTACTTTATATAATGTGCTTGGAAGGGATGATGGCTGGATGCCTTCAGATTTTACACAGCAGACGTTGGCGCCAGAAGTCAGTGTGTCAGGAAGCAGGATAAGCTGGACTAACGACAAAGATGCACTTTGCACGGTATTATTTAAGGATGGCGTTTATTTCGCCTGCGTCGCAGAGAACAGTTATATGCTAACGGAAAATGGTACATATACGATACAGTCTGCAAATGAGATGGGTGGTCTGGGAGAAGCAAGCACAGTGGTGGTTACCAGTACTGGTATAGAACTGGTGAAACGTGAAAATGATATGGAATCCGGAAAGATATATGATTTAATGGGACGACCTTTGAAACAGATGCCGGAGGAGGGATTTTACATTGTAAACGGAAAGAAATTTTACAAAGCACCGAAATAATTTATGACTTAAGTTATTAGTTTTTAGCTAACTATATGTCAATTATATTAATTACTAATTTAAAAATAATTTACTATGAGAAAACAATTTTTACTATTATTAAGCTTTTTATTTGCAGGCTTAATATCAATGAATGCTACAACCAGTCAGGTTGTACAGGCGGAAAATTTTACGGTAAAAAGTGATGGAGATAATCCCAGGGCTCTTACCGGAAAAGTAGGGTATATATATGATGGTTTATATATAGGTTTTACAGGAGAAAGTCAAATTGAATTTGACGGTAATGAAACTTCTATAGAAGTCAATATTGTAAGTTATAATGCAGGTGGTGAAATTTTATTTGTACTTGATGATCCTAATCCGGATGTAGGAACAGTAATTGCTACAGCTACAATTGATAGCAATATAAAGTTGTATACTTCCACTACATTTTCAGGTAGCTATACAGGTAAACATGATTTTTATCTGTATTTCAAAAACCCAAATGCCGGAACCGATTGGCTGTATGATGTTGACTACTTTAAATTTACAGGTAATGTGCCTAATTATACAGTTACAACAGGTGTGAGTCCTGAGAATAGTGGATTAGTCATAAAAGATTTTACAGGTAGCAGTGTCTCACAAGGTAGTCAGGTTCTTTTTTATGCAAAAAGATTAGCCGGTTATAGTTTTAATCACTGGGAGGATGGTAGTGGCAATTCTCTTTCTACTGAAAATCCATTTACTTATACAATAACAGGAGATCTGGACATAAAAGCAGTGTTTGAGACAATGACAGAAACCTTTGAATTACCATCCTGGACATTCGATAACGAATATTTCGCGGATTCAACAGGTGATGTTGTAACATTCATTCCTGTAATGCTACCCATCTCATGGCGACCGGGTTTCAAAGGTGCGATGGTTTATCCGGATAACTATCCTGCAACCCGTTCATCTAATTTAACTTCAAAAGGAGACACAATTTTTACTTCATTAACTGGAGACAATCAGGTATGCCGTATCAGCTGGACGGATGCCAATACCGTAAGTGATTTTACAGATCCTGCACAGCATAATCAGTATTTTGAATTCCAGTTTCCAACTACAGGTTTTAAAGATGTCAGTCTTGAGTTTTCTTTTTCAGGAGGTCAAAACGATGTTTCTGATTATCTGGAGCTGGTATATTCTGTTGATGATGGAACAACCTGGGTAGATGGCGGTGCGTTCTATTCTGAAGCACACTGGAATACATGGGTATATGCAGATCCTGTTTTAACAGGTGCGGATAATAAAGCAATGGTTAAGGTGAGATTAATTGGTATAACATTAAATACAGGTAGCAGCCTTAATTTTAACCTCGATTATTTCACAGTTCATGGTACTGTTACAGCCATATCAAAAACACAGGTCTCATCTTCTGTTATAACAACTGGTGCAGGTTACATTAAAGTAGCTGTTGACAACCCGGCTGACGTTAATGTTTATTCTATTGAAGGTAAGTTAATAACAAGACAGTTTGTTGAGTCTGTCGCAACTATTCCAAGTCAGTCAGGAATTTATATTGTTAAAGTTGGTGATCAGGTGAAAAAAGTTCAGGTTGCCAAATAAGCTAAGTCAAAACTAAAATTATTATAAATGCAGGTCCTCTCGTTACGGGAGGACCTTTTTTGATTTTACTATTCTTCGAAAGGATGTTAAATACACCTCTTATAAGGATATCATAAAACTGAAAGATACTTCAGGCTTTTCTAAGCTTAATTTCCAATGATGCAATTTATGTTATTGAATGTAAACAACCTGTTGCTTTTCTGTAACAGAGCCGGATGAAATGTTGATCAGATATATGCCGTTGCTGAGATTTAATGCAGATAGCGATAAAATAAAGTTGTTCCCTGCAGAAAAATCGACGTTTGTTTTTTCAAAAATGCGTTTACCATTTAAATCATGAAGCGAAAGCCTGGCATTATGTATAGTTTTTTTGCTTTTTATGACAATAAAATCTGAACTTGGATTTGGATATATGGTAATATTTGTGGGTGTATTGGATGCGGTAAACTCTAGTCCATCTGGTGAAGAATCATCAGCAAAAGGTGTCCCGCCCCAAACAGAAGACTTGATCCAGTTTTCTCCGTTTGTGTTAATTGTTTCGGGATTTGGGTTTGACGGAACCAGAGAATAACCTGCAAGATCAACGATATTTGGCCAGGGCGAATCAATACCGTAGGATACATATCCTAAAATGTGATTATAATCTGTGGCCAGAATTACCTGTTCGCCTCCGTTCGACAAATTGCCGCTAAACCATCCTGTAGCTGTCTTCTGATAAGCATATTCAAAAAGGTATGGGTTTGAAACCAGTACCACAAATTGCCCCGCTTGTAATATCTGAGGCGTATTAAAGGTAAAGTTTATTCCGCCCGATACGACTAAATCGGAAATATTTATGGCTTGATCACCAATGTTTTTAAGTTCAATGAATTCATAGTTTTTACCTGATTTACCAGCCAGATCATCCGGATTATAATGGATCTCTGTTAGACGTAAATCATCCGGTTGTTTTGTGTCCAAAACGTGAACGGTTCGCAATGGGCTGGTTTCATCTGAATTCAGAATACGGGACCTGATTTCGGTAGTTTCAGACACTTTTATTGTATAAGTATCTTCGGAAGTTGATATGGCATTTGGGTTTAATGTTCCATTTACAGAAATTGGATCTTCACCATTTGTTGTCAATACGATTGATCCCGTTCCATTGGGATTTTTTAGCATAATCAGAACAGTATCAACAATGGATAAGCTAAGACCATTTACATTTTGCATTGCCTGATTCTGTACACTCATATATAATTCGGGAGCTTCCGTTTCGGGCAGTAAATCTGCTGTTTTTAACTGATCAATTACAATCCCTGTTCTTACGTCCAGAAACCTGTCAATGATGTCCTGGACATCTCCCTGCCAGTCTGCTTTGGTTAAGGCAACAGTGGATTTTGAATCTCCCCATCGGGCAGATTCACCAATGATGGCGTACTGAATTTCATCGGCCCTCGACTGAAACAGGGCTTTACTTTTGTTTGGCGTCAACACACCGTTATTATATAAATGCTTATACGCCCGGTCTGCAAATCTATGTCGGTACAATTCGTTTTCAGATAGTTTGTTATGCAGGGACTGTGCCTGAAAGGAATTAATATTGTTAACATTTATTACCAGATTAACGCGATCTTCCATGGGGCCAATTCCGGGACCAACAGGGTATGCCAATAAGGAATGTTCGGCATCGTGAATAAGAAACTGGAACCCGTTTCGCTTGTAGGTTCTGTTTCGGATGTTATAAAAATTATTAATGAAATTACCAAACTTTGAATAGGGGCTGTCAAAATTCCCGGTATAAAAAATAACCAGCATGTAGTCGATGAGATTATCAATGTCAACCAAAACCTCCATAGAGGTATCTATGGCACCAACGGCATCCCGCCCCTGAAGTCTGTAATAGTTGGCATTGCTGGTAAATCCTTGACCGAACAAACTGTATAGTACTTCCCATTTTTTTAAATTGCCATCGGTTGCTTCAATTGTTCGTGATGAATAATCCTGTGTATTAACTTTTATAACGTCATATTCGTCCTTGTCTCCTCCAAAATAGGATTCCGCAAAACGGGCTTCTGCTCTTTCCTGTGTTTGATAAAGTCCCCAGTACATGCCGTTCAGATAAAGATGATAATAGCGGCTTCTGGTATATGGTTGATGCATTTCCCGTTGAAGATCGCGGGAAAATACGTCACGGTTCATGGTACAGTATTGATCTCCTTTATAACTCCATGAATAATTCTGCGATGTCCTGAGGTCAATTTTGTCATAAGAATCAGTCCCTTCAATACCGAATAAAGGGTATTCCAGTTTCGGGTTACCATACTCGCTTCTGAAAAACAGACGGAATGCATGTTTGGGATTATCGGGATGCCGGCTCCATCCACCACGGATTCGAATTCCTGTATTGACCTGAAAACCCCCTTCTTCGTTAGGTGTATTAAACAGTTCCAAAGAACCTGCCCGTTCCCAGTCAGCGCCTCGGATTCCGGCGTTCACATATATTCCGTAAGATGCATTAACCAGATTATCGGTAGACGTCACCAACGACATGGATGGAATATCGGTCAGTGCGAGTTCAATCTGGTTTTTATAGGCCGGACTGTTTACAACATCGGGATCCATAGCGAAGTCAAAAATCTGTCCGTTTACTGACTGTGAAGGCCATTGACCACCCGGATAGTTTTGTGTTTTTACTTTATCAGGGAAAATATAGGAAACGGTTCCTGACCAGGATGGCGCCAGTGAATCGCTGATTGCACAGGCCCTGAGAATAACACCAGGTGTACGGGGACGGTTGCCTGTGGCATCCGGATCAATCTTAACCGTAACAGGACTGGTGGTTTCTATGGCTGTTGGCGAAGTTTGTGGATCAGAGCAATCCAATGTATACCGGATACGATCACCTAACGTTTTTGTAGTAATAGTCGCATCAAATGGTGTGTCGTAAAAACCTGCTGCATGACTGAATTCCACTTTTTGGGTTCTTGGAACTTCAGGTTCTTTCACTCTAAGCTTCAAGGATAAATCGAAATGTATATCGCTGCTGGTTAAATTGTAATTAAAAACCTGAACTGCAATACTATTTTCTCCTGCCTTTAAAAAAGACTCATCCGGAGATAAGATATAATTTTCAAAGTTACCGGATTCATGTAATGCTGTAGCGAATGAATTGTAAACCGGATTTTGTGGCGCATTTTCACTAATAGTAAGATGACCGTTTATGAACAGATTAAATCCGTCGTCATAATTGAGAAAGAAAGAAACATCTTCAACATTGGTTAAAGAGTCAATTTCAATTTTAGTCCGGAGGTAGAAAGATGAGTAATTATTCTGCATATCGTCCAGAACGGTGCCATTGGATCCATCACCGTACCAAAAGGGAGAAATTCCAATAGTCCAGGATTGATCGTTAAAATTTAATTGGGTCCATTCATTCGCGGACGCAGGGCTTTGTAATCCTTTAAAATATTTGTATTCAGTACCACTTCTGATTAATTCCTGAGATGAAGCTGATATAACAATACAAAGAAAGAACAATATATACCTCAGTCTTTCCAAATCCTGTCTCTTTTAATGTAAAGTTAAAAATATAACTATTCAGGAGCGCAAAAACCTATAATTTAGAAGCATCTTAGATTAAGACTTTCAGGTTATCATTTTTTTGTCTGAAGCCACAAAAGAACAATAATCGGTCAGAAAAATCGTATGTTTCTATAATTCAGCTAATCTAGCTTTGCCTTTGACCCGGAATGTTGTACTAATGACTTCCGTGGTGGCTGCATGCAGATCACTGTTGAATCCAGGCTGTTCCCCGCCCACAAAAACAGTAAATGTACCGTCTTCAATAACCCGTTCAGATTTATTGTTGATCATGGACAGTTGCCTTGGTTCAAGCTTAAAACTTACTACTTTACTTTCCCCGGGATTGAGATGAATTCGTTCAAAACCTTCAAGCTGATGGAGTGGGCGGGGTGTGGATGCTTTTTCGTCTTTCAGGTACAGTTGTACAACCTCGTCACCGGATCTTTCCCCTGTGTTTGTAACGGTTACAGAGACCATAACATTCTCGCCTGCTTTCACTGATTTCTGAACTTCCAGATTTGTATATTTAAACCGGGTATAACTTAAGCCATAACCAAACGGATAGAGTGGGGTACCTGTATAATACCTATATGTTCTCTCCTTCATGTTGTAATCTTCAAACGGCGGCAGTTCTTCCAGCGATGTATAATATGTGATTGGCAACCGGCCTGAAGGATTGTAATCACCAAAAAGAACATCGGCCAGGGCATTCCCGCCTTCTTCTCCGGGATATCCTACATTGACTATCGCTTCAACATTATCTTTGGCCCAGTTTACAGCCAGTGCGCTTCCGGCGTTCAGAACCAGGATCACCGGTTTCCCGGTAGCTTTAACAGCTTTCATTAGCTTTTCCTGAACCGCAGGAAGTTCAATATCCTTTCTGTCTCCTCCTTCTCCTTCCAGACGTTGTGACAGTCCGAGAACAAGAACCGTAATGTCTGCCTTTTCTGCTACGGCAACAGCTTCGTCAATCAGGTTTTTTTCAGGCATAGCCCACAAAAACTGTGCATGTGCATTGGATTTATCACTAAAGAACGTAATGTCAACCGGATATCGCTTTCCTTTTTCAAGCTCCATTATCCCTGTCGCATATTTGGCATGATGAGCAGATCCTTTACCATTGGTTATTTCTTCACCATTTATTTTTATGGTCATGCCTCTTTTGGAAAATAGCCCCAATTCATATTTTCCACTTTCAGGCGGAACCAGATACCCTGTCCACCGAACAGAGAAATCATCGATCAGATCTTTGGAAATCGGTTTATGTTCCCACCAGAATTCGATATGCTCATCTGTTCGTTCCAAAACAGGTTCACCTTCCCATTCTGTATTGTTATAATACCTGGCGGTCAGTCCCTGCTTGCCGTCTTCCGTTTGTAAATATACGGATGGAACCGGTTTAAGATTAAGGGTCTCATAATCCAGGTTTGATCCTTCAGCGTACTGAACCGTTACGATTGGTTCAACCTTGTTTTTAATCCCGTTAAGGAAAGTCACCGGATGAAGCGGAGTACCATGATAGTTTCCCACCAGCGATTCCCAGTTATCTGCATTGGGTCCAATTACGGCAATTGTTTTAAGTTTTTCTTTATCAAGGGGCAGGAGGTTATTTTGATTTTTCAGAAGCACAATGCTCTCCTGTGCTGCTTTTCTGGCCAGACTGTTATTTGCCGAGCAGCATACAATATCAACCGGAATATCTGTATAAGGTACAATGGAATCCGGATCAAACATACCCATTCTGAATCTGGCCATTAAAACCCTTTCGAGCGCACGGTCAATATCATTTTCGGTAACAAGGTCTTCTTTTACAGCTTCTGTTAGGTTTTTATAATAACTGCCACAGTTCAGGTCGCAACCACCTTTTATGCCAATTGCAGCAGCTTCAGCTTTAGTATCAGCCAAATGATGACCGGTTTCAATATCCCGGATTGCACCACAGTCAGACACTACATAACCTTCAAAACCCCAGGTATCCCTAAGCAGCTTATTTAGAAGGAAGTTGCTGCCACTGCACGATTCGCCCCTGAAGCGGTTATAGGCTCCCATTATGGAGTAGACCTTTGCATCTTCTACGGTTTTTCTGAAGGCCGGTAGGTATGTTTCATACAAATCGCGGTCGCTCACATCCACATCAAACTGATGACGTAATGCTTCTGGTCCGGAGTGAACTGCAAAATGTTTGGATGTTGCTATGGTCTTGAAATATTTCGGATCATCGCCCTGAAGGCCAGTGATAAATTGTGTGGCCAGCTCACCTGTGAGATAAGGATCTTCACCATAGGTCTCATGGCCTCGTCCCCATCGCGGATCACGGAAAATATTAATATTGGGAGACCAGAAATCCAGGCCGGTATAAATCTCACGTTTGTTTATCCTGACAAATTCGTGGTATTTGGCCCGGGCCTCATCAGAGATCACAGTGCCGATGTCGTGCATTAAATCTTTATTGAATGACGCAGCAACCGTAATGGATTGGGGAAAAACTGTTGCAAACCCGTTCCGTGCAACACCATGCAGGCATTCATTCCACCAGTTGTATTTCGGAATATGCAGCCTCGGTATGGCTTTGGAATCGTTCATCAGTTGACTGACTTTTTCTTCCAGAGTCATTTGATTCACCAGAATTTCCACCCGTTCTTCGAAAGACCGGTTGTAGTCGAGGTAGGAAAAATCAACTTCCTTCTCCTGAGCAGGCATGGTACTGCTGATTACCCCGAGTATTAAAATTAAAAGTATGGCATGTAGATTCTTATACATAAGCGATAGTTTATTTCAGAAAGAATTATTTAAAAATAATTTAATTGCCGTAGTTTACTTAATAATTATCATTCTTTTGGTATCAAATTGACCATCAACACCTAAACGATAATAATAAACGCCACTGTTAAGATCAGAAACGTTCATAACCTCTTTATGGGATCCCTGGTTTTGCTGTTGATTTACAACATGATTGATTTCCTGTCCGTTTACATCCAGCAAAACCAGATTAACCTGTCCCGGATGGTTTAAACTGTAATTAATTGTAGTGGTTTTACTTGCAGGATTTGGATAGTTCTGATTCAGGGCAAAGCCGTTATTCCGATCTGTCGTTGTGCCATTTATACTGCTGGTGATAAGCTTTTCAATGGCTAACGCATTGATTTTGGCATTATCCGTTACAGTAATAAGGTTTATATTCAGTGTTCCATCTGTCATCTCAACCGGAATGATAACATCATAGGCCACATCTTTGCCTACCTGCGCGAAAATATCAAGGTTCTCAATGACTCTTTTCCCTTCAACATTGACATTAAATAGCCTGCTATTGGGTGAGTTATGATAGATCTCTGCCATTTTAAGGATGACGTTGTACTTTCCATTCTCCAAAGGAATATTGATACTGAATGTTCCAAATTGTTCCGTTTTATACAGCTCATCGTCTTCAGTTCCTGTGATGTTAGTTGAAGATGTTGAATACGATCTTCCACCTGAAACATATTGTGAAGGCATGGATAAATATTCTGTTCCATCAACTGCCGTATACGTATCGCCAAAATTGTATGCCTGAACAATAACACCTTCCTCTACGGACTGTGTTGCAGTTACCACTTCATCTGTTGGGGTGGAGATACCGAAAACATTATAACTTCGCAGGCGATAAGTATATTCGGTTGCTTCCTGTAATCCTATTTCGCTGTATGAGGTGACATCAGGCCCTAAAATAGCGAGCGTCTGGAAATTTCCGTCTACTTTTTTATCAACGATATAACCGAGCAGCTCTTCCGATGTTGCATTCCATGATAAATCGATCTGACTGGCACTGGATGAGGCCGCATTAAACCCGGTTGGAGTTGAAGGTGCATCACCGCTTGTTATCCGGGTGTCTCCTTCTACCTGTACACTTATTCCTGAAGAAGGAATTGTTCCTGAATACGATATTTTAATGTGACTGAGATCTCCTTTACCTGTACGTTCGTAAGCTACATCACTACCGTTAACCTGAACTTTGGATACTGAATTGTCACCTTCTGTGTATTTATCAGAAACATAAATTGCGTTCACCTGCACGTCGTAATCAGGCGTAAACGTTATGGTTTGGTTCTGGCCTGAATCTCCTGATGCCTTATAGCTTATTGTTACATATCCTTCAGGGGTAATGAGCGGAATGCTATCCAATTCGCTGACTCCCTCAAATAGCTTAGGTTCAAGCCATAACTCTCCTGTGTACTGATTGTAGTGATAACCTGCAAGGTTATAAAAATTACGCCAGAGAACAGGTGTACTGATATACTCATCAGAACCGTCTGTGGATGTTGCGATGTAGGTAGGTGTAGTCACTTTGGGTGGAACGCCTAATTCGTGATTAAATACCAGATTCCTGTTCAGGTAGTTGCGTTCGTACATGTCTTTTTGAAGAGCCAGCCAAACATCTGAACGGTTGGTCTGCAGGGCATAGCCTCCTAAATGGGCAACAAGGTAAGGCTGCCATTCTGAATAAGAACCACCCGGCAACCCCATCCCTTTATTTACAGGATCATAGTAAACCAGCATGTTTATGAATAAGTTGTCCAGCTTTGATTTATCCCAAAATGGATTAATCTTTGAGTAATTGGCTATCCATAAGTTTACCATGGCACTTTCACAATAATTACCCAGGGGATAACTCTTGTCCAACCAACGGGCCTCAAAACCGGTAACTGCAGATTCCAATGCTGTGCTGTAAGTTGTTACCAGTTCAGTCTCACCTTTTATGGTTGCCAGTTCAGTCATCATCTTGTATGCAACAATAGATAAACCTGTGTTGTAGGCCTGTGAGTTTCCTCCCGCATCATATGTGCTCTCCGAAGTTTCAAATGTATAAGGATATTGAGTACTTCCGTACAATTTAATCTGATCCAGAATGCGCTGACCGGCTTTTTTTACATAAGGCCAGAAGTAATCCAGCTTTTCCTGATCAGCAGTGGCATTAAACGTTTCATAAACAGATAAAATAAAACCACAGTTTAAATCCACCCATTTATCAATGGCTCTATAATCTTCATGTTCGGTATCATCCCAGCCTACATAGTTGAAATAGGTTCCAAAATCGTGATGAATCTGACCCGCGTAGCTTGTTACATGTTGTGTTCGTGCCCACCATTCCAACTCCTTCCAGGCCAGTTCCGGATTAATCATGGTAAAGATCTGACGGGCATGCCACATCTGATCCATGGTTCCTTCAGGTTCCCATTGTCCTTCTGTATGACAGTAACGGCCGTCTTTGAAATATACACTGTTGTTGACCAGTGTCGCTGTTGAATTCAGCGTTTGGTCAATTAGCCATTCCGGAAGGTTGGATGCACGCATACGGTTTACCAACGCTTCAGAATTCGCTTTGAAGGTATCGAATTTATCAAGCGCGGAAACAGCCACCTCTTTCGCACTGTTCCAGAGGTTTGTGTAGTAATAGTGGGAAATATCATCCGGTCGATACCATGCAAGTACGAATCGGACAGTTTTTGTTTCATTGGCAGTCAGGATCACTTTTGTTGCGACACTGTTGGTTGATCCGGAGATGGTATTATTATATACTCCGGTTGTAGCATAATTCGCATCATTCCCGTAACTAATAACACCGGAATGATCGGGCGTAGAAGCTAATAGACAAAGTTCCGGACTGGCACCCGAAGCAATAAAGCCGGAATCAGTAATGCCCAGTGGATTTGATGCTGTAGTCAGCTGAAATGCAGGAGATACGGTGACCTCTGAAGCTTCAAGGTTTTGTATTGTCATTTCACACATCATTGCCGGGTGGCACATATTATCAACCGAATACTGATCGTAAGCCATGTAAAGGGTCATGTTTACAGATACATTATTGATTTTCCCGAAATTCACCTTATGAAGTGGAAATATGGCGTCATCATCCACCCTGCCATTTGTAATAACAGCAGATAATAAATCATCTGTTTCTATAGCTATTCCTCTTTCGGTAAAGATTTTAAACTTTGCTCCGTTTAACGTCTTGTAATTACCGTTTCTGGTTGGTGATGTAAAGTTATAAGAGAATGTTCCGTTACCTGCCCTAAATTTAATGGCTCCCGTACCAATACCTCCCAAAGGAATACCGGTTGTTCCATCTGTTTTTCCGGATAAATTGATGCTTATAATTAAGAATACTGCAAGAATGATAGATATAAGTCGCATTACGAATTATTTATTGATTGCACAACTTAGCAATGATAATTCATTTAGCTGAATGGTTATGTTACTAAAATATCATTTTATAGGAAAAATATACCGTATCAATTTTATAGTTAGTATTAGCAGTTTTACGATGGTTTAAACAAATATTTCACCAGTAACTTTTGAAAGAAATGGAGTAAAACGAATATTTTTTTTAGCGTTATTTACTGTTCCGTTTTTTTATTTCACTGGCGCTCATGTTGTATTTCTTCCGGATACATTTTCCAAAATAAGAAGCATCGCTGAAACCGCATGCATATGCAATTTCTGTCACCGAAAGATTGCTTTCGGTCAAAAGCTGGTGGGCTCTTTTAAGTCGAATATCGTTAATAAATTCTTTAACTGTCATATTTGTCAGGGCAGACAGTTTTCTGTAAAGTTGCATCCGGCTTATTGACATTTCATTCATAAATAATTCTATGTCCAGATCCGGATTATCAATATTTTCTTCAACTATTTTAAGGGCTTTCTGAATAAATTTCTCATCAGGCGATTCAATCTTAACGGTGGTTGGCTTTAATACCATCTCTCTGGAATATTTTTCTCTGAGTGATTCACGTAATGCCAACAAATTTTCAATTTTTGTCTGTAAGATAGATATGTCAAACGGCTTAGGAATATAATCATCCGCACCTTTCATTAATCCCTCTAAAACACTCTCCTTGGAGGATAGGGCAGTCAAAAGAATGATGGGGATATGAGATGTTCTTTCATCTTTCTTCAGAATATCACACAACTCATTCCCTTTCAGTCCGGGCATCATAACATCTGATATGATTATATCGGGAATGGTTTGAATGGCTATATCCAGACCGTTCTTCCCATTTGCAGCCTGGTATACCCTGTACATTTTTTCGAAATGTGATTTTAAAAATGATCTGACATCATTATTATCTTCAACTATCAGAATAATTTTCCGGTCATCTGATTTATTTTCCTCAAAGGAAAGCTGTGAAGACTGATTCACGTTCTCTACAGGTACATTTTCTTCAATTATTAATGGTTCCTCCCTTAGCGGGATTAATATCGTAAAGGTTGTGCCTTTCCCTTCTTCACTTTCAACCATAATCCGTCCATTCAATAATTTAATAAGTTCTTTTGTGAATGCAAGACCTATGCCTGAACTGGTAGAGTTTTCATGTTGACCAGAAAAGAAGCGGTTAAAAATATTTTCCAGGTTTTTTTCAGGAATGCCTATCCCTGTATCTTTAATCACAAATTGAAGATACTGATCATATATATCCTCATTAGGATCATTATTAAGAATAACGGAAATGATGAAGCTAATACTTCCTCCTCGTCTGTTATATTTAATTGCATTAGACAGCACATTGTCCAGGATCTTTTTTAGCTTATCGGGATCAAAATCTGTTATCAATGTGTCTTTTACGCTTATAAACCGATATGTAAGCTCCGATTCATCCATCAGGTTCCTGAATGAATTAAACAAATCCCGTGAGAATTGAATGATGTCACCTTTTTTGTAATTCACCATTAGCATGCCTGATTCAAGTTTTCTGTAATCCAGCAGTTGTGTTATCAGATTCATTAAATGGCGGGCATTTTTATGCATCAACAGCAGATTCTCTCGTATTACGGAGTCTTTAAAATCAAAATGCATAATCCTTTCCAAAGGACTTATAATTAAGGTTAATGGTGTTTTTATTTCGTGCGAAATATTCGTAAAAAACTGAAGTTTAAGGGCATCAAGTTCATGTAATCGTTGTGCCTCTTTCTTTTCATATTCCAGGCTTTTACGTAATTCAAGTACTTTAAAAATATACCTGAAACTCAAGAAAATAATTAGGGCCAGCACAAGTGTTGCTGTAATATAAAACCACGTGGTTTTGTAATAGGGCGGTTTTATTGTTAGTTTAAGAGATGCTCCCGTTGTATTCCATGTATTTTTGTTGTTACTGGCAATAACTCTGAATGTATAGTCACCGGGATCGAGATTGGTATATGTGGCACTTCTGTTTTCTGTTATTTCCGACCACTCATTATCAAATCCTTCGAGCTGATATCTGTATCGGTTTTTGGAACTGTTTGTATAATTTAGTGCGACAAATTCAAATGTCAGAAACCTGGAGTCAAAGGGTATATTTATGTCTGCTGTTGAATCCGATAAAATTTCCTTGTTCTCAAATGATTTATTGTATATTTTGAAGTCGGTTATATAAACAGGTGGTTTAAATGTATTTTCTTTAATATCTGAGGGGTTAAAAATGTTGAACCCGTTAATTCCACCAAATATTAAGTTTCCTTCATTGGTTTTATACGATGCGCCATAATGAAACTGATCACCCTGTAATCCATCGATCCGGTAATAGTTATGAAATATTTTATTTTTGGTATCAAAACATGAAAGACCATTGACCGTACTTATCCATAAATTATTGGTGTTGTCTTCAAGCATACAATACGTCAGGTTACTCGATAATCCATCATTTTCGGTGTAATTTTTAATTTCTCCATTAATCTTATCATAGGCTACAACTCCTCTGTTTATGGTCATAATCCAAATACGACCGTTACTGTCTACATAGAATCCCCTGGCATTTTCTTTAAATGTATTTATGATCCCAAAGCCAGGTCTGTATATTTTAATAACTTCAGATCCCAACCATAAGTCATTGTCTTTGTCAATGCCGATCCATGAAACACCGTTGACCATATCATCGAACTGCGGAAAATGTTTAAAGGTTTCTGTTACCGGATCAAACCGGTCCAGGCCGCTTGCCGTGGCAACCCATATGTTGTTTTTATGATCGATTTCGATGTCCCAAACGATATTATTCGAAATGCTGTTAGGATCGCTGGCATTATGCATCAGGACTTTTGATCTACCCTTATTTTGGTCATAAATGTTTAAACCACCATTAAATGTTCCTATTAAGATACTGTTCTTAAAAGGTTGAATGGCTTTAACGCAATTATTGCTTATCTTCTTATTTTCCGTTGTTAAATAAGAAAAGGTGCCTGTTTTGACATTAAGGATATTAACTCCGCCATTTTCGGTGCCAGACCATATTTTTCCGGAGGGATCTACCCAAAAACAATATATTTCACTGTTGTTTAAATATTTATTATTATCCGGTAGCGCTTTATAGGTTTTAAATACCTGTTTCCCCATCGACAAGTAACTGAGACCACCTCTGGTTCCAATCCATATGTCACCTTTCTGATCCATAAAGATGTTTACAATGGAATTATGAACCAGTGATTTTTCTTCTAAAAGATCGTTTTGATACAATTGAAGTTTGTGGGTTGCATCGTCAAAATAATATAATCCACCCCTGGTTCCAATCCAAAAATTTCCATCCTTTGTTTGTAGAATTGATCTTACCGTGTTATTTCTTTCCTGTTTATCATTGAATTGAAATCTTATGCCTCCTGGATTTTTATTATCAATCATAATAAGACCTTTTTCTCCGGTCCCGATCCATTTTCTCTGCCGTGTATCAACCGTAATCTCAAAGATTTCATCATGTAAATCTGGGTTGATAGTTGAATAGTTTGTAATGATTTGAGACTTTAAATTAAGCTGATCCAGGCCGGATCGTGTTCCGATCCATAAGATCGTATCGTTCTCAAGGGACAAAGTTCTGACATAATTGTCCGAAATTGAATTTTCTGCAGATATTTTTCCCTGAGAATAATTTTGTAATACTGATTCTGTAAAATCAATTTTCCAGATTCCCGTTTTTGTTGCTGCCCATAAGTTGCTGTCCTTATCCTCAACTAAATCTTTAACTGAACCATCAGTAAGTACAGATTTGTTATTTAATATAAGCCTTTCAAAAATATCCTTTTGTTTGTTGTATTTTACCAACCCATAATCTTCAATGCATCCGTAAAGGGTATGATTTCTGCTTTCAAAGAAATTCCGGATTAAAAAATTTTTCACATAAGTTGAATCATCTGTGTAAATCCCGTACTCTTTGAACTTAACGCCGTCAAATTTTTGAATGCCCAATGCTGTGCCAATCCAAATCCAGCCTTCATTGTCCTGAAGAATACAGTTTACATAATTATCAGTCAGGCCATTCTCTGTTGTAATATTGTCAAAATACAATTTAGTATTTAATGAGAATGAAAACTGTAGTATAAATAAAAAGGAAGTAATAAAATAATTCCTCATGCTAATTTCCAGATTTTTTAAAAAGGTAAAATTAAAAATTATGAGAACTATTTCATCTTTTTGTAAAGAAATTGGGAAGGGACAGGTCGAAGATTATGGTACAAGTTTATCGTTTATCTTCATAAATTCTCGCATTTAGTTATAGTTTTTCAACGATTCAATCAGTTTTTTCTTTTTAGGTTTTTCCAGGGTAAATGGTACAACATAGAGAATTCCTGCAGTAAAAAGAATCATGTCATTATCCATAAATCCGTTTTTATTTGCTTTCTGATTATTGAATATGTAATAACCTAACAATCCTGTTGCAATGGAAAGCGATGCGTACTGAAGTATTTTTATGTTTTTTACCTGTGTTAAATATTTGCTTGAATATCCTGATTCGGAAAAATCCTGCATTATGTTATTATAGTTCAGTTTTTTAATTTGATCATCGTTGAACTGATATTGTGTTAATCGTTCATTGCTGGTTCTGTGTTCTAATCCAAACGTAAAATTGTTATGATAAATTTTCACCTTATCGGTTGAATCGGTTTTAAATGTCAGTTCTGTATACCTGAATTTACCTTTTTTATTCAAATTTATTTTGGATAGCTGTCTGAAGTTCCCTTCCTGATCGTAGCCTTTATAGCTTCTGATATCCTGCAATTTAATCTTTAAACCGGATGGATTATCAATCCTTACATATGGCTTGAATAATGTTGGAAATTCATTCAGTTTGATCCAGTCGGTTGTGATAATGCTATCCGATTCCAGGGTTATTTTTACCTGATTTTCCTGTGAAAAGCTATATATATTTATAAAAAGTAGAATTCCACTTAGTAATTGTTTCATATGTATGGGTCTGTTATAAATAAAAATAATGTTTTTAGCGGTTACTTTAAAAATGTGAACGAATCATTCTCATATGTAAAAAGTGTTATTAATTTCCAATACTTTGCCGTGATTGTCTGTAACGATTTACGGTTCTGTCTGTAAAAAGCAGCTTTACATATACTTTATTTTTTTCAGATTCATTGCATAAAACAGGAACAGGTCATTTCAGGAATTAAAAATATAAAATAAATTTTGAACTGGGGGTTCTTAATGGAAATATATAAAAAAAGATCCCTCTCATTGGGGCTGAGAGGGATCAGATTTTGGGTAATTACATAGAGAATTAACGCCTGTTTGAATGTAGAAAGGTTATGAGTTTAAATTAACTTCTTTTTCATTAAGTAAGTAAATAATTACCATTGCCGGTATCAGACTCATTAAAATCAATCGTAAGAACGATGTCTCATAATTGAAATAAATAAGTACACCAACTGTTGTGTAGAAGAGCAGGCATCCATTAATGGCCGTGGCCAGGTTGCCTCTTTTACGGGTCATTATCTTAGCCGAAAAGTGTGATAATGCAGGAACTATAAAGAACCAAAACACAATCACAGAAAACAAATTCCAGCTTATAACCGTGGAGTAGAGCAGAAACGCGCCCAACAACACTACCAACACAAATAGCACGGTTATTAATCTACGGGTTACTCGGGTTATCATAATTAGTGATTTACAGTTTCTATTATGACATCCTTTTTAAAAAATCCCTTAGTCGAAAGTGTACTTTTTGTATAAAATCTAAATAAAAATTACGATACTTGTGTAAGTATTTGATAGACAGTATTTATAATTGGAGGTTTGTGACATAAAAATTAAAATCAGAAAGAAAAAGGTAGTTTTTTATTGGTGAAAAAGGGGCTCATATCCTAAATATATTCGAGGTTTGAGTTACCTCTGAAATTAGAAAATTACAATTAAAGAATATATTAAATTGCTTCAGATACTAAAAATCTGTTATCACAAATTTACTTCTTATCACTATTGAATTATCCGTGTCATACAGGATGATCAGGTATAACCCATGATGTAGATTACATATATCTATCACACTGGATGCTGTACTTCCGGTTTGAACAACTTTACCTGAAAGATTATAAATATTGAAGTGCGCTTTGGTGTTATTAAGGTTTTTCAGTGTTAGTATTCTTTCTGATGGATTGAGGACAACATCCGGCGTATCTTCAGGCTTGGGGACATTAATTTTATCGTCTTTCCATACTATTGTAGCTTCGCACGAATCTGCTATACCTGTTTCATAGGCGCCAATCACACCATCGGAATAACACCGGAGACCTTTGCTCATATTTGCATCACAAGCTTCGGCCCCGAATGGAATGTAGTTAAACATATAATGAATATCCCCAAGACGTTCTATTATTTTAGATTGATAAGGGTAAGATTCATCCTCGCCATTATAAGAGATTCTTTTGTAAGTCACGTGTAATTCTTTAAGAGCATTATCGTTTATAGTTAAGGTTTTAATTGAATCTACGTGAATTCTTACAGTATCTACATCATCTCCGGAATCATGTAAAACCTTAAATTGCCATGAATCATTCTGCGTTGCACTAAAGTCATATAACAACTGGAATTCATTAAAACTGGGATCCCAGAAAAAAATAGAATCATTTCTTTCAAACATATATTCAATGTCAGGTCTGTCGTTGCAATGAATCTTATGGTGTTTTGTTATTTTTTTGCACATTATCCCCATAAAAACAGTGTCCTTTTCAACCTCAAATTTAATAAAGCCTTCCAGTAGCGGAAATGAATCAAAGTAATCTTCGGAGTAATGCCATGTGGCACCTACGGGAGCCCATTCCTGTGCATATATTGCAGTACTTAACAACACAGAGCATATAAGCAGTAATATTTTAGTGTGTTTCGACATAGTTCCGGTGAATTAGAGATCAACTGTCTATTTTTCTAAAAGTTCTGTAATCTCATCCATATGCAGATGCATATGGCGCAAAAAGTCAGGAATCATTTCTTTTAATGAAACCATTTCATCAGCTTTGCCTGCAATCCAAACATTTTCCAACTTTTCAGGGTTAACGTTTTCTATTATATGAGCCAGGTGGAGATGGGTATATTTCCACAACTGAACCAGGTTGAACCAATCTTCTTCTTCATAATTTTGTATCGCAATCCAGCGGTCGTTATTGCCGTGTGTGGCATAATTCGGAAACTCCAGTGGATTTTCACGGTATTGCAGGTGTATAATGCGGTGTGTATTATTGGATGCAGAATCAATCATGTGGCCCAGTATCTGTTTGATATTTCGGTTCTGACTGTTTCTTCTGTTGCAAATTAAATCATCCTGCAGAGACAAAAGTCTTGTTTCCCACTTTTCAAGTTGTGCCTGTATGCCATTTACTACCAGTTCAAATTCTGAAATCATATATGTCAGTTTATTTTTTTAGTTGCCAGATGACGGACTCGTGCCGATTTATCGTACACGGAAATATGAAACAAAGTTGCCGGATCATTAATTTTCTCTGTGGCCAGGTATCTGATATCCTCCATTTTGTCAAAATAGGCCACATGCTTTAAATAATAATCATTGTTGATTTTTTGTACTGCAATTTTCCGTATTTCCGGATCCTTTTCAAAATATGCTACATGTTTTAAGTATTCTTCATTATTCAGTTTTTCCACAGCCAGTTTTCGAATTGCCGGATTTTTCTCAAAGTAGGCAATGTGCTTCAGGTACATGCTGTTGTTCACCTGTTTTACTGCGGCTAAGCGGTTGTCCGGATCAGGATTGAATAATGCTATTTTATTAAGAGTTTGGGAACTGTTGACTTTAGACAATGCCAGTTTTTTAACAGTTTCACACTGTTCAACCATCATCACATCCTTCAAAACAGATTGGTCAGTGATATTCTGTACCGCAATAATTCTGACAATTGTGTCTCTATCCGATGTGGCAATAAGTTTTAAGGTGCTATTATCATGTGTTTTCTGGGTAGCTATAATACGGTTTTTCAGAGATTGCTGAAAAAACAAATGATTGTTAAACGTTGATTTAGACTTAGAATCATCACTTATTTTTTCCATGATTCTCACTACTGTGTCACGTGATATAATGACCTGGTTATAAAAGCTGGCCTCCTTTATGGTCAAGGTTTCGGAGATCAGATGTCCATCCTTCTCCTTCATTGAAGTATTTTTTCTGTAGGAGAAATGGATGCAACTGGTCATAAACAGAATAAAAACTGCAATCAGTGTATAGATTTTCTTCATACTATATGTTTTAGGATTCTGCTTGGGTTATTACTACATGTTTTCTTTTCGGCTGATCCGTAATATCCTTTCCGCCAATGATCTGGAACTGGTTATTAAAATATATCCAAAAATATACAGTATCAATGTCCCAATCTGCTGGAACAATAAGTGTGAAGGCTGGCTCATATTGCCCAATACATACTTTATTATTTCTGCAACAGCTGCAATAAAGGCAGGTAAGCGGAATACTACAATGACAAGTCCCATAATGATAAGGGACAGATGCAACAATTCCACATAATTTGTACCAGGAGTAAAATTAATTTCTGTATCGTTTTTGATGATCAGTTTTGTGAAGAAATTTGTTTTGAACACAAGCACATAACTAATAAATACTAACACAAGGAATGCCATAAAATATCCAATAATTCCTCCTATTGCGGTCATGTGGTTGTTACTGTTATTAAAAATCTGTGAGAAATTAACGATATCTTTTATCAGTAATAGTGCACCAACAAAAATCTTTATTCCAAACAGTTTCAGGACTAAATCTATAACATCAATCTTTTTCATATCAGGTAATTTAATGGTGTACAAGTTACAAAAAAAATTAACGCATCCATTAAAGAAAATCAGCATACTGAGGAGCCGTAATATGTTCCCGTCCGTGAGCAGGTATGTTGATAACGGTTATTTAATACAAAAAATCCCGGTTTTGCCGGGATTTAGATATTGTAACTTCTGGCAACTACCAGCTCGTTGGAACACCACCGTCCACAACCAGCATTGCCTGAACCAGTTTTGCGTGATTAATCAGATCCGTTGCAGAACTCACTTCTGATCTGTAGTTGATACCCAAAGGCCAGAAATGCGTGTTATCCCCATGTAATTCCTGCCCTGTCAACTGCTGGCACAAGGCTTTTGCAACCGGTCCCTGCCATACTCCATTAACCATATTGTTCCAGTAGGCATTGGATGTTCCGGATCCAAAATAATGTGCCATTTCATGCATGGTAGTTCCAACCCACATATAAGTTGTATTGGGGCCATAACCTATGCTTCCATGATAGTTGGCCTGTGCAGTGGGAATGCCCGAACTGTAATATACATGTATATTCGCTTTGAATTCGGTATACCGGTTGTAGTAATAACAGGCGCTGTCCAGTGCTTCTTTTATAAGTGCATAATATTCAGGGAACTGGTTTTTGTCAATATCAATTGTATATGTCACATTCCCCATGAGTGTCTGTATCTTTTTAACATCTCCATAAGTTGTTCCCATACAGTTTGTCACATAGGGTCTTACATAATAGGTTGATCCCAGAGTTAAACCCGTGGTAGATGCGTACAGTTTTCCTGCATTGGTCCCGCTACTGAATTTATTATCTTCCACTGTTGGACTTGGGTTTGTTTTTGACCAGCACAGGCCTCGTTCAAGAATTGCACAGCCGCCATCTGTAACATTAAGTTTGCAGATAATTTTATCCAGTTTGTATTCATAATCTGCCGATACCAGTTCTACGGTTGGAACACTAAATGTCCCTTCAGAATACGTCATGCTATCAATCTCCGAAATACTTAGGGCTGTAATATTTCCGTCTTTCAGATGAACCAGGATATTGTTGTTGGCTTCATCAACCTGAACACTGTCGAGGTTTGACAAAGCATAACGCTGCACCGTTTTGTTGATTTTATAAATGTTCAGTGTAAGGTTCTGTGCCGCAACAGAGCCAAGAAACAGAAATATTGTCAATATAATTAAAAGTCCTTTCTTCATTGTTTTGTAAATTTTGCAACGTTTCTACCACATTTTAAAATATATACCCCTTCAGGTAGCCTGCTTATATCAATTCCTGCCTGTGCTTCTTTTGTATCCCGGCTCAAAACCTGCCGGCCGGTAAGGGAAAATATAGTTAAAATGTCTGATTCGGAATTTGTAGCTATTACATGCAGCCTGTCGGTTGCCGGGATTGGATAAACAACCAGATTACTGCTTAATTCGGGTTCATTCAAAGCAGTAGCCCACTGTGCGAATGTTATTTTGCGAATGTCGGAATTTGCAAAGGTGTTATTTGATCCGGAGGTAAAATCAAATATTGTAGAATTATCGTTTGCAGTAAAATGACTGATGGCATCCAATTTCAGGCTGACCACTGAGTTATCATTTTTTACAATTTCAAGATAGCCTGCTTTGGGTAACCGGATCATGTCAGTAATGGTTGTTTCTGCCGTTTTGCTATCATCGATATTGGCAGCATAAGCTTTTTCGAGCATGGTAAGGTTATCGCTGACATTTATTTTTGTTTTTGCTATTTCGTCCTGATCCAGGGCCCTGCTGTAGATACGAAAATCATAAATCAGGGTATTTCTCAGATACACATCTGAAGTATAACAGGAACGACCTAACCAGTTATACAGAGTTCCTGTAATACCGGATTTTATTAGGGTTGTTGTAGGCAGATTTGTGATCTTGTCCTTTGCCACTGCAATACCGTCAATATAAATAGTTCCCGCAGTTCCCTGCTGTGTGAAGGTAAGATTGTGCCAGTTACCTTTCAGCGCATTTTTGCTGTAACCTACATCCTGATTGCCGGATGCTTCGGTATAGTTGCCGGGAGAAATACTCAAACTCTGATCCTTAAGGCTACATATGATGTATCCGTTTGCATAGGACATAGCATCTGCTGTATTGGACAGGTTCCACAGAAAATTACCGTTATTATCAAGTCCGGAATATGAATCATCAATCCTGAAATAAGCTGAAATGGTATATTCATTTAATCGGCTCACTACTTGTCCCATATCACTTCCCATATCAAAATAACCGGTTGAATTTCCAAGACTAAGCACATTAAAAATGCCCGTAGATTCCGTCCCCATGGTGACCACTTTGGCAGTATTTTTAAGTGTTCCGGAAAAGCCTTTTTCAGCAATATCTGTCACAGTGGAACCATCCAGGTTGGAGAAATCGTAACGAACAAGAAGATCACTTTTAAATTCAGTTCCTGAATTCGCCAGAACGGTTGCATTGAATGTTTTGGTTTTGGAGATGGAGCCGAGTTTTACGGTTGCTGTCAACACAACATTGGAATTGAAATAATCCGGGCGGATAACAGTTCCGTCAACGGCAATGACCGTTGGCTGCGATGATGTCCAGGTAACGGTTACACCTTTATCACCAAGTGTTGTTGGTAAGGTAAGGTTACCGGTTACACCCGAAAGGTCTCCCAGGTCAAGTTGATCGTATTGAGCATAAAGTTCGTCCAGTCCTGTCAGCATCAATATCTCCTCATCACTGAGAGCCCTGTTGTAAACTCTGATATCATCAAATATGCCTCTAAAGCCATTTAAATCCTGTGTCCAGCGAGAATAGCCAAAATAATTATCTGTGGTTGTTCCCAACCATGAAGCAATGTTATAGGATAGATTTGATGTCTGTGCCACAGTATTTCCGTTCAGATACATTTTGACAGAGCCTTTTGATCCATCCCAGTTGTAGGTTACGGCTACATGCGCCCAGGACAGAGTCGGGCATTTTTCGGTCGACATAATGTTTAATGCGGTACCGGAAGCCGGTCTGAATCTAAGGTTCATATATCCATCGTCGGAACCATAACTTGGAATAAATGCAATAAAATTATTAGTCCCGTCTGTTCCAGTTCCCCAGTCAAAAAAACGGGTGGCATCCTGTCTTGAGAGCAGCCTTACCCAGGAGGCAAAGGTGAAGGAGGTCATCCCTGCATTGATATTATCCGGAGCCTCGATGTAATCACCATTTTTATTACAGATAACCCCTTTTCCGGTTTTGCCTGTAAAAACGGTTGCACCGCCCTGCATTGTACCATCATTTCCATTGCCTGAGTCATCTGTTATTGTTGATCCGGATATGTTCTCAAACGTATAGCTTAGTATCAGTCCTTCATTTAGATCCTGAGCTTTCGCCAGGTGTTGTATCAACAGAAGTAAAGTAATAACCGACAAGCGGCTTATGAATAAATAATTTAAAGGTTTATATCTCATTCCTCTTGTATGTTGGATTCCATATTAAAACGCCACGAAAATACTAATTTAAGAAGATCGGAAATGGCAGAAAATCGTCATAAATTACTGATTTTTCGATCTGTCAAACGAATTTCAAACATTTTTACTTTAATCCTGTATGATTGAGGAAGCGAATTCATGTTCCGTATTTTTATCATTCTCTTATTTAGAATTCCAACATTTAAGCCTTTTCGTATCTTTGCTGCGCAAATTCAAACAGGTTAATTATGCATTTTAAACATTTACCAACTAAACGCGCGCTGCTATTTAAGAAATGGAGCCGCAAAGCATTTGCAGTTTATAATACACTGCATAAAGAGATAAAAATTGGCGTTTTAAGCGTGAGTGCCTTTTTAACTTTAGGCATGCAGCAAACTTCGGCTCAAACCGATACCATTCGCACCAACGATAAGGTGGATCTGGAAGAAGTGGTTGTGAGTGCCGATGCCACACCTGAACTTCAATCTGAAGTTGCTAGGGTTGTTACCGTAATTACAAAAGACGAGATTCAGGCGTCGCCGGTCAATAGCATTGCCGACCTGCTTGAATTTGCACTTAATGTAGACGTACGGCAACGTGGAGTAAATGGTGTTCAGTCTGATGTAAGCATTCGTGGTGGATCTTACGATCAGGTAATGGTACTGCTGAACGGTGTAAATATCTCTGATCCCCAGACAGGGCACAATATGATGAATCTTCCCATTGACCTGAACCAGGTTGACCGGATTGAAGTATTGCAGGGAGCCGGGGCACGACACCTGGGGGCCAATGCCTTTAGTGGTGCTATCAATATTATTACCGGTTCAGCCAATATGAATAAGATTCAACTTTATGGTTCAGCCGGGGAATACGGATTCTTCGAAGGAAACCTGAGCATAGCGTTTCATAATTCGGCAACACATCATCAGATTGCAGCTGGAGAGAAAGGCAGTGATGGCTATATTAGTAACACCGATTTCAAAAAGAAGAATATTTATTATCATGGTGGCCTTGATCTGGATTTTGGTTCATTCGAATGGCAGGCTGGTTACACGGATAATGGCTTTGGAGCTAACAGTTTTTATACACCGGTTTATCCGGATCAGTATGAAGAAGTGAAAACAAGCGTGGCAAGTCTGAAATTTACCACCGGAACCAAACTGAAGCTTTCACCGGTAGTCTACTACAGAAACTCGCGTGATCGTTTTGAATTGTTCAGAGACAAGCCGGATGTGTATCCGTATAATTTTCATAAAAGCGATGTGTATGGTGCCCGTGTCAACACGACCTATTATTCCAATGTTGGAAAAACTTCTCTTGGTGCTGAGATCCGGAATGAAAATTCACTGAGCAATACACTTGGCAATACCCCCGATACAGTTAAGGTGCCCGGATACGATGCATTTTATTATAAATCGTATCAACGCACGAATTACAGTGTTTTTGCCGAACACCAGTTCCGTACAGGACCACTGTTTGTTACGGCAGCGGTTATGGCGTTTGGTTCAGATGCCTGGAATAACAAGTTTTCGTTTTATCCGGGGCTTGACATTAGCTATGAGCTGCTGAATGGTTTCAGGATTAAAGGTTCTGTAAATCGTTCTTTGCGCATGCCTACATTTACAGACCTGTTTTATAACGGACCAACAAATTTGGGTAATCCTGATCTGAAACCGGAAACTGCCTGGAGTTATGAAGGTGGTTTTAAATACCATAAAAACGGCATTGCTTCGCACATAACTGCATTTTATCGCCAGGGAACCAATCTGATTGACTGGGTTCAGTTGCCCGGAAACGAAAAATATACAACCACCAATTACACTCAGGTCAATACATTTGGTATTGAAACGGCTACCCGTTTAAATATTGCGCAGATGACCGGTTCAAATTGGTTCGTTAAAAGGATGGGAGTGAGCTATTCATACCTGAACTCTGACAAGGTAGAACAGAATTACGATTCCAAATATGTGCTGGATTATTTAAAACATAAATTTACGCTAACGCTGAATCATTCAATCGTAAGTCACCTATTTGCCGAATGGAATGCATCGTGGCAGGACAGGGCAGGGACTTATCAGAAATACCTGGGTAAGGACGCAGAGGGTAATGTGATGTATCAGACAACTTCCTACGATCCGTTTTGGCTGGTCAGTGCCAAGGTTTACTGGCAACATGAATGGTTAAAACTGTTTGTGGAGGCTTCCAATATTTTTGATGCGCAATACATGGATGTGGCTAATGTTATTCAGCCCGGAAGATGGGTAAAGGCAGGTGCTGTTTTCAATATAAGCTATTAAAGACTAAAAGCGGGAGTACGATATTGATCGTGCCCCCGCTAAATAGCCTTATCAGTTGTTAGTTAAATGATCTCTATTCCTTTTTCTTTAAGCATTTCAAGTCCCTGTTCCCCAAGCTTGTATTTCTGAATTTTTCCGCTGGCAGTCATGGGATAACCTGATACAAAAAATACATATTTTGGGATTTTAAATCGCGCAATTTTTCCACGGCAATAATCCATCACATCACTTTCAGTCAGGCTGCTGTTTTCATCCAATATAATGAACGCCCCAACCTGCTCGCCATATTTGGGTGATGGGACACCGGCAACCTGTACATCACGAATTCCTGGCATGCCATAGAGAAACTCTTCTATTTCGCGGGGATAAATATTTTCACCACCCCGGATGATCATATCTTTAATACGACCTGTAATTTTAAAATATCCTTCGTTGGTTTTTAGTCCTAAATCTCCTGAATGCAACCAGCCTTCATTGTCAATAGCTTCTTTAGTTGCTGCTTCGTTGTTGTAATACCCTTTCATAATATTATAGCCTCTACAGCAGACTTCTCCCTGTTCATCAGGAGCACATTCCTCTCCGGTTTCAGGATTAACCACTTTAACTTCTATAGCAGGGAGCTCTTTGCCTACAGTGGATACTCTTGCATCCAACGGATCATCGGTCCGGGTCTGGGTCATAACAGGGGAGCCTTCGGTTAAACCATATGCAATGGTTACCTCATTCATGTGCATTTTCTCCACTACTTTCTTCATCACATCCATCGGGCAGGGCGATCCCGCCATAATTCCGGTTCGTAATGATGAAAGATCAAACATATCAAACATGGGGTGGTTAAGTTCTGCAATAAACATGGTTGGAACTCCGTAAAGTGCCGTGCATTTTTCTTTTTGAACCGATGCCAGAACCATTAATGGATCAAAACTTTCAATAATTGCCAGCGTACCTCCGTGTGACAGCAACGCTAACACGCCCAGTACAATGCCGAAACAATGGAACAGCGGAACCGGCAGACAGAGTATCTCCTCAGAAGTAAATTTTTGACATTCTCCGATGTAATAACCGTTATTCAGAATGTTATGGTGCGTCAGCATGACACCTTTCGGAAAACCTGTTGTCCCTGAGGTGTATTGCATATTAATGACTTCATGACTATTCAGCGAGTTTTTTATAGCATTCAGTTCATCGTTATTTACATGTTCTCCAAGCAATAAAAGTTCGGGTGTATTGTACATTCCCCTGTGTTTCTCCTGACCTATAAATACCACATGTTCGAGTACCGGAAATTTTTGGGATTTGAGCTGACCACGTTCCATAATCTTTAATTCCGGAATCAGTTCATTTACCATGCCAACGTAATCACTGTCGCGCCAGCCGTCAATGAGACAAAGTGCTTTTAAGTCCGCATTTTTTATAAGGTATTCCAGTTCATGTACTTTGTAACTTGTGTTAATGGTTACCAATACGGATCCGATTTTAGCTGTGGCAAATAAAAATGTGAGCCAGTCAGGGACATTGGTTGCCCAGATACCTACATGATCACCTTTTTTAATCCCGATGGTCAGCAAGCCCTTGGCCAGCTTATTTACCCTGTCGTCAAATGTTTTGTAAGAGAACCGGAGATTACGGTCCGGATAGATGATAAAATCCTTATCGGGTGTTTTTTTAACAATATTTTCAAGTGCTGTTCCCAGCGTATGTTCTAGCAAATACATAACAGTAACTTAAAAAGGTGCATAAACTACAGCCAGCAAAATGGCATCTTCATTCCCTGCACTCACATGGTGCTTCACAATTGAATCGTAATAAATTGAATCGCCCTGGTTCAGAACAAAAGTTTCTTTGCCATAATTTACAGAAACACTTCCACTCAGGACATATAAAAATTCTTCACCTTCGTGTGATGAAGAAATAAATTCTTTCGATTCACTGGCTGTTACGTTGATAAGGAAAGGTTCCATATGCCGGCCTGATTTATTTCCTGCCAACGAGAAAAAATCCATTTCTTTTCTTGCACTGATATTGTCATTTGAAAAGCTAATAGATTTTATATGGTCTTCCTTGCGCGAAATAACAGGACCAATACGGTCTTCATCGTCAAGAAAAGTACCTAAACGAACACCTAAAACACGGGCAATTTTAATAAGCGGGCTTAAAGACGGTAAAATTTCATCTGCCTCAATATGTTTTATCTGCTCAACCAACAAGCCTGCCCTTTCTGCAAGGTCTTCTATGCTAAGTCCTTTTATTTTTCTGATCTCATTGATTTTTTCTCCAACGTTGTTCATCATGATAAATTCCTTTTTGTGTTTTTAATGGGGACACCAAATGTAAATAAAAATCATATTCGTCCTGTTTTGCTGTCCTTCAAATCAACTGAAAACAGGTTATTCAGAATCAATTTATATATCTTTGGATATTAATCAAAACATATGTTACGGTATACAGGCCATAAAATTTTCCTAAACGGAAAACTTACTGATATATCTTCCTGTCTGGAAGAATACATGGAAGGACAAAATATTTATGAGGTTATCCGAATTATAGATGGGAAAATTCTCTTTTGGGAAGATCATTTTAATCGCTTAGTGAATTCTCTCAGGGCAAAGGAGGTCAATGCTCCGTTTTCGGAAATCAACTTTCCTGAGTTAATTTCCATACTTATCCGTCAGAATATGTTCCGATATATGAATATCAGGTTAGACGTGTTTATTTCGGAATCCATTAATGTGATAATTGGATTTATTCCATCGTTTTATCCTGAGCCTGCGATTTATAATACCGGGGTAAAAACTGTTACTTTGGAATCAATAAGAGAAGATCCTGCAGTGAAAGTGGTTCATCACGATTTAAAATTGAAAGTGGATCATATCTTGGAAAATCAAAATGTGTACGAAGTGCTTTTGATAAATGAATTAGGTAATCTGACAGAAGGGAGCAGAACCAACCTGTTTTTTATAAAAGGAGAAGAAGTGGTTACACCTGAATCGAAAGATGTATTATCAGGGGTGACCAGGAATAAAGTGATTGAACTTTGCAGGAGAGAGAACATCTGTGTAACGGAGGGTAATATTGGTTATAATGAAATTCACAGATACGACGCATGTTTTATTACCGGTACATCACCAAAGGTTTTGCCGGTAACTTTTATAGATGGAATCGGGTTCAAAGTACGTAACAGTATTTTATTAAAAATAATGAATGCATACAACCTTTTGATCAATAGATCGTTATATAATGTGGAATGATTTTGGCATGGTTGTTGAATAATTTCTGACATAATTATATAAAACAATCTAATTTTAAATGATGACATTGTCGTTTTAACAAAAAAGATTATTTTAGCGGCTTGTAAATTGAAATAACTAAGTGTATAACAAATAAATATAATTGAAAATGAAAAAAATTGGGGTAATATTGACATTTTTGGTCTTTTCACTTGGCATGTTTGCACAGGAGAGTGCAGCTGAACTAAAAAATGCAGGAAACGAGGCTTTAAGGACGAAGCACTATGCGGATGCAGTTACAAAATATGAAGCGTATTTTGCAACCAACGAGGATGGAGTCGCTGACGATAATACAACCTTATATAATCTGGCTAACAGTGCTTTTAAGGCAAAACAATATGATAAAGCTGAAAAGTATTTCAACGAATGCATCACAAAAAATTATAAGCCTGATCTTTCGTTGTATTATATTTCAAAAATATACAGTGACAAAGGTGATCAGGTAAAGGAGATTGAAACGCTTAAAAAGATTTTATCAGATTATCCAAACAGTAAGTATTATTCAAAATTTCGTGATTATGTAGCGAAGTACTACAATATTCAGGCTCAGGATCCTTATAATAAAGCCAATGAAATTGCTGTAACAGCTGCAGGTAGTGGCGATGCAGGAATTTACCTTTCTAAAATGAAAGATGCTCTGGCTTTGTGGGATAAAGCTAAAACTGGTTTTGAGAAAACACTGGAAATCGATCCGAGTAATACCATTGCCAAGAGTGCAATCTCAAATATGAATGATCAGATCAAAGCATACGAAACATATAAGGCAAGCATTCCCAAAAAATAGGCTTGCCGGAAGAGATTAAAAAGAGGTGCAGAAATGTACCTCTTTTTTTGTTTAAATCGTTTTCTTAATCATATTGATTATTGTAACTTCGCAGCCCAAATAATAAATTAAAATGGCTAAAGCGTACATCATCAGATCGCTTCAGAATTTCCGCAGATTATCGACTGAAAATAAATTATACATCATCAGTTTTATTGTAGGGCTATTAAGTGGACTTGCTGCATTTGTTTTAAAGACTACAGTTCATTACACCCATCATTTACTTATTGAACATTTCTCATCAGATAAGGGGAATTATCTGTTGTTACTTTTCCCAATTCTCGGGATCCTTTTAACGGTGTTGTTTATTAAGTATTTTGTGAAGGACAATATAGGGCATGGTGTATCAAAAATTCTATTTGCTATTTCCAATAAAAAAGGGCGTATAAAGCCGCATAATTCCTGGTCTTCTATAATTGCAAGTACGTTTACCATTGGATTTGGAGGATCGGTAGGAGCAGAGGCCCCGATCGTTTTAACCGGAGCTTCACTGGGTTCAAATATCGGTCGTTTTTTTAATCTCGATCACAAATCACTGATCGTTTTGATTGGTTGTGGTTCAGCCGGAGCTATTGCCGGTATCTTTAAGGCGCCGATGGCTGGTATGGTATTCACACTGGAGGTGTTGATGCTGGACCTTACTATGGCTTCGCTTATACCATTGTTGATTTCTGCTGTAACAGCAGCTTCGTTTGCAAACTTTTTAATGGGAGACGAAGTATTATTTAATTTTGAACTTATTGATAGTTTTGAACTCTGGACGATACCTTTTTTTATCTTTCTGGGCGTTTTTTCAGGATTCATCTCGCTCTACTTTTCAAGGGGGGTAATGTTTATTGAATCATGGCTGGATAAATTCAAGACGCAAATGCATCGACTGTTGATTGGAGGGGCTATACTGAGTGTGCTTATCTTCTTCTTTCCTTCTTTATACGGAGAAGGATATACAACAATTCGTTCTTTGCTTCACGGAGAAAGCGGTGCTGTGCTGAATGGCAGTATTTTCACCGGAATTCAGGGAAACTTTTATTTGTTTGCAGTTTACCTTTTATTGATTGTGACATTTAAAGTCGTGGCAACCAGTGTAACAACAGGTGCCGGAGGAGTAGGTGGTATATTTGCACCTTCTTTATTTTTAGGTGGTGTAGCTGGGTTCACCTTTGCGTTTATCTTTGGACATTTCGGGGTTATGCTCCCCGAGAGTAATTTTACGCTTGTTGGCATGGCCGGGATGATGACCGGTGTAATGCATGCTCCGTTAACAGCAATCTTCCTGATTGCGGAGATAACGGACGGCTATGAATTGTTTATCCCCTTAATGATAACGTCTCTGTTTTCATATATCACCATCAAATATTTCGAGTCGCATAGTATATACCACAAGAGGCTGGCGCAACGTGGACAGTTACTGACACACCATAAGGATAAAACTGTTCTGACGTTGATGAAACTGAATAGTGTTATTGAGACAGACTTTGAGAAGGCATACCAGGACTGGACACTTGGAGATATTATAAAGGTTATTTCTTCATCCAAACGTAATATTTATCCTGTGGTTGATCACGAACAGAAGCTGGTTGGAATCGTTCTTCTTGATGATATTCGCAATATCATGTTTCGGCCCGAAAAATATGACGTATTCAAGGTAAAGAAACTGATGATTGTACCACCTGCTGTTATTAGCATAAATCAGACAATGGAGGAGGTGATGAATGTATTTGAAAAGACGGGTGCATGGAATCTGCCGGTAGTGGACGATAATGGTGTTTATCTGGGATTTGTGTCGAAATCAAAAATTTTTAATGCTTACCGAAAAGTTTTGGTTCACTTTTCAGATGAATAAAAAAGCTGCACCTTGCGATGCAGCCTTTTTTGAAATATGAAAAAAACCCTTAATTAATTCGTTCTGTTACCTCTTTGAGGTCTTTCTCCGTTTGGAGGCCCTTGTCTGTTAAATCGTTGCCTTCTTTCTTCCTGTATTTTGTCATACTTGGTTTTTTGTTCGTCCGTTAAAAGCGCTTTGAATTCCGTATCATATTGGGTCATTATTTCACGGAATTTTCCACGTTGTGCCTGACGTTCTTCAGGCGTTGTTGCCTGGTTGCGCATGTCCGTCATTTTCTTGTCGTACTTTTTGTTCAGTTCTTTTGCTTTTGTAACCTGATCTTCAGTCAGGGAGAGATCTTTGGTTAACTGTGTAAGACGTTGCTCCTGACGTTCTGCATACGACATCCTCTGTCTTTGTCCCTGTTGGCCTTGCTGACCTTGCTGACCACCATTACGTTGTCCGCCACCATATTGAGCCATAGATGTTGTTGCAGAAAGAGATAACATGATCACAGCACTTAAAAATAATGTTAGCTTCTTCATTTTTTTAAATTTATTAATTTTACAACGTTTAGACATCCGGGCATTCAATTTTATTCCATGATATTCAAAAATAGTTCTAAAAAAATAAAAGGCATCATATGGGACTGGAATGGTACCTTATTGAATGATGTGGCATATTCTATAGGTTGCATTAATGAACTTCTTGTAAAACGGGACTTGAACCTATTGACAGAGGAGCACTATAAAAAGGTGTTTACTTTTCCTGTTAAAAATTATTACGAGACAATTGGTTTTGATTTTACATCTGAAAAGTGGGAACTGGTTGCGATGGAATATATGGAGACTTACTGGCAGAATATGCATAGGCTTGAGCTCTTTGGTGATGCGGTTTTTGTGTTGAATAAAATGCGGGAACAGAATCTGAAACAGTTTATTGTTTCGGCAATGGAACATAGCAAATTGAATCGCATGATCATGGATTATAAACTTGAGCAGTATTTTGATGTCGTTCTTGGAATAGATGATCATTACGGAGGAGGAAAAGCTCATTTAGGAAATCTTATTCTTGAGCAAAGTGGATTAAGCCCCGACGAAGTGGTCTGGATTGGTGATACTTATCATGATTATGAAGTTGCAGATTCCATAGGTATTAAAACTGTATTTGTGGCCTGCGGGCACCAAAACAAGGAGATTTTATTACAATCAGGATGTACGGTATTCGAGACGTTATCGGATATAAGATTAATGTAACTTAAAAATATCTTCCCTGCCAGGTATCTCTGTCTTTCAGTCTTTTTTCAAGTTTATGCACGAACTCAAAGTTTTTTAGTCCCCATATTTTATTCACCAGCAGTTCTGTTGGCGACTGGCTGATAAAACGTTCAACGATGAACTCAGGATTCAGATACTCCAAAAAATCAATGGCCAGATCAATATATTCATCGGCAGAATAAAATGTGAACCACTCAGGATGTTCTTTATACTGATGAGCCATCTTTGTTCCTTTTATCAACTGGAGTTGGTGTAGTTTTATCGTGTGCAGTGGTAATTTTGATATTCGTTTGGCATGACCCAGAATATCTTCCCGTGATTCCTTAGGCAGACCCAAAATGAGGTGAGCACCCGTATGAATGCCTGCTTTTGAAGTCATATTTATTGCATCAACAGTGTTTTGGTAATTATGCCCCCGGTTTATGAATTCAAGGGTTGAATCCAGTGTTGACTCAATGCCATATTCAACAGTTACATAATATGTGTTTTGAAGTGTATTGAAATAAGTCAGCAGTTCATTTGAGATGCAATCGGGCCGGGTGCCGATAACCAGTCCGATAACTTTCGGGTGATGCAATGCTTCTTCATATTTGGCAACGAGTTTTTCAATAGGCTCATACGTGTTGGTGTAAGCCTGAAAATAGGCAAGGTATTTTTGGGTTTTATACTTGTGATCGAAAAAACGGATACCCTGTTCTATTTGCTCTGTGATTGATCGTTCTTCAGAGCAGTATTCAGGATTAAAACTCTGATTATTACAATATGTACATCCACCGTACCCGGTCTTTCCGTCCCTGTTAGGACAGGTAAAGCCAGCATTGATCGAAACCTTTTGTACCCGTTCTCCAAAATATTTTCTGGAAAATGACGGATAATCATTATATCTTCTATTTCTTTGCGTCAAATTATTCATGCGCTGCAATGATACAAAAAATGTATTTGTCATGCTGCCCAGAGTATAAATAAACATGGCTGCATTTTTTTAAAATGTATCGTATTTAAGTATCTTTACGCAAAATTGAAGAACGAGATGTTTACAGAAAAGGATTTGGAACAGCTAGGAAATAAGGGGATAGAACCGGCTGTTGTAGAAGATCAGGTAGAAACGTTTAAACGTGGTATTCCATTTTTAAATATTAAGGAACCTGCGACCATAGATAATGGCATTTTGTTTTTGAAAAGTACCTCAGAAAAAATTGAGGATTGGGAAAAGGCACTTAAGAAAGGTATTTCTGTAGTTAAATTTGTTCCTGCTTCAGGAGCAGCTTCCAGAATGTTTAAAGATTTGTTTTATTTTCTGAATAAACAGGAGCAATACCCCGAAAGAGAATCCGTGAAGAATTTCTTTAAGAAAGTGGAGGATTTTGCATTCTTTGAAGATCTGTCGGATTACCTGGAAGATATGGATATTGACGATGGGAATTATTTTAAAAAGATGGTATCCCGTCTTCTGGATAAAAGTGGCATGGGATATGGCGTGTTGCCCAAAGGACTACTTAAATTCCATAAATATGAGAATGGAGCCCGCACAGCTTTTGAGGAACATCTGGTTGAAGGTGCCATGTATTCAAAACAGACCAATAAGATTGTAAATCTGCATTTTACAGTGTCTGAGGAGCACATGGTGGCTTTTAATAAGCTGCAGAAAAAGATTCAGCTTCAGTACGAAAAGGAACTGGGAGTGAAGTTTGATATTTCGTATTCAGTTCAGAAACCTTCCACAGATACTGTTGCTGTAAATATGGACAATACCTTATTTCGGAACGAGGATGGTACACTGTTATTCCGTCCGGGGGGACATGGGGCACTGCTCGAAAACCTGAACGAACTGGATGCAGATATCATCTTTATTAAAAATATTGACAATGTGGTTCCGGATCACTTTAAAGAACCAACCATTACATATAAAAAAGCGCTTGCCGGAATTTTAATGGATGTCAGGAATAAGGTGTTCGATTACCTTGAACAATTAAATCAGCCTAATGAAGAACTGATTACAGAGGTTAAAAACTTTATTGAATCAGAACTCTTTTTCAGATTTAGCGACGGATTTGATCAACTGGATTTCAATGCAAAAGTTGACCTGTTGAAACAAAAACTTGACAGACCGATAAGGGTTTGCGGCATGGTTAAAAATGAAGGAGAACCCGGAGGTGGACCATATTGGGTGGTTGATGCCGAAGGAAACCAGTCGTTGCAGATTGCTGAAATGAGTCAGCTGGATGCGGATGATGAAGATGTTAAGAAAATGATTGCCGGAGCAACTCATTTTAATCCGGTTGATTTGATTTGCAGCGTGAAAAAAGCAGATGGTTCAAAATATGATCTCAGGAAATACAAGGATCCTGAAACCGGATTTATTTCTTATAAGTCAAAAGACGGAAAAGATTTGAAAGCGCTGGAATTACCGGGTTTATGGAACGGAGCTATGGCATACTGGAGTACCATTTTTGTGGAAGTTCCGGTAGCAACGTTTAATCCGGTGAAGGAAGTGAACGATTTATTACGTAAGGAGCATCAGCCGGCCTGATGCCCTTGCAATATCTTCTCAATTTTATCAACATTCGATAATTTTCCGTTGACCATAGCTACTCCGGTTACTGTGGCTTTTATAGCACGTTTCATATCAGGCAATCTGAATATTTCCTGCTGAAACAAATATTTTAATCCTTCTTTTTTGAAATTCAGGCACGACAAAAATTTATCACCACTTTTCAGGGGTGCTTGGAATGCCATTTCCAAACGGGCCACAACCATATCGATACCTTCCTCATGCAATTTCATGATGTCAAGTCCAACGGTTTTAATAAACTCATGCCGTGTGTGTTCCAGATAATTCAGATAAATGGAGTTGTTAACTATTCCCTGAAAATCACATTCGTAATCGCGTACAGCTAATTCCAGTTCAAACTGATAACCCTGCTTCATGGATGTTAAAATTAATTCATATTGGAATATAAAAAATCCGGCTGAATGAGCCGGATCATATTATTTAATTTTGAGCTTCTATCAAATCAAATCCGATTTTCAATGCTTCTTCATTTTTCGGTATCAGATGATGATGCCGGGAAGGGAGGGATTTCTTCAATCCCGCAATAACATTATCAGTTTCCACGATAGGCTTAACTTTTAGAAAACCGCCCAGAACAATCATGTTGAACGTTTTCAGCATCTTAAGTTTTGCTGCTTTTTCGGTTGCATCAACCCTGAAAATATTAATGTCCTTACGTTCAGGATGACGTGTAATCCCGTTTCCGTCGTATATCAGTGTTCCTCCGGGTTTTACCTTATCTTCAAATTTATCCAACGAAGGCTGGTTCAAAACTATTGCAGTATCAAATTTGGTAAGAACCGGAGATGATATGCGTTCATCACTCAGTATTACCGTAACATTTGCCGTTCCGCCTCGCATTTCAGGTCCGTAAGATGGCAGCCATGAAACTTCCTGTCCCTGCATAAGGGCCGAATAAGCCAGAATTTTACCCATAGATAAAACACCCTGGCCACCAAATCCTGCGATTATTATTTCTTCTTTCATGGGGTTTCTTTTTAAATGTCTTTAATATCACCGAGTGGATAGAACGGGAACATATTTTCTTCCATCCATTCGTTGGCTTTTACAGGTGTCATTTTCCATCCGGAGTTACAGGTGGAAACAACTTCAATAAATGAAGTACCTTTATTTTCTTCCTGGTTTTTAAAAGCTTTTAGTAATGCTTTTTTTGTCCTTCTAACACTCGCTGCAGTATGCACACTCTGGCGGGTAACATATCTGGTTCCTTCAAGATGAGCCACAAGTTCAGTCATCTTAATTGGATTTCCATCCTGCGAGCTTTCCCTTCCGAAAGGACAGGTGGAAGTTTTCATCCCTTTTATGGTTGTTGGAGCCATCTGTCCACCCGTCATGCCGTAAATACCGTTATTGATGAAAACGATCACGATGTTTTCTCCACGGTTGCAGGCATGAATGGTTTCTGCAGTTCCGATGGCGGCAAGGTCGCCGTCACCCTGATATGTAAATACATAACGGTCAGGAAGTAAACGTTTGATGCCGGTTGCAACGGCAGGTGCTCTACCGTGTGCAGCTTCCGTCCAGTCAATATTGAGATAATTATACATGAAAACCGAACAGCCAACAGGAGCCACGCCAATGGTTTTTTCCTGTATCCCCATCTCTTCTATCACTTCTGCAATTAATTTATGTACCACGCCATGGCTGCAACCAGGGCAATAGTGCATTGGCTTATCGGTGAGAATTTTCGTTTTTTCGTAAACGATATTTTCGGGTTGCATTATTTGTTCAAGAGTCAGTTCCATATTTTACCCTCCGATTATTTTATTTTTCAATGCGTCTACAATCTCATCCGGCGAAGGAACAATACCACCCATACGGCCAAAATGTTCAACTTTAATTTTCCCGTTGGTGCTTAAACGCACATCTTCAATCATCTGTCCGGCATTCATTTCCACAGTTAGCATGCCTTTAACTTTTGTAGAATATGTGTCAAGCCTTTTTGAAGGGAAGGGGAACAGCGTTATGGGTCTGAACAGTCCTACTTTTATGCCTTCCTCGCGGGCAATTTCGGCTGCCTTCTGACAAATTCTTGCAGCAGAACCAAAAGCTACAAGCAGGTATTCGGCATCTTCGCACATGATCTCTTCGAACATCACATCATTCTCTTCAAGATCCTTATACTTAGCCTGCATCCTCAGGTTATTTTGTTCCATCATCTCGGAATCCATCTCAAGGGAGGTGATGATATTATAATCACGGGAACTGTCTTTGCCTAAGGTTGCCCATGGATAATTGCTTCGGATATATGATTCTTCCATCCTGTCTTTCTGGGCAGGAAGAACAACTTTTTCCATCATCTGTCCGATAATTCCGTCTGACAGGATCATGGCCGGATTTCGGTATTTAAAAGCAAGTTTAAAAGCAATATCAACGAAGTCAGCCATTTCCTGAACTGAACTTGGTGCCAGTGTAATCAGCTTATAGTCACCATGTCCACCGCCTTTAACGGTTTGCAGATAATCGGCCTGACTGGGCTGTATGGTTCCAAGTCCCGGACCACCACGCATTACGTTAACTACAAGACATGGCAGTTCTGCGCCGGCAATGTAGGAAATTCCTTCCTGCATTAAGCTGATTCCCGGACTGGATGATGATGTCATCACTTTTTTACCACATCCGGCTCCACCGTATAACATATTAATTGAAGCCACTTCACTTTCGGCCTGTAAAACAACCATGCCGGTGGATTCCCATGGTTTCTCAGCCATAAGTGTTTCCATAACTTCAGATTGTGGAGTAATGGGATATCCGAAATAACCATCACAACCACAACGGATGGCTGCCAGGGCTATTGCCTCATTTCCCTTGAGTAGTCTTACTTCTTCCATAAGATTTGTTCTTTTATATTTTTACCCTGTAAACGGTAATACAACTGTCAGGACAAACCAACGCGCAATTGTTGCAACCTGTACAGTTATCAGGGTTGGCCATATACGAATAGTTATAACCTTTCTTGTTTACCTTGGCTCCCAATGCCAATACATCCTGTGGACAAGAGACCACACATAAATCACATCCTTTACAGATTTCGATGTCTACTTTAATTGCGCCTTTAACTTTAGCCATGCCACTAAAATTATGAGTTATTTTGAGGTTCGATCCTTAAATATTCAGATCTATTCTGTGAATAAAAAATTCTACAATTTGAATAAATATTCACTTTTAAAAATGAACGTATCGGAACAAAGCTATATAAAATTAACCGAACAACAAACAAACTTTTGTCAGGTTGCCGCTATATAAAACCGTTAGAAATAAGGGACGATGTGATGGAATTATGTTTGATTTATTATCAAATTAGAATAATAAATATTCAATTCGTTTATGATTAACGTACTTCATTGAAAAAATGTGATGTTTTGTAAGTTAAATATTACTTTTTGGAAGAAGATATTTTTGATTTGTTAACAATTAGTGTATTTTAGCTGAAAAGCATGATTATGGTAAAATTACAGGAAATTCTTCAGGCTGTAGATGGCGCAATAGGAGGGAGCGGATGGTTTGTATTTATGTTACTTGGTGTAGGAATTTTCTTTACTTTTTACCTTGGATTTCCCCAGATCAGATACTTTAATCATGCCATACGCTGTGTGCTGGGCAAATACGATAAAAAGAGTGACAAAGGTGATACTTCGCATTTTCAGGCTTTAACCACTGCTCTTTCAGGGACGGTTGGAACCGGCAATATAGCAGGAGTAGCACTGGCAATACATCTCGGTGGTCCGGGCGCACTTTTCTGGATGCTGGTTACTGCAGTACTTGGCATGTGTACCAAGTTTGTTGAAGTTACATTATCGCATAAATACCGTGAATTTGGCGAAGACGGAACCGTTAGTGGTGGTCCTATGTATTACATGAAAAAACGTCTGAATTTAAAAACCGGATCAGGCAAAATGATAAAAACAGGTTACTGGATGGGAGGGTTTTTTGCTGTTGCAACGGTAATATCTTCGTTCGGAACCGGTAATTTACCACAGATAAACGGTATTTCGAATTCGCTGTTTTCAACGTTTGGTATTAATAAGGTATTAACCGGACTGATTCTTGCTGTTTTGCTGGGGCTGGTTATTATAGGCGGTATCAAGCGAATTGCTAAGGTTACTTCGCGCCTGGTGCCGGCAATGGCAATTTTTTATTTTTTAGGAGCTTTGGGTGTTTTGATCGCTAACTATAGTAATATATTACCTTCGTTTGCATCAATTTTTACAGATGTATTTACGGGAACTGCTGCTACCGGAGGATTTCTTGGAGCGAGTTTTATATTCGCATTTAACAGGGGTGTGAACCGGGGATTGTTTTCCAACGAGGCAGGTCAGGGATCGGCGCCAATTGCACACTCTGCGGCCAGAGCTCATGAACCTGTTTCTGAAGGTTTCGTGGCTATTCTTGAGCCGTTTATTGATACGATAATTATATGTTTCCTGACGGGAATGGTTATATTATCTTCGGGTGTCTGGAATGAAAAGCTGGAACAAAAATTTCAGTATTCCGATATGGAAATTCTTAACGGTGTTTACCGTGAAAATAATCCTGGGGAAAAAGAAGCTGTTTATCATCATCTGCAGGATCAGAAAAAACTGGAGGAATTTACAGGTGATCTGGATATTATCAATGGAAAAATTACCAATGCTATAACATTTCTGCATGCAAGATCTATCGCAGATCATATTGTTGTTAAGCAGGGTGATCAACTATATACAGGAAAGGTTCACGTTACAGATGGTAATATGCCGGCAGATGCCAATCTTGATTTTTATGGGAAATCCCTGATGCATAGTGCTCCATTGACTGCGGCAGCTTTCACAAAAGGTCTCTTTGGATCATTCGGACAATATATTGTTTCCATCGGACTCCTGTTGTTTGCATTCAGTACGGCGATATCCTGGTCGTATTATGGTGACAGGGCTGTTACATATCTGGTTGGAAGCAAATGGGTTGTCTGGTACAGAATTATTTATGTGCTGGGTTTTTTTGTGGCCGCTTTTGTGGATACAACACTTGTCTGGATCTTGTCAGGAATTACAATTGCATTTATGACAATTCCTAACCTGATAGGAATATTTTTGTTGCATGGTGAAATGAAGACGACCGTGAAAGATTACTGGACAGATTTTATAAAAGAACATCCTGAGAGCAAAATTCCGCGCGGTGTGTTAAAAAATTAAAAAATTTGTTTTAATTTTACCGTAATTTAAAATACAACAGAATAAACTGATTACATATGCGATCTAAACACTACTTATCCCTGCTTTTATTTACTCTGTTTTTTTCGGGTTTTGTATATGCCGGGGAGGATGTTAAAATTGTGTTGAATGATTTTATATCCAAGGACGCAGATACCCTGGGCGCCAGGGAGCTGGTTAAAGCCGGTGACAGGCTGTATAAAAAAGGCGTAGAACACTACGGAGAAGCATTAGAATTTTTTAAAGGTGCTTTAGTTGCCAATAGTAATTATGCGCCTTTGAATTATAAAATAGGTGTTTGTTATTTATACACCAATAATAAAAGGCCTGCTTTATCCTATCTTCTAAAATGTGAACCGGATATTTCTCCGGAATATTATTTTGTTTTGGGAAGGGCATACCATTTTAACCTGATGTTTGACAAAGCACAGCAGTGTTATTATTCATATTACGATGGACTGAAACCTAAAAAACAGCAGGAACTTTCGAAGAAAATAGCCAAACTAACTTCTGAATGTAAAAACGGTAAGGCATTAATCGCAGACAGTGCATGGGTTGATGTGCATCCCTTTTATGCATTAAACAGTAAAAAGGATGAGTTTCAACCGTTTTTTGCTTATACAGACTCTGTTTTCTTTTTCAGTAGTAATCGTAACAGCAAAAATAAAATAAACGAAGACTTCTTTTATGTAGACCGAAGTGCGTTAAAGCTCGGTGAAGATACAGTTTTAGAGTTGGGGGAACCGGGTCATGGCGTGAATAGCAAAATCAATAATGCTGCGTTGTGCTATAACCCGTCAATGGATATACTTTTAACTTACAATGGAAAGGCGGGAAAGGGAGACTTGTTTTACATGGAGAAAAATAAGCAGGGGAAATTTAAACAGCCTAAACCACTGAAAGGAGAAATTAATACAAAATATCAGGAGGGAACAGCCATGTTTCTTGATCTGAAAACCCTGGTTTTATCAAGTAACAGAAAAGGTGGAGAAGGTGGAATGGATTTGTACATTACACATCTAAATGATGATGGTAAATGGAGTGTGCCGCAAAATTTGGGGTCCTATATAAATACACCTTACGATGAGGAAGTTAGTGGTGTAAGTATTGATGGGAGAACATTATATTTTACGACTCAGGGACATAATTCCATGGGAGGAAATGATATTTTCAGCACAACACTGACACGGGAAGGTGTGTGGACCACACCGGAAAATCTTGGCTATCCGATCAATACGCCTGATAATGATGTCGGTTATCTTGAAATTGATACCAATAAAGTAATAGTTGTTGGTACCCGCCCCGAAGGAGTTGGTGGTTTGGATATGTTTCAGCTGACTTACAAGTATGTTGTAAATCTGGATGACGAGCACTTCAGCATTAAGGGTAAAGTAACCGACTCCGAAAATAATGAACCGGTGGACAGTGCACATGTTATTATTTATAATGTTTTTAACGATTCTGTTCTTGCCGAACTCACAACAGACAAGGAAGGGTTTTTCTATAAATGGTTCCCTGATAAAGAAAATGTAGGGTTCAAGGTAGATGCTGTCGGTTACAAACCATATATGGAAGTATTTAAAGAAGAAATTGGATCAGATACATTGTACTTTGCATCTGTGGAAATGGTACCCGAAGAAGTTGAAAAAGTTGTAACCTACGACTTTACCTTATTGGGGCAGGTTAAAGATAAACAAACCAATAAGCCTTTGATTGCCATAATAGAAATCTATAATGATGCAGATTCACTGATTGATAAGGTTACAACGGATGAAACCTACGGTAGATATAAAACTGAACTCAGTGATATAAGGAGATCGTACTATTTTAAAGTATCTGCAAACGATTATATTTCTGAAGATGAGTTGCATGTGTTTAATGCTGCAGACAGTGTTAGAACAGCGGTTCAGAACTTTACGCTCATGCCACAACCCAAGCAGGAATCGCTTATGTTTGCAGGAACTGTCACAGATTCAAACACCGGCGAACCAATTGTTGCAGAAATGAAATTTATTGATCCGGTTTCGCAACAGGAAAGTATTATCTATCCTGATTCAGTAACCGGCCGTTACAATTACATGTTGCAGGCGCATCACAGTATGGTGGTTGAACTGCGTAAGGATGGTTACTTCTTTACGTTTGAAATGGTACCTGCTCCACAGAATAAAGAAGAGAAGCTGGTTCGTAAGGATTTTCAGCTTAAACCGATAAAGAAAGGTGAGAAGATTGTTTTGAATAACATTTTATTTGAGACCGGTAAAGCTGTTTTAACCAAAGATTCTTATGCTGAACTTGACAAACTGGTTAAGGTGATGCTGAACAGTAAAGTTAATGTTGAGATTTCAGGGCATACCGATAACACAGGTGGTTATGAACTGAATAAAAAACTGTCTCTTGCAAGAGCTAAAGCAGTAGTGGATTATTTGATTTCAAGTGGCATTGAAGCGTCACGGTTAAAATATGCCGGATATGGACCGGATCAACCGATAGCAACCAATACTACCAGGGAGGGCAGAGCTCAGAACCGAAGGGTTGAAATGAAAATTATTGACTAATAAATGGATAACATAAAGATCATGAAAAATATACGAATGTTGAAAATATCCGGAATTCTGATGACACTGGTCCTGTTGGTGGCAGGGTGTGTTGAAAAGGAAGTTCTGGATCTTAATAACGCGGATTTTGAAACGTTCGATGTGCCTGCAAGGATAGCAATACCATTGGCTAAAGGAAATGTTTCAATACGTGATGTAGTGGAACGTCTGGATATTAAGGATTTTGAACTTAAAACATTTGATGACGGACTGATTTATTTTGACTATACAACTACTTTTGATATTTCAGAATTTGTAAAAGTTGATGTGCCGGATCAGACGCATCAGGAGCAGTTGATACAAGATGGAACACCAATTCCGGATTTCATTCCTGTTTTTGGCGGGTTGAGTTACCCAATTTCATCAGAATCAAAATTTACCGTACAGGTGGAAGGAGCAGAGATTTATGAGGCAGTGGTTAACGGCGGTACATTTGAGGTTTATGCTGATGATGTTTTGGGCGGTAATTATCCTGGAATTGAGCAAAAGCTGGAAGTGACAATTAAGGAATTAACGCTTGATGGTGCGTATTTCAATCAGACATTTACCAACGATGACTTTGGTAAAACTCATTCATTTGATATGGCAAATTATGTATTGGTTCCTTCTGTTTCGGGAAGTGATGAATATATTACCATTGAATATACCTATACATTGACCAATACAACTTTATCAACAATAAATGTTGCAGCACCTAAATCATTGTATTTTGAGTTTGCAATGCGTAATATTGATCCAAGATACGTAAGAGGTTTCTTTGGTACACGAGAAATTTACAGCGGTAATTCTATTGTTGATATTCCAATTATTGATACTAAGTACGTTGAGGATTCAACAATATTTTTTAAGAATCCGAGTGTAGTGATTGACCTGATTAATCCTATTGCCATGCCTTTTGATGTAAACATTAAACAGATTGGATTGATTAACCGTAATAAAAAGGACACAACATTTCTGGAAACTGATGAATCAACATTCAGTGTTGACGGTGGAGTACCCCATTTCCCGGGGGATTATCAGGTGAATATAACGCCATCAGAATTAACTTATACGTTTGATACTCTGAATTCAAATGTAGAAGAATTTGTAGGAAATCTTGGGCGTGCATTTGATAAAGTACTTTTGAACTACAATGTGATTTCAAATCCTGCAGGGAAGGATCCTGAAAATGATAATGTGCTGTTATTTGACAGTGCAAATGTTATGGTTAAATCTACTGCCATACTTCCATTATGGGTCAAAGCAGAAAATCTGTCGTATGAAGATACGGTTGCTTTTGATTTTGAAGCCGAAGTACTTGATAGTGTGGATATGGACACAACTGCTATTGATAATATTGATTCCGTACGGGTTATTCTTGGGCTGACGAACTCAATCCCGATTGATTTTATGGGGCAGATTTATCTTGCAGACCAAAACTACAATATTCTTGACAGCGTGTTTACTCAGTCCGAAAATATTTTGATTCATGGTGCTGAAGTTGATGGGGCAGGAGAGGTAATTTCCCCGGTTGAGAGTGTTATCGAGTTGGCGGTAAGCCCTGATAAAAGAAATGTATGGCGACCCGGAAAGTATATTATTTTTAAAGCCAGAGCCCAGTCATCGTCAAAACGTTTTGTTAAAGTATACGATTACCTTGGTTTGGAATTCTATGTAGGATTTGAAGCAAGTGGTCGCGTGAATAACGACTTAATAGATGCCAGTCAAAATCAATGAAAAACAGTAGAATGATGCAAAAGATAAAAGTAATAGCTTTGTTTATAGCCGTCTTTTGGGGGTTAAACGCTAACGGTCAGCTCGTTAATTCATTGTATTATATGGATAATCTTCCCCAGGCGTCCAGACTTAACCCTGCACGAATGCCAAACTGTAACTTCTACATCAACGTGATGAATGTGGGAACCAGTATGTTTACGGAATTGGGTCCGCAGCATATCCTTACGCAGGATAATGTAATAAATGACACGCTTCGAATGCCATATTATAATGAGACATTGTGGAATGAATTTCTGGATAAGCTGCATGATCCGATATCGTTAAATCTGGAAACTGAAGCTGGAATGGGATTTGGTTTCAGGGCAGGAAGAGGGTATTTTCATTTCGACCTTACAGAACGTAATATTATGAACATTCATTTGGCGAAGGATTTCCTTACTATGAATGATCTTGGAAACGATGTTACAAAAGACTTTAGTACATTAAGTATAAATTCCACGGCATTTATGCAGGCAGGACTCGGTTATGCAAGGGAAATAACACCTAATTTAAATGTTGGTATGAAACTTAAGCTGCTAAAGGGACTTGCTGCGGCTACTGTTAATGTAAACCGTGCTGAATTATATACGTCCGTTGAACAGTGGAATTTTACAGCCGATGCCATTGGCGATGTTTCTATTCCTGTTCGTTTCGATGTGGATCAAAACGGTGATCTGGTTGCCAACGATTCTGTTTTACAAAATATTGATTTCGGATACATTAAAAAGTATTCTTCGCCGGCAACGAATTTCGGTGCTGCAGTTGATTTGGGTGTGGAATATAAAGTAATGCCTCAGTTATACCTGTCAGCCAGTTTGGTGGATTTGGGAAAAATCTGGTGGAACAACAATGTTTCCAATATTGCTGCCGGAGGAAACGTAAATTTTGAAGGCGTAAGTGAAGAACCTTTGCTGTATACTGATCAGGAAAAGGTCGATGATTATTTTCAGAATCTGGGAGACAGCCTTCTGAATGAATTATCCTATGGGGTCAGCCATAATAATTTTTCATCAGGCCTTGCTCCAAAATTGTATGTGGGTGCGGAATATCTTTTAAATGAACAGATCAGCTTTGGTTTGCTTTCAAATACTACATTTTATAAAGATAAGACCATGGAGTCCATAATGTTCTCTGCCAATGCGAATCTGTATCATTTCCTGACAGCAGGGGCTCACTATGGCTGGAACTGGGGATATGCCAATACCGCTGGTTTTACTTTGGGAATAAATATTTTCCCGATACAGATTTATTTAGCAGCTGATTATTTACCGTTGAGGTATCAAAAAGTTGATGTCACCGAAGGAAATAATCAAATAGATCTTGGATTTGCCAAATGGGATTATGCACCGATACCGGTAAACTTAAATGCATTGAGCCTGCAGGTAGGACTCAACTTTAAGTTTGGTTGCAGAAAACGTTATAACGAACCGATTTATAAAGATAAATATGATAAAGAAATTCCCGGATGGAGGGAATTGTAATCAGTTAAGTGAATTACACTAAGCCGTCTTTATTTCAGGCGGCTTTTTTTTTCTGTTAATTTTTATATGCGTCGCAAGCAAGGTTATTACATTCAATGTGAGTAAAATAATTGGTAAGGTAGTAGCCTGTTTAACAATAAGTATTATCAGTAATGCGATCAGATAATAAATGAAATACAAGTTAAAAAATATGCCTGTTTTTTTAAAAAAGATCAGGTAAAAGGCACCCAGAATATTCAGTGGTTGCAAAATCAGAATATTATAATTTGGAAATACAGCCGGATGAATAGAAAAGAAACTGATAAAACTCAGGATCAACCCACCAATTCCAGTTATGAAAAGTACGATAATCAGAGGCCAGTTTTTAAGATCTTTTGCTTTGAAAAAGCGGATTAAAAGAATGATCAGCAGAACAATAAAAACCTGTGCAGGGGTTAGGAACGAGGTTTTTGAATTCTGAGGTTCTGCTTGGTATAACGTAGTTATTGCATATCCTTTCTCTTTGTATGCATTCATTAATTCCAGGGGGAGAAACAACTTCTCTCTTTGAGTAATAATGTTTTCAAGGGGTTCTCCGAGTGCAAGATTAATCCCAAATCGTGTCCACGTTGCGTGTTTTAAATAAGGTTGTAATATATCTCTGAAAGTCCGGGGGGGAGCAGTATCTTCATAGGTGTGGATGTCAAAAGTTTTTTCAAGGTCGTCACGGACCTTGGTGGCACAGTTGTTATATAAAAAATTGTAGAGATATGTTCTGTTCTCAGGTTTATAGTCTGTAGCCAGTATTTTTATCAGTTTATGTTTTTCATCAGGAGTCAGGTTCAGTTTTTGCTCCCAAACACTTCTTTCTTCTACCTGGTACGAAAACATAAATGATTCATAGGATTGAACTCCCAGCATATAATACGTTTCACCTTTTACAAATTTCCAGATAAAATGTTTGCTGCTGAAATTAAAAAGTCCGTAGTTAAATACATAATCCTCTTTTGTTTCTGTATTGTTTACCCGAATTGCTGTATGACCGAACAGTGAATATACATCGGTACCTTCAGAACAGGTTAGAAGACTGAATTCTGAATTTGTGCTTAAAATGGCTCCCTTGAAAAGTACAGAATTTAAAAGTAATAAAATGATGAATGTAGCTTTTTTCATGATGACTGTTTAATATGCTTTTCTGCATGATACGATGAACGTACAAGTGGACCACTTTCCACCATTTTAAATCCTTTGTTTAATGCTATTTCCTTAAATTTTCTGAATTCATCGGGGTGAACATAACGTTCTACAGGCAAATGAAATTTAGTGGGCTGTAAATACTGACCCATGGTTAAAATGGATGTTCCGGTTTTCCGGATGTCGTCCATTGTATTCAGTATTTCATCATCAGTTTCGCCCAGGCCAAGCATTATACCTGATTTTGCTGTTACTCCTGATGAAGCTATATGTTTCAGAACGTCCAGACTTGTTTTGTATTTTGCTGCAGATCTGACTTTGGGTGTCAGTGATTCCACAGTTTCAAGATTGTGCGAAATAATTTCGGGTCGGGCAGATATAACGTTATTTAAAAGGTCTGTTTTGCCCTGAAAATCAGGGATCAAAACTTCAATTGTAGTTTCCGGGTTGATTTCCTTAATCTTTGTAATAGTCAATGCCCAGTGCAGGGAGCCTAAATCTTCCATATCATCTCTGTCAACAGAGGTTATGACTGCGTGCTTCAGTTGCATAAGCCTGATTGATTGCGCAACATTATCAGGTTCCAGCGGGTCAGCAGGTAAAGGTTTCCCGGTTTTTGTATTGCAAAATTTACAGGATCGTGTACATATATCTCCAAGGATCATAAACGTGGCGGTTCCCAGATTCCAGCATTCGCCCATATTGGGACACTTACCGCTGGTACAGATGGTGTGCAGGTTATGTTTTTGTACAATATCATAAACGGTTTTGTACGATTCTCCCTTAGGTAGTTTTATTTTTAACCAGTCCGGTTTTCGTCTGCTTTCTGCCATCTTTTTTGTGCAAAGATATTATTTGTGTTATTAAAATTATTGCAACCATTCATTTAATTGGATCATAACATCGCTAAGTGTTTCCACAATAACAAGTTTATTATAGTTCATGCTTTTCAATAGTGCAATAGATTCAATACTTTGGTTCAGTGCAATCAGCGGCTTTTTGTTTTTTATGGTCAGTGCCATTTCTGAAAGTGTTCCGGGGGTGTTGCCTATGGCGATAACCACATCGCTGGATAATACGTTAATATTATTTCTTGCGTTTCCCATTCCGGTTATTATTGGAACAGTAATATTTTGTGCAGCTTCTGATTTGTCAGAACCGGGTAAAATCCCTACTGAAATACCTTGTTCTGAGGCTACACCATCGATTGCGGATTTCATAACACCGGAATTCCTGCCACCACATAAAACAATGAAATTCTTCCTGGCCAGTTGTGATCCCAGTTCGAAGGCAATTTGTTTATCTTTAACACTTGCATCCTCACCTGAGCCCATTATTCCTATAATACCCATAGTGGTTCTCATTATTATTTATTAAGTTTGTAGGTAAGACAAATTTAGAAAAATGGAATCAGAAGAGCTAAATTATTCGGACGCCCTTGCCGAACTCGAACAAATTCTTGAACAAATTGAAGGTGACGAACTTAATATTGATGATTTGTTGGGTAAGGTAAAAAGGGCTGCTGTTTTAGTTGAGGCTTGTCGGTCAAAATTGAATGGAATTGAAACTGAAGTGGAGAATATTTTGACCAAAATAAAATAAATGTTAAGAAACATTAATGCACTTAACTTAACATTTTTTAAAAAACCGGATAAAAAAAAATGAATTCGTAAGTTCCGAAAATTGCCATTTTTTCAACAGAAAAAAAAATAAGAAAAAATTGATTTTTTTTAGGTTGATTAAAACCCTTATTTTTAAAGCAAAATAGCTCGTTTTGTTTGTAAGTTTCTGATAGTTAAATTGTTATATAATTAACTGAAACACAAAACGTTGTATTAAAAATTACAATTGCAAGTATTATTAAATTTTTTTTTGAACTTTTTTTTCTCAAAATTTGTCTTCACGTTTAATTGAAACTGAATGTCTAACCCTTTTAATACTAAAATTTCAAATGGTTGAAACTTGTGAACATGTCTGGTCTAAATGCATGGACTTTTTCAGGGATAATTTGCAGCCTGCTACATATAAAACGTGGTTTGAGCCGATTAAGCCTTTGAAAATGTCAAATAATGTGCTGACTATTCAGGTTCCCAGTCCATTTTTTTATGAATTTTTAGAAGATAAATATATAGATCTGCTCAAGAAGGCCTTGTATAAAGAGTTGGGCCCTGGTGCCAAGCTCGAATATCAGGTGGTTGTTGATAAAAATGATGCAGACAGAACAAAGGGTAAGGAAAGTGGAACCGTAAGGCTTCCGGGACAAAATGGTGGAGATGCACATTCAGGAATGCCACGTCATAACGGATCACCTGTAATTAAGAATCCGTTCATTATTCCTGGAATAAAAACAATTGATTTGGATCCACAGTTAAATCCGAACAATTCCTTTAACAACTTCATTGAGGGTGATTGCAATAAAGTTGCGTGTTCTGCGGGAAATGCAATTGCCTCCAAGCCCGGGAAAACACCTTTTAATCCACTGTTTGTTTACGGTGAATCAGGTTTAGGTAAAACGCATCTGGCTCAAGCTATTGGCTTAAAGGTTAAAGAGTTGAATCCTAATAAAACTGTACTTTATCTGAGTGCGAATCAGTTTCAGACCCAGTATACCGAATCAGTTCGTAATAATACTCAAAACGATTTTGTAAATTTTTATAAACTGATCGATTTTCTGATTATTGATGATATTCATGAGTTGTCAGGAAAGGAAGGAACGCAAAATACATTCTTTCATATTTTCAATCATTTGCATCAGTCAGGTAAGCAACTGATTCTAACATCGGATAAGCCACCGTTTCAGCTACAGGGAGTGGAACAACGCTTATTATCCAGATTTAAATGGGGGTTGTCTACAGAATTGGAATCCCCTGATTATCTGACACGTAAAGCAATTCTGAAGCATAAGGTGTATCAGGAAGGGTTGGAGATAGGTGATGATGTTATTGATTATCTGGCAGAAAATATTACGGCCAACATTCGAGAGCTGGAAGGCGCTTTGATCTCTTTAATAGCGCAGTCAACCTTTATCACACATAAGGAAGTGGATATAGAAATGGCTCAGGATATTGTTAGTAAGCTTATTAAGACTTCTAACCGAACAATATCCATTGAAAAGATTCAACGGGTGGTGTGTGATTATTTTGAACTATCACTTGATGTATTACATTCAAAATCAAGGAAGAGAGAAATTGTACAGGCAAGGCAAATAGCCATGTATCTTGCAAAGAACTATACGAAAAACTCACTCCAGAATATAGGTCAGCAAATAGGTAAACGGGATCATGCTACTGTTCTGCATGCGTGTAAAACAGTTAACAACCTGATGGATACGGATAAGTCTTTCAAGTCCAGTTTGAAGGAGCTTGAACTTAAATTGAAATTCTAGAAAAATCAAAATAACTGAAAGAGGAGTAGCTTTACTCCTCTTTTTTATGGCATTAAATTTTTTATTTTTTGTAACAAATAAAAAATGTATTTTTGTCACACCACATAATTTAATTCTCTGGATTATCCAATTTCTGTAAAGAAAAATAAACTACTCAATATCAGTATGATAGTAGGCGTATTATCAGATTGTTTAACATTGTCTGATTTAAACTGTTATTATAGTGATTAAGTGGAATTGGAAATCGGTAAAATAAGAAAATACAACACATGAAGATACAATCGTTTAATGTTACTCCACCACAGTGGAAAACAATTAATGTGGCTTCGAGCCTTCCTGAAGAACTTAAGGGTTTGGGTGAAATTGCAAGAAATTTCTGGTACGTCTGGAATTATGAGGCAACAGATGTTTTCAGTACAATTGATCCTGATTTATGGGAAGATTATAAGAATAATGCAGTGCTTTTACTGGAACGTACCAATTATAAAAGATTCGAAGAATTGTTAGGCAATGAGTCTTTTATGAAGAAGTATCACAAGGCATATGATAAGTTCAAGGCTTACATGGCTGAAAAACCGGCAGCAGATTCTCCTTCCATTGCGTATTTTAGTATGGAGTATGGATTGGCTGATATTCTGAAAATATATTCAGGAGGTTTGGGAATTCTCGCCGGAGACTATCTGAAAGAGGCAAGTGACTGTAATGTTAATATGACAGCGATCGGACTTCTTTACCATTACGGATATTTTACGCAAACACTTTCAATTAACGGTGAACAGCAAGCTATTTTTGAAGCTCAGAATTTCAATCTGTTACCCGTTGAACAGGTTAAGGACGAAAATAATAATATTATCAAATTTACAATACCATTTCCTGGGCGTGATTTGCATGTAGCCATGTGGAAGGTTAATGTTGGAAGGGTAGCGCTATATCTGCTTGATACGGATCTTGAAGAAAATAATCCTGCTGACAGAACGGTAACACATCAGTTATACGGAGGAGATTGGGAAAACAGGCTGAAGCAGGAAATACTTTTAGGTTTTGGTGGGATAAAAGCTCTGGAAACTCTGGACATTAATAAAGAATTGTACCATTGTAACGAAGGACACGCGGCATTTATCAATGCTTCGCGTTTGTCGCATTATGTAAATTTTGAAAATCTTGATTTTGAAGTTGCCCTTGAACTTGTCAGAGCTTCGTCACTTTTCACGACACATACTCCCGTACCAGCCGGTCATGACAGCTTTGATGAAGATATGCTGAAGCATTATCTGGGTTATATACCTGAACAGTTAACACTTGGATGGGATGATTTTATGGCACTGGGGAGAACAAATCCAGATGATAAAAATTCCAAATTCTCCATGAGTATTTTTGCCGCTAAAACATCACAGGAGATGAATGGCGTAAGCTGGTTGCATGGGAAAGTGAGTCAGGAAATGTTCCGGAATCTTTGGCCGGGATTTATGCCAGAAGAACTACATATTGATTATGTTACCAATGGTGTACATTACGGAACATGGACAGCCCGTGAATGGCGAAAACTATATGAAAAGAATTTTGGTGAAAATTTCCTGAGTGATATATCAAATCCTGCTCACTGGAAGAAGATTTATGCATTGCAGAATGATGAAATCTGGAAGGTGAAACTGGCATTGAAGGAAAAGTTGGTTGATTATATAAAACAGCGGTTCGAAGAAGACTGGTTGAAAAAACAGGGTGATCCATCAAGGATCGTACAGCTAATTGACGGTATGAAATCAAATGTGTTAACGATTGGTTTTGCGCGTCGGTTTGCAACTTATAAGCGTGCTCATCTGCTTTTCAATGATCTTGACCGGTTGTCAAAAGTTCTTAATAATCCGGAAAAGCCTGTACAATTTCTTTTCGCAGGAAAGGCGCATCCGGCCGATGGTGGAGGACAGGGACTTATTAAGCATATTGTTGAAATTTCAAGGAGACCTGAGTTTCTGGGTAAAATCATATTCCTGGAGAATTACGATATGTCACTTGCTCGTAGATTGGTGTCAGGTGTGGATATCTGGCTTAATACGCCAACCAGACCATTGGAAGCATCCGGTACAAGTGGACAAAAAGCTGAAATGAATGGAACACTTAATCTGAGCGTATTAGATGGATGGTGGCTCGAAGGTTATCGCGAACAGGCAGGTTGGGCAGTTACAGACAAACGTACGTATGACAACCAGGCTTTTCAGGATGAACTGGATGCAGCAACAATTTATAGTCTGCTTGAAAACGACATTATCCCGGCTTATTATAACAGAGACAAAGAGGGAATTTCTCAGGACTGGATTGAATATATTAAAAAATCAGTCAGTGAGATAGCTCCGCATTATACCACTAAACGTATGCTTGATGATTATATTCATAAGTTTTATACCAAGCAGCACAAGCGTGTATTGAGTCTGAAGGCAGACGAAAGCAAACTGGCCAGGGAACTTGCGGAATGGAAAAATAAAGTCATAGAACAATGGGACTCAGTAGAGATCAAATCGGTTGATGTTCCAGATTTTAGTTCCATGCAGCCTAAAATTGGTGAATCGTTCGATTTAAATGTTTCAGTGGATATTAAAGGTTTAAAAGCAGAAGATATTGGGATAGAACTGGTGCAGATGGCAGAAGATGATGAGACACATAATCAGTACGTGAAGGCTTTAAATCAGATGGAAGTTTTAAAAACAAATGGTTCTGAAATTACATATCATCTAAATCTTACCTTCTCTGATCCCGGATCGTATAATTATGCCATCCGGATGTATGCCAAACATGAAAATCTACCGCACAGACAGGATTTTGGTTTGGTCAAATGGGTCAATTAAAACAATCGTATATCTTATAGGAAAAAGGTCTTCTGTTCCAGAAGGCCTTTTTTTATGATTATGATTGGTATAAACCTTTTAAATGTTAATGTTTTTTAGAAATCCTTTAATCTGTTAACATTTCTTGAATGCCTCAGCCTGTTATTGTAAATTTGACTTTACTGGTAATATTTTAAATTGTGAAATTATGAAAATGGCAAACTTAGATAAAGAATCCATAACAAAAGTGGTTCTGAAGGAGGTGACGCGTCAGAACAGAGGGGCTGAAATCCATGCGAAACATACCAGAGATCTTCCAAATCCTGCCAGACTTGCATGGAAGAACAAAGAGGAAAATTATATGCCCGATATCATTGTGAGAAACGGGAAGAATGGTATGAGCATTTATGAAATCGAATTAACTGATGAATTTGATATTGATAAATGGCGTTTATATTCTATGTATGCAAGACGCTCAAACGGAAAACTGCATCTGGTTTTACCACGCTGGCTTTCTACCCGTGCCAAAGAAAAAATTGACGAATGTAATCTTAAAAATATCCTCGTTGAATTTGTAACTGACGCCTGAAATTTTAACCATATAAATTATTTACTTTTTTATGACAATCTACAACAAAGTCCAAAGGGATATTGCAGAAAAAATTAGTTCTGATACTACTGGAAAAAACTGGCAGGACTGGAAATGGCAGCTAAAAAATTCCATTAATACCATTGAAAAGTTTGAAAAACTCTCCGGAATTAAATTCTCTGATGAACAACGCAGGAAACTGGACAAAACACTTGATAAATTCCCGCTTTCAATTACACCGTATTATTTTTCTTTAATTGACTTTGATAATTATGAGAACGATCCTGTTTTTAAGCAGTCGTTTGCTGATAACAGGGAACTTATAATTGCTAAAAGTGATTTGAAGGACCCTTTAAGTGAAGACAAGGATAGTCCTGTTCCGGGAATTACACATCGCTATCCAGACAGGGTATTGTTTCATATCAGCAATATCTGTTCAATGTATTGCCGATTCTGTACACGGAAACGTAAAGTTGGTGATACAGATTTTATTCCGAGCAGAGCTCAGTTGAAGCTTGGTATTGACTATATAAAAAATACACCTGGAGTAAGAGATGTCCTTCTTTCCGGTGGTGACCCTTTGATGTTGCCTGATGACTATCTTGACTGGATATTGACAGAACTGCGCTCAATTGATCATGTGGAAGTCATAAGAATCGGAACCAGAATGCCGGTGGTACTGCCTTACAGAATTACAGATGACCTTGTAAATATGTTGAAAAAACACCAGCCGCTCTGGATTAATACACATTTTAATCATCCAAGAGAAATTTCACGATCCTCAAAAGAAGCCGTAAGAAAACTCGCAGATGGTGGATTCCCGTTGGGAAATCAATCTGTTTTACTGGCCGATGTTAACGATTGCCCTAAAATAATGAAGAGCCTGATGCATAAACTGGTAATGAACAGGGTACGTCCGTATTACCTCTATCAGTGCGATTTGTCGGAAGGATTAACACATTTCAGAACACCGGTAGGGAAAGGGATAGAAATTATGGAGAGTCTGATAGGCCATACCAGTGGTTTTGCTGTTCCAACGTATGTTGTTGATGCTCCGGGTGGAGGGGGTAAAATACCGCTTACACCAAATTATATCATATCATGGTCCACTAATAAAGTGATTCTAAGAAATTATGAGGGAGTGATCACCACGTACAAAGAACCGGATACGTATGAGCCTAAATTCTGTAACCGTGATTGTGAAAATTGTACACTTGAACTTGATCTTAATGAGGCTACTGAGTCACAAATGCTTGGTATTCAGAAATTACTGTCTGATGAAAATGATTCTATTTCACTAATTCCTAATGAAAATGAACGGTATAAAAGAAGAGAAGAGCACATTTGATAAAATTGAAAAAATTGGCCACGGCAGTTTGGTTCAGCATGGCAAACTAAATGATCGTCTTTATCTTATAAAGTTGCATGCTAATGACGGCGAGATTATTACAAATATGATTGAGAAAATTGCTGCCGAAAGTAACTATTCTAAAATATTTGTAAAAATCCCTTTTTCGGCCCGAAATGGGTTTATCCGGAACGGATATGTTCAGGAAGCGGTAATTCCGCATTATTATCTGAATGCTGAAGACGTGTGGTTTATGGCGAAATATTTATCAAAGGATAGAAGCATACCTGATTTTGTAGATTTAAAAAACTTTCGTAAAGTTCTGGATTCTCCGTTAAACAGTTTAAAATATAATGCCGATCCGGAAGTGACGTTACGGGAACTGAATGAAAGTGATATTTACAATATTGTTGAGGTATATAATAAGGTCTTCAAAACTTATCCGTTCCCCATACATGATCCCAATTATATAAGAGACGTTATGAAGAGCCACGTGCGGTTTTTTGGGGCATTTTTTCATAATCACCTCATTGGTTTATCTTCTGCAGAGATGGACAGAGTAGCCGGGGCTGCTGAAATGACGGATTTTGCTGTTTTGCCTGAAAGCCGGGGGAAACGGCTGGCATATCATTTGCTGAATCTGATGGAGAGGGAAATGTTAGATGAAGGTATTGAAACAGTATTCACAATTGCCCGGATCAAATCTGCAGCGATGAATAAAACGTTCATAAACAGTGGCTATACATTTTCAGGAACATTAGTGAATAACACCAATATAAGCGGGAATATTGAATCGATGAATGTATATTATAAGAAACTTTTGGTGTAGGGAATCACTGGATAAGTTGGATTAACCCAGCTTCATTTAATATGGAAATTTTTTTCCCGTCAGCAATAATTAATCCGTCCTTGTCCATTTCGCGCATGGCACGGGTCAGCGATGGCCTTGCCACTCCAAATATTTCCGAAAGCTCGTTATGTGATGCTGTTAACTCAAATGTGTTATTGCCACTCTTTTTTGATTGTTGAATCAGGTAATGCGCAATTTTTCCTTTTATGGTCTGAAAGGATAAGAACCTGATACGTGATGTTAAGAACTGAGCCCGGTTTGATACCAAACCAAGATAATTATTTAAGATTGTTTGGTTAAGCTGAAAAAGTTTCAGCAGTGAGTCTTTGGGGATTACCAGTATTTCAGACTCCTGAATGGCAACGACATCAACCGGGAAACGGTTGTTTTTGCCGAAAATAAATGACGGAGCCAGAGGTTTACCCTGATCCAGTTCTTCGATCCTGATAACTTTTCCCGAAAAATCTATCATCTCACCCTTAACTTTTCCTTTAATAACAATATAAAGAAAACGGCATTCTTCATCGCTGTAAGCTATAGTATCCCTGGGATTATATGTTTTAAGCTTAAATGAAATTTTTTCCAGTTCATTGTTAATCACCTCTTCTGATAATCCGAAAAAGATCGGGCATTTCACTAATATACCGGCAATATCTGTCATAAAATACATTTTATCAAATGTACCTTTTTAACAGCCTTCGTTCAATAATGTTTTTACATAAATTTTTTTTTAAAAATATGTGGTTGTAACAATTGTTACCGGTATGGATCATAAAATCATACCATTTTTGTAGTGTAAAATTAAATGAGATGCTAAGAGACGTAGTAAAAATAGATGAAAGCCTTTGTACCGGATGTGGTGATTGTGTTCCGGGGTGCCATGAAGGAGCGTTACAGATAATAGATGGAAAAGCCAGGTTAATCAGTGACCTGTTGTGTGACGGACTGGGGGCCTGTCTTGGACATTGTCCTACCGGAGCATTAACCATTGAAAAACGGGAAGCAGAACCTTATGATGAAGTTAAGGTAATGCAACTGATGGTTGAAAAAGGACATAATACTGTCGTGGCTCACATGAAACATTTAAAGGAGCATGGTGAAACAGGTTTTTTGAAGGAGGCTGTTGGCTATCTTAAATCCAATGCAGTATCGCTTAATATAAATGTGAATGCTATTATCTCTGAAGTTCATAACAGTGGTGCTTCGTGTGGTATGAATCATGGCGTTCAACAAACACCTGTTAAAATGCAGCATGCGGGCAGTAGCTGTCCCGGATCTAAAAGCATGAGTTTTGCCCCAACAGGAATGACTGTAGGCACTGCTGTTGAGAATGATGATTATACCGCTTTGTCGCAGTGGCCGGTTCAGATGCATCTTATTAATCCTGCTGCAGGTTATTTCAATGGTGCCGATGTGGTTGTAGCCGCGGATTGTGTGGCATTTGCCATGGGAAATTTCCATCAGCGGTTTTTAACCGGTAAAAAATTGTGTATCGCCTGTCCTAAGCTGGATTCAGGATTAGAGAGTTATCTGGATAAAATGAAGCGTCTGATTGATGAGTCTGATATAAACACAATGACAGTGGTGATAATGGAAGTACCATGCTGTTCAGGATTACTCAGGCTGGCTCAGATTGCAGTTGATCAGGCATCACGGAAGATTCCGTTAAAAGCAGTTACTGTATCTGTTCAGGGCAAAGTGTTGAAAGAGGAATGGGTATAAAAATTTGTGTTCAAAGGAATAAATAATAAACTAAAAAAAATAAGAATTTACAATGAGTATGTTTTGTTTTCAATGCCAGGAGGCAGCAAAGGGAACCGGTTGCACGGTAAAAGGAGTGTGTGGTAAAACTGACGAAATAGCTGCAAGTCAGGATACTTTAATTTATGTGGCAAAAGGTGTTTCATTCTTGGCTGATGCACTGAACGAAGCCGGACAGAAAAGTGATGCTGCTGATAAATTTGTATTTGAAGCACTCTTTATTACGATTACCAATGCAAATTTTGACAATGTCAAAATCGAAGATAAAATTCACGAAGGCATGATATTAAAAGCAGAGTTGCTGAATACGGTGAAATCATTTTTTGTACCTGATTTTCAATATCCCGATGCTGTAACATGGTATGCAGAGACCGAGCGGGAGTTTGAACTGAAGCGATTTGCAGTGAGTATTCTTAGTGAGGAAAATGAAGATATCCGTTCTCTGAAGGAACTTTTAACGTATGGGTTGAAAGGTATGGCTGCATATGCTGAACATGCTTACAATCTTGGGTATACAAATAATACTGTATTCAACTTTATGCATAAGGCATTAGCTGCAACGTTACAAAAAGATATTTCCGCAGATGAACTAACCGATTTGGTTCTGGAATGCGGTAAACATGGTGTAGATGTGATGGCGCTTTTGGATCAGGCCAATACGGAAAGTTACGGACACCCGGAATTGTCAACAGTAAATATAGGCGTAAGAAAAAATCCGGGTATTCTCATTAGTGGACACGACCTGAAAGATATGGAAGAGTTGCTGAAGCAGACTGAAGGAACAGGTATTGATGTATATACACATAGCGAAATGTTGCCTGCTAATTACTATCCTGCATTTAAAAAATATAAACATCTGGTTGGAAACTACGGTAACGCATGGTGGAAGCAGAAAGAAGAATTTGAAAGCTTTAATGGTCCGGTATTGCTGACTACAAACTGTTTGGTTCCGCCCAAAGATTCGTATAAAAACAGGGTTTATACAACAGGAGCAGCAGGATTTGACGGATGTGTTCATATACCTGAACGTAAAGACGGGCAACCCAAGGATTTTTCTGCTATAATTGAACATGCAAGATATAGTGAAGCACCTCTGGAAATTGAACAGGGTTCAATTGTTGGCGGTTTTGCGCACAACCAGGTTTTCGCTCTAGCAGATAAAGTGGTGGATGCTGTTAAGTCGGGCGCTGTAAAACAGTTTGTGGTTATGGCCGGTTGCGACGGAAAGATGAAGAGCAGGGATTACTATACTGAATTTGCCAATGAATTACCGAAGGACAATATTATATTGACCGCAGGTTGTGCAAAATACAGGTATAATAAACTGAGTTTGGGAGATATTGGTGGAATACCAAGAGTTCTTGATGCCGGACAATGTAACGATTCCTACTCACTGGCGGTGATTGCGTTAAAACTGAAAGAAGTATTTGAATTGAACGATATAAATGAACTGCCGATAACATATAATATCGCGTGGTACGAGCAAAAAGCAGTAATTGTACTGTTGGCCTTACTTTATCTTGGTGTTAAAAACATACACTTGGGGCCAACATTGCCAGCATTTGTTTCACCTGGAGTTGCAAAAGTTTTGATTGATAATTTTGGGTTAGGTACAATATCGGATGTGGAGAGTGATCTGGTGAGCATGAGTTTAACAGTGGAGCAGGATTGATTTTTGGATGAACGGAATCCGGTATGTACAAATGAAAGAGGCTGTCAGTTTTTGACAGCCTCTTATTTTTTAATAAGTGATTCTCACCAGAGTTTTGAAGGATATTCACCATCGGCAATCAATTGATTTAATTTAGCCACGGCATCTTCCTTGTCCTCTTTATAGGTTACACCGAACCATTGAGCAGTTGTGCTTAAAACTTTTACTTCTGCTTCTCCTTTGCTGATTAGTGTATTCAGTACGGTTGGCATATAGAATTCTGCCTTTGGATTATCCACATTGGCTTTGATGAATTCATTAAAATATGCTTCGTAATATGTAAAAGCGGAAGGTGTGAATGCCATAAAGTTCATGGATACCGGTTGTTCGGGTGCAAGTTCGTGAATGCTTCCGTTTTCGTCATATACAATTTTACCACTGTCTTTATAGATCTTTGTCCGCTCAACTATATCTGCCAGATTTCCTTTATTATCTACGCTGCATACACCGCGCGATACCGAACCAAAGTCAGATAATGTTTTTTGTACCTCATAACCCAGCAGGAAATATGTTTTCGCTTCGTTGGTTGTGGCCGATAATTCTCTGGCTACGGTTTCAAAGGCATCGCGTCCGTAAAAATCATCAGCATTAATGACCGCAAACGGAGTTTTAACCGCATCTTTTGCAACCAATACAGCATGGCCTGTTCCCCAGGGTTTTGTGCGTTCTGCCGGAACGGATAGTCCTGCCGGTATGATATCCAGTTCCTGATACACATATTCCACATCTATTTTTCCTTCGAATTTACTTCCAAAGTGTGCTTTAAATGCTTCTTCAATGCTTTCGCGGACCACGAAAACCACTTTCCCGAATCCGGCTCTGATGGCATCGAACACTGAATATTCTATAATGGCTTCTTCGTTAGGACCAAAACCGTCAATCTGCTTTAAACCTCCGTATCTGCTACCCATTCCGGCAGCTAAAATTACAAGTGTTGGCTTCATATTTTAGTTTTTAATTTATTCGCAAATTCCACTGAGACATAATTATCATAACTCATACATACCTCGCTGGAAAAAGAAACGGCTATATCAATTATCTTTTTCCACATAACCTGATCCAGCCCGTTAATTGCTTCACGGGTAATGTTATACTTAAACATAGCATAGGCAAAACCAGCATTGAAATTATCGCCTGCGCCAATTGTACTTAATGGTTTTAGTTTCTGAACCGGAAATTTATAGGTTTTGTCTTTTAGTACAACCTTTATGCCTTTTGAACTCATGGTATAAATGAGTGGCTGTTCGTTTTTACAAACATGACGATAGATTTCGTCAGTATTTTCGGTATTTAAAATGTTATAGAAATCTTCATCCGAACCACGAATAATGGTGGCATCAGAGAAGTTTTCAAATATTATTGGCTTTATGGCTTCAAGCTGATGCAAATGCGCACTTCTGAAGTTTGGATCATAATATATAATGCCGTTATGTTCTTTTGCTTTCGTGAGAACACTTTTTACCTGTATTCTTAATGCAGGATTTAATGCAAAGTATGAACCAAACAGAATGAAGTCGCCCGGCTGAACATCCGGAAATTCAGACTGGAGTCGTTCTTTCGGATATTTTTTATAAAATTCGTATTCTGCGTCACTTTTGTCATTCAAAAAAGCCAGTGCAAGGGCTGACTTTCCGTTTTCAAACCGGGTAATGTATTTTGTTTCAACGTTGTTCTGCTCTAAAAACCGTATGATTAAATCTCCTACTTTATCACGTCCGGTTTCACTGATAAATGTGGAAGGAATTCCTGTTCTTGCAATCGAGATAAGGGCGTTAAAAGAAGAGCCGCCTGGTTTAGCGGCAACCGGTTGATCGTTTTTAAAAATGATATCGAGTACGGTTTCGCCGATGGCGATCACTTTGCGCATACTATTTACCTTTTGCCTGTGTTCGTGATTTATCCCCAAGGTAGCCTCCATGGTGACGTTTAGCATAGTCCATGCTGCTGAATTTTATTTTCTCCATCATAAGAACTACCAGGATGTTCCCGATTACGTTCATAACAGTAGTGGAAGTGGTGGGTGAGAGTCCTAACGGACATATTTCGCCGGGATTGCCGGTCCAGATAGTTGCGTTGGCTTCGTTTGCCAGGAAACTATTTTTTTGTCCGGTAATAACAATAATAGGAATGGTGGGAATAAGGTATCTGGCCAGATCGATCAATTCAACAATCTCTCGGGTCTTTCCGGAGTTGGAAATCAAAAGAAGAACGTCATTTTTTTGAAGAAGTCCAAGATCACCATGTTGTGCCTCACTCGGGTGCATAAATGCAGCTGGCGTTCCTGTAGAACTGAAGGTGGTAGCCATATTATGTGCAATTTGTCCGGCTTTCCCCATTCCACTGGTCACAAGTTTTCCTCCTTTTACCTGAACCTGTTCAAAAATAATGTTGATAGCTTCTTCAAACGATGTCTGTAATGGAATATTTTTAACGGCTTCCGATTCAAATTTCAAAAGCTCAGTAATACGGTCAGTCATTATAAATCAATTCTTAAGCGGTCTTTTTATAGACTTTTATCCAATCTACGATAAGTTTACCCGGAGCCGGTTTTTTCTTAGTCTTGTAAACCATGGAAGCCAGTTCAAGAATCATTTCTTCTTTGGGTAATTTTATTTCTGTTCTGAAGACTTCCTTATCGTTTACTTTCCAGATCAACATTTCCTTTTGCCATTCAACAGAAAAAATATGAAAACCTGCATTGGTATTTAATCCCTTTATTCTGGACGTTCTGACTGTATGGCGTTTCCCGTCATACGTACTCAGACCGACCATAGGTTTACCTTTCTGTGAAATTTGTAAAAGCTTAATCTGGATATTGCCTTTGGGTGAAACAAGTTGAACCGAATGTGATACAGGTGCGTGGCTGTCTGTTTTAAGTTTTATCTTAAAAATTCCCTCGTTTTGTTTAAAACTTTTTCCGGTCGAAATCACGCCTGAGGTATAATTCATTTCTCTCTGAAAAAAACCTCGTTCTTTGTCCCATACTCTTGCGGTCGTATTTTCAGCACGTGTGTCTATGGTCATATAATCACGCGAAATCTCTATATTTCTTCCGTTAGAATAGGCCTGTAAATGATTTTCGAGGCTGTAATTCCCTTGTCCAAATTCTGATCCTAAATGAAATTGGGTTTTCCATTTATGGGTATCAAGTTTTTCAGGTGCAAAATCTTCTGCAAACGTAATATCATAAAATTTAAAGAGGTCAAATAAATCGGAATTATGGAATTTGACGTAATTTTTAATGTTTACATCCTGATCCAGATTATGAAAACGTTGTTCCTTTTTTGCCTGTTCGGTGTGGTTCCAACGGTGTACATCTTCACAAAATGCCTTGTATTCTTTAAACTTGTCTGATTCTACCTCTTCTTTTAGTTTCAGATATTGGTTTAAAGTACCTGAACCTTCAATTTTTTTAAAACTTTTATAAACTTTTGAATTCTCAAATTTAAAGTAGCGTTCAAGATCAGCAGATGCTTTCCTTTTTTTCTTGTCAGTTATATCCCTATAGGCATCTGTTTTTCTAAATTCAAGGTACGATTTTAACTCATCTGAATCTTTAAGTTCAAAATAAGCTTTTAAATCTTTATTTTTAGTTAACTTGTTAAATTCTTTAAGCCTGGAATATTCTTTGGTTGATTTCCATTTTAAACCAGTAACACGATGTTTTTCGTTTACAAATTCCGGAGAAGAGACTTCATCTTTTAATTCCAGATATTCCTTTAGATCTTCTGAATTAGCTGTTGCCAGTACTTCCTGGTAAAGACGCTTGTGTTCCGCATCCTGTTTTTCAATCTTCTCTGTGTCGGGAAATTTATTTCCAAAAAGGCCCATGTTTATAAATTTTTACAGACTCTTGCCAAAAATACTAAAAATATTAACAGCAATGAATGATAATGTAGAATTAATTTTAAATTAAAGTGAGTGGTCTCTAATTACTTTCCCACTTTCAGAGAAACGTATTTTTTCAACTTTTATGATTTCACGTGGTCTTTCAAACACATCAAGCGTAGATTCAATCTTCTTCTTAAGTTGTCTGTAGGTTTCGGAATTTCGTTTTTCAATAATTATAACCAGCTTTTCGCCAAGATTTTTGTCTGGTTTTCTGCTGATATAGAATGGGAAAGGGATTAAATCTTTTAATTTTGATTCAATATCCTCTGGAAATACTTTTACCCCGCCAGTGTTTATTACAAAATCAAATCGGCCTTTCCAGTAAAAATGATTATCATCAACCAGGTCAACGATGTCGTTAGTCACTATTGGGGAATCTGATACATGAGGTGCATGGATTAAGAGACAATTTCTGTGGTCGATACTGAAAGTAACGCCTGGGATGGCCGCATATGGATGAATAATTTCTGTATGGTTGAGTGGTCTTAATGCGATGTGACTTGCTGTTTCTGTCATTCCATATGACTGGTAAATCCTTGTATCGAACTCATTCAGCATATCGTGGGTGGAATTATCCAATGGAGCACCGCCGATAAGTATTACCTCGGTCTTCTTTAAATAATCCGGCGTTTCAATGGATTTTTTTAATTGCATAGGTGTCATGGCAACAAAATCAATCTTTTCATCCAGCCTTGCTAAAGGATTACTGTCAGGTTTCTGAATTATAAGGTTCATGCCACTCGCAATGGCCCGGATCAACATCAGTTTTCCTGCAATATAATTGACAGGCAAACAAAGGAGTGCGGTACTTTTTCCTGTAAGTTTAAAAATTGAACAGGTTTTTAAAGCCGAAGCAAATACTATTGATTTATGCAGTTCAATGGTTGAAGGTGATCCGGTGGATCCGGATGTATTGACATAGATTACGTCATTCTGACTATACCATTCCTTTAAGAAGTTATACACTTCAGTACTGAAAGTGTCCGATTTAAAAATGCCGGAAGGTGCAGATCCGGTAAAATATGCCGGATCATACCAGTTGTTGTTTATTTTTATCTGATTTAAAGGGTTTGGCATAACGAAACAGAATTAATTATTTGTTTCTTTCCATAACAAAAATACCGCAGGTTCCTTCCTGATCAATACTACTACCAATAATCTTCCCTTCACTGTTTATATTTCCTTCCCAGTTGTCAAGTGAGTATTCTGTACGGAAATCTCCTCCGTTCAAAATTTTATAAGATGTTCCTTTCAGAACAATTTTCCTATCCAGCACAATGCCGGCAAGTTTTTGAATCAGGTGCAGAGGGGACTGACCTTTAATGTTTTCGGTCATTTCAATTTCACCCCAAAGCTTATTGTCTTCCTGAAAAAGCTTTGCTTCTCCATTGCAGACTCCTGTTTCGAATTCTTCTTTAAAGAACCATTTCCCGGAAATATCCATACTAATTGTTTTAGCAGAATCCAAATATAATGTTATTCTTAATCGGAATTGTCAAAAATATGTGAATTAATAATTAAGTAATGGGATGACAACATAGTTTAACATTTTACATGAATTGTTAATTATATTCAAATCCCTTTTAGAATCAGCAATTTGATTCTGTGGCATGTTAATGTTAAATTGAATTAATAGAATATTTTTAGTAATTTTGTGCGATCTTTTCAACAACAAAGTATGGAAGCAAAAAAGGTTCTATTTATTTTTCAGGAAATTACTCCCTATGTGCCCGAGTCAGAATTATCAGTAATTGGTAGGAATTTACCGCAAGGTATTCAGGAAGCAGGAAAAGAGATTCGGACATTTATGCCACGTTATGGATTGATTAATGAAAGACGAAATCAGTTGCACGAAGTAATTCGTTTATCCGGGATGAACCTGATAATAGATGATACCGATCATCCATTGATTATAAAGGTAGCTTCCATTCAGGCTGTTAGACTACAGGTGTATTTTATTGATAATGAGGATTTTTTTCAGCGCAAAGCCATTGTTTCTGATGATGAAGGGAAGGAATTCGAAGATAATGACGAACGTGCCATATTTTTTGCACGGGGAGTGCTTGAGACGGTAAAAAAACTAAGATGGTCACCGGATATCATTCATTGTCATGGCTGGATGTCGGCTTTGGTGCCTTTATATATTAAGAAGTCTTATCATGATGATCCGTTCTTTCAGCATTCCAAAATGGTATATTCGATATATGATAATCCATTTGAGAATACTTTCAGAGAATTGTTTAAAGAAAAGATTTTAATGCCTGGTGTAACACCGGAGGATTTAAGTCTGGTTGAAAAACCTGACTATGAAAACCTGAATAAGCTGGCAATTCATTATTCTGATGCTGTAATTCAGGGAAGTGAAAACATAAATAAGAATGTAAAAAAATTCATTGATACTGAAAATAAGAAATTCCTTGGTTATCAGTCACCTGAGTCCTATATTCAGGCTTATGATAGTTTTTACGATGAAATTTTAAGTTAAATTAACGCCTTTTAGTGTATAGAAACCCGTATATAAACGTTATTCCCGAAAAAATATATATGAATTTTAAACCCTTACTGTTAGTATTAATTGTTATTGCTACTATTACAGGTTGTACCCAGGATCAAAACATCATTGGTGGTTCCATAAGTCCGCTTAAAGATAAAATCAATGTAGCGTATGTAGATTCAATTCCTTTTAAAGCATTTAGTTTTAAACCTGCCGCACATACAATGAGAACTGATGGTGGAATCAAGGGGAATGACTATTTTATGTTAGGAGGCTATACAACGGAACTTCAGGAAGCCGCTAGTGTAAAAGGAGATATTGCCATGGAATTTTGGTACGATCAACTTGATATGAAGCAGTCCAGTCCTGATAGTGTGTTGGTGTTGGATAGTGTGTTGTTGGTTTTATTACAAAACGGTTATTATGGTGATTCAACGGCACTGCATTATTTTGAGGTTTATGAACTGAACAAACTTTTGTCAAACAGTGAGGACTACTTTTCGGATGAGAATCCGGCAGATTATTATTCTGAAGATGATAAGATAGGTGAAAAACAAACCCAGACCATTGACTTTACCATTCCTGATAGTGTTAGATGGGCAAACGGATATATTCACCATATTTCAATACCGCTATCTAAATCAATTGGTCAGAAGATTATTGATAATTATGACGATGTATATAATAATGTTGATAAGTTCAGGGATTTGTTCAAAGGGGTTTATATAAAAACTACCTTTAGTACAAAGGCCATGATGTATATTTATCCGTATTTGAGTACTACCTCTACAACAATTAGCTATACTGACTTTAGTGCTTTGAACCTGGTTTACCATTATAATCCTGCACATAGGGCAATTATCGGCGAAGATACCGTGATTACATATCCTGAAAGGGATACTTCTTTTTATTTTGTTCAGAGTATTGTGGTTAATAATCAATGTCCCCGGTTTAATGTGATCCGAAAAGATTATGGGAACTATGATTTCTCCTATAATGAAAATACGTTACAACCAAGTGTATTGTATGTTCAGGGACTTAATATCTCTAAAGTCAGACTTAGGTTTCCTTCGGTATATGATTTGGATGCTTTTAAACCCCTTGCAGGTGAAGATAGTGCAAGAATTGCCATAAACAGCGCGAAACTGACCTTAAATGTTGATAAAAACATTCAGGATCAGGGTCAATATATGGCACCGTATCAACTGTATTTAAGAAGGGACACACTTGGAAGGGATACTATCGGGAACGTTACCTATATTCCGGATCAGGCCGTATATGTATCACAAAATGCGACTTATACGTATGGCATTCGAACTGATTCATATACTTATGTTTTTAATATTGCTGAATATATACAAGATATTCTGGACAGGAAAGAAGAAAATCCGGATGACTTGATCCTTTCAGTAGCTGGAAACAGAAATAATCCAGGATTCGCGTTTTTGAAAGGTTTAACAAATGCGAATGACAATTTAAAACTGGAAATTGTATATACAAGATACTAAACCTTGGTTTTATGTGTGGAATAGTTGGTTATATAGGAGAAAAGGATGCTTGCCCTATTTTGATAAACGGACTTAAAAGATTGGAATACAGGGGGTATGATTCGGCAGGGATTGCTTTGTATAATAAAGAAAATATTGGTGTATTCAAGAAAAAAGGTAAGGTTTCAGCACTCGAAGAAGCCTTGCAGGGAAAGGATACAGAAGGTACAATTGGGATAGGTCATACGCGTTGGGCGACTCATGGAGAGCCGAATGATATAAATGCACATCCACATATTTCAATGCATGGAAAATTTGTACTTATTCATAACGGAATCATTGAAAACTATAATACACTTAAAACATTTCTTCTATCAAAAGGCTATAAATTCAAAAGTGAGACAGATACAGAAGTTCTGGTAAACTGGATTGAATATGTGTATATGAGCGAGGACATATCTGCTGAGAAAGCGATAAGATCTGCTCTTGCTAAAGTAATCGGTGCTTTTGGATTGGTTATTATTTGTAAAGAAGAAGGGGATAAGTTGATTGCTACCAGAAGAGGTAGTCCGCTTGTTGTTGGTGTTGGTGATAATGAATATTTTCTGGCATCAGATGCAACACCTATTATTGAATACACCAAACGTGTAATGTATCTGGATGATGATGATATCGTAATCTTAACCAATGATTCCTTACAATTAAAAAATATTCATGGAAATGGGAATATGACTCCTTTGATCCATAAACTGGATATGGATGTTAATGATATTGACAAAGGAGGATTTGACCATTTCATGTTAAAGGAGATATTTGAACAGCCAACAGCTGTTCTCGATACTATTCGGGGACGTGTAGCTGCTGATGGAAGTTCGGTACGCCTGGGCGGAATCAGGGAGGTGATGCCGAAACTTGAAAAGGCAAACCGCTTAATCATAATTGCCTGTGGAACATCATGGCATGCCGGTTTGGTTGGAGAATATTTATTTGAAAAATACGCCAAACTTCCTGTGGAGGTGGAGTATGCTTCAGAATTCAGGTATCGTGAACCAATTATAACGGAAGATGATGTTGTGCTGGCTATCACGCAAAGTGGTGAGACCGCTGATACGTTAGCGGCAATTCGTATGGCTAAGAAAGCTGGCGCCACTGTCCTTGGTATTTGTAACGTAGTTGGTTCAAGTATATCACGTGAGACAGATGCCGGGGTTTATACTTACGCCGGACCGGAAATTGGTGTAGCCTCAACAAAAGCATTTACGAGTCAGATTACCGTGCTTACAATGATGACACTGATGCTGGCACAACGTAAAGGCACTATTGATGAAGATACATTTCAGGCAATGGCACTTGGCTTAAGGAATATGCCGGATAAGATTCGTTTGTTGCTGAAGCAGAACGATCATATAAAAGAACTTGCAGAAAAGTATGCCGAAGCGACTAATTCACTTTATTTAGGACGTGGAATTCAATTCCCAGTAGCATTGGAAGGTGCCTTAAAACTGAAGGAAATATCCTATATTCATGCAGAGGGATATCCAGCGGCAGAAATGAAACATGGTCCGATTGCATTGATAGATGAGAAACTTCCGGTCGTTTTTGTCGCGGCAAAGGATGTAAATTATGAAAAAGTTGTCAGTAATATTCAGGAAGTAATTGCAAGAAAAGGAATTGTTATTGCGGTAGTTACAGAAGATGATGAGCAGATAAAACATTTAGCTACCCATGTGATAGAAGTTCCTGAAACACATGATGCCTTAACGCCTTTATTGTCTGTTATTCCGTTGCAATTATTTTCATATCATATAGCTGTAAAACTGGGTAGAAATGTGGATCAACCCAGAAACCTGGCTAAATCGGTTACAGTAGAATAAAAATGATAAAATATATTCTTAAAGGGGATTGATTTTTAGTTAAACAATCCCTTTTTTAATATCTCCATTTATTGGCAAGTGCAACAAGTGAAAGCATAACCGGCACCTCAACCAAAACACCCACAACGGTTACAAGGGCAGCAGGCGATTGCAGACCAAACAATGCAATAGCAACGGCTACGGCCAGTTCAAAAAAGTTGCTGGCGCCAATCATGGCAGCCGGCGAACATATGGCATGAGGCAATTTTAAAAAGCGTCCAGCAAACCATGCTATAAAAAATATGAAATAGGTTTGAATAACCAGTGGTACAGCTACAAGCAGAATTATTAACGGTTTTTGTGTAATTGTAGATCCCTGAAATGCAAATAACAGGATCAGGGTAACTAACAATGCGATAATGGAAACGGGTTTGAATTTCGGAAGGAAACTGGATGTAAACCAGGCCTCGCTTTTCTTTCGTATCAGAACCTTATGGGTGAGATAGCCTGCAAGAAGTGGAATGACCACGAAAATAATAATACTTGCAACGAGTGTATTGTAGGGTATTGTAATATTGGTGATCCCTAAAAGTAATCCAACGATAGGTACAAAGGCGATCAGGATGATCAGATCATTTACAGAAACCTGTACCAGTGTATAGTTGGGATCACCGTTGGTAAGATAACTCCAAACGAAGACCATTGCTGTACAGGGCGCTGCACCAAGCAGTATGGCTCCGGCAATATATTCACCTGCCATTTCCGGGGAAATAATAGCAGAATAAATCTTGGAGAAAAAGATCCATGCGAAGAATGCCATCGAAAAAGGTTTGATCAGCCAGTTTATGACCAGTGTAAGAATCAAGCCCCGGGGTCTTTTTCGCACATCTTTCAGGCTCGAAAAGTCCACCTGCAACATCATCGGGTAGATCATAAGCCATACCAGGATGGCAACCGGCAGATTGACGTTGAAGATTTCCAGCTCACTCAGAAATTTTATGGTATCACCGGTGAAATGCCCTATGGCAATTCCGGTTGCAATACACAGAGCGACCCAAAGTGTCAGGTATTTTTCAAAGAAACCTATTCTTCTTTCAGATGATTCCATTTAACGTTGTGGTTTTATCTCATTGATATAGAGATTATAAAATGCTTCCTTAATTTCATCTCTGACCCTGATGAATTCACTCCAAATAAATTCATCTGTACCGGTGGCATGTGATGGGTCATCAAACCCGATATGTAAACGGTGTTTAACCTTGCCTAAAAAAGCCGGACAGGTTTCATTGGCCCCGCCGCATACAGTTATCACATAATCCCATTCGTCATTCAGATATTTATCAACTGAATCAGAAGTATGGTGACTGATGTCAATACCTGCCTTTTTCATGACTTCTACAGCTTTGCTACTTAATTTACCCGAAGCGTTGGTGCCGGCAGAGCACACTGTTAATCCGGGATCAAAAGATTGAAGAAAACCATGTGCCATCTGACTACGGCAGCTGTTTCCTGTGCATAAGATTAAAATTTTCATATGTGTTATATTTATAATATCAAGTTAAAAATGAAGCCTACCAGCATAATCCCTGTGGCAACAATACCTATGAAAATGGCGATGAATTGCCATTTCAAAACTTTTTTAAGGATTACCATTTCAGGAAATGACAGTGCAATAACGGACATCATAAATGCCAGTGCAGTTCCCATGGAAACGCCTTTTTCTATCAGTACACTGACAATAGGAATAATGCCTGCAGCATTAGAATATAGCGGGACGCCAACCAGAATAGCTAATGGTACGGAATACCAGTTTTGTGCTCCCAGGATATTTGCCATAAGATCATCGGGAACGTAACCATGAACTCCGGCTCCAACCGCAATTCCTATCAAAATGTAAACCCATATTTTTTTTATGATTTCTTTTACCAGGTTATATCCGGCATTGAGCCTGTCGCTTAACTGAAGCTTTCTGTTATCTATGGTTTGCTGCTGACCTTTAATCTGAAAAACCCAGTCGGCAACATAGCGTTTCATGCCAAGCTTTTCAATTATAAATCCCGAAACTATCGCTATGATAAGTCCGGTTCCGACATATATGGCTGCAATTTTCCATCCAAATAAACCACCCAGCAATACAAGTGCTACTTCATTGATCATTGGAGCCGCAATTAAAAAGGAAAAGGTTACGCCAATGGGAATGCCAGCTTCAATAAATCCGATAAAAAGTGGAATGGCAGAACAGGAACAGAATGGTGTAAAGATACCAAGAACGGAGGCAAAAATGTTTCCGGCAAACAGCGGCTTTCCTTCCAGTGCTTTTCGTGTTTTTTCCGGTGAAAACCAGGATTGTATAAATCCTACTACAAATACCACCATGGCAAGCAGTAGCAGGATTTTGGGGGCTTCGTAAATAAAAAACCGGATAGCAGACGTATAAAACCTGTTTGGGTTCATTCCAATGATCTCATACAGGGAATAGTCGCAGATGTAAACGAACAGGTTTGTTTGTCCTGAGCAACATTCCGGGTATTTTAACATCAACGGAGTGTAGTCAATAAAAGGCAGTTTTGTAAAGAAAACCACCCAAAGCAACAATAAGGAAAAGAAGAATAGAAGACGTTTATACATCAGTTTCTATGTTTGCTTTGCAGTATTTGAATAATTTCGTTTACGGATGGTACATTTCCTTTGGTTACAATTTCACCATTTACAACCAGAACAGGCGTTGTCATAACGCCATATTGCATAATCTCAACAATATCTTCTACCTTAGTAACGGTAGCATCAATGCCTGACTGTCTCACGGCTTCCCTTGTAACGTTGGCGAGCATATTACATTTTTTGCAGCCGGTACCTAATACTTTAATATCCATTTTGTTTTTATTTTTCGGTTGAACACGAATCGTTTGTCTGTATCTCTTTATTAAATAAAGTTTCTATCAATTGTCTGGCATCATGCCATGCTGTTTTATTCAGACAGTATTTTATTTTAGGTGCTTCAATTTCGCCCTGTATAAGCCCGGCTTCTTTCAGTTCCTTCAAATGCTGTGACAAAGTCGATTTGGCAATTGGAAGTTCATCACTTAAATCACCACTGTAACAACAGGCCTGTTTCGAGAGCAATTCAAGTATATATATCCTTACCGGATGACTTAATGCCTTGGCATATCTTGCTGTCTGTGTCTGCTCTTCTGTGAAAATTGATACTTTCATTTCGTATTTCGTAAAATTACGAACAAATATAGAAGTTTTATTTTTATTACAAAATATCAAGCGTAAAATACCTTAACTATTTTTTAAGCCGTTAATAATTAATATATTTGATGAATGTACTAATCTGCTTCTGAGCATTTTACATAAATAACCTGAATGTTTATTCTAAAACCCCAAAATCATGAAACGAATTCTTCCGTTATTATTTATTGTTTTAATTTCTTTTCCTGTGTTTGCACAGGTTGTTGTTAATGATCCTGTGGTTGGTTTGTCCACAGTAAAGGATTTGTCTGTTCGAAAAATTACACTTACAAAAGATAGTACTGTTATAGACTTTTCTTTTCAAACCTATAAGGGAAGAGGGTGGTATGCAATTCCGCGTAAAACCTACATCCAACCTGTTGGAAGTGATGAAAAACTATTCCTGATCAATAGTATCGGAATAGAAGTGTCTAAACAAAATACACAGGATAAAACGGAAAAGGTAACCTATTCACTTGTTTTTCCAGCTCTTGATAAGTCAGTAAAGGCATTTGATTATGGTGAAGCCAATGAAAGTGGAAGCTGGTTTATTTATGATATTCGTTTGGAAGATAGAAAAAATGTCTTTCCACTGCCTGAGGCGCTTTATGGTGACTGGTTCGACTCTGAGAGCCATTTGTGGAATATTGGCTTTTATAATAATATAGTAATTTATAAAAGTAAAGTTTGGGATTATGGTCCCCTTAACCTGAAAAAGAAAAAAGGAGAGCTCGTTTTAAAAGCGAAAGATGATTCAGAGCAAAAAATCTTTTACAGGTTAACTAAAGAGGGACTATATATAGGAGAATCGGTAATGGATATGAATGTACTGGTGCGAGAAAATGTCCTTGCAGAAAAACGCCAGCCTACGGATAACAAGCCATTTGACGAACCTCTGTTTAAAATTGACACGGTAACTTACAGTGGTGTAATATTGAATTATACACCACGAATTGGTAGAAGAACTTTCATGATTTATCACAATAATGTTATTTTAGGTGATCAGGTTTCATATACTGTGACCATCCAGGAAGATGGTACATTCAGCAAGAAAATACCCGTGTATTGTCCAACGGAATTAATGTTGAATAATAGTTTTGTTAGGGAGAACAGGAAAATTTTTATTGAACCTGGAAAATCACTTTTTCACGCAATTGGCACGGCTTCTGATAAGGCAGAATACATGGGAGAACTGGCCAGGGTAAATAGTGATATTGATCTGTTCTATGATGTTCATGGATGGAATAATTACGAGATGCGGGATACCATATTAAAAATTACGCCCGAGCAATACAAAGTGTATATACAAAACGTAAGGAATAAAGATTTAAAGAAATTTGAAACTATATCAAAACAATACAATACATGCCTGAAAGCCAACATGGTTGAGAAAAGAGACATTGATCAAAGCTATCTTGGGAGAATGATTTTTTATGATAATTATTATGAGTCGGCATATAGGGAGAAAAATAATATACCGCGTTCACAACGTCAGTTGAACCTTGACAACTTGCCTTTGCCAGCCGGATATTTTGATTTTCTTACAGATGAAATCCTGAATGATAAATTCGGACCAATGACATTCGAGTATTATTTTTTCATTAACAGAGTGATGTATTGTGATTTAATTCCTCCGGTATGGATTTCAACGAATTATTCTGAATGTATCAATGATTTGATTGAAGATAGTGGGACATTTACTGACAATGAGAAAAAGATAATTCAATTTATTAAAAACAGAGAAAAAGCTGATAATTTGCCGGAGGTTAAAACGTACAGGAGTATTCCTCCCCAAAAATGGACGGAGATGATAGAAAGATACAAAGATACATTGGCAGTTCCAGAAAAAGACGAGATTTACTTTACTAATATTGTGGAGAAGTTGAAAAAAAATAGAATAGAACCTTCTCCTGAGGATCAGGAATTAATTGATATTTATAACAGATATAAAGAATGTGAACCCCTTAGAGTGGTATCTACATTTTTTATGGAAAACAGAGATTCAGTTATGGCCTTTCAAAAAAAGCTTGAGCCGTATGGTAAATATTATATAACAAGGGATAGAAATACTTTACGGAATGAGGCTATTAAGGAGCATCTTGGCATTGAAAAGGGATTAACTAATGACATTATGTATTCTCAGGATGTTTTGCGTAATGTAGTATCACAGATGACGCCTTTAACTGTAAGAGAGCTTAAAAAGATTCAAGGTGATATAAATAATGACTTTATCTCAGATTACATTGCTTATTCCAATGAGGCAACCCTTCGGAAAATTGAGTCGCAAAAAAATAAATCCGGTTTTGTTGTTAACGATGTGCCGGAAACAGAGGGCGACAAATTGTTTGAAGCCATTATGAAAAAGTACAGAGGAAAAGCAGTTTATGTTGATTTCTGGGCTACCTGGTGCGGGCCTTGCCGATCAGGCATTGAAAGGATCAAGCCACTAAAGGAAGAAATAGATACATCTAAAGTGGCATTTGTGTATATTACCGGTCCCTCTTCACCTGAAAATACGTGGAATAATATGATTCCTGACATAAAGGGTGAACATTACCGGGTTTCAAAAGATGAGTGGAATTATTTGTGCGGTAAATTCGAAATATCCGGTATTCCGCATTATGTGTTTGTAGGTAAAGATGGTGAGGTAATTAATCCTCATTTACCACATTTGCCAAACAGCCAGATTAAAGCATTAATTGAAAAGGAGACAGAATAATAAATAAAAAACCTGCTTTTGTACTAAGCAGGTTTTTTTATGTTTACTTTTCATAAAATGTATAGTGAATTCTCAGAGCCAACTGATAATTGGTTGCTGTGCTGTATGCCAGAAACGGATCCAAACTGAAATTATCATTCAGCATAAATTTAGGATTCAGATAAAATCCAGCCTCACTGATACCAAGACGCACATAATTTCCCGGATGATTTCGGAGTCCTATTCCAATTCCAGCCTGAAAGGCCGGCAACTCACCGGGTAAATAGTCTGCATAGTGGGCATCTGCAAAAAAGACATTTTCTGGTCCAATTCTTAGTGCCAGAGATGGTATGATTCCTGAGCTTTTATATTCAGTTTCCAGATAGCTTAGATTTATTCCCAGCTTACCACCAATGAATCTACTGTCCCATTTCACATAGGGGGTAAAACCCAAATAGTTTGCATAGTCATAATTAATTGTATAAAGCTGACTACCAAAAGAAAACTTTTTATCTTTTTTGTATTCGTTCGTATATTCAAGATTCATCCCAAAGGCGCTATATTCATTGACGTCACCACAGATTTCTTCCTCCAGTCCATAATTGCCTCCTGCACCAATTGTAAAATATTTTTTGGAAGTAAAGACAGAATCCAGGGGAGTACTTAATGTTTGAGACATAAATAAAAATGCCATGAATACCATAAGAGATGGAAGTGCATAAGCAACCTTTATTTTAAGCGCTTGAACTACGTTCATAGAAGTGATAAAAAGTGCAGCATAGCTAAATAACTGAAGGAATACCAGTTCAGTAAAAGTGAGCCAGTTTGACACATAAATTAAAAGGAGCAATAAACCAGAGAGCACAAAAATATACCTGTTGATATCAGTGACCAATCTCTCAGATTCCTTATTGCCTTTTCTGTATTTCTCTGCAATGAAAACAAACCCTGTTGACAGGATAAATAATATAATAGAAATTACCTGTGCCTTTTGTAATCCTAAAATTCCGGTTTGGCCAGGTCGTATGAATTCTTCAAAGAACCGGAATATGCCATATAGAATAATGGATAAAAAGAATAAGCTACTCTCATGTTTTAATATTCTTTTTTTGTAAAAGGAATACAATATAAAAAGTATTAATACGCAATATATTATCTCATACAACGGAACCGGATGGACCGGAAGTGAGACAGTTTGGTTTGATTGGATCAGACCGGAAAATAGCTGGGAATTATATGCCAAGGAACCTTTAGCGTATGAGATACCTAAGACAGAATGTGTAACACTGCCATAACAGCAACCACCTGTCAGGCAGCCAAGTCTAGTAACGATTAAGCCAACAGGCCACGCAAAAGCGAAGGCCGTACCAACCGGATATTTGAATTTTAAAAGATATCGGGTCAGATAAAACCCTATAACTCCAAAAATAAGATATCCTAGAATGGTCTTGTTTCTGGTTTCGGGAATCTGATGGGTTTTTAAAATGTTCAACCATTCATCAAAACCAAAGGAAAAAAGTTTGCCGCCAAGGATTGAAAATAAAAAAGTGGAAAATAAAAGTAATATTAGCGGAGTCAGCGGAATTTTTTTACGAAGACCGTATGCAGTAATTATTACAACAACTGTTACCAGTGCCAATAAGTAAAACAGTAAATGTTGATTTCCCTGATTATCAGGATTTATGGTAAGCCAACTGTTCATAAGGCATAAATAAATTAATTATTTAATGCAAGTAAAGTGAAGGTGGTTAATAGTTATAAAGTTAGCAATTTTTAATTTAAGTTGAACTGTTGACCGCTTAAAGCTTCAGAGATTCCTCGCTTCACCCGGAATGACAGGTATATAATAGCGTTCGATCCGGTGGATGGGTTGGTTTGCGAATCATTCGCAAACCAACCCATCCACCAGCCCTCAATGAACCTGTCTGGCTGTCATCCTGAGCGTAATAAAATGAAGCGAAGAATCTGTATTTCATATTTATTTTTGACCGGACAACAGTGATTAAGTTATAAAAGGAAATGAATTTGTAATGAAATAAACCTCCGATAAAGTGATATATAATTCAAAACTAAAATAGTGTCATCCCTGAATTAGTTGAAGGTAATTTTTGCGATTAAGACTTTCATTTATTATGCTTGTTTCTCAGACTCTTAATTCTTTTCCATCGTTCTTTTGCGAATTTCTGCATATCGTTTATTTCATCTTTTTCATCTATGATCTCAAATCCTAAAAGGGATTCTATGATATCCTCCATTGTAATGATACCCTCTGTGCCACCAAATTCATCTACAACCAGGGCAAGATGTTCTTTACGCCCAAGAAGGATATCCCAGGCGTTAATCAATGCCATGGATTCAGGTACGATGGTTATCTCCCTTCGAATATCTTTGAGAGCCAGTTTTGTCTCACCTTCGGCTATTTTTTCAAATACGTTCTGACGAAATACATAACCAGTAATATTCTCTATATTTTTGGAATAAACGGGAATGCGGGAAAACCTGTATTCTTCGCGTTTATCAAAAAATGCGGATAATGACATGTTTTCATTGGCAGAGGTCAGAACAACACGGGGAGTTCTTACCTCGCTTACCTTCATATTTTTAAGATGGATAAGATTCTGCAGTATTTTACTTTCAGTATCTGTAAATATGCCTTCCTGATTACCAATAACGGCAAGTGCTGATATTTCATCCCTACTGATGGTTTGGGATTTTTTTGTTTTTGAAATCAACTTTGTAAGTAAAGCCGAAAAGAGAACTAACGGATAAGTTGTAAATATCATTCCCTGTATGATATGTGCAGATGGTTTGGCCAGACTTCTCCAGTAGGTGGCTCCGATGGTTTTCGGAATAATTTCACTGAAAATGAGTATAAGTATTGTTAGTATCGCAGAGATAAGCCCAAAGTAAGTTTCTCCAAAGATGGCAGTTGCCTGCGCTCCAACGCCGGCAGCCCCTACTGTATGAGCAACGGTGTTAAGTGAGAGAATGGCAGAAAGAGGTCGGTCGATGTTATCCTTCTGTTTGAGAAATAACTGAGCAAATGCTTTTCCTTCTTTTGCCTTAACATTAATATGCGACAAGGGGGTTGACAACAGTACCGCTTCCATAACAGAACAGGTTGCGGAAATGAACAGTGCCAGAAACAGATAGAATAATAACAGGACCATTTGTGCTAATTTATTTGATTTATAATTCTATATATTTTGAGAATTTGAATGCTTAAAACATACAATGCCATAATATATTAATTTTTTATTCAATTTGTTTGTTTAAACTCAATCCATTAAGACTGATGCTTTACGCTGTTCAAGGTCTGTAAGTACTTATTGTTCAAACCGCTGGTCTGTAGTCAACAAAAGTCTGGGAGCTAAAAATAAATTATCCTCACAAGTTTTACATTAATCTATTTTTTAGTGGACTCATCTATTATAGGTTTTGTTGCATTACCATTATTTGAGTTGAATTGTTGAACCGTTATGAACACTATGGTGGATATCGCAATACCGAAAAAGTTAGCGTCAAGGCCTAAAGGTAATTTCAGGTCCCACACAATAAGCATCAATGTGGTAAATCCTCCGGTTACCATGCTCCAGAATGCCGCAGAAGTTGATGGTTTTTGTAGAATCAGTATTGCAAGAACGGGAATAAACAGACCTGATACCATAAACGCATAAGAGTATAGCATAAGTTCAAGTACATTCTGCATGGTAGTAGCAAGTAGAATAGCAACAGTGCCTATAATCAGTGTAATTAACTGGGAGCGTTTAATATTATTTTTAGTATGCTTTATTGAAAACGCTCCTATAATATCGGTTTGAAGATTACCTGAGGCTGCCATCAGGCAGCTGTCAGCAGTTGACATGATAGCTGAAAAATAAGCAGACATCATCAGTCCCATGAGTCCAACCGGTAAAATGTGGGCCAGAAATAAAGGCAGACCCAGTTCAGGGTCGGGTTCATTACCTGGTGCATAACCAAAGGTTGAAAATAAACCTTGTTCAAATGCTACACGGGCAAATAATCCCAGGATCACTCCCATAAAAGCCATAACAGGCCACTCAAATAATCCTGCAATTCTCCATGCTCTTTTTGCTGTTTTTTCGTCTTTACAGGCATATATGCGTTGGTAAAGTGTCATGCCTACAAACCAGATGGGAACAATGGTAATGAGCCAGTTGAAAAATTGCATAAATGTGATGTTGGTCAATGAAAAAAGATGATCCGGAATATTGTTTTGAATAGCCTGCCATCCTCCAAGTCTGTAATAACCGTAGGGAATACCTATCAAAAATAAACCTGAAATCAGGATGATCCACTGAATGGTATCGGTGTAAATTACGGCCTTAATACCTCCCATTACAGTGTATAATGCAGCTATTATTCCCATTATTAGTACAGCATCAATTATAGTTATAGCAGGAAATGTAGCAGTAGCCAGTTTTGCACCGGCTAAAATCTGGGAGCTTGTAAAGCCGATATATCCAATTAGTGAAATAACTCCCGCAAGAACAGCCACCGGTTTATTATAATAATGTTTTAAAGCTTCAGGGAAGCTTAGTAAATTGTATTTTCGTGCAACAGGGTATATTTTAGGAATGAGGAGTGCGGCGCTAAGCCATGCTCCCAGAAGTCCGGTAAACAGCATCCAGCTTCCAGATAGTCCTATCGTAAAACCAAGACCTCCAAGTCCAATGGAAAAACCACCACCAACATCAGTAGCCACAACAGATAAGCCTACATGTCTGGCAGTCATTCTACGGCCACCTACATAATAATCTTCATCAGAACTGTTTCTTTTTAAAAAATAAAAGCCAACTCCCAGCATTGCTGCCAGATAAAGGATAAATATCAATGCGTCAATCCAGTGTATTTCCAAAACATGTCATTTTTACGTGGTGTCATTATAACATTTTATATGTATTTACCAAATGTTGACTGATGATATATTAAGGCAGATTACATAGGTTTAGTACATTTAGGTTTGGATCAACAGTCCTTTGCAGTTCAGGTAAAACTTCAGATTAAAACAGAGGTTTTTAATTATCATTGTCGGTTTTATATTGATGTGTTGTGGTGGTATGCCACTTATACAATAAATGTTATAGCATTGGTTAATTAAAAATTAAATTTGACAAGGATTTTTGATCCGTTTTTTTAATTTAATCGCATGGTTTATGCCTTTGAATATTGACAAGTATCTGTTTGTTATTTATTTATGCTAAAATATATTTACTGAATATACTTTTTGTGTGAAAGTATATTTTATGTTAAAAAAGTTTTAAGTATTGCCTTTTTTGTTATTTTTGTATTAATTAATTGAATATTTTGGCTGTTTAATCAATACTATCACCATGAAACGGATTTATCTCACTCTATTATTGTTCATCTCAATTTTAACAATTTCATTTTCTCAAACTTGTATAAGCAATGCAAGTGAGTTGGAGGAACCATTCTTTGCAGCAGATTTTGAACGTAACTCATATGTAAGAATAAGTAACGGAAATGATGACACACGAGGAATGCAGGTTTATCATGATGAAGATTTTACAGTAGATATATGGGTGTATCCACAATTTTCAAAAGATGCCAGCAACTACTATTTTATTTATAGTTATGGTAAGTGGGATGATGATCATAATAGTTTTTTTGTTGCATTTGAGAGCAAGGATCATTCAGGGGACAAATGGGCCATTAGGGTGTCTGATGGTAATGATGATGGTAGTAACAGCGATCTGCTTTGGAAGTTTACTCCAGATTATTATGAGGCAAATTTTCACAATAAATGGACTCATATTTGCGTGGTTCTTGATTCTCCGAGCGATAAGGATGGAGATGCAACAGTAAAGCTTTATGTGAATGGATCATACAAAAGCTCGCAAACCGGTTTTGATATGATATCATATGGAAGCGGAGATAGTGAAATCAGTTATCAGAAGTACAGTTATCTGGGCGAAGGCCTGTCTCCTTACACTAGTTATAATGAAGCTTTCTATGGTTATATGTCCGGGTTAAGGTTATGGGACAGAGCGTTAACCTCAACAGAGATTCAATACGTTAAGAACAAAACTTTTTTCGACATAAATTCATTCATACCTGAATATCAGTATTTGTTCAACAGTTTGAGAGTCAATATGTACCGGGATGTAAATAATAATAATAACATTGCTTCAACCACTTATGATGCTTTAGGTATAGGAATGGTGGAATATAATATTCCGGCTCATTATAATGAGCATCATCCTGCAAATCCGGTCAAACCTTATAATTTGACACTAACCGAAAATTGTGATAATATTTACCTGCATTGGGATAAATCTGTTTTCTCGGGAACCTCGGCGATACTTAGACGACAAATTTCACCCATCGAGGAGTATGATTTTACCTTATTATGTCAGACAAATGCAGACTATTATCAGGACAACAGTATTGAAAAAGAGACAGAATACGAGTATAAAGTCGAATCAAGATGGTATAACCCGGACAACCCTCTTAACACGGTACAGGGAATATATATTTCGGAAGGGGAATTAATCAGAGGTAGATCAAAAGCTTATGCTTATCCACGCAATTTTTCTGTTGAAGATGATCAGACCTGTAATGGAAAGCTTGTGTTCTCCTGGACTGAAAGCAGTGAGGCCATTTATGGTTATTCCATATTTTCAAAAACTTCGGATGAAAGTTGGAATCTTGTTACAGATATTACAGATAAAGGGACGACAAATTATGCCTATGATGTTCCGGATCAACAATACGGAGAACCGGTAACATATGCCATAGAAGCCAGAAATGACGGCTGTACCTATTTTGAAGATGGAGGTGATGTGCTTGCAAGAACAAATAAGCCATGTACCGAAAATCCACAGAATATAACGGCAAGCGAAGAAGCCGGAAATATAAGAATTGACTGGGACTTTACACAGCCGGCATCGGCTTTGGCTACCGGTTTCAGAATTTACAGAAGAGTTGTTAACGGAAATACTATTCTGATTGATGAATTGGAAAATCAGCCGAATGTCAGGATTTATATTGATGAGTCTGCCGGATCGTGTATTGAATATGAGTATATGATTCAGGCAGTTAACAGCTGTACGTATGACACCCATAATGGCGAGTCAGCGTGGAGTGCGGGTTTTAATAAAAGCCTTGATTTTACGGATGTATTCATTCCTGAGAGCATCGACGCTTCGAAGGGATATTTTAACGATCGTGTGGTGTTGGAATGGGCTGTTGACCCGGATCAGCGGCCGGATATTAATGCTTTTGAAATTTATCGAAAGTCATCCAAAGCAAACAGTTTTACTCTGCTCTCAACCGTTACAAATCCAAATGCTACAGAATATGTTGATAAGGATCTGGATGCCAATGTGCTTTATCAATACAAAATTATTGCGCGAGCCGAATGTAACAGCAGTTACGAATATTCCGAAGAACAATTTACCGAAGGATTCAGAACCAATGTAGGAATCGTTAGCGGTAAAACATCATTCGCGGGAGGTAATGCAGTTCAGGGAGTGGAAATAAGGGTGGAAAGCAATTATTTTTCTCCGTCGCATTGTATTTATCAGGATGGAAGTACTGAGCCGTTATATTTTGTTAAAACACTAAACGACCTTGATTCGTTGCAAACAAAGCCATTTGGTTTTGAAGCGTGGATCAAACCGGAACGGTTAAACTTTACCTTGCTTTCTGCAGGAGCATTTAAATTATATTTTCTGGAAGGTATTCCGGTGGTTAAAATTGCAGAAAAGGTTAATGAAAATATATTTACGTCCATTCTTTCAGGGTCGGACGCAATTCCGACAGGACAGTGGACGCATGTGGCGATCAATGTATCGCCAACTGAAATATCCTTATTTGTAAATGGCCAACAGAAGGCATCAAAAACAGCAGGATTCAGAAGTTGGACTGCAGTAAATATCACTGGATTTGAAGCTGGTGACACAACATTTGTTATAGGTATTGGTGATAATAATTATAAAGGCTATCTGGATGAAGTCAGGTTTTGGAATACAGAAAGGCCTGAAGAAGATATTTACCGTGATTATAAACGTATCCTGACAGGAGAAGAAAAAGACTTGATTTCATATCTGCGTATGGATGAAGGTTTTGGAAACAGTACTTATGATGTGTCCAATATCAGAGGAAATTATCATAAAAATCATTTTGCAGCCGATACCATTATCTGGAGCACCCAGGTTCCCCCGGAAGAGCTGTTGCACGTATCAGGCATAACCGATGAATATGGCAATTACAAGATTTCCTCTATTCGGTATGACGGAAGTGGTGGTACATTCAGGATCATTCCGATGCTTGGTGTGCATGAGTTTGATCCGGCCGATATCGAATTATTTATTGGGGATAATTCTCCGGTTCATAATAAAATTGATTTTACCGATATTTCATCGTTTGTAGTTAAAGGAAAGATTGTTTACGAAGGAACCAATTTCCCCGTAAAAGATGTGTACATAAAAGTTGATGGCGATTATGTTAAGGGAGCTGACAATATGCCGGTGGCAACTAAAGAGGATGGTACGTATCAGGTGGATGTTCCTATTGGGCAGCACTATATTGAGGTAGAGAAAAACGGACACACATTTATATCTGCTTATTATCCGGGAAAAGATTCAAATGGAGATATACTGAAGCACTATTTTAATGTACCTATTGATAATCTTAATTTTTACGATAAAACCAGGGTTAAGCTGATTGGGAAAGTAGTTGGCGGCCCGGTTGAAGCGGCTAAACAATCCGGTTCTGTCAACAATCCTGCAAAGAATAATCTGGGAGTAGTTGAAATTACATTGACCAGCCTAGGCGAACAGTATAATTTACCTAATGGCAAACGTGATACCACATTTTATACAAGTCCGAATGATGGTAATTTTGAAATTGATCTTTTGCCGGAAGTTTATAAACCCAAAGATGCCTTATCAATAGGTAACACAACATATAAGTTTAATCGTGACGAGGATTTAACAACCATTGATCTGAGAAACGTTTTCAACGAAAAATATGTGGTGGATTCTGTATATGAGACAAACCCCGACGGTTCAGAAACACTGGTGGGAGTGGATACCGTTTTGATTTACAATCAGGAGCGAAACTGGATTTGGAGAAATACACCGGAACTGGAGGTTTATAATGGAAATGGTTCATCGTTATTGGGTGATTCCATTATTTTATATGATAACGGTCTTGGTGAATATGCGCCTTTAATAATAGCATCAACAGCAAGTGATGGTATGCCGGAATATAAATTCGGACATCCGTCATATACCATGGGGAATCCGTACAGTTTGTTGATCGTAGCCATTGAAAGCTATGAAAATAATGATCAGCCGGAAGTTGTAGATAAAGTTCCTGTTACGGATGGCGAAGTTTACATAATGAATGACTGTGCCGTTAACAGTGATAATTACAGTATTGGATTAAATGAAGAAGGCTATGCCATTTACCGCTTCAGTGCTGGAATGCCAAATCTAGCTAATCCATATACGCATAATATGGATATTCAGTTGATGGTTGATAATGTGGCATACCAGTGGAGCGAAGCGCCTTTGGTCTGCTATGTGTTTGGCGCTGTTCCTACCGGGAATAATTTTGTGACAAAGGGACCAGACAAAGTAGATTTTATTTTGCGTGACCCTCCGGGATCAAATTCCTACGCCTTTTTCGAAGAAGGTTTTACCACCACAGAGGTGAACACAACCAATCTTATTAATGGCTGGGAGCAGGAAACCAGTCTGGTACACATGCTTGGTGTTAGAATAGCTACCCAGGCTGGATCACCCTTTTTCTCCGTTCAGAATGAATTTAAATCAGACAATTCTATTGGTGTAACAGTCCAAACCGGATTAAACTGGGGCACAGGAAGTAGCGAAAGTACCACGGTTACCTATAACCAGGGTTTTAGTACCAGTGAATCGGCGGATTATGTGGGCGACATGGGCGATGTGTTTTTCGGGCGAAGCACCAATATGATTTATGGCCTCGCTACATTTTTGCAGGTACTTAAACCCGGTGATGCACTGGATCAGGGTACACTAAAGGATTCTGTTGATTTTGATGGTACAACTTATTGTATTGGACAGCGAAAAGGCTTAAGAATGTCTCCGGAAGTGAAGACTACGTTTGTGTATACACAGAATCATATAGAGAATGCCTTGATACCCAATTTAATAATGTTAAGAAACCTGTTCTTTACTTCCCATCCGGGCAATTACGTTTCGCACGTGGTAAGTCAGGATGATTCAAGGTACCTGTCGAACAACGACGATGAAATATTGTGGGGCAGCGACGCTACGCCCGATGATCCCCATAACGGCCTTTCGTACACTTATATGCCTGATAACGATGCAGAAGGCCATCCCAAGTGGGATTCAGATTCCGTGAGGTTTTATAATCAGCAGATAGCACAGTGGGAAAGCAAGCTTAGGCTTAACGAAAAGCAAAAAGTCAAGGCTAAAAAATTCAAATCAGAAACAGGCATTCCTGAAAATGTGTCGTTTGATGCGGGTACCAGCTACGAAGCCAGTATCGAAAACAGTGTGGATTCAACAGAAACCAGTTCCTTTGAATACGAAATGAATGCCGGATTGGCTCTCGAACTGGGTTTTTCTATCAATAAATTCGGGTTCAGACTCGAAACAAAACAAACCTGGCATTTGGATTACACGCATGACAGTGAAACAACCACCACGCAAAACAATACCGTTGGTTTTGTTTTGGCAGATGAAGATGCAGGCGACTATTATACAGTAGATATCAGGGAATGTCAGTCGGGTAACGGGCCCGTGTTTAGAACCCGTGGAGGACAAAGTTCCTGTCCTTATGAAGGAGTTACTTTATCGAAATATTATAAACCAGGAGAGGTGCTGAACGAAGCTACCATGCAGATTGAGAAACCTTCAATTTCTGCACCGCAGCAGTTTGTTTCAGGTGTGCCGGAAACAGAACCGGCAGTCTTTACCTTAGAGCTGGCCAATACATCCGAGACAAACGATGACGGATGGTATATTTTAATGGCTGATCCTTCCAGTAATCCTGACGGAGCAAAAATTTATGTGGATGGGACTTCAATGGGGGCAGAAGGTAAAGCAATTCTGTTACCTGCCGGTAAAACAATTTATAAAACGGTAGAAGTTTATAAAGGAAAATCTGATGTGGATGAATACAATGATCTTGCAATGATAATTCATTCGCAATGTCAGTTTGATCCTACCAATTTCTGGGAAGATATTGCAGATACGGTTTTATTGTCAGCTCATTTTGTTCCGTCATGTTCACCGGTTAATCTGGCTGAACCTTTGGATCAGTGGATTGTAAATGCTGATATGAACGATACCTTGCCGGTTCTTATTAATGGATATAACCTGCAACATGAACGGTTGAAAAGCATCGGATTCCAATATAAACCACAAAGTTCATCTACATGGACAACATTATACTGGTGGGTAAATGATCCGCTGTTGGCCAATAATGATGCTGTTGAAGATACGTTTAGTCTAAGTGGCAGCAGCAATGCACGTTTGCAGTGGAATATGTCTGAACTCAGAGACAGGGCATACGATTTAAGAGCTGTAACCTATTGTAATGATGGTAACAAGAATTATTCTGATGTAAAAGCAGGTATTCTGGACGGCATCAGGCCTTCTGTATTTGGGCATCCGCAACCTTCGGATGGTATATTATCTGCCGGAGAAGATATCTCTGTTCAATTTAGTGAGGAGATAGAAACAGGTTTACTGACTTCAGAAAACTTTGTGGTCAAGGGCGTTCTGAATGGCTATGAAATCGATCACCAGGCAAGTCTCGGGTTTGATGGATCAGCGTCCTATGCCACCGTTCCTGCCGGTGTAAACCTCTCATATAAATCGTTTACACTTGAATTCTGGGCAAAAACAACAGGGGACGGAACTTTCTTTTCATATGGTTCTCCGGATCAATCTGTTGGATTGGAAATATCAGGTGGAAATAGTCTGACAGCTTATCTTGGAACGGAATCTGCATCAGGTTCTGTTAGTACAGATACAGAAAACTGGCATCATTATGCGTTTGTATACGATCTTGATGGAAACAGGTTTAAGATTTATCTGGATGATGAGGAAGTTATAATTCACGATATGCCGGATACTTATTTATATGGAGGAAACGGGCCCTTAAATTTTGGAACGTCATTGGCAAATGTTAAATTCCTGAACGGAAATATGCATGATGTAAGAATATACAGCGAAGCCAGAAATCTTTCTGTGGTATATTCCGAGATGTATAATGCACCTGCATTTACTGATCCTTCCTTAATAGGATACTGGCCAATGGATGATGCAACAGGAACTCTTGCTGAGGATATTGCCGAAAACAGGCATGCAGAAATAAATGGAGCAGAATGGAGTGTTGATCCCAAAGGAAAAGCGGTAAATATCGGTTCAGATAGTTATATTTCACTGGATGCGACACTGATTCCGGTTAGCCAGGATGAGGATTATACCATTGAATTCTGGTTCAAGGCAGATATTCAGTCTGACACTGCAGCATTGTTCAGTTGTGGTATACAGGGAAAATCCAGACCTGAACATTGTCTTGAAATTGCTGCATTACCGAATGGTCATCTCATGCTTGGAACCATGAATGGTAATATGGAAATAACCTCATTCAACACTTTTGATAATACATGGCATAAATTTGCATTGACAGTTTCACGGATTGGTGAAGCAAAAGTTTACCTTGATGGTGAAATCACGTGGACCGTAACTAATAGTCAGGTCAATGGATTTGCAGGTTATGAAATACTCATTGGTGCAATAAAACGGCGTACTGCTTCCGAATTTGATGGTGAGGTGATGCATTATTTCAATGGTTTGGTGGATGAGATGCGCATCTGGAATGCAGAAATTAAGGAAAATGAATTGTCGCTGAACAGCAATAACAGGCTGACTGGCAGTGAAACAGGGCTGATTGCATATTACCCGTTTGAACAGTATGAAAAGGATAACTTTGATCAGCTTGTACAGCATGATTCAAAAACTGATGCATCAAAGATCAGTGCTGAGGCTATTTTTACAGGATCGGTAACATTCTCTGATGATGCACCAAATATTAAGGATGTTAAACCGGCAGAGGAAGTGCCTGTAATCTTTACAGCCAACGGAGATAAGATTATACTCACACCTGATGTTGATCCTGAGCGCATTGAAAAGTGTATTCTGGATATTTCTGTCGTTGGTGTTGAGGACCTTCATGGAAACTCTATTGCATCACCTGCAAAATGGAGTGCTTATGTTCATCAGAATAATCTTTTATGGTCGTCATCTGAAGTTGAAGCCGAAAAGATGGTTGGTGAAACAGGAACCTTCGACGTCTTAGTTTATAACAAGGGTGGTGCTGTTGAAAGCTTTTTGATCACAAATCTTCCGGACTGGTTAACCGTAAATGAGTCGTCAGGCAGCATTGATCCGGAAAGTGAAAAGCATATTGAATTTACAATATCCGGCGCATTAAATATTGGAGACTATCAAACAGCGGTTTATCTCACATCTACTGATGGTTTTGATGAGAAGTTGAATGTCAACGTGAAAGTAAGAGGTGAAGATGTGAAATGGAGCATAGAGGATCAGGAATTTGAATATTCCATGTCTGTTTTTGGTAAACTGATCATTAATGGTCAGGTTTCAACGGATATTGATGACAGGGTTGGCGCTTTTGTTGGAGACGAATGTCGAGGCGTATGTAATTTGAAATATTACAGCGATTATAACATCTATCTTGTGCCTATCCAGATTTATGCCAATAAAGAAGGTGAGACAGTAACATTTAAAGTATGGGATGCCAGTACAGGCCGAACTCATGGAAATGTAACACCTGAACTGATATTCCAGGCGGATGATATTATGGGTAGGCCGTCTACTCCGATCGAAATTATCGCAAACGATGATGTTGAAGATGATATCATAATTGATGCCGGATGGAACTGGCTCTCTTTCAATCTTGAAACCGATACATTATGTTCCGTTGATGGTCTGATGAAAGATGTAAAATCGACCACCGGAGATATTATAAAAGGATCGACAGCTTTCGATAATTATGTAACCGGTCTGGGCTGGAATGGCTCACTTTCAGCAGCAGGTGGTCTCGAAATTGGCAAGCTTTACATGATGAAAAACAGCTACAGCGACAATCTGATCTACTACGGTATTTCGGCCAAAACTTCGGATTATCCGATTGTTCTGCAGCCCGGCTGGAGCTGGATAGGTTACGTGCCTCAGACGATGATGCCGGTTAATGATGCGTTGGCTTATTACACACCACAAACTGATGACCTGATAAAAGGCAGAACACGTTTTGCAATGTACGATCCGGTTATGGGATGGATAGGAAGTCTTGAATATCTCGAACCAAACAAAGGATACATGTACTATTCCGGTGCATCAGAGAATGTATCATTCCTATATCCTGAGCAGTCGCTTTACACAAAAGGAGCGGTGATGAACGTAAATAGTAATCTTAGCATTATACCCGCAGAGTACAGTAATTCAATGAATATTGTGGCCGAAGTTGTCGGAATGGACAGCAGGGACTATAATCTCATGGTTTATACTGGTGATAATTTCAGGGGCATTGTTGAACCGGAAATTGTAAACGGAGTACCGGTCTATTTTCTTTCCGTTGGTGGAGAAAACGGGGATGATTCGGAATTGCGTTTTGAACTTTCTAATGGGCAGCAATCAATAGAGCTGTTTGGTTCCGGTGAAATTCAACTGGGTATAAATCAGATTCTGGGCACTGTAAAAAGTCCTGTGCAATTGTTTACAGAAGATGCCAGGGCAGGGTTTGGAAATTCAGGTATCTATGTTTATCCCAACCCGTTTGCTTCAGTCGTTGATATCTTTGTTGATCCATCAAAGGCAGAACAAATTATAATACAGGATATGGCCGGTAGAACTGTAAAAGTAATTCAGATTGATAGTAACAGGGTGACCTGGAATGGAACAGATGACAGTTCTGCTAACGTTGCACCAGGAAGCTATATGGTTAAGGTTCAGGCCGGATCGGAAGAGACAGTTATAAAACTTATTAAATTATAAAATGAAATTTCCGGGCAGAATATTCCTGCCCGGAATAAAAAATATATATCATGAAAAAACTCTTTACATTAAGCTTATTGTTTCTCTGCTTATGTCATTTGGATATAAATGCTCAGGATGAATGGACGGTTAATCCGGCAAATTTTCAGAATACAATGACCATAACCTGTATGGCACGATATGATTGGGCTGTCGTAAATGATTCTGTTACAATTGCTGCATTTGTTGAAGGCGAATGCCGGGGAGTTAAGGAGTCGGTTTATATTCCTGAAGTAAACAAACATGAGGTTTTCCTGATGGTTTACAGTAATACGCAAAATGAAAAAGTGAATTTTAAAGTTTATTTTAAAAAGATGAATCAGACAGTTGATATCATGGATACGGTTGTTTTCACAAGCAATGCCATAATTGGGAACTATAATTCACCTAAAATATGGCGAACTGAAACAAATCTGGCTGTTGAATCTATCAACTTTGAAACCGTAACATTGTATCCAAATCCGGTACACCGCGAATTAAAAATAAGTAACGGACAACCAATCCGTGAAATCATTATTTATTCATTAAACGGGGAGGAGCTTATAAGGGATAAAGCTGGAAACAAGACTGTAGATGTATCAACATTAAATCCCGGAATCTATTTTTGTAAGCTATCTGATGGGAAGAACGCTGTTGTTAAGCGTTTTATGAAAAAATGAAATACGTGATTTAAAAATTGAATTAAGAAATTTTGTCTTTAGGGATGTGCTTAGGCCTCCCTTTTTTTATGGATATAAAAATAATTTGAATAATCCATATAAAGACTTTTTTTACCTTTGTTGATCGAATCAGGGACTTACTTTCCCGTAAACAGATGTATTATGTCAGCAATTACAGGAGACAGAAAAAGAGTAACAACACACCGCCTTTCTGAAATGAAACTGCGCGGTGAAAAAATATCAATGTTAACAGCCTACGATTATTCTATGGCCAGAATTGTGGATCATGCAGGAATAGATGTTATTCTTGTCGGTGATTCGGCATCAAATGTTATGGCCGGAAATGAGACCACTTTGCCAATTACACTTGATCAGATGATTTACCACGGAAGTTCGGTAGTAAAAGCTGTGAACACGGCGCTTGTTGTGGTGGATTTGCCGTTTGGATCATACCAGGGGAACTCCAAGGAAGCCTTAAGTAGTGCAATTCGTATTATGAAAGAAACACATGCGGATGCTGTAAAACTGGAAGGTGGAAGTGAGGTGCTTGAATCTGTCAACAGGATATTGTCTGCCGGAATCCCAATTATGGGTCATTTGGGCCTGACACCGCAATCGATCCATAAATTCGGAACTTATTCCGTTAGGGCAAAAGAGGAGGCCGAAGCCAATAAATTGGTGGAGGATGCGAAACTGCTTGAAGAAGCAGGATGCTTTGCCATAGTACTTGAAAAAGTTCCTGCAGCTTTGGCCGAGAAAGTTGCAAAAGAGCTGACTATTCCGATAATTGGTATTGGAGCTGGTCCGGGGGTGGATGGGCAGGTGCTTGTATTGCATGACATGCTTGGCATAAATCAGGAATTTTCACCCCGTTTTTTACGACGCTATCATAACTTATTTGCCGAAATTAAAGGTGCCGTTGAAAATTATGTGCAGGATGTAAAATCTGTTGATTTCCCAAATAAAAAAGAGTCCTATTAATTCAGGTTTACCGGATGGAGGATATAAATATTTTATACGAGGATAATCACCTGATTGCAATAAATAAAAGCACTTCAGATCTTGTTCAGGGAGACAAAACAGGCGATGAGACTTTAGCAGACAAAATAAAAAGGTATATCAAGGTTAAGTATAATAAACCCGGAGATGTTTTTCTTGGTGTAGTACACAGACTGGACAGGCCTGTAAGTGGTGTGGTGATTTATGCCAGAACTTCAAAAGCGCTGGCCAGAATGAATAAGATTTTTCAGGATAGGGAGGTCGACAAAATTTACTGGGCTGTGGTGAAACAACAGCCAGAAAAGCCGGAGGACAAACTGATTCACTGGCTGGTTAGGAACCAAAAACAGAATAAATCGTATGCTTATGAAAGTGAGCGTCAGGATGCTAAAAAAGCTATCCTGAGTTACCGTACATTGTCTATACTTACAAACTATAGTTTGCTGGAAGTAAAGCTGGAAACGGGCCGTCATCATCAGATAAGAAGTCAGCTGGCTAAAATAGGATCTCCTATAAAAGGGGACCTGAAATACGGATTTGCACGTTCTAACCCTGATGGAGGAATTTCGTTGCACGCCAGACAAGTAAGTTTTATTCACCCTGTTCAGAAAAAGGAAATCACGATAACGGCAGATCCACCCAAAAATGATAACTTATGGAACGCATTTATGGAAACTATAACCGATTAATAATACTTATATGAAAAAGCTTTTACTATTTACCGTAATGACGATTGCATCTTTTTCGGTATTCTCTGAAAATCAGATTAAGTCGCCTGACCAAAAAATTACACTAACATATGATGTGTCGGATCAGGTGACATGGAGCGTTTCATTCAATGGTCAGCCAGTTATTGAAAATGGAGTGATTGGACTGGTTACGAACGGTAAGGATTTGATGAAAAAACAAAAGATTCGAAAATCTTACACAGGATTGGTTATTCAAAATGTGAAACCTTCGGTTCCGTTAAAATATGCGGATCATACCGTTCAGTATAATCAGGATAGATTGGTTCTGAAAAACGGATTGACACTGGTATTCAGGGTATATAACCGTGGTTTGGCATACCGCATATTAACTGATTTCAGAAAAGAATCTGCGATTGAAAATGAAATTGTGCAATTTGATTTTGAACCTGGCTCAGCATTGCTTTTCCCCCAGGAGGATCAGTTGATTTCGCATTATGAAAGACAATATCTTGATTTGAAAATTGATGATGTAAAACGTGATATGTTTTGTTCTCTGCCAATGCTGGCAACTGTAAATGGCATTCGTATTGGAATAACTGAGGCAGACGTTACGGGCTACCCGCAAATGTTTCTGAAGGGAAATGGCAGTATGGGACTATCGTCTCTTTATCCTCAATATCCGTTGGAAATTGAACCGGCAGAACGTGGTGGAGACCGTAATGTAGTTATTACGAAAGAGGCAGATTATATTGCTAAAATAAAGCCTGGAAAGGATCTGCCATGGCGCGTGTTTATGATTGCAGATAACGATAAAGCCCTTCTGGAGAACGATTTACCTGTGTGTCTTAATAGTGGGGCAAAGATTCCGACAGACTGGATTAAACCGGGTAAAGTGGCCTGGGACTGGTGGAATGCCAATAATATTTACGGCGTTGATTTTAAATCGGGGATCAATACAGAAACCTACAAATATTATATTGATTTTGCTTCGAAGTATGGGCTGGAATATATTATACTGGACGAAGGTTGGTCAAAAACCACAACTGATATTTTGAAATCAACAGATGATATTGATCTGGATGAGTTGATTTCGTACGGCAAACAAAAAAATGTGGACATAATACTTTGGGTTTTATGGAAACCGCTTGAACAGCATCTAAATGGGGCACTTGATCTGTATGAGAAGATGGGCGTGGCAGGAATCAAGGTCGATTTTATGCAACGTGCCGATCAACTCATGGTTGAATATTACGAAAATGTAGCGCGTGAAGCGGCAAAACGTCATTTGCTGGTAGATTTTCACGGTGCATTTAAACCGTCGGGTATTGAGGCTTTGTATCCTAATGTTGTAAATTATGAAGGAGTAAAAGGTCTTGAAAACGATAAGTGGAGTGATCTCATAACACCTGAACATGACGTGACACTTCCGTTTACACGTATGCTCGCCGGTCCAATGGATTACACCCCTGGTGCCATGCGAAATGCCCAGGAAATTAATTTCAGTATATCATTTGAACGTCCAATGAGTCAGGGTACACGCTGCCATCAGGCTGCCATGTATGTGATTTATGAAGCACCATTGCAGATGCTGGCTGATTGTCCGTCCAATTATTTAAGGGATCCTGAATATACCGGGTTCATTGCTGAATTTCCTACGACCTGGGACGACATAAAAGTACTTGAAGCTAATGTTGGTGATTATGTGGTACTGGCCAGAAGACATGGAGATAAATGGTATATTGGTGGCATGACAGACTGGACTGAACGCGAATTTGAGCTATCACTTGATTTTTTGCCGGACGGTAAAACATATAAACTGATAATGGTTAGTGATGGGGTGAACGCAAACCGTATGGCCGAAGATTATAAACTGTCAGAATCAAAGGTTGTGAAAGGAACCAATCTTCACGTTAAAATGGCCAAAGGCGGTGGTTTTGCCGGAATTCTGGAACGAGTGGATTAATAAAAATTATAATAAAGAAAAACACCGTAGCGATTTCGTTACGGTGTTTTTTATAAAATTTATGTTATGCTATAATCTAAATTGCTTTCAAACTCATATCCAGACTTTTTACAGAATGAGTCAGTGCCCCAACAGAAATATAATCAACACCGCATTCTGCATAGTCCCGTAATGTTTCGAGAGTAATTCCGCCGGATGATTCTGTTTCGTACCTGTTGTTGATAATGTTCACTGCTTTTTTTGTATCCCCGGTATTGAAATTATCCAGCATAATCCGGTGAATTCCGCCCACTTCCAGAACCTGATTCAGTTCATCGAAATTACGTACTTCCACTTCAATTTTCAGATTTTTGTTATGATCCTTCAGATATTTTTGAGTGGTTTTAATTGCTTTTTCGATACCTCCGGCAAAGTCCACGTGGTTGTCTTTCAGCATCACCATATCAAAAAGCCCCATTCTGTGATTTTCACCACCACCAATTTTTACCGCCATCTTTTCCAGAATTCTCATGCCTGGCGTTGTTTTTCGGGTATCAAGTACTTTTGTGTGTAATCCTTTAAGCTTATCCACGTAAACAGCAGTACGCGTTGCAATACCGCTCATGCGCTGCATAATGTTTAGCATCAGACGCTCGGTTTGCAGCAGGCTTTGTGTTTTTCCTTCTACTTCGAAAGCAATATCACCAACTTTTACGCGCGATCCGTCCTGTATAAAAACATTGATTTTTAATTCCGGATCAAACCGGTGAAAAACCAGTTTAGCTACTTCAACACCTGCTAATACGCCGTCTTCCTTAATGATTAAACGTGATTTTCCTATGGCATCTGCCGGAATACATGAAAGAGTGGAATGGTCGCCATCGCCAATGTCTTCTTTAAATGCCAGCTCAATGAGTGCATCAATGTATGCATTTGAAATCATGTGTAGGGAATATTATTTATTTAATTCTGATCTGATGGATTAACGTTGTACTGCCTTTACCACGAAGTAAAAAAGTAATACGGTATGTTTTATTATTCTTTGTTGTAAGATTTCCGATTAAATATCGTGCATCTTCCCGTGTACTGTCGTAGGCAATATTGAAATCGACCGGTGGATTCTTTTTGAAAAATTCGCTCATTACCATTTGAGCCTGGGGTTTAGTGTACATTTTATCATCATCATTAATAACAATTTCGACAGAAGAATTAAAGAGTTGTGATAGTTGACCAGCACTTCCCATTTTAATGGCAGAGGTTAGATTATCCACCGTTTGAGCTTTTAGCAATGTAGCGGATAAAACCAAGGTAAGTATAATAAGTATTTGTTTCATCAATTTTCTTTTGCCTTATGCAAATTTAATACCAATACGCAATAATAAAAATTATTTAGCATTTTTAGCAGGTTGTTGGGTAAATGTTAACTTTGTAAAGGCCTGCATAAAAAGGAACTGATGAATATTAAACTGATTACCGTAGGGAAAACCGATTCTGATCATGTTAAAGTTGGTACGGAGCTTTATATTAAACGGATAAGACGGTATATTAATTTTGATTTTCTGGTAATCCCTGATCTGAAAAAATCAAAAAAAAGATCGGAAGACGTTCAGAAAGAGCAGGAGGGGAAACTGATTCTAGAAAATTTGCAGGCGGGCGATTTTCTGGTTTTACTGGATGAACACGGTAAAGAACTCCGATCTGTTGATTTTGCAGAGTTTATTCAGCAGCGTATGAACAGCGGAATAAAACAGCTGGTATTTGTTATTGGAGGGCCTTACGGCTTTGGTGAGGAAGTGAAAGAACGTTGCAATTATAAATTATCCCTCTCAAAAATGACCTTTTCGCATCAATTGGTACGTGTTTTGTTTGCGGAACAGCTTTACAGGGCGTTTTCCATTATTAAAGGTGAACCCTATCATCATGAATAAAGAGAAGCAAAATAAATATTTTATTACACTATTGGTACTGAGCACGGTTTTTATCATAACCGGACTCTTATCCGAAAATATTTATTTGTCTCCATCCAAAAAATCAGAAGTAAAAAATAAAATTGAATCCCACATTCAGAGTAAACAAGCTGAGCTCAGAAATCTGTTGAATTCTTACCGGTTGGATCTGGCTTCTGATTCATTTTATGTTGACCACTTTAATACATTACTTCATCAGTCGGAAAAAGAATTCTATTTGTTCGGTTTTCAGAACGGAGCAATGTCTTTCTGGAACTCCAATAAGATAATTATAGATACAACTGAAGTTGATCACCTGGCTAACACTGTCGTCGAATTTCCCAATTCGTATTGTATGTGGGACAGTATAAATGTAGGCACCAAAACGCTGTATGGATTTTATCCCATTGAATTTATCTACCGTATCGAAAACAGATTTATAAAGAGTTATTTTCAACCGGAACTGGAAATTCCGGAGCATTCGGTCATATATCTTACTAATCTTGGAAAAACTTCAAGTATCCGTGGAATTGATAACCAGATATTGTGTTATCTGGATATTGGTCCGGTTAATACCAGAGCCAATATTTTCAAAATAGTTGGGCTCTTTTCATTTCTTTTGTTTCTGCTCTTTGTTTGGGGTGCATTCCTGTTACATATTGCCAAAATCAGAAGCAAGTTAAAGAGAAACCTTCTTATTCTGCTATCTTTCGGGATAATCTTTTTGATAGTGGCGTTTATTGGAGGTTTGGAATATCCTGTTTTGCTGAATTATACAGAATTATTTTCACCTTCTGTTTTTGCAATGCCGGGATTATTTAAAAACCTGGGATTGATACTGGTATTTGGGATGCTATGGATCCTGTCGGCGTTGCTTTTTAAGGAAAGGTTTGCATTTGGAAAGTTAACTCATATCAAAAACGTGATATTCTCCATTTTGATGGGAATTACATTTGTGGAGATTATTCGATTGTATGTGAATGTAATCGAGCACTCGGTTATCAATTTTCAATTGCAGTTGCTTAAGGATGTAGATATGTATTCTTTACTGGCTTATCTCATCTTTATTTTGATGTTCGGTGGATGGTTCTTAATTGTTGATGCATTTGCTAAATATATCAGTTGTGTTAAAGATGCAAGAGTATACATTTTTTCATCGTTGGCAATACTTGCCGGATCAACGGTGTTATTTACTTTTATCAGAGATATAAATCTTACGTTGCCAGCTTTGATGGCGATTGCAATTGCTGGTGCTTCATATATCATCAGGAGCAGGACTTCCGGTGGTTATAATTTTATGAACCGTTTCGTCATTATTCTATTGTTCAGTATCCTGGGGTGGATTATGTTTTGGCAAACGCAGGATGAGACAGACAGGTCTAAGGAAGATACCTTGCTTGGGAATCTTGCTTTCAGTGTTCTCAAAGAGCGCGATCCAATTACTGAAATTAACCTTATAAATAAAACTGAAGGGATCTTCAATGATTACTATATAAAGCAGATGGTCTCAGGAGAAGATATAAAAGTAGACCAGCTTCAGGAGTACCTTCGTAAGTTTTACCTGAATGAGTTTTGGCGTAAATATGATATTCAGGTGGTATTATGCTGGCCCGGAACAGATTTGTATGTGGGAGAGGATGGCGATAATAATGATTGTTACAACTATTTTTCAGGGATGATTAATGAAATAGGTGAGCAAATTAATGAATCTGATGTATACTATCTTGATAATTATAACGGGCGCGTTAATTACTTTGTCTGGATCAAATATAATCAGGGCCAGGATAATGAGGTGTCTTTATTTATCGATCTTGAAACCCGTAGTACTTCAAAAGGCATAGGATATCCTGAGCTTTTATCGGACAATAATATTGATCTCAGTAACCTGTATGATGACTACAGTTTTGCACGGTATGTTGATGGTAAACTGGTAAATTATGCCGGAAACTACCAGTATAACACATTAAGCGACTGGGTAAAGAATGATACAGTTCTTCAGGTCTTTAACGGATATATCCACCGGTTCTATAAAACCGGCAACAATGAGTTATTTGTGCTGTCCAAGCCAGAGCGTTCAACATTCGATACGCTGTTATTCCTTGTTTATCTGTTTTTGTATCTTTTCATTTTGACGTATATCGCGATTTTCTTCACAGGTTTATTTAATCAAAGATCCAAAAACAACCGGACACTGGCATACAGGATCAGGCAAAATGTACTCCTGATTTTGCTCCTGAGTTTTATGCTTGTGGGGGCTACATCCATCTATTTTAACGTACGGCAATATAAAAACAAGCAGCTTGAAGTGTTGCAGGAAAAAAATAAAAGTGTTCTCGTGGCACTTGATGGTTATCTGGGGCAGGTCAGCTCTCTTAATGATATCGATTTACGTGAGTTTACCTCTTTGTTGCAGAATCTTTCCAATACATTGTATATCGATATTAATGTATACGATACAGATGGAAGACTGGCTGCTACCTCCCGACCCGAAGTATTTCAGCGTGAAATAATAAGCCGGAGAATAGATCCTGCATCTTACTATAAGCTTAAATATGATAAACAACCTTTTGTGCTGACCAATGAATCATTGGTTGGCCTCAACTATTTATCAGCTTATCAGCCCATCAGTAACTGGGAGAATAACTTTCTGGGTTATGTTAACCTGCCGTATTTTGTAAGTTCCGATGAACTGTCAAATGATGTGAGTGATTTTATTGTGGTTCTGTTGAATATCTATCTTATATTCGTCATTATAGCGGTATTTCTTACAGTATTGTTGACCCGGGAAATAACCAGACCGCTGCTTTTAATCCGTGAAAAACTTGCAGGATTCCGCTTGCGTGGAGCAAATGAAAAAATTGATTATCATGGCAGAGACGAAGTGGCCCAACTGGTTGAAGATTATAACCGACTCGTGGATGAACTTGAGAAAAGTGCTGAACAGTTAGCCACTTCAGAACGTTCTATGGCCTGGAGGCAGATGGCAAGACAGATTGCTCATGAGATAAAAAATCCGTTAACGCCAATGAAGTTGAGTATCCAGCATTTGCAAAGGGCAAGAACAGAGGGCGACGAACGGTTTAATGAATTTTTCAAAAAAACAACCAAAACACTGGTTGAACAAATTGATAATCTGAGCCGGATTGCTTCAGAGTTTTCTTCGTTCAGTAAAATGCCGGAATCAAAACCGGAAGTAGTTGATATTATCGAGCGGGCCGGTGTGGCAGTGGATCTTTTTGTAGATACACCCAACGTTAAAGTATCACTTAAAAACAGCAGTCAAAGTATTCTTGTTTATGCCGACAGGGAGCAATTAAAACAGGTCTTTAATAATCTGATTAAGAATGCTATTCAATCTGTACCTCAGGACCGGAAAGGGATTATAACTGTGACTGTTACTGAAGAAAACGGCTTTGCCCGTGTTCAGATAACAGATAACGGAAAGGGTATTCCTGAAGACTCCAGGAGTAAACTGTTTGAACCGAATTTTACAACAAAGTCCAGCGGAATGGGACTTGGTCTGGCGATCACAAAAAATATTGTGATTAACTCCGGTGGCGATATCTGGTTTGAAACGGTTGAAAATAAAGGAACTACGTTCTTCTTTACTTTGCCACTTTTTAAACGATAATCATGGTTACAATTACTGTATTAAATGACAATACTCCGGGAAGAGGTATGCTTTCTGAACACGGATTGTCTTTTCACATTCAAACCGATGACAGAAAAATACTATTGGATGCCGGTCCGGGTGACGTATTTAAGAAAAATGCAGATAAACTTGGAATAGATTTGTACGATATTGATGCTGTTGTATTGAGCCATGGCCACTGGGATCATGGCAATGGGTTTAAATACTTGCCAAGTCTGCCACTTTATGCGCATCCTGCGGTGTTTAAAAAAAGATATCATAAAGAAAGGAATGAAGACTATGTTGGTCTGGATTTTAACAGGGCGGATTTTGAGGAGCGGTTTGATCTGCATATTACCGATAAACCGTTTCAGCTTGGCAGGAATATATGGTTCCTTGGTGAAATTCCCAGGCTGAATAAATTTGAATCAAAATCAACAGCTTTTATTGATGAGGCCGGAACTGAGGATTATATTCCTGACGATACCGGGGTAGCAGTAAGAACAAAAGGCGGACTGATCGTTATTTCTGGATGTGCTCATGCCGGAATAGTTAATACGATTAATCATGCCCAAAAGGTTACAGGTATTGAAAAAGTCAGGGCTGTTATGGGAGGATTCCATCTTAAAAAGGCAGATGAAGTTACACGTCAGACAATAAGAGAGATAAAGCAGTTGGATATTAAAGAAGTTTATCCGTCGCATTGCACTGATCTGCCCGCTTTGGCAATGTTTTTTAACACTTTTGGTATGAACCAGGTTAGAACGGGCGACGTTTTAACTTTTGAATAAAACACAAAACTATGGTATATGTACATTTCGCAGAAGGGTTCGAGGAAATTGAGGCAGTGTCTATTGTAGATGTACTTCGGAGAGCAGGAATACCGGTTAAAATGATATCGGTTACAGGCGATAAACTTGTTGCCGGAAATCACAGTATACCTGTCATGACGGATGTATTATTTGAAAATGCGGATTATTCTGAAGCAGATATGCTTGTATTGCCCGGAGGACTACCCGGTGCACATAATTTAAGAGCACACAAAGGATTGGAATCAAAGCTTTTGCAGTATAAAAAAGAAGGCAAATGGATAGGTGCAGTATGTGCTGCGCCTTATGTACTTGGAGATTTGGGAATTCTTGAAGGCGAAAAAGCAACCTGTTATCCCGGATTTGAAGATCATCTGGATGGAGCTGTTAAAGTTATTGAACCTGCTTTGATTTCAGGTAAAGTAGTTACCGGAAGAGGACCTGGCGTGGCAATAAAATTCGCTTTGAAAATAGTAGAAGCGTTAAAAGGAGTGGATATTGCAAATGAGGTAGCTCATAAGATGTTAGTTGATTAACGATTATATTCGGTTATATTTGCAAGAAATTTTATGGGCAGAATAGTAGCAATTGATTACGGTAAAAAAAGGGTAGGTCTTGCAGTGACAGATCCGCTTAAACTGTTTGCCCAGGGACTAACAACAGTCAGTAGTGATCAGATTTATATATTTCTAAAATCTTATGCGGAAAAAGAGAAGATAGAAGCATTTGTTGTGGGATGGCCAATGAATCTGGATAATACACCGGCTGAATCAATGCAGTATGTGGAGCCATTTGTTAATGGTTTAAAAAAGCGGTTTAAAACAATTCCTGTTGATCTGGTGGATGAGCGCTTTACTTCGGTTTTGGCTCAAAAAGCCATGTTGATGGGAGGACTTAAAAAGAAACAGAGACAAAATAAAGCACTGGTGGACGAAATCAGTGCACAAATTATATTACAATCCTGGTTGGATTCAAAAAGGTAAATGAAATGATACTTCCTGTAGTCGTATACGGACACCCTGTATTAAGGAAAGTTGGTGAAGATATTACACCTGACTATCCTCATTTGAATGAATTGATAGAAAACATGTTTCAAACCATGCATAATGCTGACGGTATAGGTTTGGCCGCTCCTCAGGTAGGTTTGTCGATTCGTATGTTTGTCATTGATCTTTCCATCATGGGAAATGAAAATCCGGAATTTGCAACGTTTAAAAAAGCATTTATTAACGCTCAAATTGTGGAAAAAACCGGAGACGATGAATTTGAGGAAGAAGGATGTCTTAGTATTCCGAATATAAGAGAACGTGTATTAAGAAAAAACAGGGTAAGAATAAAATACCTTGATGAGAATTTTGAAGCACATGATGAAGTATATGAAGGTTGGATTGCACGCGTAATTCAACATGAATATGATCATATTGATGGCCGCTTGTTTGTGGATTTAATATCTCCATTAAGACGCAGACTGATTAAAAATAAGTTGATTGCCATCTCAAAGGGCAAAATATCAGCTGGTTATAAGACTAAGATTGCCTGATATTAACATTTTGTCAGCATGGGTAATTTCCCAACTTTTCTTAAGTAAGGCCTTTCTTAATTGTTTTAATTGATGCAATTTGTCTAAATTGGTGACTCTGTTTGAGTGACCATGATCAGACGAATTGTAACAATAATCATGTTTTCAGCATGGATTGTGTCCGTGCTTCGCGCCCAGGTGTTTTCAGGGCGTGAGACGGTGTTGTTCGATTTTGACTGGAAATTCACCAAAGGTTCCATTGCCGGAGCTGCTCAATCTGATTTTAACGATAAAAAATGGCGGGATGTTAACCTTCCGCACGATTGGAGTATAGAAGATTTACCTGTTGTTGCGGATGAAAATGATAAGGTGATTAATTTATCTACAGGTCGTTGGAAGTTTATTCGTGGCGATAACATGGAGTATAAAGAGTATGGCGTTTTTGAAGGAAACTGGGATTTGGTACTGGTTCCCGCTGACTGGATGACATATCCATTGCCGGAAGCTGATCCGCACTGGGGATGGTACCGCCGTTCAATATCTTTGGGTGAAGAAGATCGTGGTAAAAATATTTCGGTTCAACTTGGTAAAATAGGTGATGCCGATGAACTCTATTTCAATGGTAAACTGGTTGGCTCAAGCGGACAAATGCCACCAGCATTTATTTCTGCAAAGAATGAAGAACGGGTTTATATGATTCCTCCGTCTGCAATGAATTATAACGGCAGAAATGTATTGGCTTTACGTGTCTACCGGGAAAGTGGTGAAGGAGGAATATATAAAGATAAACCGATTCGTAAAATCAGTGGTCCCTACGATTCTTACAGCGAGGGTGGTCCTGAGACCGGATACACGATTGGAGGCACTGGCTGGTACCGTAAAATATTTCGGGTCAGCGAAAATGATATAAACAGGGCATTCCGGTTAAAATTCGATGGCGTTTATAAAGATGCCGAGGTCTGGATAAATGGTCACAAAATGGGCATTCATAACAACGGTTATACGCCATTTGAATACGATGTAACAGAATATATCAGACCGGGAGAAGATAACGTGCTGGCCGTTAAAGTAAGTAATACCGGTAAAAACAGTCGCTGGTATTCCGGCTCCGGTATATACAGACATTTATGGCTGATTAAGAGTGAAAGGGTCTTTCACGATGACCGGTATTGCAGGATTGATTATCCGAAAGTTGATACGGCATCTTCTGCCATAAATTTTGTTGCGGGGGTAAAGAATATTACCTCAGATACCATTTTGCTCCGATGGCTGGTTCAGATAGAGGATGCAAATGGGGAGGAGGTACACGTTCAGGAAAAAATGATCAATGTATTTGCTGGTGGACCTCATGAATTTAATATGAGGATGAACATTGACCATGCAAAACTCTGGAGTCCGGATCACCCCAATTTGTATACCTTACGTTCTTCGTTATTTTCAGGTTTGAAACCAATGGATGGGCATATCATTACATTTGGATTGAGAACCATAGATATTTCTCCGGATAAAGGATTGAGAATTAACGGTGAATCAATTGTATTAAAAGGTGGAAACTTGCAGCCTGATAATGGCGCGCTTGGATCAAAATCATTTGATGCTGCCGAATTCAGGAAAATAAAATTGCTAAAAGATGCAGGTTATAATGCAGTGAGGATTGTTCATGCACCACCTTCGTCAGGATTGCTGGATGCCTGCGATCAACTGGGAATGATGGTGGTTGAGGAAACCTTTGACGTATGGCGTGTGGCACGGTTGCCGCAGGATTATCATATGTATTTTGATGATAACTGGAAAGACGATCTGACATCGGTTATTTTACGTGACAGAAATCATCCGTCTGTTATTATGTGGAGCATTGGCGATGATGTGCCTGAGCGGTTTGATCCGGGTGTAGAGGATATGGCAAAAATGTTATCAGATCAGATAAAAAAATATGATAATACCCGACCTGTGACTGCGGGAATCAGCAAGGGAAAAGTTGAATGGAAAAGGGCTGACAACTTTTTTAGCACGATGGATGTTGCCGGTTATAATTATGAAATAGAAAGCTATGCGGCAGATCATAAACGTGTACCTGCAAGAGTAATATGGAATTCATCATCTTATCCGTATGAGGCATGGAATTATTGGGAAAGTGTTCTAAAATATCCTTATGTCGTTGGTGATTTCGTCTGGTCGGCATTTGATTATTTAGGAGATGTTGGGTTAGGGCAATACAGCAGACAGAATGAACCGGAAATATTATATCCATGGACTACGGCATATTGCGGGGACTTCGATATTACAGGTAATAAAAGACCTCAGGCAGAGTATCGTTCAACGCTTTGGAGTTCCAGACCGGAAGTTCATTTGTTTGTAAGAAATCCCAAACCATTGTTTGGAGAACGCAGTAAAATAGCATGGGGCTGGGATGATGTTAGTCCGGTGTGGACCTGGAACGGATATGAATCGTTGTTTTTCGAAGCTGTGGTTTATACAAATTGCAGCGAAGTAAAACTTTTCAGTAACGGTAAGGAAGTGGCAGGAAAAGAAGTGACCCCGGCGATGAAAAATACGGTTACTTTTTTAGTGAAGTATGAACCCGGAACATTGGTTGCTGCCGGGATCAATAACCAAAAAACTGAAGTAACATCGACTCTGAAAACTGCAGGATTTCCCTCTGTTATTGTATTAAAACCTTCAAAAAGCGAAATGTTGGCAGACGGGCAGGATTTGGTATTTGTAGATGTTGAAATTCACGATGATAAAGGTGCTCTGAATCCAAATTACAGAATCCCTTTAAATTTTCAGGTGGATGGACCCGGAGAAATTGTGGGAATTGGTAATGGAAATCCGCAGAACACAGAAAGTTTTCAGGGACCAGTAAAATCCACATACAATGGCAAATGTCAGGTTATTATCCGATCCAGGCGAGAAGCCGGAATCATTCATTTACGTGTTGCCGATATCGGAAAACTGATTCCGGGAGACCTGACCATTAAATCTGAAAGTACCCGAAGATCGTTTTTATGGTAGTACTTCTATAGCTTTCTTCAAACGGCGAATGGTTTCTTCCTTACCGAGGATTGCAATAATGTCAAACATATGCGGCCCTTTACCTTCACCAACAATTGCTAAGCGGAATGCATTCATTATGGCACCCATACCCAGTTCGTTTTCGGTAATCCAGTTTTTAACCGCTTCTTCAGTATGTTCAGTATCAAATATTTCAACTTTTTCAAGAACCGAAATCAGTTGTTGCATTAAATCCGGTGTTTGTTCTTTCCAGCGCTTACGGACAGTTTTTTCATCGTAGCTCTCGGGAGCTTCAAAGAAAAATGATGACTGTTCCCATAAATCCTTAATAAAGGTTGCTCTTTCTTTAACCAGTCCGCAAATAAATGCAAGTTTGTCCTGATCAACTGAAATTCCTTTTTCTTTAAGCAGTGGCATGTAAAGATCTGCAATGCTATGATTATCCAGATTCACAAGATACTGGTGGTTAAACCATTTTGTTTTTTCTGGGTCAAACTTTGAACCTGATTTGCCCACCCGTTCCAGCGTAAAAATCTGGCTCAGTTCTTCCAGCGAGAATATTTCCTGATCCGTTCCCGGGTTCCATCCCAGCAAGGCAAGCATATTAATAAATGCTTCTGGCAGATAGCCATCTTCACGGTATCCTGATGAAGTTTCACCGTTAGTATCGGTCCACTGAAGCGGGAATACGGGAAATCCCATTTTATCACCGTCGCGTTTACTCAGTTTCCCCTGTCCAACCGGTTTCAGTATCAATGGTAAATGAGCAAATTCCGGACGTTTATCCTCCCATCCAAAAGCCCTGTAAAGCAATGCATGAAGCGGGAGAGACGGTAACCATTCTTCACCACGGATTACGTGTGAGATTTGCATGAGGTAATCATCAACTACGTTAGCAAGGTGATAGGTTGGTAATCCGTCAGCTTTAAACAGAATTTTATCGTCCAGATCGCCGGTATTGAAAGTTACATCACCACGAACAATATCGCTGATTGTTACTATCTCATTCTCCGGCATCTTAAAACGTACGACGTAAGCCTCTCCTGCACTGATTTTTGCCTTAACTTCATCGTCGCTCAAGGTAAGCGAGTTTTTTAAGCTCCCACGGGATGTGTGATTATAGATGAATGTCTTTTTCCCGGCTTCATAGGATGACCGGATATTATTTAATTCTTCCGGTGTATCAAACGCATAATATGCCCAGCCACTGTTCACAAGTTTTTCGCTGTATTCCTTATAAATAGCACGCCTTTCGCTTTGCCTGTAAGGACCAAATGAACCATTACCAAAACCGACTCCTTCTTCAGGTGAAATACCACACCATTTTAATGATTCAATAATGTATTCCTCTGCTCCGGGTACAAAGCGGTTTTGATCTGTATCTTCAATACGAAGAACAAAAGTTCCGTTATTTTTTTTTGCGAAAAGATAGTTGAATAATGCTGTTCTTACTCCGCCCATATGTAACGGGCCAGTTGGACTTGGTGCAAATCTTACGCGAACGGTTGACATATTTCTGTTTTATTTATGTGTCGGGTAAAGCAAAATGCTTAACCTGATTTTTTAGTGTGGCAAAGATAATAAAATCGAAGCTTTCCAAAAGTCATGATGAATAATGTTTGTAATCAGAATGAAAGGATCACGACCTTGCTAATTACCGGCATTTTAAATTTCTGCATATTAAATTTAGAACGTCTTTAAATTATGCCAAAGTGTTTTAAGAAGCCGTTTATTTTATAGTTTTATACGTTCCAAAACAATTTACTATACTCAAATTAATCTCACATGATCTGGAATGAAACGTTTGAATGCATGGACCGTGAATCAATGCGAATTGTTCAGGGGAAGCGACTCCATGATATGATTGAAAGAGTTTACCACAATTCTCCTTTCTACAGAAAAAAACTTCAGGAACTGAACCTGACACCGGACGATATTAAATCAGTTGAAGATTTACACAGACTTCCGTTTACATTAAAAACCGATTTGCGCGATAATTATCCTTTTGGTATGTTCAGCGTTCCAATGAGCGAGATAGTCAGGGTGCATGCTTCTTCAGGAACCACGGGAAAACCAACGGTTGTTGGTTACACCAGAAAGGATATTGGTACATGGAGCGAAGTGATGGCACGAACTTTTTCCGGAGCAGGTGTGGTAAAGAGCGACTTCATACAGATAGCATATGGATACGGTCTTTTTACAGGAGGCCTGGGAGCACATTATGGTGCTGAAAAAATAGGTGCTTCCGTTATTCCAATTTCGGGTGGTAATACAGATAAACAGCTTCAGTTGATGGAAGATTTCGGCACAAATGTTATCGCCTGTACACCATCCTATGCACTTTTTCTGGCAGAAGCGATCAAAGAAAAAAAGATCGATCGCAAGAAACTGAATTTACGGGTAGGTGTTTTTGGTGCGGAACCCTGGACCGAAACCATGCGCCGTGAAATAGAACAAAAACTGGAGATAAAAGCCATTGATATTTATGGCCTCAGTGAAATAATAGGTCCTGGTGTATCTTTTGAATGTGAGCATCAATGCGGGTTGCACATTAACGAAGATCATTTTATCCCTGAGATCATTGATCCGGTTACACTAAAACCTCTCCCGGAAGGACATGAAGGCGAGCTGGTATTTACAACCATTACCAAGGAAGGTTTGCCTTTGATCCGCTACAGGACACGGGATTTAACGTCATTGAATTTTGAAACGTGTAAATGTGGCAGAACCCTGGTTAGAATGAAAAAATGTACCGGTCGCTCAGATGATATGCTGATCATCAGGGGAGTAAACGTATTTCCGTCACAAATTGAAAGTGTATTGCTTGAAATGAGCGAAACAGAGCCGCATTATCAGCTTATTGTTGAACGTGAGGGAACGCTGGACACGCTGACGGTATTGGTGGAAGTTCAGGAACAGTTTTTCTCTGATGAGATCCGTGTACTGCAGGATTTGAGCAAAAAAATCAGGCATAACATTCAGTCAACACTTGGCATTTCCGTTAATGTAAAGCTGGTGGAGCCAAAAACAATTGAGCGTACTGCCGGGAAATCAAAACGCGTGATTGATAACAGAAAATTATGATTGAGACACAAGACTCAAGACACAACAGAATAAAAACATAACATACTATCATGATAGCGAAACAACTTTCAGTTTTTTTAGAAAATAAAACCGGCCGGTTGACTGAGGTAGCTCAGTTTCTTGGCGATGCAGGAATCAATATGTCGGCATATACATTGGCCGATACCTCTGATTTTGGAATCCTTAGAATGATTGTTTCCGACCCTAAGGAAGCATATAATGTGCTTAAGGCTGCGGGATTTACCGTGAAGATCTCTGAGGTAATAGGTTTATGTTGTCCCAATGAACCGGGAGCTCTTGCAAAAGCACTTCAGATTATCTCCAGAGAAGGGTTAGAGATTGAATATCTGTATGCATTTTCAGTAAATGAAAGTGCTCATGTTATATTAAAGCCTGATAATATTAAACAGTGTATTAAAGTTTTGCAGTCTCATAAACTGGAATTGATTGCAGCAAGCGACCTTTATAAACTGTGAATAAATTCATCCCCGGATTTTATATCCTTTGATAGCATAATACAGGATAAACAGGTATGACGGAACCAGTATCCAGTATGCTACCTGTGAATTGTAAAGGTCGAAAAGTTTTCCCCATAACAATGGTAGAAGGGCACCGCCAAGAATAGCCATTATCAGCATAGCAGAACCAGTATTAGTATGTTTACCTAAACCGTTAAGTGCCAGAGGCCATATTGCTGGCCAGACCATTGCATTCGAAAGTCCAAGTAAGGCAATAAAGACTACTGAAATTTCACCTTTTAGGAGTATCGCTGCCAGGGAAAACAAGATTCCTGATATGGCTGATATTTTAAGTATTCCCTGTTGACTGATGTATTTAGGAACGGTAATGATTCCAATGATATAACCGATTGTCATAAACACCATGGTTGCAGATGTAAATGTTTTAGCCAGGTTCATGCTGATTCCCATCGCATTCCCATGACGCACAATTGTGTCACCGGCAATGACTTCAACACCAACATAAAAGAACAGTGCTATAACGCCGAGAATAAGATTAGGATAGCTAAAAACAGTTTTATGTGAGTCTTTTTTAGCCGATACCGTTTCATTTTTGTCGGGTTCAATTTGTGGTAAAGGCGATAATTTCACGCCAATTCCCATGGCAATAAGAGCGATTGTCATCACTATGTATGGTCCAATAACACGCCTGGCCAGAGCATTTAATGTAATAATTCTTTCGTCAGCTCCCATTAACTCCAGACTATTGGTCAGAGTATCAACATCATTCAGAATGTAATAGGCCAGAATGAGAGGTGCAATGGCTCCGGCAAGCTTATTGCAGATTCCCATAATGCTGATGCGTTTTGCTGCACTTTCGATAGGACCTAAAATAGTGACGTATGGATTGGCCGCTGTTTGCAACAATGCAAGTCCGGTTCCCATGATAAATAAGCCAGATAAAAAAACCGAATAAGTTCTCGATAAAGCAGCAGGAACAAACAATATTGTTCCAAATGACATCACAAACAGTCCGATCATCATCCCGTTTTTGTATCCTGTTCGTTTTAGTATCCATGCCGATGGCAGAGCCATAAAGAAATAAGAAATGTAAAACATAAAAGCAACGAACATGGCTTCAAAATTGGTGAGTTCACAGGATATTTGCAGGTATGGAATCAGGATACTGTTTAACCATGTAACAAAACCAAATATAAAAAAAAGTGCACCTATGATTATGATAGGAGGAAACTTACTGCGTGTGGTTGTTTGCATAAACTGTGCTTTATGAGGCAGTCTAAGAAGACAAATAAAAATATTATGAACTTATAAATTGAAAGTTATTCTTCTTTATACCCCTCCAAACCTCCCCTAAAGTGGGAGGCTTTAACTCCCCTTTCCGCGTGTCGCTGAAGCTTTAGCGGAGGCTCAAGGGGATTTAGGGGTGATTTATAAAAAGCTACTTACAATCCATAAGTAAAATTTTTTCAAATATTACTTTTTGGACAGCCTCAATTTCATTTCAAATATAATCAACTGAAATGAATAAACGAGGGCAGATCTGTTACTGTTCGTTGTGTTGCAATAATTTTTAGATTTCTCACTCCGTTCGAAATGACACTAACATTTTTCCTTCGCGGATGCAGCAAGTACTAATATAATTAAAGATTTGGTTAGCATCCGCGTAATATCTCTGGACGATTGTCACTTCGGGCGTAGCGAGAAGTCCCAATCCGATTAATTTAAAAATTTTGGTGCTTTGCGGTGTTTGGTTTCCTGTTCGTAAGCATATGCAATTTCAATCAGTATTGGTTCACTCCATGCCCTGCCGAAAATCGAAATGCCAACGGGGAGTTCATTTACAAATCCCATGGGAAGTGTGATATTGGGATATCCGGCCATGGCAGCAGGAGATGAACTTGAAAGTACAAAGCTGTCTCCGTTTTCAAGGTCAGTGCGCCATGCCGGGGATCCGGTAGGAGCAATAATCGCATCCAGATCATATTCATCCATTAGTTTGTCAATACCGCCTGTTGTTACCATCTCTTTCATTTTCATTAAAGCCTTCTGATATTCGGGTGAAGTTAAATCTCCTTTTTCTTCAGCAATTTCAAGTATTTTCTGATCGAAATATTTAAGTTCAACAGAATCAGAATTATTAAAGGCTATTATTTCTGAAAGCGATTTTACAGGTGCTGCTTCACCAAGAGCAGCTAGATACTTGTTAATGCCATCTTTAAATTCATACAACAAAACATCAAATGAATAATCCGAGGCTAACGTATCATATACCGAATGAATGTCTGTTACAAATTCAGCACCGCCGGATTTCATATCTTTTATTGCCAGTCTCATAAGGGAATCTACCTCAGGTAGTATGCCAATCGGGCCTGTATACACGGCTATTCTTTTCCCTTTAAGTCCCTTTGGATTGAGATATTGTGAATAATCTTTTTCACGCATACCTTTACTCATAAATGTTTTGCTATCGGTAGAATCGATACCTGTTAGTGATCCAAGACAGATGGCTGCATCGGTTACGGTTCTTGCCATAGGACCCGGAGTATCCTGCGTGAAAGATATAGGAATAATTCCCGATCTGCTTATCAATCCCACAGTTGGCTTGATCCCAACTATTCCGTTTGCACCGGAAGGACAGACAATGGATCCGTTGGTCTCTGTGCCAATGGCCACCATGCACAGATTAGCTGAAACAGCAACTCCTGAACCGGAACTTGATCCGCAAGGATTTTGGGTCAATACATATGGATTTTTTGTTTGACCGCCTACGCCGCTCCAGCCACTGGACGAATTGAATGATCTGAAATTGGCCCACTCACTTAAGTTCGTTTTACCCAGGATTACAGCACCGGCTTCACGCAGTTTAGCTGCTACCCAACTGTCTTTTGTCGGATAGGATCCCAGTAAAGCCCTTGAACCACCTGTGGTTTCCATCATGTCATGCGTATCGATATTGTCCTTTAGTAAAACTGGAATCCCATGAAGTGGCCCTCTTGAATGTCCGTTTTTGAGTTCTTCATCCAGTGTTGCAGCAATTTCAACCGCATCAGGATTAATCATTATGACCGAATGCAATTCAGGTCCGTCCCAGTCGATGGTCTTGATACGCTCAATATAATATGCTACTACTTCAGAAACGCTTCTAGTACCTTCTTTATAACATTCTTGTAGCTCCGGAATTGTAATTTCTTCTATTGCAGCACATTGTTCTTTTGGTTTGTTTTTGCATGCGAAACCGATCAAAACTAAGACCGTTAGCATTAAATGGACTAAATTCTTTCGGGTCATAACGGAAAAATGAGAGATTAATATTTAGGTTCAAATTACAACAAAATTTTTAATCGTGCAGAGTGTCATACTTTGGAATTATAGATTGAAACATGGGATAGCCTATAAATTCATGCACTTGTTTAACATTTATTGACATTTTTTAATGTAATCTACACATTCACTATATGATCATAAAAAAATCATCAGGATTAAACATAAGACTGTTCAATGATGTTTGTTAAGCGTCACACCTTATTTAGAACAACAAAAACGGTACGACATTGTTATAGTTTAGAATAAATAAAAACTGAATGGATAGTATTAACAGACATCCGTTAATTACGGACGATCACAGAAACTACAGAGAAAAAATACGCACGTTTGCTGAAAAGGAGATTAAGGGTATTGCACGACAGCTGGATAAGGAAAACCGCTTTTCTGTTGAATTAACTAAAAAGATGGGAAAGTTGGGTTTGCTGGGTATTCAGATTCCTAAGGTTTATGGAGGACAGGAACTTGATACGTTGTCATATATAATTGCTGTTGAGGAACTTGCACGTATTGACGGTTCTCAGGCTGCTACCATTGCGGCTCATAATTCACTTGGCTTATATCCAATTTATAAATATGGCACTGATGCACAAAAGGAAAAGTACCTGCCAAAACTTTCATCAGGAGATCAGTTATGGGCTTTCGGTATAACAGAACCGACAGCAGGTTCTGATGCTCAGGGCGTTAAAACCAAAGCAGAATTGCAGGGTGATAAATGGTTGATCAACGGTTCAAAAATATTCATTACCAATTCCGCATCAGACATGTCCGCGGGTGTAACAATTCAGGCTGTAACAGGTGAAAAGAATGGCAAGCCGGAATTATCAGCAATTCTGGTTGATAAGGATACCAAAGGCTTTACCCGCGGTTTTATATCAGGTAAACTCATGTGGCGTGCCGCTGACACCGGAAGATTATTCTTTCAGAACAGTATTGTGCCCAAAGAAAATCTGCTTGGGGAAAAGGGACAGGGTGCAAGAATCATGCTGGAAACATTGGATGGCGGTAGGTTATCTATAGCAGCAATGGGGCTTGGACTGGCACAGGGAGCTTACGAAATGGCAAAAGAATATGCGTTGAACCGTAACCAGTTTGGCCGTCCGATATCTAAATTTCAGACGGTGGCATTTAAGCTGGCCGATATGAATAAAAAAATTGAACTGGCCCGGAATACTTTGTATAACGCTTGTTGGTTAAAGGATCAGGGTGAACCATTTGGAAGAGAGGCCGCGATATCCAAACTATATTGTTCTGAAATTGCTAAAGAAGTGGCAGATGAGGCAGTTCAGATATTTGGTGCTTATGGATTAACAGATGAAAACGATATAGAACGTTTTTACCGTGATCAGCGTATCCTTCAGATTGGTGAGGGTACCTCGGAAATATTAAAGCTGGTAATTTCGCGCCACATAGGTATTTAATGCGTATATTGGCATTTAATTTTTAAACAAAAAGACCCCGGATAGTACATGAAGAAGCGGAAAACAGAACACCTGAATCTGGCATTTCAGTCGCGAACTGACGTGTCGGAAATTGATAACCGCTTTATATATGAACCGATGTTTAGCGGACATCCTAAGAATAATATTCCTGAAACAGTTTTGGCTGGTAAAAAACAACGAGTGCCAATCTGGGTTTCGAGTATGACGGGTGGAACTGATTATGCCGGGCATATAAACCGAAATCTGGCGAGGGCCTGTGGTGAATTCGGAATGGGGATGGGGCTAGGTTCCTGCCGTGTGTTACTTGAAGAAGGCAAATACCTAAGTCACTTCGACCTCCGGAAGTATTTGGGTAATGATGTGCCGTTTTTTGCAAATCTTGGCATTAGTCAGATTGAGAAAGCTATAAAAAATAATACGGTTGATGATATTGCTGCAATGGTTGAAAAAATCAGGGCAGACGGACTCATCATTCATATAAATCCAATTCAGGAATGGTTACAACCTGAGGGTGATGCAATTGAAGTTCCGCCTATTGAAACGGTTCAGGCGTTTATTGAGAAGAGTGGTATCCCTGTTATTGTAAAGGAGGTAGGTCAGGGAATGGGCTACGAAAGTTTAAAAGCACTTCTGAAGCTTCCGCTGGTTGCGGTAGAGTTTGGTGCATTCGGAGGTACAAATTTTGCGCAGATAGAATTGGAACGTAGCACCCCGGAACGTAAAAAATTGTATGAGCCACTGGCTTATATCGGCAATGATGCCTATAAAATGTTAGATTATGCTAATTCCATAATGTTATCGGAGAACGATCTTAAATGTGAAAACCTTATTGTTTCGGGAGGATTAAAGAATTATTTAGACGGATATTATTTTCTGCAAAAATCAAAGTTTAAGACGGTTTATGGCCATGCTTCCGCTTTTCTGGAATATGCAAGGGAAGAATATGAATTATTAAGGGATTTTGTTGAAAGCCAGATTAAGGGCCTGCAGATAGCATATGCTTACTTAAAGCTTAACAAAGAGTATTAAACCTGAAAAACAACCCCAATGTTTAAAGGATTTTCAAGGTTATCGAAAGACGAAAAACGGCAAATTCTTATCAGGGAAGGATTAATTTCTGAGAACGAATTAACTGAATTAATAAAGGCTGAACATTCACAGGTTGAATTCCGCAAAAGGCTGGAAGGTTTCAGCGAAAATGTTCTGTCATCCTATCATCTGCCTTTCAGTGTTGCTCCCAATTTCTTAATAAACGGATCACTTTTTATGGTTCCCATGGTTACTGAAGAAAGTTCTGTTGTTGCTGCTGCTGCAGCTGCTGCAGGGTTCTGGGCTCAACATGGAGGCTTTCACTGCGTAGTGAAAAATACGGTTAAAGTTGGACAGGTATTTTTTGAGTGGGAAGGCGAACCTGATCAGTTACACAAAGTTTTGTCTGAGCTTACAGCTGTATTGAATGAAGCTGCAAAGCCGATTACTGAAAACATGGAAAAGCGTGGCGGTGGAATTACAGGCTATTCGCTGGTTCATCATGTGGCGGTTTCTGAAGCGTGTTTTGAACTGCACGTTGAGTTTGAGACCGCAGATTCTATGGGGGCGAACTTCATTAACTCCTGCCTGGAAATTATGGCCACAGAAATACCGGAATTTATCGGTCAGCATTTTCCGGATCAACCGGAAGCAGAAATTATTATGGCTATTCTTTCGAACCATACTCCCGAATGTACGGTGGAATGTTATGTTGAAGCACCGTTTGAGGCATTGGGTAAATTTGATACGAATGGTGACGGGAAACATTTTGCGGTTAGGTTCAAAAAGGCAGTGGATATTGCATTGAATGATACGTCGAGAGCCGTAACGCATAATAAGGGAATTTATAACGGTATCTCAGCTGTTTTGCTGGCTACGGGAAACGATTTTCGGGCTGTGGAAGCCGCGGGTCATGCGTTTGCGGTCAAAAACGGTAAATATGTTTCATTGTCCGGGGTGACCCTGACAGATAATTCATTTCGCTTATCACTGGAAGTTCCGTTGGCTGTGGGAACGGTTGGCGGTTTAACCAGATTACATCCATTGGCGGCATCGGCGCTGAAAATGCTAAAAGAACCTGATGCTAAAACGTTGATGATGGTGATTGCTGCAGCAGGCCTGGCGTCCAATTTTTCTGCGGTAAAGGCATTAACAACCAGCGGTATTCAGCATGGTCATATGAAAATGCACCTGGTGAACATTTTAAACCAGATGGGGGCCACCAGCGAACAAGTTGAGGAAGCGCAACGTTTTTTTAAAGATAAGACGGTTTCTGTAAGTGCTGTTCGTTCATTTTTAACAAAAAACAATTAACTATGGAGGAAGATATTTACACTGCTTATTCAAGAGGTAAATTAATGCTGGCAGGTGAGTACATGGTGCTTGCCGGTTCAAAATCCCTTTCCGTACCTTTAAATTTCGGTCAAAAGCTAACCATTAGTTATAATGCTGACGGACCACACGAAGTATTGTGGAAAACATTTGAAGGGGAATCACAACCCATTGAATTTAATTTTCCCATTGAAGATATTGATCAGCAAAGATACAAACCCGAAGGCGAACGTGGATATCTGCTACGCTTATTACGTTCAGCACGAAAAATTAATAAGGAATTTCTTTCTGAAAAAGGACTTTATGTTGCCGAATCTGTTTTAGATAGCGGATTGAAACCTGGTTTTGGTCAGAGTTCTTCTCTGATTTCCAATATTGCATATTGGGCTAATGTGGATGTTTACCGCTTGAACCGGCTTATGAGCAAAGGATCAGGATACGACCTTGCTACAGCCAGGGTCGAATCTGCCATCACTTATTTAAAAAAGTGTCCTGAACCGGATATTGAACAGGTAATTATAGCACCTGAAATAATTGATACATTATTTTTGATTCATTTAAATAAAAAGGAGAACAGCGAGAAATCAATTTCATTATATTTGAAATTGTTGATGACAAAGAAAAAAGCAGTTGCTTCCATGAATGCCATTATTGATAAGATGGTGGTTGCAAAATCAGTTTCTGAATATGGAAAATTGATGGAAGAGCACGATAAGCTTCTTTCGGGTGTATTAAGAAGAAAGACTGTTAAGGACTTGTATTTCAGGGATTTTAAAGGTTGGATGAAATCTTCTGGAGCGTGGGGAGGCGACTATATTCTGGCATTAACAGGGGAGGATGAGAAATCGGTAAAAGCATATTTTACCGAAAAAGGATTTAAACAAGTAATAAAGCTAAATGAATTGATGGTATGAGTTCATCACAAACGTGGAAAAAAGTAGCTTGGCGTAGTCCGTCGAATATAGCATTAATAAAATACTGGGGAAAATACGGGAGACAACTACCGCGGAATCCGTCTATTAGTATGACGTTGAAAAACTGTTATACTGAAACGGAAATGGAATACAGATTTGGGAATGTTTCAAACGGACCTGTTCTGGATTTTAGGTTTCAGGGGAAACACGATGAGATATTTGCAGCCCGGATAATGCATTATCTGGATGATATCAGTAATGAAAAACCGTTTCTGAAAAATCTGGAGATGAAAGTGAGCTCATCCAATAGTTTTCCGCATTCTGCTGGTGTGGCCTCATCAGCATCCTCGATGAGCGCTTTTGTGTTATGCTTGTTGGTTGCAGAGAATGAAATAATGGGTATTGAGAAGGATGAGGAGGATTTTCTAAAAGAAGCGTCTTCATTCAGCCGTCTTGCATCAGGGAGCGCAGCCCGTTCATTGTACGGTGGTTTTGTTATTTGGGGAGAATCGGCTTTTATACCTCATTCGTCATCAAAGTATGCATTACCGGTAACAGAGGTTGCACCCGTATTTCAAACGTACAGGGACGCTGTGATGATTGTATCAAGCAAAAAGAAAACGATGGCGAGTACTCGCGGACATAAGTTAATGGAAGATCACCCTTTTGCCCAGGAACGGTACGGTCAGGCACGGGTAAATTTATCCCGGATGATAGAAATACTTAGAAATGGAGACCAGATGGGGTTTGCTGAACTTTTAGAACATGAGGCTTTGACTTTACATTCCCTAATGATGTCATCCATTCCGGGCTATATTGAAATAAAAGCCAATACCATAAATATTATTGACCGGATAAGGGAATACCGGGAGAAAAGTGGTGTGCCATTGGCATTTACACTTGATGCTGGCCCCAATGTCCATATATTATATCCTGAAGAGGACAAGGAAGAAGTAATCTATTTCATAAAACATCAGTTGAAGGATTTGTGCGAAAACAAAAAATGGATTGACGATGAAATGGGGACCGGACCGGAAAGACTGATATAAGACACAAGAATCAGGATAAAGGACATTAGATTGACGATTCACGAATACGAAAAGGATGTTATAAGGTATGTATAACTAACATATTACTTACAACTTATTACTTACAACTTACTACTAATTGACTAAATCATGAACTACGCCAAACTGTTGCTTTTTGGAGAATATACAGTGCTTAATGGTGGAGACTGCATTGAGTTACCGTATAAAAGGTATAGCGGTGTGTTAACTCTGGAAGAACCTGCTGAAGGAGAGGAACAGATGGCACGATGGTCTAACAGACAATTGCTTGAGTTTTATCATCACTTATTAAAAACCGTAAATACAAAAGCTTATTCCCTTTCGTTTGACATCGAACAAATGGCAACGGACATGTCGCGTGGTCTTTGGTTCAAAAGTGATATTCCGGGACAATCAGGCTTTGGAAGTTCCGGTGCTCTGGTTGCTACAATTGTAAACCGTTACGGAATAAATGTATTGGCAGAGAGTACAGAAAATCTACAACGGCTTTTTGCTGCACTTGAAAATAATTTTCATGGCAACAGTTCAGGAATGGATCCCTTAGTCTCTTTCCTTTGTGTTCCGGTTGCAAAAATCAAAAATGAATTACATTTTGCTAATTTGCAACAACAATTAACGGATGAGATTAAACTGTTTCTTGTACAGGCAAAGCAGGAAAATAATACAAGGGCGCTAATCCAAACCTTTAAAAAAAGGATGGCAGATCCCGGGTTTAAAAAGAGTTATTCAGAAAACCTGGTGCCGTTAACTAACCGGATGATTAGTTTGATTTTAAATCGCGATAATACGGATTGGTTTAAATATTTGAAAGAATTATCTCAGCAACAGAAAGCGTTCTACTCCGATATTATTCCGGAAAATTTACAAGGTATGATGGATTCAGATCTGTTTCATCTTAAACTTCTTGGATCCGGTGGGGGATATATGTTAGGTTTTACCCGTGATTATAAAGAGACTGTAAATTTTTTTAATACAGCCAATATTCCTCTTATCAGGATCAGACATTCAGATCTTATCGTGGAATAAGTTTTACATCACATCTTTTACACATCGAAAACCGATATGAGGAGCGCTTGTATCGGGAGTGGATTTCATCCGTGCTGCTGCTCTGTATCCTGAACAATATACATCATTGCACAAAAATGATCCGCCCCGAATCACTTTCTTATGGGCATAGGGCTCATTCGGATCAAAACTTGTTTCCGGCCCCTGAGGGTTATCTGCCACAGAGCTTAAGTCAAATGTGGAATAGTAACTATTGTTGTACCAATCGTTGCACCATTCCCAAACATTTCCGGCCATATCGTATAATCCAAAATTATTAGGTTTGAACTGCATTACCGGTGCAGTGTAATAATAGCCGTCAGCTTCGGTATTGAGATACGGAAACTTTCCTTCCCAACTGTTGGCTTTAGGGCTACCCGAATTAACAGATTCATTTCCCCATGGATAGATATAGTCATCGTTTCCACCCCGTGCGGCATATTCCCATTCGGCTTCAGTTGGTAAACGTTTACCTGCCCATTCAGCGTAAGCGTTTGCATCTTCCCAACTTACATGTACAACGGGCTGATCCATTTTATCTTCTATTGAGCTTTCTTTCCCTAGAGGATGTCTCCAATCGGTTCCGTTAGTCCATTTCCACCATATCATTGGATTATCAAGGGGAACTGCTTTTTCTGACGGATTAAACATCAGTGAACCCGGCTGTAACATTTCATCAGGAGGTTTTGGTGTTCCCTTTGGTAGCTCTTTTTTCAGTTCATCCCAGTTTACGGCTTTTTCTGCAGTAGTGATGTAGCCGGTTGCCTCAACAAAAGCTGAAAATTGGCGGTTGGTCACTTCATGTTGATCCATTAAAAATGCATTAACTTTTACCTTATGAACCGGAAATTCATCGGATCTGGCAAACTGTTTTTCCCTTCCTCCCATGTTAAATTCTCCTGACGGAATCAGAACCATGTCATCAGGCACCTGAATTTCATCTTGTTTTCCATCTTTATCCTGTATTACCGTGTTATCAGAGGTGTTGTTTCCCTTTTGTACCATCAACTGAAACCTTGATTCTGTTGAAGGGGAAATACAGACTTCAGCTGAATCTGAGTTCATATTTGATCCGTTATTTTGAACCGGTTTGTTTTTGCAGGAGAATATTATGAAAGTGGTCAGAAAAATGAATGAAATTCGCATATATACATTGTTGTTACTGTCAAAAGAACTCGTTTCAGACGATAAAGGTTCATTGTCTGATAAAAAACTTTAGCAGGTCGTAATATCCAAATTTAACTACGCTCCAACAACATCCCGGTTTATGTAATTGTTGAAATTTAACAGCTTTAAACCAGAGTGACTATAAAATTCAAAAAAACTTAAAATCATCAACTTACATTTTACCGGATTGTTTCTAAAAAAACATTAAGCTGTATAACTATGCACGTACATCTTCATTCCAACCAACTTATTAGTGAGAGCAGTCCGTATTTACTGCAACATGCGCACAATCCCGTGGACTGGCATCCATGGAGTAATGAAACTTTGGAAAAAGCAGCAAAGGAACAAAAAATGCTGATTATCAGTATCGGTTATTCGGCATGTCACTGGTGTCATGTGATGGAACATGAAAGTTTCGAGAATAAAGAGGTGGCAGCTTTCATGAACAAACATTTTATTCCCATAAAGGTTGACAGGGAAGAGCGACCTGACATTGACCATATCTACATGAGTGCCGTTCAGCTGATTAGTGGACGAGGAGGATGGCCGCTTAATGTGATTGCTCTACCGGATGGCAGACCTGTATACGGTGGAACTTATTTCCCGAGGGTACAATGGCTTGATATGTTACAGCAGCTGGTGGATTTTGCCGATAAGAATCCGGAAAAGATGGAGGAATATGCCGAGAATCTTACAAACGGAATTATTCAGAGTGATATTGTCACACCGGTGCAACATCTGGAATCTTTTTCGCTTGAAAAACTGCATACGATTTTTAAGAACTGGAAAGAACATCTTGACCTTGAAAAAGGGGGAACACGGGGTGCACCTAAATTTCCCATGCCGGTTAGTTATCAGTTTTTGATGCATTACGCATTTTTAACAGGAAATAAAGAAGCAAATGAAGCCGTTATGCTGACCTTGGATAAAATGGCTATGGGAGGAATTTATGATCATTTAGGAGGTGGATTTGCACGTTATTCAACCGATGAGGATTGGAAGGTTCCACATTTTGAAAAGATGTTGTATGATAATGGTCAGCTGGTAAGTTTATACGCTAATGCTTACCAAAATGCACAAAAGGATGAATATAAAAACGTTGTTTTACAAACCCTGAATTTTGTTGAAGAAGAACTTATGTCGCATGAAAGTGGGTTCTATTCAGCGCTTGATGCTGACAGTGGAGGTGTTGAGGGTAAATATTATAGCTGGACAAAGAAGGAGTTAGATCATTTACTTGGCGACATTGCTCCCATTGTATATAAGTATTATGGCATTACCGAAACCGGAAACTGGGAAGACGGATTGAACATATTACATCGTTCCTTTTCGGACAAGGAGGTGGCAGATGAATTTGGTATCTCCGTAAAAGCCTTGCACCGGAAAATTAAGAAAGTGAATGAACTGCTTTTTGATGAACGGGAAAACAGGGAAAAACCGGGGCTGGATGATAAGATTCTTACTTCATGGAACGCCCTAATGTGTAAAGGTTTTATTGATGCTTACCGTGTTTTCGATGATCCGCATTACCTGGAAATTGCCACACGAAATCTTGCATTTTTATTATCGAAGCTGAAGAAACAGGATTACAGGCTTGACAGGAATTACAAAGATGGAATATCATCTATAAATGGTTTCCTTGATGACTATGCATTTTTGATTGATGCACTGATAGCTATGTATACAGCAACCTTCAATGAGTTTTATATTGATGAAGCTCTGGCTTTCACGGAATATGCAATTGAGCACTTTTACGATCAGAGTGGGGGAATATTTTTCTATACATCCGATATGGATCATAAACTTATTGCCCGAAACCATGAAGTAACTGACAATGTTATGCCTTCTTCAAATTCTGCTATGGCAAAAAATTTGTTTATGCTGGGGCACTATTTTGAGAAAAATGAGTTTATTGAAATGGCTCAACGCATGCTTACCAGTGTTAAGAAAGAGATGCAGCGATCAGGTGCCTATTTTGCCAACTGGTGTATTTTGAAAGCATGGTTTGCACAACACCCGTTTGAAGTGGCAATTGCAGGTAAAGAAGCAATTGAGGTGCGTAAGGAAATGGATCACTATTATTTACCACATGTGCTGTTTTGCGGAGGAAATGGCAACAGTACACTTCCGTTGCTTAAAAACAGACAGGTTCAGGGCAAAACCATAATCTATGTGTGTCAGGATAGTAGATGTCTGCAACCGGTTGAACAAGTTGAAAATGCACTGAATCAAATTAAAATACAGACTGCCGATTTGAATTAGCAGTCTGTAAAAGGGTTCAAACAATTTTAATTAAAATCAAGTATTTTATTCTTTTGCAGAAACGAATTTGTCAGGTTTCAGCATAAAGTACCATGAAACTGCGTAAGCAGTAGGATCATTGCTAAGTTCAGGAGAATTCTTCTTCGACATATCAGGTTCCATACTGTTATTTTTGAAAGGGATGATTACATCAGCGCCCGTTGTCCAGTTTGCGGGCGTCAAAACTTTATCATCATCACTTTTTTGTAAGGCTAAAACAGTTCTTTTAATTTCTTCAATATTTCGCCCTGTTTCCATCGGATAAAACATAATTGCCCTGATTGAATTAGTTGGATCGATAATAAATACGCCTCTCACATTTTTTGTGCTGTTAACATTTGGATGTATCATTCCGTATTTTCTGGATATAGAATATTGTGGGTCGGAGCATAATGGAAAATTAAATTTTGTGTTACTGATGCCTTTATACGTTAATTCTTCCATGGACTTAACCCACAATTTGTGCCTTTCTATATTATCTGTGGACACAACAGCAATCTTTACTCCCAATTTGTCAAAATCAGAACTGGCATGAGCCATCTCAAGTAGTTCAGAAGTGCATACAGGAGTAAAATCTGCTGGATGGCTTAGTAATATTTTCCAGCTGCTGCCAAAATCTTTGGGAAAGTTCAAATTTCCCTGAGTTGATTCAGCCTTGAATTCCGGTGCTTTTTCTCCAATTAATGGAAAATACTCAATTCCCTTTTGTTTCTGAGCCAAAAGGCAAAGAGGTAAAAGAAAACATACTGTAATTAATAAAAGATTCTTTTTCATGTGGCATTTGTTTTAATTTGAATTAAATCTAAATAAAAACAAATATCCGATGTTAAAATCAAATTAGTAATTTATGAATATTAGTATTACATTAATTTAATAATGTTGACATAGATGAATAAAGGTAAATGAGGTGTAAAAGGATTAAATATCATTTTATTAAATCAATAATTGGCAGATTGACGAAATAATTAATTATTAATATTAAATTAATTAATGTTAGAAGTAATAATAACGTATTAAAGATATATTAAAACAAGTATCAATTTAACAAATAAAAATATGTATATATGTAATTAAATCGGATTTTAGTGTTCGGAATGATAATTGTCATGTTTTTAACCCAATGCCACATCCAGTAACATCATAGTTGCAAATCCAAGCATGGCGCCAATGGTAGAATAGTCAGTTTCGTCACCGGTTTGAGATTCAGGAATCAGTTCTTCTACAACCACAAAGATCATGGCACCGGCAGCAAATGCAAGGGCATAAGGTAAAATAGGTGTCATGGAGAGTACCAGGTATGCACCAATCACGCCGGCAATGGGTTCAACCATTCCGGAAAGTTGTCCGTAGTTGAATGCCTTTAGCCTTGAAAAACCTTCCCGACGTAAGGGTATAGATACTGCTGCTCCTTCCGGAAAGTTTTGCAAGCCAATACCCATAGCAAGAGCAACCGCTCCAATCAGAAGGGCAGGATCAGGATTGTGAGCCAGTGCCCCGAATGCTACCCCAACTGCCAGTCCCTCAGGTATGTTATGTAAGGTGATCGCTAAAACAAGCAGCACACTTCGTTTCCATGTGGTATGTATCCCTTCAGCTTTATCGCGTGATAATCCCAAATGGAGATGAGGGAGTATTTTATCAACAATCAGCAGAAAAGCTCCACCAGCCAAAAATCCTATAACTGCCGGTGCCCAGGATGATCCGCCATTGGCTTCAGACATTTCTATGGCAGGTTTCAACAAGGACCAGAAGCTGGCCGCAATCATAACTCCTGCAGCAAAACCAAGCATGGAGTTCAGCACTCTTTTATTTATCGATTTAAAAAAGAATACCATCATGGCTCCAAGTGCTGTAAGCGCCCAGGTAAACAGTGTAGCTCCTAATGCCAGTAGAATGGGATTATAGTCAAGTAAACTTTCAATATTCATCTTTTGCTGGTGTATTTAATAATGCTAAATTCAAAATTAACACTTTTTTAGAAATCACCTAAATGTTGAAAGCAATACAGAGTAAAAAATCGGAATAAGGTTTATGGTTCAATTAGAAACTGTATACTGCATAAAGTCCAGGATTGTGATCATCAAACTGAGGAATAATAGTAATTTTTGCATCTTTTTTAAAGGGATTGAAATTTTTTAAGGGTTCAAAATGATATACCAAATGTGTAACCAGTAAACCAATTCCGGCTCCGACCATAACATCCGATAACCAGTGTTTATTATTGATCATTCGGAATGAAGCTGTTGCCGTTGAGAAGGCAAAACCACTGTAAGCCAGAAGTGGTGATGTTTCGTTGAATTCGTGGTATAACACGGTAGCGTTGGTAAATGCAAGAGTTGTATGACCCGAAGGGAAAGAAAATCGTGCTCCGGTTGGACGTGTTTTCAGGGTCAGAAATTTAAGACCATGTGTAATTGATGCCGTTATAACATTGGATATAATAAGATATTTCGTTTGATCAAACCAATGGTTTTTTGCTTTTACTCCGCATAGATCAGCCAGGTAAAGTTCTGCAACAGGGGCATATTGCATGTAATCATCTATCCTGAACTCATAGCTGTTCCCTACGGTGTTTCGGAGGTTAGTCTGCAGATTTTTTTCAAACAAACTACCACTGATGATACTACCTGCTCCAATAAGAGAAGCAGGCAATATTTCGGTTTTAATAAGTGATTTTATTGTAGTGCTGTCCTTAACCTGAGCCGACGATTTGGCATGGAATGAAAGTAAAGCAAATGTAATCAATACAAAAAGTACAGGTTTTAAAGGGCAACGATCAATCGTTATCTTCCTCATCTTCATCAATTTTCTTTTGTTTTATGACTTTGCCGCTTTTGTCAAAAACGATTTCGAGAGCTTCGTTCTTCTTTTCCAGTTTTATTTCGTAAAATACGCCATCGCGTGTTTCTGAAATTTCGGCTTCGTCCATTTTATACCCGCTGAAATCTTTTGTTATTGTGTTCTTTATACTTTCAGGAAGATCTTTTTTGCTGATTTCTGATTCAGTTTCGAGCCATTTTCCTGAAGCATCATAATTGGCAGAATATTCCATTCCGTTTATTCTGAATTCAGCTTCCCATTCCGTTTCTGATTCTTTTCCCCACTCAACATGTTTTGCGTTGGGGAATTTTTTTGTAAATGCTGTTTTAACCTGTTCAGGTACTTTTACTTTTGGCTGACCACAAGCGTTTAGCATTAAGGCTGCCAGTAAGGCAATCGTTAATGTGACTGATTTCATAATTTGTATTTTAGTTTGTAATGCTCAAATGTAAAGCTTGATTCTAAAGGAAATTTGAAGTGTTGTTACTTCCTGTAAAACCGGTATCCTATATTCCATTCTACAAAATCAGACACGTGGAACTTATACGCTCTTAATGTAATACCTGCAAATATTTTGTCCGTCAGATAATATTTAAGTCCAACCTTTTGATGAAACACGGGTGTTAAATTATCAATATGTTTACGATAAAGATAAAAGGATGGCAGCAGAACCAGCGACAAACGATTCGCAACCAGTTCATATGTTGGATAAATACTGATCATGAGTTTATCGGTAAAAGGTCCGTCTACTGCTTCAAGTTCATTATTGTTTACTGCTACCTGAGTCGCAATAGAGCCATCATAGGAAAAAGACATACCAGCGCCAATTTTTGACTTGTAGCTGATTCGACGGTTATAACCCAAAGAAAAGCCTATCTCAGGAAAAAATACACCTTCATACTTTTCCATAATATTGATATCTACATTATCGAATACCACGTTTTTGGCTCCACCGTAAAATGAGATCAGCCATTCACTGTTGGGTGTAAAATCCGGTACTTCCCGGTGAATAAACTCAGGTCTTTCATGGAGATCATATTTCACACTTACTCTGGGCGCAATCGTGTTCAATCCGAAATTTGGTTTTTTCATGCCGCCATTTGAAAAGTGGGTGAGACTGAAACCTGCATTTAAAGCAATCTTATCCGTCAGATAGTATTCCAGGTTCATTCCAGCATCCAGTAAAAATGATTCACCTGCACCGATGGCCACATTGTACTGATTGGTAACCGGATTAAACGATTTCCAGTTAAACGTTGCTCCAAAGCCAATTTCGTAATTAAACGTGAGATTTTCCCAGCGGTGAAAAGGGCCGTTGAAAAAGCCGTATATGGCAATTGGATTACCAATCTCCTCAGGATTATAAAAGTCGGCGGTATAGATTCCGGCTCCCCAATACGGATAATTAAAAATTTGCTGCCACAGTTTTTCTCCGGTTGTCTGGGTGGCTAATTTCAGTGCAAAGGCCTGGTAGGCATTAATCTTCTCAGCTTCAATGTTTGCACCTCTTAAAAAATCATTGGTTGCAAAAACATGTCCGTTCTGGTACATGAACTGAAGAGAAGAATAAGTCATAAAGTTGTGTTTCTTTATTTGTGCCGAATCTTTCTGGGCAGATACAATTCCAACACAAAACAGAAAAAGGATAACGTAAAGAAATTTCATGAGTTACAAATATGAATTAATGTTTAATAATCAGTTTTAACAGGGATGGAAGTACAATCAATAACAAGGGCAAAGCCATAACCAAACCTCCTATAACGGCAATTGCCAGGGGCTGATGCATTTGGGCTCCGGTTCCTAAACCTAAGGCCAGGGGTGTAAGTGCAACAATGGCGCCGCTTGCTGTCATCAGTTTTGGGCGCAATCGGGTGGAAATGGCATAATAAAGTGCGTTGTCGAACGATGCTTTTTTGAGCTCACTGAAGAACTGCTGAATGGTAAAGATGGAGTTCTCACCAATGATCCCAATGATCATGATAAGGCCGGTGTAACTGCCAACATTCAATGGCGTTCCGCTGATAAAAAGAGCTGCAAGACTTCCTGAAATACCCAATATACTGATGAATATGACCGCAAAAGCAATTCTTACATTCCTGAACATAAATAACATTACAGTGAATACGAGCAGTCCGCCCAAAAGCAATATTAACAGTAATTCAGAAAAAGATTTTTGCTGTTCTGCGAATGAACCACCATAAACAATCTGATACGACTGAGGAAGCGCAATACCTTTCAGTTTAGCCTGAATATCACTCATCACACTTCCCAGGTCCCTGTTGTTCAAACGGGCAGTTACAACACCCATGGTTTGCAGGTTTTCCCGTTCAATCTCCGAAACACCGCTTTCAATGCTGAAATCGGCAAACCTTGTAACGGGAAGCAATTGTCCGTCAGGCGTACTGATGTTAAAATGTTTCATGCTCTCAACAGATGTCTGATTATTTCCGGGGAATATCATTCTGATATCGGTAAGTTGTTCTTTTTCGGGTATACTGCCAACTACAATTCCGGCCATATGCATTTCCATTTGTTGCTGAAAATCTGTTGTACTCATACCGAATTGTTTGAGTGCGCTTTCTTTCGGATGAATCCTGATGACCGGACCGGCGACGACGATACCGTCAAAAACATCTGCCGTACCCTGAACTTTTTCTACAGAATCAGCCACCTGTTTTGAAAGCTCTTTCAGTTTAATATGATCGCTACCGAATATTTTAATTTCAATAGGTTGAACACTGCTCATTAAATCGCCCAGCATATCCGTAATTACCTGTCCAAAATCAACCGTAAGCATGGGTAGTGTTGCTTCTATTTGGGTTCGGATCTCATCAGAAACTTCATCCGTTGTTTTCTTCCGGTTCTTTTTCAGCTCAATGAGGTAATCTCCGCGATTGGGTTCAGTAATAAAAAATCCCATTTGCGTTCCGGTTCTTCGTGAATAGGTTTTAACCTCAGGAACCGATTCAATAATGCGATCTACTTCATTGAGGATACGATCTGTCTCCTCCAGAGATGTTCCGGGAGGCGAGTTATAATCCAAAACAATTGATCCTTCGTCCATTTCGGGCAGAAAACCAGTTGAAAGTTTTGGAATAATCTCAATGACAGCAACAATGAGCAAGACTACAAATCCAAGACTTATGTACGGGCGCATAATAAAGAAACGGATCCATTTATGCGTCTTTTCTTTATGAGGTTTAATCTTGTTTTTGTCCAGAGGATGCCTGATAATCAACAGATAAATTACAGGCAGACCGATCCATGTAATCAGAAATGAACACAACAGCGTTATGATCATGGTTTGGGTCAGGACTTTAAAATAGGTTCCCGCTACTCCCGACATGAGTTCAAATGGGATTAAAATAACAATGGTACTGAGTGATGAACCAACCATGGAAGGAAACAAAAATGAGATGGCTTTTCCGACAAGTTTTTTGGATTTTTCCCCCGGATGCTCTTCCCGTGTTCGGTGAATCTGCTCAACTACAATAATGGCATCGTCAATTATCAGCCCGATGGACGCAGCTATGGCACCGATCGTCATCAGGTTCAGATCGAAGCCAATGGCATTTAATACCGTAAACGTTAATCCGAGTGTAAGGGGGATTGTGATCAGGATGACTGTGCTCGCCTTTGCCGATCGTAAAAAGATAATCACAACAACGATGGCCAGCAAAAGTCCGATCCAAAGTACGTCGATAATGCTCCGGATACTGGTTCTTACGAATTCTGATTGATTATAATATGGCTTCAGAACAACACCTTTTGGAAGCAATTTATTAAGATCCTTAACCTGGTTTTGAACCTGGTCGGCAACATCAATCAGGTTACTTTGGGGTTGTTTTAATACTGCTAAAAGCGGGACGTTATGTCCGTCAGCTTTTATTTTTATGTATTCATTTTTTTCAGCAATCTCAACCACTGCAATGTCAGAAACGGTAACTTTTCGTTTGGCGTCGTCAAATATGACCAGCTTTTCAAGCTGATCCTTGTTTTTTATGGTTGCATCAGTTACCGTTAAATAAAGCCGGTCATAATCGTTGGTGTATCCGTTTGACGAAATAAAACCCGTATTTTGGATCGCCGTTTCAATATCCGCCGGACTAATGTTAAGTTGTCTTAGTTTTTGCTGATTCAGTACAATTCTGTACTCTTTATCCTTGCCTCCGATAACCTCAACCGACGAAACACCGCTTATTCTTGATAAATATGGTTTGATCACATAATTGGCCAGCATCTTAAGTTCAATCTGGTTTTTAGTCTCCGATTGCAAAGAATAACCCATAACCGGTAAAATGGACGGATTCATCTTTTCAATGGTGAGATGCAGGTCAGCAGGTAACAGATCCCGGATTTGATTGATCCTCGATTCTACCTGCTGTTTATCCAGATCAATATCCGATCCCCAGTTCATAAATGCGGAGATTTCGCAGCTTCCCATGCTGGTTGTACTTCGGATCAAACTGAGATTTTCTACTTTTTTTACGGCATCTTCAAGGGGTTTGGTAACGGTCACCATCATTTTATCCACCGGTTGTTCTCCGTTTTCGGCGATGATCTTTATTTTGGGAAAAGTAATATTCGGGAACAGGGATGTTTTAAGGTGCGTAAATGAATACACGCCGCCAATCAGTAGAAGAATTAAAATGACAGTAACCGGACTTTTATATTTTACAAATATTTTTTCCATGTTTTTACTTCGTAATATGTACACTGCTACTGTCGGGTAATTCGTAACTTCCTTCTGTTATGATCAGATCAGTGTCGTTGAATTGCGGTTCGGTTATTTCAATAAGACTATCCGTTTCTATACCTTTTTTCACAGGTATTTTAAACGCTGTTGAGCCGGAAACCTTCATCACCCAGAATTCACTTTGTGTTTCATTGGTCATTAAAGCCTGTTTGGGAAGAACTGTCGCGGCTTTATGCTGTACATCAATATAACGGATCGTTACATTTAAGTTTTCAGGTAAGGTTCTGTTAGTCTGTGGTTTTATCATTATTTCCTGAGTTTGATCCTGACCCTCAATCATTGGGATTATCCGGTAAACATTACCTGAGATAATGGATTGATCCGCAAGGATTATCTCGCAATTATCATCTTTTTTTATTTTCCCGGCTTTCTCAAACGGAACATTAACCCTGATTACAGGCTGAGAGTCTTCTGTTACAATACAGAGCATTTCACCTTCAGAAACAAAATCACCTGTATTATTAAACTTTAATTCCGAGATGTAACCATCTGCATTTGAACGGACTTCAATGTGTTTTGCAGGTGATGAATTTCCCAACGCTTTTTGTTCCCGTGTTTCTAGTTTGAACATTAGATCATTTTGATGCACCTTCTTCCCAAAGAATAACTTATTCTCTGTAATGTATCCGGTTACGGGAGCAGTTAGGCGGTTTTTGTTCAGATACACAGTGTTTCCGTAATACTCTGCGTATTGGATGATATCCACTTGCCTGATCCGGGTGACTTTTACATTAACAGTCTTTTGTGAATTATCCGTTTGTTTCGGCGTATTTTTGCAGGCCGGAATCACTGTTATAGTCACTATTAAAAGAATCAGTTTATATAGGTTTTTCATAATCTTGTTTTTAATAGTTCCAGTAATTATATGCATTGATCAAAAATTGTTCTTCAGTTTTTAATCGAAGCATATCCTTTTCTTTTGAAGCCATATCACGGTAAATATTTTTAATGTCCATAATGGATGTTTCTCCCTGAGACAGCTCCTTGCTATAAGCGTCTAAGATCGTTTTGTATTGCGTGATCTGTTCATCTAAAAGTTGTTGTTGCTCTCTGTTTAGCCTGATCCGGTTCAGTATCCCGTTGTTTTGCATCCGGTATTTCGATAAAAACTGTTCCTTTTTGAATTGAAGAGACTCCAGGTGTATTTGGGTTTTATTATGTTCTGTATGACGTTGGTTCCCATCAAAGAGTGTTATGGAAAATGATAATCCTGTACTAAACCCAAGACGGTTTATACCTGGTAAATAAACTGCGTTCATACCGGCACTGCCAAACAAATCTATCTGAGGTTTGTATTTCAGATCATACAGATCCTGCTCAGTTAATAATTTCATGCTATCAAGTCTGTACGATGTAAGAAATGCGGACTGTGCTTCGATATCAGGTTGCAAATGATAAACCGTATCGGTCAGGCTGACCAGCGTTGTATCATTAATACCACAAAGAAGGTTTAGATCGTAGAGGTTTTGCTGATAAGCTGATATCTGATTCGTGTATTCAATGGCGTAATTTTTGAGTTCGATATCAAGCAGCATCAGATCTGTCTGTTTATATACCCCATTGTCCACCAGCTTTTGTAAGGTATTTTTCTGGTCCTTAAGATCACGAATTAGTGCTAATTGAATCCTCTTTTCTTTTTGACTGCGAATGCATAACAGATACTGGTATCCAACTATTTGTTGAACCTCATGCACCGACAATGCAATTTTATTTTCATTGATTTGATGAGAGACGGTGTTGTCATTTTGATAGGCATCAAGTTTTGATTTGTTGAACAAAGGTTGTTTTACGGTTACAACAGCCTGGTATTGCCCTCCATCTGTTCCTGCCAGGTCATACCCCGAGTAATTATTAGCTCCTGACGAAACCCACTGAAATTTATCAGATACTCCATTGTGATTAATTATGGGAGCAAACAATACGTTAATGTCTGCAGTGACTTTCGGTTTGCTTAATACGGCTTGTATCTGATCCATATTCAGGTCAAGCAGTTTATTCATGTTTCTGGTTTCGTGAATAAGAGGGCTGTTCTCCTTTGCCTTTTCCAGATAATATGACAAATTCCGTGTTTGTGAATTAGTATAAGTTGCGGAAAGCAATAGTATGAATATCAGATAAATGTATTTCATGATTTGACGGTGTTTGACTTTTCAATTAAGAAACAGTGCATATCATTTTTTACATATTTTATTGTAAGTTGATGCGTATCGCAAATCTTTTTCACAATGGATAAGCCTAAACCATACGACTTTGAATTCCCCTTGGAAAACCGGTTGAAGATAGTGTTGTTTTTAAGCGTATTAGGTTCACCCGTATTACATATTTTTAGCTGTTGATCGCTGATGCTGATCACGATTTTTCCATTTTTGTAGTTGTGATTTACGGCATTTGAAAAGAGATTGTTGAATAAAATATCTGCAAGATGATCATTGATTTCATGCATGAATTTTCCTGTTTCATGAAGTGTAATTTCAATGGACCTGGTATCAAATAAAACTGAAAATTCTTCTGTCTTTTGTTTTATCAGCACATTGAAATCAACCGTTGATTTTGTTGTAAATTGTTGATTTTCAATCTTGGCAAGTAATAAAAGACTCTGGTTCAGCCTGGAAAGTTTTTTAATGGCATTCATTGCACTGGCAATTTTTTGGAACGATTCTGAATCCATATCCTGTTGCAGAATCTCTTCAAGATTCAGACTGATTGTTGCCAAAGGAGTCTGTAATTCGTGAGATGCATTTTCTGTAAACTCTTTCAATGTATCATAATCAGATCTTAATTTTCCTGTTAGATTCTCAACGACATTATTCAACCGGTCAAATTCTTCGATGTGCGTTTTTTTAAGTGTTAGCTGATATTTATCTGAGAAGTTATATTGTTCTATGGCAGACAGATTATCTTCGAACTGAACCCATATAGTTTTATTGACTTTTTTACTGATAAAATATGAGATTAAAAACGCAGTTAAAAGCAGAATAAATAAAGTAATCGTTAAAATGATAATGAGATCTTCAAATTCAAAAGTTGCCTGGCGAAGCTTGATTGCATAGAATTTCCCGTTTATTTCAAGCCGTGTGGAATATTCCAGAAACGGTTCCATTTCATCTTCCTGTTCGTTGTAAATATAAATTACGTTGAATTCTGATTGTGTGGTTTCTATATGAGATATCTGTTTAGTTTCTATACCCGGTTCCAGGTTAGGGAGTGAACCTGTTTCGTTGATCAGTTTTTCAATAGCATCTGCTTTATTAAGCAGATTTTCTTTAGCTCCGCGTATAATGGTGATGCGTAGTATAAAATAGCCTGTTAAAGAAATCAGGATCAGAACCATCGTAAGTATAATGAAAAAGTTCCTGTTTACTTTTGTCAGGAATTTTATATTTCGGGATGTACTGGTATTCATTTTTATGAAATGTTTTTACTTTTCTGAAAATTTATACCCCATGCCGTATACCGTTTGGATATAGTCTGTACCTCCGGCGTTTTTAATTTTTCTGCGGATATTGTTGAGGTGTGTATAAATAAAATCGAAGCTGTCAGCCAGATCAATTTTATCTCCCCAAAGATGCTCTGCGATGGATTCCTTGGTCAACACCCGGTTCTTATTCACCATAAAATACAGCAGCAACTCAAACTCTTTTTTTGTAAAAACCACGGTATTATTACCCACGGTTATTGTTTTGCCGGTGGTGTTAATGGATATTTCATTAAAGGAAATGGTATCTGATCCATCAAAATGTTTTCGTCTTAAAACGGCTTTAATACGCGAGTTAAGTTCAGAAAACTGAAAGGGTTTGGTCAGATAGTCATCTGCACCCAAATCCAGCCCCGTGACTTTATCATCCAGAGAATCTTTGGCTGAAACGATAATAATACCCGATTTTATTTGCTTTTGTTTGATGATCCGAAGAAGGTCCAACCCATTGCCATCGGGTAGGGAGATGTCTAAAAGGATCAGATCGTATTCATAAATAAAAAGCTTTTCTTCTGCCTTTGAATAACTCTCTGCCAGTTCACATATGTATTCTTCTTTTACCAGGAAATTATTGATGGCAAGTAACAGATCAATCTCATCTTCAATCACTAAGATTTTCATACTTCAAAATAACAAAGAAAATCTAAAGAGATTCTAAAGATTTGCTTCAGGTTTTCTTAAGGATGGTTAAAAACTATCTTCTGTTATTTCTGTATTTATCCCAGGTTTGCTGAATGCGATCCTCAACTTCAATATTTAGTTTTTCTTTCAAAATTTTTAATTCTTTTTGAGCTTCGGGTATATTTGAACTATTGGATAAAAGAATACTTTTTTTGTTTTTTGTGTCAATAAGGTAAACCTGATAAAGATGATAATTTACGTCTCTGTCCATTCCAATAGCATTTGGTGCTACAAATCTGAATTTATTTACATGGTGTTTAAAAGTTAAAACCAATTTATCATATCCAGACAAGGACTCCCATTTGCCAAACCCAAAAGGATAAACTGATAATTCTGACCGGATTTTCTGATTTTTGTAATCGATTTGGATAAACTTCAAAGCTAGAATTAAATTTATACTGATGTAAAATAGGAGAATTGTAAAAACTCCGGGGAAATTGGTTTGCCAAAGTTTTATAGAAGCATATAATAATAATATACCTGGTAATGAAACACCCCAATAAAATGTAGGCGCAAGGAAGATTCTTTCTTTGGTCTTTTTCATGTTAGGTATTACTGTTAAAAATAATAAGAAAAACAATTGTAAATTAACAATTTCGTTTTGGTAAATTTGATTTAAAAATAATACTTTAAGTTTATAGAAGCAATATTTATCAAGAGGTTGCCCAAAATGCAGTTGCATCCTGGACAACCCTGGTTTCAATTAATGTGCATGTTCCGTTTCTTCCTTATTCATATCAGCCAGTAAATAATAGGCTGCATTCAGAACTACCTCTGCATTTTCAGGAACAGAATCAATAAACTTTATGCCGGTGAAGTCCCCGTCCTGACGTCCCGCAATCACTTCAATCATCTTAAATTCCGTCCATTCCTCTTCGTGTGCATGGCCATCCTCATCTGCTTTTATAAAAATAAAGGATTTGGTCCCTTCACTTACAATGGCATCGTTGGGGAGAGCTGGCGTACTTTGAGCATCGGTATGAATATGTCCGGAAATATACAGCCCCGGAATCAGGCTTTCATCAGGTTCATCCAGTGTGGCATGTATGTGTACGGCTCTGGTTTCCGGTTCAAACACTTTCCCTACTGCAAAAATAGTAGCCAGGTACTCTTTTCCGGTTTGATTGGCCACATCGAAATGAATCTTCTGTCCTGGTTTAACACGAGGCACATCTTTTTCATACACCAGGAAATCTGCATGAATGTCGGCATTGTCGGTGATTTCAAACATAATATCCCTGGCATCAACGTATGATCCGGATTTGATATTGACCTCGTTTACAAAACCATTTATGGGGGACAGGATTTGAATGGACCCCGATATTTTTCCGTGCAGCACATCGTCAGGATCAATGTTCAACAGATCGAGCCGCGATTTGAGTCCTTCGTATTTTGCTTTGGTTATGTTGTAATTGGAGGTGGCTTGTTGCAATGCCTTTCCAGACCCCACATTGTTATCATACAGTTCCTGCTGGCGTTCAAGCTCCTTTTTCTGAAACTCAAGGTTACTGGCAGCTTCTGCAAAATTTTCCTGTATGGTGATGTAATCCGGATGGATCAACCGGGCCAGTAATTGTCCTTTTTTTACCTTATCGCCATGAAAGACAGCGATTTCTTTTACGTTGCCGCCAAACAGTGCCGTGACTTCAGCGCTGCCGGATGGTGGTACCATTAGCTGACCATTGGTTTTTACCACAGTGGTCAGATTGCGCATTTGAATATGTCCCAGCTTCAGGCCGAGGGCGTTTTGCTGTTGCGTTGTTAACACAACCACACCTTCAGCTTCGTGATGATGTTCTTCTTCGTGGTTTTCTTTTTGAACCGGACCGCAGGCAACGCTTAAAAATGCAAGTCCAGTGAGAAAAATATATATCTGTTTCATCTTGTTTTATTTTCCGGTTAAATAGTTTAATTCTGTTTGTAATCGCAATGCTTCAGCTTGTTTTTGAATGTAAGTCCGTCTGGTTTTATAAGCCGCTTCCACGTTTTGAATAAACTGGATATAATCAATGCTTCCAAGTCTGTAACCCAGTTTTGCGGCAGAGATCTGTTCGGTTGCCAATGGAAGTGCTTCGTTTTGGTAGTAGGAAAGAACCTCGGAAAGGCTGTTATACCTGCTAAGTTTTTCATTATAGGCAGCCTGAAGCTTTAAGCGGTTCATCTTGTAATCCTGACCGGCCATCTTGTAATCCAGTTCTGCAGCTTTGTTTTTACCTAGTTGCGAAAAGACCATCAATGGAACAGAAATGCCGGCCTCCCAGCCGTAAAATCCATTTTCCCCGTCAATGCTTTGAAGCTTATAACCCAGATCAAGTTTGGGGAGCAATGCTGACTTTTCTGCTTTCCATTCAGCTTTACTGACCTCTGTTTTTGCACTCAGGGCATTCAGTATCGGACTACTTTGAATAGAATCTTCAGAAAATACCTCTGGTTTCTTAAATGGTGTTTCAGCGATTACCACAAATGGTTCTTCCAGCAAAAGGTATTGATTCAGCGATTGCAAGGCAGCTTTGTAATCACTTTCTGCAGTTTTTATATTAAGCTGTAGTTCACTGTACTTTGAAGAAGCCGCAAGGTATTCAATCTTAGAGGTTTGTTCGGTTTTATAGCGCAGTTCCGCTGCTTTAAGAAAACCTTCAAAAACAGTATCCAGTTCCTGATAAAGCAACCATTCTTTTTTTGCATTCAGTGCGGCATACCAGGCTAAACTGACCTGCTGTTTCAGTGCCTGCACCGTAATTTCTTTTTGTGTTTCGGCAAGTTGAATGCGTTCATTCGCCAGTTTTGTTTTTGCCGGTACAGCAAAAAGATCGATGTCGTTTTGTCCTACACCAATCCGGTTTTGAATTCCCGGTATTCCGCTTTTGGTCTCTTCCCGTCCGGTGTAAACCGAGGTTGATCCTAAATCGTAGGCGGTGGATTTCAGCGCTTTTTGCTTTTGAATTTCCATGTCAGCTGTTTTCACCGAAGGATATACCGCATAGGCTCTTTCAATAGCATCCTGAAGAGAAAGCGTTTGAGTCTGAGCTGATACCGGGTTGGCTAACAGGATCAGTCCGGTAACTAAAACGACAGGTATTGCTTTTGTGTTCAACCCGTTAAATGGCCCCTCCAGCCTGTGCTTACCGGTTTCCACCATTTTATAAAGAACCGGTAACACAATCAGGGTCAAAAGGGTAGAGGTAAGCATTCCGCCAATGACCACTGTGGCCAGCGGACGTTGAACCTCGGCTCCGGCAGATGTTGAAACAGCCATAGGGAGAAACCCAAGGATGTCTGTAGATGCAGTTAGCAGAATAGGCCTGATGCGTCTTACCGTACCTTTTTTAATGATGTCGCTCAATCCAAATTTACCTTTTGCCTTGAGTTCGTTGAAGCTGCTGATTAAAACCAGTCCGTTTAATACGGCAATGCCGAAAAGAACGATAAAACCTACACCGGCAGAAATGCTTAGCGGCATGCCACGAAACCAGAGTGTGAAGATTCCGCCAATGGCAGCAAATGGAATGGCAGCATAAATCATAAGCGTTTGTTTAAACGATTTTACAGCAAAAAAGACCAGCAAAAAGATCAGCGCCAGCACCAGCGGTACCACTAGCGTTAAGCGTTTAGTTGCCCGTTCCAGGTTTTCGAAGGCGCCGCCGTAACGAATGTAATATCCGGGAGGCAGATCCAGTTGTTCATCCAGCGTGCTGCGGATTTCGTTCACCAGCGACTTTACATCGCGGCCTTCCACGTTAATGCCGACATACGTTCGACGGTTTGTATTGTCCCGGCTGATTTGCATCGGACCCGGCTGGTAGCTGATCTCAGCCACTTCTTTAAGCGGGATCTGGTTGCCATCCGGCAGGTTGACGTATAAATTCCTTATGTGATCAATGCTTTTCCGGTGTGCTTCATCCAGGCGTACTACCAGGTCGAACATGCGTTCACCCTCGTATATAATGCCGGCCACACCGCCACTGAAAGCCGTTTGTACCGCCGTATTCAGTTCATCGATGTTAAGTCCGTACTGACCAAGTTTATTCCGGTCATAATGAACCGTAATCTGCGGTAAACCGCGGGTAGCCTCTGCTTTTATGCCGGCAATGCCTTCAATGCCCGATACCAGACCCGCTATCTCCTGGGCCTTATCGGCCAGTACATCCAGATCATCACCGTACAACTTGATGGCTACATCTTCCCGTACACCTGTCAGTAGTTCGTTAAAGCGCATCTCAATGGGCTGGGTGAACTCATAATTAATGCCCGGAAATACTGCAACGGCTTCTTTAATTTTGTCCATGAGTTCCTGTTTTGAGGATGCTTTGCTCCAGTTTTCCTGTGGTTTCAGAATCACAAAAATGTCGGCAATGTCCATCGGCATGGGATCTGTGGGAACATCGGCCACGCCAATCCGGCTTTGAATGGAAGCTACCTCATCCGGAAATTCCTTAAGCACCAGTTTTTCAATACGCGTGGATGCATCTTTTACCTCTGTGAGTGATGTACCCGGTTTTAAAAAGGCATGAAAGGCAAAATCGCCTTCATCCAGTTGAGGAATAAACTCCGCGCCCATGCGGCTGAAAACAAATCCACCGGCAATTAGGAGGACGACTGCTGAAACTGTGATGAGTTTTGTTTTACGAATGGACCACGATATTATGGGCTTGTAAGCTTCTTCCAGTCGCTTAACAACCTTTTCTCCCCACGTTTTTTTATTGTTTTTAGGCGGCTGTAAAAACAGGGAAGCCATCATGGGAATATAAGTCAGGCAAAGAATGACTACTCCCAAAACCGCAAAGCCAAAGGTCATGGCCATAGGCTTGAACATTTTTCCTTCCACGCCCTGAAGTGCCATAACCGGAATAAAAACGATCAGGATGATCAGCTGGCCGAAAAATGCTGAATTCATCATTTTTTTCGCCGAGCTTTCAGCAATTTTATTCCGTTTGGAAGCCGTAAGTGTTGTTCCGATGAACTTCTTTTTATGGAGGTAGTAGATCATGCTTTCCACAATAATGACAGCACCATCCACCAGAATCCCGAAGTCAATGGCTCCAAGACTCATCAGGTTTGCCCATACCCCAAACAGATACATCATGATAAATGCAAAGAGCAGGGACAGCGGAATAGTAGAGGCTACAATAAGTCCACCTCTGAGGTTGCCAAGGAAGATGACCAGAACAAAGATCACAATCAGTGCACCAATGGTGAGGTTTTCGGCAACGGTTGAAGTGGTGTGTTTGATTAAGCGGCTTCTGTCCAGGAACGGTTGTATGGTGACACCTTCAGGTAGTGACTTTTGAATCAATTCAATCCGTTCTTTCACATCACGAATGACATTGTTGGAATTTTCACCTTTCAGCATCATCACTATGCCGCCAACGGATTCTCCCTTCCCGTTTTGAGTGAATGCCCCGAACCGGACAAAACTGCCGTATTTTACTTCGGCTACATCTCTTATAAAAACAGGATGTCCGTTAATGGATTTAACCAGCGTATTTCTAATGTCATCCGGCGAACGCATCAGGCCTTCGCCACGAATAAAGTTGGCTTTGTGATTTTTTTCGATATAGGCGCCACCGGTGTTTTGGTTGTTGGATTCCAGTGCGTTAAAAATATCAGTGATGGTCAACCCCATGCTGCGTAACTGATCCGGATTCACAGCCACCTCGTATTGTCTGCCACGCCCTCCAAATGAGTTAACTTCAACCACACCTGGCACCATGGCCATCTGCCGTTTTACAATCCATTCCTGCATGGTGCGCAGATCCATGTCATTATAGGCTGTGTCAAAACCCGGTTCAACCTGAAGCGTATACTGGTAGATTTCGCCGAGCCCTGTGCTGATGGGGGCAATAAATGGCTGACTAAAGCCTTTTGGTATTTTTTCTTTTACATCATTCAGCGCTTCACTTACCAGCTGGCGCGGCAGGTAAGTTCCCATGTTATCTTTAAATACAATGGTAACGACCGATAATCCAAACCGGGAAACTGAACGGATCTCGGTTACACCGGGCAGATTGGCAACAGCCAGTTCCACCTGGTAAGTAATAAATTGTTCTATGTCTTCGGTTCCCAGATTTGGCGCTGTAGTGATGACCTGAACCTGGTTGTTGGTAATATCAGGTACGGCATCCAGGGGAATACGGGGCACCGAATAAATGCCACCCAGGATCAGGCCAACGGTCATTAGTCCGATCAGGGCTTTGTTTTTAATGGAAAATGATATTATACGATTGATCATACATCTGATTTGTAAGATTAATAATATGGCAGAATTGATCCGTTTGAATACGACGGAAGAGTCCTGTAACACCTTTGATAAAGGCGATTTAGATTACCTGTTAGTAAATACAATCTTTAGTTTTCTGCTTCACCCTTTAGGCGAGGGGTAATTAGCAGAAAAACACGGAATATTGCTATCACATTTGGTAATAAGTAAAAATCAGATGAATTGTGGCGGACCACGCAGTGGGTCCGAATCGGGAAAATTATGTTGTTTGAAGCAGACCGGGCCAAATGTAAATATATTGGATAGGTAAACCTCCGGTTGAAGCTCTGTTTCTGTATTAACAATTGCAATGAAAAAATATTCAGGTTGTACAAAATTATAACGTGCTGTTAAAATACGGTCAACAAACGAATCATTGAACGCGTGACAATGGGAGGAAGAATCCTCGTGATTACCATGCTGAGTATCAGGTGTGGTTTTAAAAGGCGATTCGGATGTATGTGAATAAACCGAATCGAAGTGGTGATGATGTGGAATCAGTTCGTGCGCGGAAATTAAAATTCCCGAAAGTAGAATAAACAGTAACCCGATATATTTTTTAAACCTTTTCAAAACCTCATTCTGAATGAACCACAAATATAGAATAATTTACAAAGTCCTTCAATACTGAAATGTTATGAAATTGCTTTATCGGTCCATCCAGTCCTTAAATGCAGCAACGCGTTCCCTGCTGACAATAATATCTTCTTCTGTTGGAGATGATTTGAGTGAAATTTTTAAGCGGCTGTTGGAAAATGCAAGCACATCTTTAATGGTTTGATAATTCACGATGTAATTTCGGTTCACGCGAAAAAAGCGATAATTATCCACATGTGTTTCTATTTTTTCGAGTGAATAATCTATGGGGTAGTTTTTGCCCGTGGTTGTAAAGATAAAATTGCACCGTTCCATTATGTAAAAACAGACAATATCTGATGCGGGTACCGAATGGAAGTAATCGCCGGTTTTGATCAGAAAACGTTCTTTTGTTCTGGGTTGCAATTTTGTGAGAAGTGATTGAATACTGTTTAGTTTCGGTTGGGTTTGATGGATTTTTTTGAATTTATCCAACGCATGATTTAATTCGGTTGGATCAATGGGCTTTAGGAGGTAATCAACGCTATTTACCTTGAAAGCTTTAAGAGAAAACTCATCGTATGCAGTGGTGAAAATTACCGGCGTATCAATTTCTACATTTTCAAATATTTCGAAGCAGGTACCATCTTCCAGTTGGATATCCATGAATATCAATTCCGGAGCAGAATGAGCTAAAAGCCAGTTGGAAGCTGATTCAACAGAGCTTAACTGATCCAGAACATTAATCTCCGGATCAGCTTCAGCCAGCATGCGTTTCAGCTTATCGGCAGCCGGTTTCTCATCTTCAATGATCAGAATGTTCATTATTAGTCATTTTAAGTGGCAGAAAGACCACGAATTGATTATGTTCTTCTTTATAAGTCATGGTTTTATTCAGAATCAAATGTACACGTTCTTTCAGGTTTTTCAGTCCTGTACCTGTAGATTCCTGCATGGTTGATTTACGTTGAATATTGTTTTTAACGCAAATCACTTCATTTTCTATGTTGAGTTCAATAATCAGAGGCTTATCCATTGATGCCGCATTGTGTTTTAATGCATTTTCGATCAGCATCTGAACCGAGACAGGAATGACCTGATATTGGTCTGTTTCGAAGATTGTTGAATGCAGTTCAATTTTCCCATTGTCCCGTTCTTTTTGCAAGGCAAAATACTTATCCACAAACGCCAGTTCCTTTTTTAAAGGAACAAGATCATTTGTTTCGTTTTCAATGATATAGCGATAGATTTGTGATAACTTCTGGATGTAGTTGTCTGCTTTTTTGGCATCGCTGTACACCAGTTCTGATAGTGTATTAAGACTATTAAATAAGAAATGCGGATTGACCTGGGATTTCAATGTTCGGTACTGAAACCGTAGATTTTCTTCGCGTAATTGCTGTTCTTTTTTAGCGGACTTCTGCCATAATACGAAGAAAAAGGCAAGGGTGAAAAACAACAGCCATATCAGTAAGCGGGCGTTGCCAAAGCTAAGCTCCTGATGCAACAAATGATTCCAGAATCCCTGAAAACTTTCTCCGGTGAAAAAATACCATCCGGCCGAACCAAGAGTAATTGCGATGTTAGCGATTATAAAAGCGGCGATGTGAAAAATAAGGAGTCCCGGAATGATCTTTTTGCGCAATTCTTTATGAGAATATTTTTTTGAATGATTTACCAGATAAATGGTCAGGTACCCCAGCGAAATACACAAAATGAATATTGTAAAGAAAGAGGCTAAAGCAGTTGGATGAAATGCATCATGGTATTGAACCGATTTTATAATCATGGCTGCTAACAAGCTGAAAAACAGCAGGCCAACATGATAAATAATCCAGAATTTTGTTTTTTTAGATGGTTTCATTTGGTGTTTTTTTATAATTCACCAACAAAATAAAGGTATAACTACAATTATAATAAATTTTACTTGCAGAGCTGTGGAATTTACATGCTAAGTTGTTAGTGTACCTGTTAAGAACAGTATAAGGCAGTTTTTTAAGCGAATTTTAAGGAAAGTCTTACCTTCATTTAAGCAGTCCGGTTCTAATTTTGAACCAGTTAAATTAAATTCAAAGTTATGATTGACACAACTCACTTGCATCCCATGATTGTACATTTTCCAATCGCTTTACTTATTGTAGGCTTTGTATTTGACATCGTAAGCCTGTTCTTTAAAAAAGAGTTTTTTTCCCGGGCTGGATTTACTTTGTTGATTTTAGGTGCTTTAGGAACTGTTGCAGCTCTTTTATCCGGCGAACTGGCAGGAAGTGGCATTGCTGAAGAAGGTATGCTGAAGCAGGCACTCGAAATCCATGAATCAGCAGCAGAGTTAACAATATGGTTAGTTAGTATTACAGCCCTATACAGAATAGTTGTTGTATATTTGAAGAAATATTCAGGTATTTTGAAAGTTTTGTCAATGGTTCTGTTTTTTGCTTCTGTTTTAGCGATAGCAAGAACCGGATATTATGGAGGAGAACTGGTTTTTAAACACGCTGCTGGTGTTGAATTAAACCTGGGGTTTTAATCTGAATTGTGCATAAAATTAAATCTGAATGCGAATACTGATTGTTGAAGATGAACCCGGAATTGCAAATCTCCTTAAAGAGGGTTTGGAGGAAGAATCATATGCGGTTGATGTAGCTTATGAAGGCAATAAAGGTCTGGAGCTTGCACTGACAAATGATGGCGAATACGATATATTATTACTGGACTGGATGGTTCCTGGAGTTACGGGGCTGGAGATATGCAGGCAGGTCAGAAAGAGCGGTTCGGAGGTTCCTGTTATTTTTTTAACGGCCAGAGATACTGTGGATGATACAGTTTTTGCGCTGAATATGGGAGCTAACGATTACATCAAAAAACCATTCTCTTTTGATGAATTACTGGCCAGAATAAGGGTTCAACTAAGGAATGATAAATCGGAAACATCTGTTTTAAAAGTTGGTGATTTGGCAATGAATGTAGAATCGCATCAGGTTTTTTTGAAAGGAGAGGAGATTGCATTGACACAAAAAGAATTTGCATTGCTGGAATTCTTAATGCGCAGTAAAGAAAAAGTCTGTTCCCGGACCAGAATCATAGAACATGTGTGGGACATACATTTTGATTATGATACATCCGTAATTGATGTTTACATTAATGCATTGCGTAAAAAGATTGATAAAGGCAGAAGTACCAGTTATATTAGAACCATAAGAGGTGTGGGATACCTGATAAAAGACAATGAACGGTAGCAAATACAGTAATCGTGTAGCACTAAATTTTATGCTGGCTTCGGCCATGCTATCCATAGTAATTTTTCTTACCATTTACATTGTGGTGCACTCCACAGTCTATAATCATTTGGATGGTGACCTAAACGCCGAATCCCTGGAGCTCTTCAATAGCGTGGTTGTTTTGAGTGATCAGATTTACTTTACCAATCCCAATGAATGGTTGGAAAACGAACACGGTCAGATTGAGGTTAATCCAACCTTTATTCAATATGCCGACAGTTCAGGAACAGTTGTAAAAAGATCTCCAAATCTCGTAAATGAGGCTCTGCATGTTAAGAAGGATCAAATTGGAAAGTTGAACTTTAAAGATGAGATTTCCGGATCTCCCATTTACCAGCTGCAGGTTCCGGTTAAAAATACTCAGGGAGTAACACTTGGTTATATTTCAGTGGCTATGCCCCTGGAGGATACATTGATGGTTTTGAGAAACCTTAGAATTATATTAATACTTGCTTTTCCTGTTGTTTTGGGCATTTTATTTTTAATTTCCAGCTACATTGCACGAAAGAGTATTGAACCTATTTATCAGTTAACGAATACAGCGCAAAAAATTACGCATGAAAATTTGAAGGAACGTATAGAATTGCCTGTCCGTAAAGATGAACTATATACTTTGACCCAAACGATTAACGGTTTGCTGGATAGGATTCAGGGTGCCATAGAACGGGAAAAGCAATTTACGTCAGATGCTTCTCATGAACTGCGTACTCCGTTGTCTGTTTTGAAGGGAACAATGGAGCTGATGCTCAGAAAACCGCGTGAGGTGGCTTATTACGAGGATAAACTCAACAGTGGATTGGCTGAAATTGAACGGATGTCCGGTCTTGTTGAACAGCTTTTACTTCTGGCCCGGTTTGAAAGTGGAAAAGAAACACTGAATTTTAATGAACTTTCTGTTATTGAACTGGTCCACGATGTGATCTCGCGATTGGAGGAACCCGTTAATAAAAAGGATCTCACTTTTGATATTAGTATTCCGGAATCGATTACTATAAGAAGTGATGCATTTATGTTGGGACAAATCATTGAAAATATTTTAACCAATGCTGTTAAGTATTCGCCTGAACATGGGATCATCAATATAGCATCACATGAAAGTTCAGAACAACTCTCATTAACTATCAGGGATGAAGGTAAAGGAATGAGTCCGGAAGAAGTAAAGAAGATTTTTGAACGGTTTTACCGGACTGATGAGTCGCGAAGCAGTAGTATCAGCGGAAATGGATTGGGGCTTTCAATCGTGAAACGCTTTGCTAATCTGCTTAATATTATAGTTTCAGTTAATAGTGAGTCCGGAAAGGGAACTGCTTTTACCCTGATTTTCCACCATTGATTTTAAGTAAGTCTTAAGAATCCTTTCAGGTTCTTTTTATGCTCTTGGCTGTAGATTTGTGGGAGTAAAAAACATAAAATATAAAATTATGAAAACAGGATTTATCTCTTTTTTTATTCTTATAATGCTGTCATTGAATTTGACAGTTGAAGCCAAAGCACCGCTGGCTGTTAATTATCAGAAATCAGTTAAGGATTTGCAAAATGCATTTAAAGGTGAAACTACTGCAAGTGCAAAGTATGCAGCTTATGCAGAAAAAGCTGACAAGGAAGGTTACGGTAAAATTGCCCTGCTGTTCAGAGCGGCTTCTAAAGCTGAGAGTATACATGCAGGGAACCATAAAGCTGTACTCGAAAAAATGGCTGCCGAGGTACCGGTAGTAAATCCGGAATTTGAAGTTAAAACAACCAAGGAAAATCTCGGTGATGCGATTTCTGGTGAATCCTACGAAATTGCTACCATGTACCCAGATTTTATAAAGGATGCATCAGCTGAAAGTGCTAATCTGGCAATGATCTCATTTAACTATGCATATCAGGTCGAGAAGAAACATAAAGCCTTGTATGAAAAAGCGCTGAATGCGTTAAACGGAAACAATGTAGACTCATTATCTGATTTGTACATGGTTTGTACAACCTGTGGAAATACTTACGAAGGTGAAGCCCCGGCAAGATGTGGTATCTCAATGACCCCCAAAGAGCGATTTGTAAGAATTAAATTATAATTAGCAGGTTTCTACGGTTAGACATCAGGAAATAGTAAACCTGAAAATGAGACCCGGTTCAAAAGGACCGGGTTTTTTATGACTTAATCGAAATTATTGCAGAGTTACAGATTCGTCTGTTTCGTTGATCCAGTCATTTGCCTTCTCAAACGATGTAAACGATTTTATTATCAAACCGTTGTGTTTTGCGTATTGAGCGATCAGATATACAATTATTGAAACCGACCCTACAGATACAAGAGCAATTTTATTTTTAAGCCTTTCTTTTTGTTTAATAAGTCTGGCTTTTATGCTTTCAATTTCGTTATAGGATGGGTTAAATCTTATTTCGGTCAGATCAACGTTAAATTTTAGGTTTTCATGAAACTCGGGATGGTTCATGACCTTATTTAGTGCTTCAAGAGATTCACTGATTGATATATTTCCGACAGCCTTAATATTGCAAATATTTTCTTCAGTATTAAAATGATGCATAAATCCATCTCTCACATTTCCGTTCTCAAATATCATATCGATCAGGTATAAAGTATTATTTTAAAGAGGCGGCAAAAGTACAACCCTCAATTATACAAATTTATGATTTTTGTTAGTTTTTTCTCTATAATTCATTCATAGTATCCAGGTGAATTTCTTCTCCTGATAACATTATGGCAGTCTCTATTAACGCTAAATGTGAATACGCCTGAGGAAAGTTTCCCAGCAGACGTTTTGTTTGAAAATCAATATCTTCACTGTATAGCCCCAGATGATTGCTATGGCCGAGAAGCTCCTCGAATATTTTTTTTGCTTCCACTTTTTCACCAATTTTATATAAACTGTTGATGAGCCAAAAAGTACATATCGTAAAGGCGGAAGAAGGAACTCCAAAATCATCCGTATTTCTGTACCGATACATCAGTCCGTTGAATACCAGCTGTTTTTGAGTCGCTTTTACAGTTGATATATATCTGGGATGTCTTGCGTCAATAAATCCATAACTCTCCATTAGAAGAGTGGAAGCATCAAGTTCTTTTGAACCATAAGATTGAGTATAGGCACCGATTTCCTCATTCCATGCTTTTTTGTGTATATCTTTTTCAATGTTGTCACGCAGTTTTTCCCAAGGTTTAATATATTCCTTCTGTTTGATAAGTTTTGCAATTTTAAGTCCTCTGTCAACAGCAACCCAGCAAAGCACTTTTGAAAAGGTGAAATGACGTTGTTCATTTCTGATTTCCCATATTCCGCGATCCGGTTTCTTCCAGTTTCGTTCAACGCTTCTTAGAATACTTCGGGTTATCGTCCATAATTCTTCACTGTTCTGTAGAGATGTTTCATAAAGCTTGAACTGCTGATACATAACGTCCATTAAAACACCGTAAATATCATGCTGCTTCTGCTTATAGGCATCATTTCCAATTCTTACCGGTTTTGAGCCCATATATCCATCCAGATAATCAAGCGTTGTTTCAGTTAGTTTCTTTTCCCCGTTAATACCATACATAATCTGTATTTTATCATCTTTGTCTGATATCACATCAATGATAAAATTCAGGTACTTCTGCGCAACATTCATGTGACCAAGACCAGCCATGACTTTTATAACCATGGAGGCATCCCTGATCCAGCAAAAACGATAGTCCCAGTTTCTTATCTCACCTATAGTTTCAGGTAATGAAGTGGTAAGAGCAGCTATCACAGCTCCTGTTTTATCATAACTAAGTAATTTTAAAACAAGGGCACTGCGGATAATTTCATCGTTATAGTTTGTATATAGCATAGTCCGCTCTGACCAATTCAGCCAGTATACTTTAGTACGTTGTAACTTAAGATAACTTCGTTGAACGGATTGTGGTAAAATCTTTTGGTTATAGGAAACAAGAAAATAAGCATCAGAAGTAACTGTTATGGTTTCTCCATTCAAAATGCTGTTGAAATCTATATCAGAATAGAGGTAAAGAGAATCGTAGGTCCCTTTTAGTGTATGGCTTTTTACATACCCATCGTGAATATACGTTTTTGTAGGATGTTTTGCATATTCAAGACTGGGATTGTACTTAACCTTAAATTCTGGTGTCCCTTTAATGTGTTTTATAAATCGGATTATGTCCGGGGGACAGTAATAACCTTCCGAAGATTCATTTTTATACCTTGGCATGAAATCGATAACTTCAAAGATGTTTTCCCCATTATCAAACCGTGTGGATAAAATATTAGTATTTTTTAAGTATTTCTGTGAAATCGCGTATGAATCATCAGTAATGATTTTAAACGTACCACCCTTATTTTCATCAAGTAAGGATGCGAAAACAGAAGAAGAATTGAATGCCGGAAGACAGAACCAATCCAATGATGCATGCTCCGAAATTAGTGCGGCGCTACGGCAGTTGCCAACTATTCCGTAGTTTAAGTTGTCCATTTTTAATATATTTGTAAGAGTACGCAGTAAAATAAATCAAAAACCTTTAGTATTTCAAGGAATCCCCGTATTTTAAAGAAAAAAATACAACTACATATATATGAGTAAAATATTAATTGTTTCAAACAGATTACCTAGTCAGATTACAATCGAAGAGGACAAAATTTCAACAAAACCGAGTGTTGGAGGACTTGCAACCGGGATGAAATCAGTGTATAAATCCAGTGAAGGTGAATGGATTGGCTGGCCGGGTTTTAATAATGAAGATGTAACACCTGAACAAAAGGCTGAAATTGAGAAACTTCTGAAGTATGATAATTGTATTCCTGTTTATCTGGATCAGAAAGATATGGATGATTATTATGACGGTTTCAGTAACAGCACGATCTGGCCTTTGTTTCATTACTTTGCCCAATATACGGAATACAACCAGGAATTTTGGGATGCATACAAAGATGTAAACCAAAAGTTTGCGGATGTAATTATGCAGAATCTTGAAGGGGTAGATAAAGTATGGGTACATGATTATCACCTTATGTTATTACCAAAAATTATTAAAGAAAAGCGCCCCGATATTTCTATTGGTTTCTTCCTTCATATACCTTTCCCGTCATATGAGATATTCAGGATTCTGCCCTGGCGTGAAGATCTTATCGAAGGGATGTTGGGTGCTGACCTTATAGGGTTTCATACGTATGACTACCAGCGGCATTTTACCAGTTGTGTCAGACGTTTGTTGGGCTACGATGTGCAAATGAACCAGATAAACCTGGGAGATCGTATTACCAAGGTGGACGCCTTTCCAATGGGAATTGACTTTGAAAAATTCAGTAAGGCCGCAGAACGTAGCATCATGAAATCGGTTCATGATAAAACAGAGATCCGTCAGGAACTGGAAAAATACCTGTTGCTGGAGCAGGGGCGAAAGCTTATACTTTCCATTGACAGACTTGATTACTCCAAAGGTATACCAAACAGGTTGCATGCATTTGAAAGGTTTCTCGAGAAACATCCTGAATATACCGGTAAGGTCACATTAATACTTTTAGCTGTTCCATCAAGGGTTGAAGTGGAACATTATCAGGAAATGAAAAGTGAAATTGATGAATTGGTCGGAAGGATTAACGGAAAGTATTCAAAGGTGAACTGGACTCCAATCTGGTATTTTTACCGTTCATTTCCTTTTGAAAGTCTTATAGAACTTTACAATTCAAGTGCTATTGCTTTGATTACGCCTGTAAGGGACGGAATGAACCTTGTGGCTAAAGAATATATTGCTACCCGGACGGATAACAAAGGCGTATTGATACTAAGTGAAATGGCCGGCGCTACCAAGGAGCTTGGTGAGGCCCTTATAATTAACCCAAATAATTTTGAACAGATAGCTGATACCATTTATGAGGCTTTGAATATGCCTGAAGAAGAGCAGATTGAACGTAATATTATGCTGAAAGAACGTTTAAGACGTTATAATGTGGAACGTTGGGCAAATGATTTTCTGGAATCGCTTATTGACACGGCAAATTACAGGGAAAAATACCTGGCTAAGAAACTCAGTGATCCTATTATTAAATCCATAAAAAAGGACTATGACAAAGCCTTGAAACGCGTCATATTTCTGGATTATGACGGTACACTTGTAGGTTTTAAGAAGAATCCAAGGCAGGCCAGTCCTGAAAAAGAGGTTTATGAAATTCTGGATAAACTTGCAGCCGATCCTAAAAACCAGGTTGTACTGATCAGTGGCCGTGATAAGGAAGTGTTTACAGAATGGTTTGATAACCATAATTATACTTTGATAACCGAGCATGGTGTTTGGATTAGAAAACCAGGTGGAGTTTGGGAAATTATTGAACAGATGGATAACGACTGGAAGTCCTTTATCAGACCGGTCATGGAATTGTATGTGGACAGAACTCCGGGATCATTTATAGAAGAGAAGAATTATTCTCTGGTTTGGCATTACAGGAAAGCAGATCATGAGCTGGGAGCCATGCGTGCTCTTGAGATAAAAGATGAACTTACCAGTATGATCGCTAATCTGAGTCTGGAAATTATGGAGGGAAGCAAAGTAATTGAAATTAAAAACAGTGGGGTAAATAAAGGACGTGCTGCGGAAAAGTTATTGTTTAATGCCCAGGAAGAATTCGATTTTATATTGGGTGCAGGTGACGACTGGACAGATGAGTATTTGTTTGAACGTTTACCGGAAAATGCGGTCACTATAAAAGTTGGCATTGTCAATACGCAGGCCAAATACAAAGTGGATAATTATAATGCTGTTCGGAGTTTCCTTAAAACGCTGGTAGAGTAATTCAGGTTAATTCAGATAAACAGATCCCTTTCTGAAGATAAGGGTTTCTTCAGGAACGGGATTATATAATGTTATGAGATAATTATATGTTTTGGGTTCAAAACCTTTGAATTCAAATTCCCAGGTATAATAGCACCTGCAGCGGCAGTAACAATTTCCCTCGGCAAGGTCACAGGTGTCAGTAATGCTGATGAATATCGTGTCGTTATTGAATTCTGCCTCTGTGATAAACGGGGCGCAACAAATATAGTTTATGCCGACAAAGGCATGTAACGTGTCCCCGATAAGTGAAAAGTGAAGTGTGTCAGGTTCTTCCATCAATGTGCTTTTAATATCTGCACCTAAATTCCGGAGATTGCATCCGCCCGGCTGAACTGAAATAAATTCAATATTAGCGGGTTTTTCATTGGTTTGATTTTCACAGGAAATTGATATTAATGCGATTACGATTAATGTTATGAATAAAAGTCTTTTCATGGCGTGAGGGTTTTTTGACACTATCAAAATTAAGGATTTTATCCTGGATTAGTAATATTAAATTGAATTCAGTTTTTATAACAATTATCATTAGGTTATCTATCCGCGTTTTGTATTTTTAATGACCAAAAAAATAATAATGACACACAGCTTAATACCACAGGAAACCATTGAAGAAATAGCAGATGAACTTGCAATAAAAGATTTAGGTAAGGCAACTATTCGTGAAATCGTTTCGCTGGTTAATAAGACAGAGACCTTTACCGGTGAAAAATATGTTCGTATGGAAATGGGCGTTCCAAGCCTGCCACCACCTGAGATTGGTATTAATGCGGAGATAGAAGCTCTGAAAAATGGAGTGGCATCGAAATACCCAATGCTGGAGGGACATCCTGAACTGAAAAAGGAAGCTTCGCGGTTTTTTGAAGCATTTCTGGATGTGGTTATTTCACCTAATCATATTGTACCGGTTGTGGGTACTATGCAGGGAACCTATATTTCATTTATGACTGCAACTCAGGCAATGCCTGACAAGGATCATGTATTGTTTATTGATCCCGGATTTCCTGTCCAGAAGCAACAACTTCAGGTGATGGGCATTAAATACCGCACGTTTGATGTGTACCGGTACCGTGGGAAATATCTTGCTGATAAGCTGGATGATATGTTGCGCGATGGCAAAGTTGCCTGTATCATCTATTCCAATCCGAATAATCCGTCGTGGATATGTTTTACAGAGGATGAACTCCGGATCATTGCAAAAAAAGCGGATGAGTACAATGTCATAATTATAGAGGATCTCGCTTATTTTGGAATGGATTTCAGAAAAGACCTGGGCAATCCGTATGAACCCCCATATCAGTTAACTGTCGCTAAATATACGTCAAACTATATCATTCATATGTCCAGCTCAAAAGTATTCAGTTATGCCGGGCAACGTGTGGCGCTTACGGCTATATCAGATCTGTTGTATGAGCGCAAATATAAGTTGCTGAATGAGCGTTACGGCGTAGCCTCATTTGGTGCAACGTATGTAACGCGTATCCTGTATGCACTGACTGCCGGAACATCACATTCGGCTCAGTATGGTTTAACGGCTATGCTGAAAGCGGCTAATGAGGGTCGTTTCAGATTTCTGGATGATGTGAAGGTATACGGTAAAAGGGCAGGGGTGATGAAAAAAATGTTTCTGGATAATGGATTTCATCTGGTTTATGATAAAGATTTGGACCAGGAACTGGCTGATGGCTTTTACTTTACGATTGGATATAAAAATATGACAGGTGGAGAGCTGGCTCATAAGCTGATCTACTACGGAATCAGTTCCATTTCTCTGGATACAACCGGAAGCAGACAACAGGGTATAAGGGCCTGTACGGCTTTTGTTACGGAAGATCAGTTTGAAGATTTGGAGAAACGTTTAAAAGCTTTTGCCAATGACTTCTGAGTTGGATCGGCTTGAAGATTTCATGAAAACGGACCTGATTCTGTCCGCTGTTCCTGAACTCAGCAAAAGAGCTGTTGATGATCCTCAATTATTCAATCAGTTATGGGTATTTGTTAAACGACGGGAACCAAAACTTTCGTGGCGTTCAGCATGGGTACTGGACCATGCAACAGAAGATCATTCTGAATTACTAGACCCAATTTTGCCGGAAGTTTATAAGGAATTGAATGAATCCGGTGAAGAGATTGACGGCACAATAAGGCATCTGATGAAATTTGTATTGCGTTGTCCTGTGTTGGAAGAGGAAGGTGGTTATCTGATTGATAAATGCATGACATGGTTGATGACCAATGATATACCAACAGCAATCCGGGTCCATTCCCTGGAATATCTCTATAACATTTATCTCCTGATGCCTGAATTTAAAAATGAATTACTGTCTGTTATCGATGCCAATATGGAAAAAGGTTGTTCGCCCGGACTTATGGTAAGGCTTAAAAGAGTAAGGCTCAGTATTGAGAAAGGTAAAAGACAAATAGGTTGAAAGTTGCGAGTTACAAGTTACAAGTTGGGAGTTATAGCATGAAATGTTGATTCTTATGTCTTGTGTCTTATATCTTAAAGTGCTATTTTTTCCAGAAAGCTGCACTGAACATTACAATTATTGTAAAGAGTTCCAAACGTCCAAGAAGCATAAGGAAAGAGAGGTACCATTTTCCAAAGTCAGGAATATAGGCAAAATTAGCAGCCGGTCCAACATCCCCGATACCAGGACCAATGTTTCCGATACAGGTTACCACAGCGCCAACACTGGTTTCAAAATCAATTCCCAGAGCAGAAAGTACGACGATACTAACAATAATACTTATCACGTAGAATACGAAAAACGCCAGTACATTGGTTACAATTTCAGGTGCCACCACCCTTGAATTATATCTTGCCGGAATAATTGCGTTGGGATGAATCAACCTTTTTAATTCGTATGAACTGTTTTTAATCAGCATGACAATACGTACGATTTTTATGCCACCACCTGTTGACCCGGCACTTCCTCCAAAGAACATCAGAATAAATATCAGGATCGAAAGCAATGGAAACCATGTCAGGTAATCTGCTGTAGCATAACCAGTGGTTGTTATGATAGAAACCACCTGAAAAAGCGAATCCCTGAATGCCCGTTCTAAACCAAGTCCGTGCTTATACATTAAACCTGCACCGATAACGAGTGTAAAAAGGATCACAAAACCAAGATAGAACCGGAATTCTTCATTCTTAAAGACCTTTTTCGGTTTCAGTTTTATGGCAAAATATGTAAGGGTGAAATTGGTTCCTGCAAGGAACATGAAGAGAGTAATAACGTATTGAATATATGGTGATTCCCAATATGCTATACTGGCCTGTTTGGTTGAATAGCCGCCCGTTGCCATTGTTGTAAAGGAATGACAAACAGAATCGAAAACATCCATTCCTCCAAATGCCAGAAGTACTGTCTCTGCAATGGTTAATGCCAGATAAATTCCCCACAGTCTTTTAGCTGTTGATGTAATCTTAGGATGCAGCTTGTCGGGAGTTGGACCCGGAACTTCTGCAGCAAAAAGCTGCATTCCGCCAACTCCGAGAAAAGGAAGTACCGCAAGTGATAACACTATAATTCCCATACCGCCCAGCCACTGAATAATACTTCGCCAAAAAAGGATGCCATGTGGCAGGGCTTCAATGTCGTTTAATATGGAAGATCCGGTAGTGGTAAAACCTGACATGGTTTCGAAAAAACTGTCAGTAAAAGAAGGGATGTAACCGCCAATGTAGAATGGGAGAAGACCAAAAAATGAAAAAACGATCCATACAAGACTTACAATGATATAACCTTCCCGCTTACCGATTTTTTTTCCTGCATGTCTCCCCAGGATACCAAAAATTATTCCCGTCCCACCGGTTATAATAGCCGCCTTAATATGAGAAGTGATATCCGGTTCCTTATAAAACAGTGCCACTCCTGCGGTAACAAACATAAAAAATGCTTCTACCACCAAAAGTAGACCAAGAACCCGGAAAATCAACTTGTAATTTATCATCAGGCCAGTATGGATTAGAAAAGTTTTTCAATTTTTCTGATACCGGATGGCAGACAGAAAACAATTACCTGATCACCGGTCAGAATCTGAAGATCTCCATGTGCAATAAAAATCTCTCCGTTTCGAATAACGGCCCCGATATTTACATCGCGTGGAAGTTTCATTTCATTTAATTTACCCCGTGTTATTTTTGAACCATCTGTAGCCACTAATTCCATAACTTCGGCATCGGATGCTGTGAGACATTTAACATGAGATACCTCAGCATTCAATGTAAGCTGGTATATATGGCTAGCGGCAATACGCTTTTTATTGATAATTGTTCCTACGCCGAAGTTTTCAGCTAATCCAAAATAATCAATGTTTTCTACTTCGGCAACCGTCTTTTTAACGCCCATTTGTTTTGCAAGCATACATGACAGAATATTGGTTTCCGCATTTCCTGTTAGCGCTACAAATGCATCCATTTTATCTATCCCTTCTTCCCTTAGAAGGTCCATGTCGCGTCCGTCGCCATTTATCACAAGCGCTCTGTCCAGTTTATCCACAATTTTAAAACTGCGGGCTTTATCAATTTCCACAATTTTTACATTGTAATAGTCGGGAACAAACTGCGCCGTTTTAATTCCGATGCGTGATCCTCCCATGATCATCACATTTCTTACATCGAAATTCTTTTTACCGGCACGTTCTTTTACAACCGGAAGTTGTGCTTTTGTCGTAATAAAATAAACAATGTCGCCGTCTTCTATCTCATCATCTCCGGTTGGTATAATGGTGTCATAACCTCTCGTGATAGCCAGGATCCGGTAATTCTCATCACGTGCATCAAGATAAGCAAGTGGTTTATTTACAATCGGTGCATTTCCCCGAATCTTAAGTCCGATTAGAATCAGTTCCCCATCAGAAAAATCAAACAACTGACGAATGCCCGGCATACGCAATGACTGCACAATCTCGCGTGCTGCCAGCATCTCAGGATAAATGAGTGAATCAACGCCAAAACGTTTGAAGCGTTCTATATTTTCAGGCTGTACATAATCATTGTTGTCAATTCTGGCAACCGTCATTTTTGCACCAAGGTCTTTTGCCAGAATACAGGAAGTTATATTTTCAGATTCATATGGTGTTACCGCGATAAAAAGATCAGCATTTTTTATGTTGCTGTCTTTTAAATCGTAAATTGATACCGGACTACCTGCATGTGTCATGAGGTCGAAATTGGCATCCAGTGGTTTTAAATGTTCTTCTTTCTGATCCAAAAGAACGATGTCATGACGTTCTGTGGATAACATTTTTGCAAGGTGAGTACCTACTTGTCCGGCTCCTGCAATTACAATATTCATAGTGTTGTTCCTTTCTCTCTAATAGCAAATCAGGTGCAAATTTAATATGAAAAACCCATATGGCTAAATTTAGAGTATGAATTACAGTTAAAAATTTGTTATAGATCTGTAAATCAATTTTATATCATGCATTAAATATGGAAAATACGGCAAAGAGGATATGTTGAAAGTTTTGGAATAATTTTGTGTTGCTAAGTATCTGTTTTGAGCAAAAGATGCAGTAAATCAGATAGCTACACGGAAGGTATTCATATAATCATTATATTGTGAGGCTATTTTAATCTAATACAAGTCGTATGCAAAGCTTTTTTAATCCGGCAGAACATAGTGATATTCTGATTCCAATGTATGGAAAAATTCATTTGCTGACCCTGGCTGGTGTCGTTGTTTTGGTTTTATTAATGATGCTGAATAAAAAGGGAATAAGGAGACTAGCCGGAAACCGCAGGTTTATGGTAAGGTTTATTATGGGTTACATGCTTATTGAAATGCTTTACTGGACGCTAATCTGGGCTTTTAAAGTAGAACCGTATTTTGAACGATTCCCACTGCATCTTTGTGCTTCGTTATCCATTCTGATGCCTGTTCTGATCCTAACCCGGAAATATGGTTTATTCCGCTTCTTTTCCTATTGGTCATTATGCGCAGGGTTTATATCTTTTGTGAATCCAAGTTTTATACATGATGCTCCAATGAGTTTCCCGTTTATTCATTATCTCATCAGGCATTATTTCCTTTTCATTATCCCGATTTTTATGCAAATAGGTTTGGAATTTAAACACAGCTACAGGGAATTTCTGGTCTCAATTGCCAGTCTGGCAGGATATGCGTTGTTCATCTTTTTCCTGGATTGGGCAACCGGCGCTAACTATATGCATCTGGGTAAGCATAATCCATTGGATATAGGCTTTTTACCTTCAAGCTTTACTGCCTGGCCATGGAGCTATCCCAGTTTTGTAGGTGTGGGAATTATCCTGCTGCACCTGGCCTATTTAGGACTTAAAGGAATAGAATTAAAAGAAGTGAAAAGATAGAAAAGCCAGATTGTTATTTATGGAATGCGTGCTAATCTATTTTTAAGAAGGGATAAAACAATTTTTTGAAGATATTGAAGTGTAAATGTTTGGGAATCACAGAAAAAATGTGTTATTTTGCGCTCCGATTAAATAAATAATTAATTATGAGTTATTTGACACCAGAGAAAAAGCAAGAGATCTTCGGGACTCACGGAAAGTCTAATTCTGATACTGGCAGCCCAGAGGCGCAGATAGCATTATTTTCATACCGTATTTCCCACTTAACAGAACATTTAAAGATCAATAAAAAAGACTTTGCTACTGAACGTTCTTTGAAAAAACTCGTTGGTAAACGTCGTCGTCTGCTTGATTACTTAAAATCAAAAGATATTGAACGTTACCGCGCAATTATCAAAGAACTTGGAATTCGCCGTTAATTCCAACACTCTTAAAAAATTAAAGCCGTCTGAATTTTCAGACGGCTTTTTTATGTTTTTTATTTGACACCCTTTAGCGCATAAATCATCGGTAGTTTACCCTCAAGTCCCCGGATCTTAAACTTTCCGGGTTCGGTTTCAACCGTATTTTGAAAACAATCATAGGGCGAGTAATCGAATTCTCTGAAAATTTCTATTGATATGCCATTTTGTTTTAAAGCTGTAAATATATCAGAAAGAGTATGGTTCCACGAAACTGATTCTAGTTCAAGGGTTTCACTGCCGTCGGTATACGATCCTTTTTCGGTTTCAACAATAGAACCGGTATTAAAATAACCATATTCTACCGACTTAAAATCATAACTGAACATCCATACTACCGGATGGAATTCTGCCAATATGAAAGACCCTCCAGGTTTGAGGTAGCGATTTATAATTCCGGCCCAACGCTCAATATCAGGCAACCATCCAATGGTGCCGTAACTGGTAAATACAATATCGAAAGTTTTGTTAAGGTGTTTGGGAAGATCGTAAATATCACAACGAATAAATTTGGCTCTTAAATTGGTGCTCTTGCTCAGTTCTCTTGCTTTCTCAATGGCCACGTCCGATAAATCAACACCGGTTACATTAGCGCCCATCCTAGCAAGTGACAATGTATCCTGTCCGAAATGGCATTGCAAATGCAAAATTTTTTTTCCGGTAATATCACCAAGCAAATCAAGCTCAATGCAGTTCAGGCTATTTCTACCCTGCAGAAATGATTCATTGTCGTAGAACGCTGATCCGAAATGAACTTTGGTTCGTTCATTCCATAATTTTCGGTTGATATCTATATAATTCATGCTGCAAAATAATAAAATTAGCAATGTAAAAGGGGGCTTATATCCAGTTATGTGCTGTAAATCAGATATTAAGTTAAAAAACAGCAATAAATAATACACACCTTAAATATTAAATGTACATTTGTTGCGATTTCAGGTTTGAAAATTTGTGCTTTCATTTTCTAATTTCCATTTAGCTCTTAGTCAATTTCAGTTCACCTTTTTGAATCCTTATTAGTTTTGATATCAGACATATATTATTGGTTATGCTGTTTCAATCTGAACAAAGCAGGATATTTTAGCTTTAGCGTATGCCATTTTTCTGATCTGGTATCAGGTTACACATTTAAAAGAGAAAAAATGAATATTTATGTTGGGAACCTTGATTTTAAGGTTAATGAGTATGATTTAGAACAGTTATTTAATGACTTTGGATCGGTAAGTGAAGCGAAAGTTATTATAGACAAGTATAGTGGCAGGAGCAAAGGTTTTGGCTTTGTGACCATGGAAGACGATGAAGAAGCTAAAAAAGCAATTGATGGTTTAAATGGCTCTTCATTCAAGGCCAGAGATTTGATTGTAAATGAAGCAAAACCAAAGAAAACAAGTTTTTAAGAATTGATAATTATGCAGAAAGGAAAAGTAAAATGGTACGATGATATCAAAGGTTTTGGATTCATCGAGTCTGAAAATGATGGTGACATTTTTGTACATCGCTCAGGTCTTGATAGTCCATATAGTGGTTTACAGAATGAACAGGAAGTAACTTTTGATACAAAACGGGGCGAAAAAGGCCTTGTAGCGTTAAATGTAAGATCGGCTAATTAAGATTACGTTGAAAGCATTTAATATAGGAGATTTAAGAATACCCATTCCAATCATTCAGGGCGGAATGGGTATTGGTATTTCTTTATCCGGCCTGGCATCTGCGGTGGCAAATATGGGTGGTGTTGGTGTGATTTCTACTGTTGGTATTGGATTTATTGAAGACAGTAGCAGTTTTAACCTTAAAAATAAACATATTGAAGCCATACGGAAAGAGATACAAAAAGCAAGGGAGAAGACCAGGGGAATACTTGGGGTAAATATCATGTCGGTGATCACAAACTTTTCTGATATGGTACGAACTTCCATTGAGGAGGGGATTGATATTATTTTTTCTGGCGCAGGTTTACCACTTGATCTTCCCAAATACCTCGGTGAAGGAATTAAAACCAAACTGGTGCCAATCGTATCTTCGGGACGTGCAGCATCTATTTTGTGCTCAAAATGGAAGCAGAATTACGATTACCTCCCTGATGCTCTTGTTGTGGAGGGGCCAAAGGCAGGAGGACATCTTGGGTTTAAACCTGATGTTATCAGCGATGAAAACCAGTCCCTTGAAAACCTGGTGTCAGATGTGTTGGTTGTAACCCGGGACATGAAGGAAAAATATAATGTGGATATTCCGGTTATAGCGGCCGGAGGCATTTATTCAGGCGAAGATATGTATCAAATCATGGAAAGAGGTGCTTCTGCCGTTCAGTTGGGAACAAGATTTGTTGCCACTGAGGAGTGCGATGCATCCATTGATTTTAAAAATACATTTATTAACGCAAGGGAAGCGGATATCCGGATCATTAAAAGTCCGGTAGGCTTGCCGGGACGCACAATTAATAACAATTTTCTTGATGATGCATATGCAGGGTTGCGCAGGCCAAAATCATGCAAATATAATTGCATCAAAACCTGCGATCCTAAAACAACATCATACTGTATTGCAGACGCTCTTTTGGCAGCGTATCATGGAAATATGAAAGACGGATTTGCTTTTACCGGTGCTAATGCCGAAAAAGTAGACCGCATATCAACTGTTAAGCAGGTATTTGAAGATTTAATAGCAGAATTTAAAAACAGAAAAAGTTTAAATCAATAATCATTTTAAAAATTATTTATGGGAAGATCACAGGAAACCTTTAATAAAAAAGAAGTCAGAAACAAAAAAGAAAAGAAAAGAAAAGACAAAGAAAAAAAGAGACTGGCCAGAAAAGAAGGTGATAAGAAAAACAGTCTTGATGATATGATTGCCTATGTGGATGAGAACGGACAAATTACGTCCACACCACCTGATCCGGATAAAAAGACCGAAGTAGAACTGGACGATATTGAGATAAGTACGCCAAAGATGGATGAGTCGAATCGTCCTGATCCCGTTCGCAAGGGTATTGTTATCTTTTTTAATGATTCCAAAGGTTATGGCTTTTTAAAGGATAAGGAGACACAGGAGAAAATTTTTGTTCATGCCAATAACCTGAATGAAGAGATTAAGGAAGGCAATGTTGTTACTTTCGAAGTAGAAAAAGGGCTCAAGGGGCTCAATGCAGTAAGGGTTTCAGTGGTAAAGTAAGTTTTCATAATCCATTTAATAGTTTCGGTTTCATTGTATTAATTCGCGGAACCATGATTCCACGGATTAAATGACGATATGGCTGTCAGTGTTGTTAATATCACTGACATGTTTATCTTTGTGTTCACTAAACAGGTATGCAGCAATTATTTACCATATCTACCAATGTGCACGAGGGACTGTTTGACATTACCCGTCAGGTGGAAGAGATTGTCCGTCAGTCGGACGTTGAGCAAGGATTGGTTTCTGTCTATGTTCAGGGAGCTACAGCTGGTATTATGATCCAGGAAAACTGGGACGATTCTGTACAAAATGATGTCGTAACTTTATTGCGTAAATTAATACCACATGGCGTTTGGGAACACGACGCGCAGGACAACAACGGGGACTCTCATTTAAAAGCAGGATTGGTTAGTCCTTCAGAGACAATTCCTCTTATAAACGGCAGGATGGGGCTTTCTATCTGGCAGAATATTTTTCTGTGTGAATTTGACGGACCACGTGATAAACGGTCTGTAGTTGTCACAATTATTAAAGATCAAACTTAATGGGAAACACCTCTTTCAGAATTCGATCTTTTATAATACATCTTATCACTGCCATTCGGAACAACAAAGGTTTCGGTGTGCAGTCTCCATTTGCATACAATCTGCTGAAAGAAGCTATTCATGGTGATCATTCGTTTTATTCATTTCTGGATCTCAGAAAGGAGAAAAACAGGATGCTGAGGATAAAGCGGGAGATTGAGGTCGAGGATTTTGGTGCCGGTGGCTACAGCAGATATTTGTGCCCTGTTTGTGAGGTCGTATTCAAATCTGTAAAATCCACGGGGCAGCAGGAAATGTTGTTTCGTTTGGTCAACCACATGAAATCTTCAACCATACTGGAACTGGGAACTTCACTGGGCCTGACAACTGCATATCTTGCTTCAGCAAATCCTAAGGCACAGGTGGTAACCATCGAAGCCTGCCATGCCTGTGCAAAAGAAGCTGCTGATCTTTGGAAAAAACTGAACCTAACAAATATTACACTTATTGAAGATACGTTTGATAATAAACTTCTGCCAGCATTAAAGCTACTTAAAAATGTTGATTTTGTATTTATTGACGGGAACCATACCGGTGAGGCTCTTGAACGTTATTTTGAACAGATTCTGCCATACTGTACTGAAAATTGTATGGTTGTTGCTGATGATATTTACTGGTCGCACGATATGTATGATAGCTGGTTGAGGATAAAAGGTCATTCTTCGGTACGCGTTTCCTTTAATCTATTTCATATGGGGATTATGGTTTTGAATTCTGAAGTTACCCCCGGACATTATAAGGCGATAGTTTTATAATAGAATCAAGATACAAGACAAGAATCAAGACGGTATAACTTATCACTTTTACTTACAACTTACAACTTACAACATATTACTTACAACTTATTACTTACAACTTATTACTTATTACTCACAGCTAGTGACTTTGTTAATAATTTGGTCATAGTTTGAACACACTAAATTCGGGCCCTGCATCGTTATTTTAGTTAATTTGTAAATCAAAACTCAAAACTGATGAAACTTCGTAACGTAATTTTATTTTTTACTGCTACAATACTGATCAGCAGTTGTATCCCGTTGAAATCATTCAAGGACATGGAAGAGCAGAACAAAAACTTTGCTGCTCAAAACAGTCGTTTGAACCGTGAAAACAGGGAAATGACTGTAGCCAATAAAGAACTGAATGCTCAGAATGCCAGTCTGACAAATGAAGTGGATCTGCTGGTCGCTGATACATTGCGATTAGCTAAAAATGTTCACGATCTGCAATACAGCCTGGATCAGAGCAGGAAACAATATGATGACCTGATTAGCGCGTATGAGTCGTCCTCATCAGGAAATACTGCCGAAATGACCCAGTTACTGAAACAGTTGCAAAATTTGCAGAACGATCTTCAGGCTAGGGAAGATGCATTGAATTCCACACAGCAGGCGCTTTCTGAAAAGCGGAAGAACCTTGAAAATGCGGTGGCTAATCTGGAACAGGCTCAGAAAGATATTGAAGCCAGAAATGCGCGTATTCTTGAAATGGAGCGCATTCTGCATCAGAAGGATTCTATCATGAACAGTCTGCAGAGTAGAGTCATGGAAGCATTAAAGGGCTACCACGGTAAAGGTCTTCAGGTACACATGAAAGATGGATTGTTATACGTGTCCCTCGATGAAAAACTGTTATTCCAGTCAGGTAAGTGGGATGTGGATCCAAATGGTGTGGCAGCTTTGAATAAGCTTGCAGAAGTGTTGGCAAATAATCCTGACATCAGGGTGATGATTGAAGGCCATACTGATGATGTACCATATAACGGAACAGGACAGATTTTGGATAACTGGGACCTGAGTGTGAAACGAGCTACTGCCATTGTTCGTATCCTGCTTAAAAATCCTGGTATTGATCCTAAAAATATAACTGCTGCAGGGCGCAGTAAATATGTACCACTTGATTCGGCCAACACTCCTGAAGCCCGTCAGAAAAACAGACGCACCGAGATTATACTTACCCCAAATCTGGATGAGCTGATGAAGGTGATTGGAAATGTAGAATAATGGAACTGCTCACAAAAGTCACCATTCCTGAGCCGTTTCAGCGGCTTGAACATTATCATCCGGTAATGTTTATGGGATCATGCTTTGCAACCAGTGTGGGTGAACGTTTTGTGAAAAGTAAGTTTCCTTCCGTTATTAATCCGTTTGGTGTTATATATAATCCGTATTCTGTTGCGAGTGCTCTTGGGTTCATGATTTCCGACGATCCGCTACCAGAATCCGCATTGATTGAACACGATGGGATGTGGCACAGTTTTTACCATCACAGTATATTTTCTGCTGAAACCAAAGAAGCCTGCCTGCAAAAAACAGAGGAAAAGCGCCTGAGGGCATCGGAGTTTCTTAAAAGCGCAGAATGCTTATTCATAACCTTTGGAACATCGTGGGTATTTGAACATCAGCAAACCGGATTGGTGGTTTCAAACTGCCACAAAATTCCCGCATCACAATTTAACCGCTATCGCTTGAACCAGGAAGAAATAGTGGCTCAGTACAAGGATTTGTTGGTAAAACTTAATGTGTTTAATCCGGCATTAAAAGTGGTGTTTACTGTTAGTCCGGTTCGCCACTGGAAAGATGGGGCACATGGGAATCAACTCAGTAAAGCAGTTTTGTTACTGGCTGTAGAACAACTTTGCGAATGGTTCGATTCGGCAAGTTATTTTCCGTCATACGAGCTGGTGATGGATGAACTGAGGGATTACAGGTTTTATGCATCCGATATGCTGCATATGAACGATCAAACCGTGGAATATATCTGGCAACGTTTTTCTGATAAGTGGCTGAGCCGCGATGCTCGACAGGTGGTGAAAAAGGTTGAAGAGATTGTTAAAGCCGTTGAACACAAACCATTTAATCCTAACAGTGAAACTTATATAACGTTTCTGGAAAATGTGTTACAAAAGGCACACGATCTGGAAAACCATTTTCCGCATCTTGATTTTTACGCAGAAAAACGTATCTTGAACGAACGTTTATCACAGGCATGATCAACCTTTCAATAAAAGATATTGCACAAATTACAGGTGGTGAAATTTATGGAGATGCTGCTGCCAAGGTTACCTCAGTTCTTACGGACAGCAGGATTGTAAGTAATACAGCCGGTGCACTGTTTTTTGCCTTGAAAACCAGCAAAAATAACGGACATAAATATCTTCCGGATCTGTTGGAAAAAGGAGTGACTTTGTTCGTTGTTTCTGAAAAGCCATTAGTTAAGAATATTACATATTTGTTGGTGGAGGATACCCTGAAAGCTTTACAGGATATCGCTTTATATCAGCGAAAACAACTTCATGGAAAGGTTATCGCCATAACCGGAAGCAACGGTAAAACGGTGGTAAAAGAATGGCTGTTCCAGCTGTTGAGCACAAAATATAACGTGTACAGATCACCAAGAAGTTATAACTCCCAGCTTGGAGTGGCGCTTTCGCTTATCAATGCGGAACAGGGGAGCGATATTAACATTATTGAAGCAGGTATTTCTCAGCCTGGTGAGATGGAGCGGCTGGAAGAAATTATTGCGCCCGATGTGGCAGTGCTTACGAATATTGGCGAGCCGCACCAGGAAAATTTTGGATCTTATGAAGAGAAAACCCGTGAGAAACTGGTGCTTTTCAGACATGCGGAAGTAAAGGTTGTACCTGCCGATGGTGTGCCGCTTCAGAAGTTGTTGCTTAATAATTTTACAGGGTATTATGCATGGTCTTATCACAGTAGTTACGGAGCTTCTGTTTCGGTTCGGACCATAGATAGCAAGTCGGTTTTAAACTTTAAAGGCAGGCTTAATCACGAAATTGTAATTCCTTATACAGACAAGGCATCTATTGAAAATGCCATCACATGTTTTTTTACGATTCACGCTTCCGGCTATGACCCGAAGGAGTTCAATGATGCATTTTTACGTCTTGAACCGGTAGCTATGCGTATGGAGTTGAAACAGGGGGTTAACAATTCTATCCTGATTAACGATTCTTATAATTCAGATATTGGATCGCTGGCCATTGCTTTGGATTTTCTGCTGCAACAGGCTGGGAGTGGAAATCGCCTTAAAAGGGTGATCCTGTCTGATATTATTCAGTCAGGTAAGCAACCGGAAGATTTGTATGATGAGGTCAATAAGTTATTGGTTGAGAAAGGCATAGACCTGTTGATTGGTGTGGGAGAATCCATTTCGGATCATTCCGGATTATTTTCGATTCCAGGCCATTTTTATAAATCTACCGGAGACTTTCTCAAAGATATTGAACAGTACCAGTTTAGTGGTGAGGCCATTCTTATTAAAGGTGCCAGACGTTTTGAATTTGAGACCGTGGCGGAGCATCTGGCTTATAAAGTACATAAGACAACACTGGAAATCAACCTGAACCGCCTTGTTCAGAATATTACTGTTTTCAAACGATTATTAAAACCGGAGACAAGGATAATGGCTATGGTTAAAGCCTTTGCATATGGTTCCGGTTCGTTTGAGGTAGCACGTCACCTACAATTCCATGGTGTTAATTACCTGGCTGTTGCCGTTGCTGATGAAGGCGTGGAATTGCGAAACGCAGGAGTTACATTACCTATTGTGGTTATGGCGCCTGAAATGCAAAGTCTTGATATACTTTTTAAATACCATCTGGAACCCGAAGTGTATTCTTTCGAAATTCTGGAAACTCTGATCAATGAGGCAAAAGCATTAGGCGAAATGAATTATCCTGTTCATGTTAAGCTGGATACCGGGATGCACAGGATGGGGTTTTTACCGGAAGATATTGAAAAACTGATTAGTATATTAAACGAACAGAGTTATATAAAAGTACATTCCGTTTTCAGTCATTTGGCTGCTGCAGATGAACCCGATAAGGACGCTTTTACGTTGGAACAAATTAATTTGTTTAAACAATATTCAGAGAAAATAGAAGATGGTATTGGTTACGGATTCTTAAAGCATATTTTGAATTCTGCTGGTACAGAACGATTTTTTGAATATCAGTTCGATATGGTAAGACTCGGGATCGGAATGTATGGTGTAACTGCAGCCGGAAATGATGAGCTGAAGCCGGTTGGAACTTTTAAAACCATGGTATCTGCGGTAAAAGCCGTTCCCAAAACTGAAACAGTTGGGTACGGAAGAAAAGGCGTTCTGTCTCGCGATTCAGAAATTGCGGTTATTCCGGTTGGTTATGCTGATGGTCTGGCACGTTTGCTTGGGAATGGGAGAGGATATGCGGTCATTAACGGGAATAAGGTTCCGTATGTAGGCAATATTTGTATGGATTTAAGCATGTTGGATGTTACCGGACTCAACGTAAAACCAGGTGATGAAGTCATTCTTTTTGGTGATGATCCGCATATTAATACGGTGGCAGACTGGATGCAAACCATACCTTATGAAGTGATTACCAGTATTTCGCAGCGCGTTAAACGTGTCTTTACCAGAGAATAAATTTCCAGTGAATCATATAATCCAGTGTCTTGTTTCTTTAATCTTAAGTCTTAAAAAATAAACTGTTGCAGGTTCAAATAATAAGCTTACCTTTGCGGCTCAAATTTCAGGGGTGATCATCGTATAGAGTTCAATGTTGAAGCGCCTGAGATTTAATCCATTCCGCAGTCTTAGAGAAGGCTGTTTAATTCAAAAATATATATGACATTTTTAGAATCGGGGCTGGAGCCAAATGTTCTACGTGCGATTGAAGAACTTGGTTTTGTTACCCCAACGCCTATTCAGGCAAAGACGATCCCGCATCTGTTAAACTCGGATCAGGATATTGTAGCATTGGCCCAGACCGGTACCGGTAAGACCGCCGCTTTTGGTTTGCCGATTATTCATTTGGTTCATACAGAACTAAAAACCGTTCAGGCACTTATTCTGTGCCCTACACGCGAATTATGTATTCAGATTGCCAGTGATATGGCGAATTTTTCAAAGTATGTTCCGGGACTTGATATTGTATCGGTTTACGGAGGTGCACCAATCGGTCCGCAAATAAAATCAATTAAAAGTGGAGCCCAGATTGTGGTAGGAACTCCCGGACGTACCCTTGATCTGATTAACCGAGGTGTGTTGAAAGTAGATATTATTCAATGGGTGGTTTTCGACGAAGCTGACGAAATGCTCAACATGGGCTTCAAGGAAGATCTGGATGAGATATTAAAAACCACTCCTCCTGAAAAACAAACTTTATTGTTTTCTGCCACAATGCCTGTCGAGATCAGTCGGATCGCAAAGAAATATATGACAGATGCCATTGAATTCTCTGTTGGCAAGAAAAATGCAGGAGCTGAAAATGTGATCCATGAGTATTACATGGTTCATGCCCGTGACCGCTATGCTGCGTTAAAACGGATTGCAGATATGAATCCTAAAATTTACGGGATTGTTTTTTGCCGCACCCGTCAGGAAACAAAAGATGTAGCAGATCATTTGATCAACGATGGATATAATGCCGATGCGTTGCATGGGGATTTATCTCAACCACAGCGCGACCTCGTTATGAATAAATTCAGACAGGGACATCTGCACATGCTGGTTGCTACCGATGTGGCAGCGCGTGGATTGGATGTAAACGATCTGACTCATGTGATCAACTATAATTTACCGGATGATCCTGAAGTATATGTTCATCGTAGTGGTAGAACAGGAAGAGCAGGGAAGAACGGGGTTTCAGTTTCTATCATTCATACCCGTGAGAAAGGAAAGATTAAACAGATAGAGCGCATCCTGAATAAGCAGATGGAGCATAAAATGGTACCGGGTGGTCGGGCCATTTGCGAAAAGCAACTGTTCAATCTGGTTGATACTGTAGAAAATATTACAGTTGACGATCAGCAGATAGACAAATATCTTCCTGTAGTGTATAAAAAACTGGAGTGGTTAAGTCGTGAAGATCTGATCAAACGCTTTCTTTCTGTGGAGTTCAACCGTTTTCTGGAGTACTATAAAAATGCTCCGGATTTGAATGCGGGTGTAAAGGAGGAGAGAAGTGAAGGTGGAAAGAGTGAGAGAAGAAGAGGGAAAGGAGCCAAAGGAGGTAAGCGGAGCAGTTCCAATATGTCGCGTTTATTTCTTAATGTGGGGGCTATTGATAAGCTGAATCCTGCAAAGCTGATTGGTATGATCAATGATTTTACCCAGGTACGTAATATCGAAATCGGCGAAATAGATATTAAAAAGAAATATGCCTTTTTTGAAGTGGATAATAAATTTGAAGCAACAGTTATTAAATCGTTCAAACGTCAGAGCGTAAATGGCAGAAAACTGAACGTGGAGGTAGCACAGAAAATAAGATAGGTTCAGTCCTTATAAAGCAAAAATCCTCGTTTTTTAACGGGGATTTTTTGTTTACTATATTTCCCTCTTTCCATGCCTTGATGCAATAAAACTGATAATCAGCAACTGAACAGGATGAAACAACATGATGGGTAATAAAAAGATGCCGGTTGAAGCCGAATTCTGAAACAGAATTTTTGCAAATACGGTACCGTGAACCAACGATTTTTTTGTGCCGCTAAACTGGGCTGTAATCGTGTCTTCCAAATTGAAATGTAGCAGTTTGGATATAAAACCAGTGAGAAAAAAGATGCCAAAGAAGAGTACTATGACAGCTCCCATAATGAGTAAAAGATCATAAGCATTAATGGAACTGAAAACATTATTTTCAAAGGATTCCGAGAAGCTTTTATAAATGATCAGCAGAATAACAGATTTATCAAATAATGTGAGGTATCTTGAATGCTTGCGTGCAAATTTCCCCCAGAACCGGTGGAGGGCGAGCCCCAATGCAACAGGAAGCAGGATTTGTGTAATAAGTCTGATATAAATTTCTCCAAGATTGAAGTCAACGGAGGATTGTTGCATGAACAGCCCCATCCACAAAGGTGTGATCACAATTCCAATAAGGCCGGAAATGCTGGCATTAAAAATAGCTGCAGGAATATTTCCCCTGGCTATGGATACCATTACCACAGAAGATGAAACGGTTGATGGCAATGCACCTAAAAACAAAAATGCAAGCCAGATGGTATGTCCGTTTTCTGTAGTGATAAACGGATAAAACAGCAGAACAACCAGAGGAAAAATAAGGAAGGTAGTAAGTTGAACCAGAATATGCAGTTTCCAGTTTCGCAGTCCGGTTTTAATTTGATGTGGGCTTAGCTTAAGTCCGTAAAAAAAGAAGATCAGAGAAATACCAATGCTGGCAATAAGGTTGAGTGGAATGCCACTGTTGGGACTGGCAGGTTGTGGAAAGAACCAGGCCAGCACAATGACAACTAAGATTGCCAATATGAATTTGTCAATTTTCATGAAAATATCCGACGCTTTGTTTGTGGTCAAATATACTACCAATTAAAGGATTTGAAAAAAGAAGATATTTTGACTTTTAAGGGATGTATATTTTATAAAGGTGTGATAAGTCAAAACGCTAAACGGAGATATGAATTCAAGAAGATATCATATGTAGAACACATCCATCATTTATGAAGATCAGTTAATTGTTAACACACATGTTGATTACGTTTGCACGTATAAAGCCTTTAAAACTAGTATTTTTTAGTGCTGCTTAATTTAATCAAACGAATACTGTTTTTATCAATGTGAGTAAATGTTCCCGTAATGCTCTTTTTGTTTGTAATATCATCGTTGAGTTTATCGTACAGATCTCCACACTCTATTTTAGTTGAATGCAGCAGTGTAAATTCAGAGTTTTCATTTTTAACAACCAAAGATTCAAAACCATTACTATATTCGATAGTAAGCTCAATATCAAAAGTGGTCTCTTCTGGTACTTTTGTCTTTGAAATTATTCTTTCCAGGGTATAAGTAACTGCTGGAGCATCTATGGGAGGGTCTTCAATATATTTTTTTTGAACCTTTATATTGTAAATATAACCTAACTCATAATCAAAACCATGAATATTCTGAGCGAATCCTTTCCAAATCCCGGTCCCGATTTCATCTTCTTCTTCGACCCAATAGGATAATCCGTAAAATAGCTCCTGGAAATTTGCCGGTTGCTGGTAATGGTTTATACGCAAATTAACAATTTCAGTTGTGTCATCTTTCTCACAAGCTGTTAAAAGAATAGCTAAAAATAAAATAAATGGTAATTTTCTCATTGTAACTGATTTTTTATATGCATAATGAGGGTATTCATTATAACTTGGTTGCATCAAAGAGAATGTTTTGTGCAAAGAGAAGAGGAGCGGAAGACCTTATCGCGTTATTCCGATAAATTAATTTTTATATATTCGGTTTGCTTTTTTAAAGTACCTCCTTCAGATTTGATGTAATCAAAAGCATTCTGACAACCTATAGCAATGTATATAAACTGTGTTTGTTCAGGCAAGTTTAAAGTGTATAGCATTTCTTGAAATTGGCATAAGAATTTTGATTCCTCCGGTTCATCACATGTTTTTATCCACTGATAGTTTAAATTGCCAGAGCTTTCCGTATAATATATTAATACCAAATCAAACGGTGTTTGACTTTCAGCATTTCCTGAAATATGAATATAATTCCCATCTTTTGTAACTGAAACACTATCAAGGACCACGTTAACATCAACTGGTTTACACAAAAGTGCAGAATTAATAACAATCGGTACTTCTCCACCAAGTATTAGCTGGTTCTTTAAATGATAAGTTCCTAGCCCGTCTTTTTCGAAAATAATATGTTGGTACCCGATTGGAACAGACATATTAAAATAGCCATCCTGGTTTGTTCTATTAATATAATCTTTTGCATTGTTAACGGTTATTTTAACATCTGAAGGATCAATTTTTTGTCCATACTCATCCAAGCATTCAACGTATCCGACAATATTTCCTGATTCAAATTCAGGTACATTTTCAATTGTATGTGTACAAGCTGAAATTCCTGTCAGGAATATGCATATTTTTATTAAGCGAAATTTAATAAACATGGCTGCTATTCTTATCATAAAATCCTTCAAAGAAAATATCATTGTCAAATACTACCGGATATTGCCTTATATTGTTTGCAGAATGCCAGTTCGTGTATGGATAGTTAAAACCCAGAACCGGATATATGGCGTAATATACATCGGAATCCGGAGCATCAACACCTAAAAATAAGTAGTTAATAAAGTCCGGATTGTAATTATTGTCAACATACATAAAATCGGTGTAATTAGTATAATCTGCTTTTTCTTTTTCATTAATAAATATAATAAATTCAACGCGTTCATTTTCCGAGAATGAACCACTACAAATTAATTGATGAAAGTATAGTCCCTCATAGAGAATTTTATCAACTCGTATCGTGGTTATGTATTTCTTTTTAAAAATGTAAAACCCATCGGTTTGTATCGGGTCTGTAAAGAAAATCTGATAACCGGGAATGTATGTCGAAACATATCCATCTTTTATCAACGTAATATTATAAGTGCCATAGGGAATATTTGAAAACTTAAAATCGCCTTCCGAATCACAAGTGGTTTCAAAAATCTGATCACCTCTGTTAAAAATTATTTTAACATTGCTAACATTATGAGTTCCATCATACCAGTGGAGTGAATCTCCATATATATGTCCGGAAAAATCTCCTGAATAACTGAATGTATTTTTATCAGTCTTTTCACATGCTATAATGAGGAGCATGGATACTATGAAATATAATATTTTCATTGAATACTGCTTTTGATCTGATACCATCCTGACCTTTGCACGGTTCTAACATAGCCTTCATATGGAACCACAGCTAAATTATAATAGTTGAATATTTTTTCAGAATTAATATCAGCAGAGGCGAAATATCCGATACTGTCATTACGAATATCGATATATCTTGAAAAAAGGAATTGAATGTCTGAATTCAACGTGTCGTTACTTCCCCAAAACTCTATCCGTGAAACTTTATTTCTGAATGGTACTTTTATGTACAAGTACAGGTAATGTTCATATTTTACAGAATCGGAAATAATTTTTGCAGTGTAATCCGGTATGTGGCTGATTCTTGCATTCAGTGTAATTGTGTCATAACCACCTAGTGCAACAACTTCAATGCTATCCATCGAAAATCCAGGAAAATCATGAATATAACCACTGAAAAAACCAAATGGTACTTCAAGCAAATTACTGGAATTTATTACGTCATAATTGAAGGTGTCCTTTTCGTTATTTATTAAAGTTAATTGTCCTGAGTAAATATCCTTAATGTATCTGTTAGGTTCTTCCCCAAAATAGGGATTAATAATATCAATATCCAGATAAAGAGGAACTGTTTTTTCATATGGATTGGAAATCTTCTGCGTACAACTTAACAGACTTAGAAAAATAACAAATAAATATTTTCTTTTAATCATTAATCATTAGGTTTAAAATATTTAAAATTAATATTTTAATGTGAAAGAAACCAGATTTGAATTCAATTTAATTGTTGGAAGCTTTCGGATTTGATGTTTTTTGTCTGCATAGGAGTTTATTTAAAATGCAATTTTCATGCATATATCTTATTAAGTTTTTAGTAATAAGATTATGATTGATACAATCACGAAGATTAATGACCAGGTTTCGGCCTTACAAATGTTCAATTATTTTTTATAACAATCAATCACAACAAAAGGAACACTTAATTTTAGAGTCCCATCATTCTGCGATTTTAGGTTTAATTCATTTTCTACCAGTAAAAATATTTCTTCTTGTTTGTCTTTAGGTAAAATTTCTTTCCATCCGTTAATAAATGCAAGTCGGATGAAGTAGTGGTTCAGCATGGATGTTCCATCAACAAATCTGTATTCAAATCTATCGTGAACCACTGAATTTATGGTGAATCCATATGATTTAATTAATTCAATATACTGATCAAGCGGTTTACGTTTCTTGTAAATCTGTTGTTGCATTGATTCTAAAAAATTATGAAATTTTAAATCAGTCAATATTTTTTCCATGGTTGAATAAAACTCAATCATAGTATTGTTCAAATTCATGGTTTGAATAAATTGTCCTCCTTTTTTAATGATACGGGCGCATTCGTACAACGACTTGTTTATATCTGTCACATTGTTTAATCCGTTATTACTGACAATTAAATCAATTGAGTTATTCTTTAGAGGAATATCCTCGGCAATTCCACGAATTATTTCAGTATTTCTGATGCCATAAAAGTCAATTTTTTTTTCGGCTCTGTCAGTTGCAGCATCCCATGGATCAATCCCATATATTTTTGAGTCTTTACCTAACCGCATGGCAATTTCAGTTAATGGAAATCCGGTGCCAAAACCAATATCCAGCACTTTAATTCCTTTTTTGTAATGAATTCCATCAAGTAATTTTAATCCAAACGGTGCAGCCCATAGAGGTAATTCGTCAAATACATTTACAAGACTTTCTGAATCCAAATCCCAATCGGTTTTCAAGTATTGAGTCATGTTGTAGTTTTTTATGTTATCGCTGTCCCATTTATTGAGAGGAATTAATTCAAACTAAAAGAGCAAACGGAGAAAATAGACTTTTTAAAATTGAAATAACTGTTATGCTTTATGGCTTTGTGTCGTCCCCGGTTACTTTTTTCTTATCAGTCTGTTTATGAACCCAATTGCATGATGAAAAATTATACCGCTAAAAAGTAACCCATTTGAAAATATAATTAGGTACAGTAACTGACTATCATGATTTAATTTTAGCATACTCTTATCAAATATAAAAATAAGAAGGCTGTTAAAAAACATGAACACAAAAAGGGTGATTATCTTAATTTGATTATTGCCTTTCAAGTACAGATAAATAAACCCACTTGCAACACATGCAACTATCAAATCATAATATCCAATTTTAATCTCATTATGTGAAATATTGGTAATCATAAAAAGCAATATCAGGGACAGGGCAGTGGAAAGTCCAATCCCAAATAATCCCGCTATTTGCCACGATTTTATTGAAATCATGTAAAAAATAGTCAGTCCTGTCGCGACCGAAATCAATAACACTAAAATCTCAGGAAAAGATGCAAAGCCTAAGGTAGAAACATAATTTATCAGCACCATGAAACCAATAACAGAAATCGCTATCCAAATTACACTCCAGTCAGGAATTCTTCTGATCAAACCCAGAATACCAACAAATCCAATAGATAATGCAAAAATCCCACCAAATGCAATGCCCGAATAAAGTCTCCATGCAGGAATCTCATAGCATGATCCACCTGCAATTAAACAACCTACTGTCATCCCCAGGCCAATGAGCATAACAGGCAACGTCGTTATGTATATTTGTTGGGTTGCCAATGACGTTTTTGTCAACTTATTTATCAAAATCCTCTCAGGTTATGATTCATTATGGTTAATATTTTCACGAATTTAAACTAATTTTTCCATGATGTGATTCAAGAAGCTTTGTATATTTCTGTGAAATAGCATAATAGGTCATATTATGTGTCTTACGCCGTAGTTAATGACTATTTCTTATACTATTCAATTCTGTTTATACAAGGAAGGTCTAACTCTATTTTTTATATTTTATTCAATCTATTAATAGTTGCAGATCATAGCTCATTATCGTGTACCTTCCCACGGTATGCTGTCTTCCCGATAAATATCGGGATGCACTATGACTGCGTGTATTGTATGGCTTTATTACTATTTCTTCAAAGATAAATGTAAATCGGCTTGCTTTTTGTCTTAAGTAAATACCGGGTTTTATCTGTTTCTTGCTTTGTTTTAATCTTATAAACAAATCCAAAGCAGCAATTACAATCACACGTATTTCCATACTCTATTAGCTCTAAAACAACAAGATTTTCTTCGGGTACATAATTAAATCCTGCAAAGAAATCAGAACAACAATTAGCTTGAATTGTAATATTAACCGACAATATGCTATCAACAAGACATGTGTCGAAGGCAACGATATTTTTGTACTCAGGGTAAGGATAAATTATCGTATCTCCTTCTTCATAAGAACGAGAACTATTGCAAGGTATAGGTTCTACTTCAATTAATTCAAAACCATTGTCTGTGGCACATTTTATACTGGGTGAATCTTTGTCTAGCAACAATCTTGGAGGAGGAGGTGCCTCCCAAGGAATAAATTCAATCAATGTATCAGTTGATAGAGGTATAATTGAGTCTGAAGTATTATGATTTTCAATTTGAGAATGGCATTTTAAATAAGACAAACTCAAGTAAAATGTCAAAAGGAGTATTATTTTCATCCTATATTTATTAACCAATTTATAGCAGATTCAATGCCACATAACGTTCCTGTGTTATGCTGTCGTCCCAATGTACATCGGGATGCAGTATGACCACGTTTTGGATGTATGTTTGCGGTATCTAAATTTGCAATCTTATCAATTATGAATGGTTTTGTTCCTGTCAATGTACTCTATGAAGTTTATTAAGAAATAAAAATATTCATTTAAGTTCTTATTGTCAACCACAGTTATTTTGTCTCTAAAGCTATGTATTTCGCCAAAAGATACAGGAGAAAACATGCTAGCAATTATTGGAAATGATAATTTTGTGTCATCTGTCAGGTTTATCACTGGTATTCCTTTTTTATATCTTGTAAAATAACTACGCTGAGGAATTAAACCACCGACTAAGTTTCCCAATATTGAAATTCCAAAATCTTTGAAAAAATGTTGCCCTTTGAAAATGTAAAAATCACTCAATGCACCTTCTGGAAGTTTTGTTTTATTCAATGGATAATCAGACTTATTGCAAATCACTTGTGCTATATCAACTAAATTATAATCACTTACATTTTCTGTTACAGTAATACCATTTAATCCTGCTTTACCAATCATGTCTATATTAATGGCATAATAACTTTTAGCCCAGTCTTTTTTTCTAACTTTTGACACATGAGTTCTAGCACCTCGAAGGCCATATTCTTCCAATCCTGTAAATAAAAAACGATAGGTATAATGCATGTCTTTATTTAAAACATAAGATAAAAGATGTATGGACATTGCAACGCCAGTTCCATTATCATATACTCCTTTCGACAAGTAAATATTAGATGTTATTATATCAAGGTTGCCATTAATTAACATATTAAGAACAGCTAAAATGTTTCCATCAATTTTATCATAATGACAGACTATGTAAACGACAGAATCTGTTTCTCCTCTTTTTTCGACAATAACATTTCTATAAACTCCAAACCAGTCAATAGCTTCAGTTTTTATCCTTAGGTTGTCCAGGCTATCTAACTGGTTAAAATAGTCTTTGAGGTATTTGTATCTGTGGTAATTATTTCCTTGGGCAAAATCCTTTATCGTAGAGCAAAAGTCAATTGAATCATGCTCTTTTAATTGATTATTTTGTGATAAACCAACATAAGAAAGTAAAACTAAAAAAATAGATAATTGTATTCTCATTATCATATTAATAAGTTTAATGGATTAACTAATCAACATACTTATGCCTAACGGATGTGCATATGAAACGTTTGGCATTTCAAAGCGACTTCCTATCAAACCGTTGCGATATTTGTTAAGTGTACCACTCTTATAATTAGCATTTTACGACAAATGTTTTATGTGCTGTGTAATGTACTGGGCGTTATTAGTATGTCTCATTTATTCATCTTTAAGTGTCATTACAGGATTTTGAATCGCTGCTCTATAAACCTGAATATTAATGCTAAGTATGGTAACCAATATTAATAAAACACTTGTGATAATAAATATCCCAACACCAATATTAATTCTATATGCAAAACTTTGTAGCCAATTGTCTATAACATAATATGCAACAGGGAAAGCAATGAACAATGATAATATTAACATTAAGAAATATTTTTGATTCAACATTTTTACAACATTAGAAACTGTTGCTCCATTGACCTTTCGAATTCCTATTTCTTTAGTTCGTTGTTGAATATTTTCAATCGATATGCTAATTAAACCAAGAGTAATAATAACCATTGCAATAACAGAAAGTATGATTAGTATTCGTCTTGCATAGGTTTCTTTGCTATAAAGGCTATTATAAGAATTTTCAAAAAAGGAATATTTTAAATAATTGTCTGAGGTAAACTTTTTCCATTGTTTTTCAAGGAATCCAACCGTTGAAACAGCATTATTATTTCCAGTCTTAATTGATAAATAATTAGGAATCCAATGGGTGTATACTGTAGGCATCGTTACAAAAGCCATAGGTTTTATTTCCTTTTGTTTTGAATCGAAATGGAAGTTTTTCACAACGCCTATTATTTTAAAAGTTTTTCCTCCAAATTCAATGCTGTTATTTAAAACATTATTATATCGCAGAATTTTAGCTGCCGATTCATTTATTACAATTTTATTATCATTTGAATAATCGTTAGAGAAAAATCTTCCTTGTAAAATTTCCAGTTGAAATACATCTTTAAAACTAAAGTCGCAAGGACAAAATGCCATAACAAAACTTTCTTTTGATCCTTTAATGATTTTCTTACAAGCTATTTCCGGAAACTGTTCGCCTGGAATTGTATAAGAATAAGTTACCTGTTCAATTTCTGGATTATTAAGCAACGAATTTTTAAACGATTCTAACGAATTACCCAATTTGTCAATACCTTTAACATTTATTATATTTTCTTTTGTCATTCCTAATTCATCATTCTCCATGTAATGTAGTTGTCGGTTTATTATTAAAGTGCTGAAAATAACAATTACAGATATCACCAATTGAATTACCATTAAAGCATTAAAGCTATTCTTCTTTGATATATTATGGTTGCGATTTATTAAAGATGATAAACTCTGTTTAATTGTTGATGGTATAGACACCATTGCCACTGTAAAGGCGATCATCAAGGAAACCACTAATAAAATAATATAATTGCTGAAATTGTCAGTAAATCTAAAATTTTCAATTTTTATTATTAATGGAACCAATGTCTCAAGCAAAATAAAACTTATAAAAATAGAAATCACTGTTATTATTATTATTTCAGACAAGAACTTGTAAAAGAGACTGTCGTTTCTGGCACCACTGACCTTTCTTACATATATTTCTTTATGTGATTTGTTTATTCTAATTTTTGTAAGCGTAATGAAAATAGAACTTGTAATTATTAATATCAGGACTAAAACTGAAATGAATAATTTGATATATATTACATCACCATTTTGTTCGAGTTCATCATTAAAGTTCGAATGTAAATGTATGTCTGTCAATTTTTGTAAGTCATGCCTGAAATAATTTTCCGAATTGGTTAAAGAAGCATTATTAAAATCCTTAATAATTGGGGCGATATAGTTTAATGTATATTCATTAATTTTTTTTTGAAGATTTTCAATATCAATATTTTTTTGCAATAGTAAATAGGTATAAAAATCCGTAGATAACCATTGCTCATTATCAGTCCACCTCAGTGTATTCATGGAAAACAGTATATCGAAGTGAAAATGTGATTCATTTGGGAAATTATTTACAACACTTTTTATTGTGAAAGTATGCTTGTTACCATCAATGAAGAAATCTAATTTATTTCCTGCTACATTATTGCTTCCAAAAAGTCTATTAGCGGCTTTCTCAGTAAGAATAACTTCATTTGGATTACTTAAAATTTCTTTGTTGTACCCATTGATAAAGCTTACATCAAATATCGAAAAAAAGCTAGTGTCAACCCCGTATGCTTTAAGATAAAGCGCATTTTTATCCTCATTGGTTACTTCCACACTACCAATCTTGAGAATCCTTGTTGCAGCTTTTACTTCAGGGAAATTATTTTCTAAGGATTTAGCTAAAGGTGCGCCAGTACGTGCGCTTGTTATTGTCAAATCACCTGCTTTTCCATTAATTACAACCCTATATATGTCCTGTTGATTTTTATGAAATTTGTCAAAACTTTTTTCGATGAAAATCCAATTAGAAAGTGTTAATATCACTGTAAGTCCAAGAGTTATTGAAATTATACTTGTTATAGAATACAATGAATGTCTTTTTAAGTTCAGAGATATACTTTTAAGATTTATTTTCGACATAATATATTGTTTTTCTTATCATAAAGCTATTCCAGAAATCATGCCCAAAGTATATTGTGTTTAATATCAGCACATTAAAAATCATCATATAATCTCATTGTCTAATTTATTTACGGTTGAAGTAAATTTTTTCACACAGTCTCATGATTGTTTTAAAGCTTGCAGGATGTTTTTTCGCCTTGTACATAGCGTTCCCGCGGTATGGTGTCGTGGCAGTTTCTGTCCGACTGGAAAGGAATTGTCACGACAAAAGAGACAGCCTGCGAACGTTGATATGTTTTATTTAAAAGTACAGCCATGCAGTATGACTGCGTGTTAGCTGCTGCCTTTTTTTTCGATTGTAACACGTTTAATTGAGAATTTGTATAAATCGTCTATATCCCAATTATGACGATAATATTCCACTATTTTATTTTCAACTTTAGTTATTTTCATTTCAATCAGTTCGGACAATTTTATAAGTAAGTTTTTTAGGTCATTAATTTCTTCCGGAGAAATTTTCACTGTCCGTATATGAAAAGCGCCAACATTAATAATTTCTTTAGTTTCACTGGGACTTAGCACAATTAAGGATTGATTTGTTTCCTCTTCATTTAATCCTTGATGAGCTATATATTTATTCCTCAGAATTAGGAAAAAGTCAAGAGTTTTGGATAAAATTTCATCTTTCCTTAAGATACCTTTATCTAATGTTACTTTTCCACCTTCACCTTGATTAAAGATTCTTCCTAAAAGAATTACGGATTGTTTCCATAAAGCCTCTTTAATCACATCATTATCAATTATCTCGTAATTACTTAATAATTCTAAGGCTTGGTTAAGATCAGCTTTTATACTATGGTAACCAGCGTGCTGTTTACTAAAGGGATCTGTTACTTTACTTTCAGGATGAGTTGTTAATACAAATGGGCATATAATTCCATTTTGTACAATGTTGAAAACTCTGTCTTTGTTGTTATTACCATCGATAATCATATGGTTATTTTAAGGTTGCAGCTAACGTTCCCGCGGTATGGTGTCGTGGCAGTTTCTTTCACTCGTGAAAGGAACTGTCAGGACGAAAGGCGCTTGCAGCGAACGTTGAATTATTTTGTTTAAAAGTACTGCCATGCACTATGACCGCGCTTTATATTTACACCTGTTTATCAACAAAAAGAATCATATAATGATGTAAGTGATTGATATTCTTTTCTTTTTGCTACTTTTTCTTTTCTTGTTAATTGT
>NZ_JBHJHQ010000040.1:0-1028 GCF_042219825.1 Quyinboa mangrovi
TCTCCGCTTCAGCCGAAAGAGGGTGGAAGCCTGTTTAAAATAATCAAACAACTAATCCCGGTATTAAATACAACGTTGAGTATATGCAATGTAGGCGATTGCGGGGTTTAAACTTATCAAGCCGTAGAGAAGTTTAAGCGGGCTACAACCGTTGAAATTACTACTACTTCGCCTATTTTGTATATACATTGTTATAGGTCGGTTTTCTTATCTAAATGTTTTTCAAGAGTATCTTCAATCTGTCGAAAAGTCTCCTTTGCTAAAGTTTTATAATTTGATTCAATTAAATTAAGTCTTGGTATTTCAGCAAAAAGTTTATTATTCTTAATCAAAAATCTAATAACATATTCTTGCTCATTAGCAAAATTTCTTGGAAATCTGTCTTTATTATATCTTAATGACAATAGGAAAAGGTCTTCAGCCTGAATTCCGAATCCGAAACTTTCAAAAATATTTTCTTCTTCGAGTTTCTTTCTCATATTCTCAATAAGTTCTTTAAAATAGTCGTTTCCAAATTTTAACATTTCAGAAGCATTCCCTGGAACACCTCTAACATCGTCAAGAATTTCACTGTCAAGTATCGTTTCTATTTCACTAATATTATCTTTAGTAATGTTAACTTGTTTTTGATTGAATTTTCCTGTCAGAGTATTTATAAAGTTTTGTTCATCTTTAAAATCACTTGGGGCATAAAGTACTTTTGGATTAAAATTTAATGTTATGAAAAAACCTGCAACAAGGAAAGTAGGAAATCCTAATACAAACCATATAAAAATGCCTTGAAGTGATTCTGGTATTAATCCTAAAGAAACAGTAGCATTTACTTCTGCTAATGCTGCAAAAATTGCAATTATTGTTAATGGATTATTTATTCTCCTAATTTTTTCAGTCATAATTATTAGTTTTTTGTCCTATTTGTAAATAGCTATCATTGTCTGTAAACTGACCTATAACGTTCCCGCGGTATGGTGTCGTGCGGTTGACTGTCCCACGAAGTGGAGACTGTCAAGCAGAAAACGACGACATAC
>NZ_JBHJHQ010000041.1:0-1011 GCF_042219825.1 Quyinboa mangrovi
CGCAGCTGTCACTTTTGTCCTGACAGTTCCTTTCCCGTCGGAAAGAAACTGCCACGACAGCATACCGCGGGAACGTTAGCAGCTATTACCAGACAATAGAGCAACACGAATACAAATTATATGAAAAAAACCTTTATTAGATTTTCGATTTTTTCTCTTATTTGTTTTTCCTTGACAAATTGTAGAACAGGGCAGAAAATTCAAACAGGAGTGTTAATTCCGATAGAATTAAAGCAATTTGAACCATGTGAAGCTAGCGTATGGGGATTCCCTCATATATCAAGACTGAAATCAGATACAGTGATTCGTTTCTGGATACAGAGGGAGTTCGAACCATTAGAAATATTAACTATTGCTAAATATGAAAATGAATTTTATTGCGAATATGTAACCTATGGCATAGACCACAAACATTATTTTTGGACAAAAAGAAAATCAAGACCAATTGAGACCTATAATCAAATTGAGTTAATACCACTTCAAGGATGGAAAGAATTTACGCAAAGTCTGGATTCTTTAAATATTTATAGGATTACTTCATCTGAAGAAATAGACTATTCAAAATTTACTGTCTGTTCCCCAACTTTTTATACGGTAGAAACTCTAATTAAGGACTCAATTTCCTTTGCAAATTTCTATTCTGTGCAACCTTTTAAATATGAATCATCAACAATGGATTATTATCAGAAAATTGTTGATCTTCTAAATATTTCATTTATCCCATTTTCTGAAAAATTGGCTGCTGACAGAAAAAAATATGAGTTTAATTTAAAATATGAAAATGAATCTAATAGGTAGAAAAACAGCTGCTAACACACGGTATAGTGCATGGCAGTACTTTTAAATAAAATAATTCAACATTCGCTGCCAACTCTTTTCGTCATGACAGTTCCTTTCACGGGTGAAAGAAACTGCCACGACACCATACCGCGGGAACGTTGGCATTAATTTTACAAAATGACTCATATACTTGATTTCATAAAATCATTATTTTTTGACAACTCTAAATCA
>NZ_JBHJHQ010000042.1:0-999 GCF_042219825.1 Quyinboa mangrovi
CAGCCTGCTCTTTTCGTCCTGACAGTTCCTTTCACGGGTGAAAGAAACTGCCACGACACCATACCGCGGGACCGTTGCCTGCAATAGTGAAAAAAGAAAATTCTACTTAAAATAATCCATGTTTGATTTTGAGAAAGTAAACTAATGAGTTAACTTTGTTAAATGATTAGAAAGATAATTGCATACAAGGACTATTTTGTCAATTTCTATAAAAGTCAGGACTCAAAGGTTCAAGAGAAAATTGAATATGTACTTGACCTGGTTAGATTTGAAAGACAAGTTCCCAAGAAGTTTTACAAGTTACTTGAAAATACTGATGGAATTTGGGAAGTTAGAGTAATTACGACTTTTAAGAGTATTAGGATTTTATGCTTTCAAGATAAAGGAGACTTAGTAGTACTGACAAATTGCTTTCTAAAAAAGAGTCAGAAAACTCCCCAAAAGGAGATTAAAATGGCTGAGAAATTAAAAAAAGAGTACTTAACAGAAAAATATGGAGGATCTTCAAAATGAAAAATTTAACTGATTTCGAAGACTTATTAAAAGAAAAATACGGAGAAAAAGGGACTTCAAAAAGAGATAAATATGATTCTGATTCACTAGCTTTCAGATTAGGAGTTATGCTTAAAGAAGCCAGGAAAGAAGCACAAGTGACTCAGGAAGAACTTGCTGAAAGAACTGGGACAAAAAAGAGCTATATTTCAAGAATTGAGAGAGGACAAAGTGATATACAAATCTCGACCTATTACAAATTAATTGAAATTGGATTAGGAAAACATTTGAATATTTCAATTGGATAAAAAACTACTGCAGGCAACACGCGGTCATAGTGCATGGCAGTAATTTAAATAAAATGTATCAACGTTCGCTGTCTGTCCCTTTCGTCTTGACAGTTCCTTTCACGGGTGAAAGAAACTGCCAAGACACCATACCGCGGGAACGTTGTAAGCAATGCCGGGATTAGTTGTTTGAGATCTTATAAATTGGCCTCCACCCTAT
>NZ_JBHJHQ010000043.1:0-982 GCF_042219825.1 Quyinboa mangrovi
AATCAAACGATGATCCAGTTTTAAAAAGAACGTCCCCTGCTTCAGCCGAAAGAGGGTGGAAGCCAGTTTTAAAATAATCAAACAACTAATCACGGCATTATTTACAACGTTCCCGCGGTATGGTGTCGTGCGGTTGACTGTCCCACGGAGTGGAGACTGTCAAGCCGAAAACGACGGCATACGGAATGTGAATTTGCAAGTTAAAACAAAACCGCATGCACTATGACCGCGTGTTGTAAACCGTTTTTCTTCTCTTTTCTCAATTTTTTGGATGCAAAGATTTTTTCAAAGTACATAATCAAGAATCGGTAATTACAGATTTGATATTTTATATCTTTCTAAATACCATTTACCTTTCTTTCGTATAAACTCTCTTTCTAGATAAAATCCTGAGTTATCACTGAATATTAATTCTGTAACCTGATTGGATTTAGATGAAAATGACTGTTTAGTATTTGTCATCTCTCTATTAATTGATTGATAGCTAGTTATGAATTCTAATTTTTTGTTATCCCATGATGATTCTATCACAGAATCATCATTATCATCCCAATCAAGAATCACTCCTTTTAGAGGTTTGGATATTCTGCTTTGTTGAAATAAGGTGTCAGAATAAAATTTTTCTAAAAACTTTTCAAATACTTCAGCATTAATAGTGTCAATAGATTCTTGACTTTTAATGATCCCAAATGTAAATAGACAAAAGAGGAAAATATAATATTTGTAGTTATGTATTATTATTTGCTTAATCTTCGTCATAATTATGATGTGCCTCTAAAATGGTTTACAACGTTCCCGCGGTATGGTGTCGTGGCAGTTTCTGTCCGATAGGATAGGAACTGTCAGGACGAAAAGAGCAGGCAGAGAACGTATATTCATTTTATTTTAAAAGTACTGCCATGCACTATGACCGCGTGTTGTATGGCGTTCATATTTTTTCCTCATACTTTTCTTTCAAAATTATTTCTAAAGTATCTATTTG
>NZ_JBHJHQ010000044.1:0-963 GCF_042219825.1 Quyinboa mangrovi
TTATCAATAATTTTAATCTTTCTTTTCCAAATTGTGGCTAACGTTCCCGCGGTATGGTGTCGTGGCAGTTTCTTTCCTACGGGAAAGGAACTGTCAGGACAAAAGGTGTTTGCAGCGAACGTTTATACACTTTGTTTAAAATAACTGCCATGCACTATGACCGCGTGTTAGGCTTCGTTGTTTCTATCTTTCTTATAAAACGTTTGCTAAATTTTCTAATCAAAGATTTATTGCTTAGTACATGAATAGGTGAAACGCCACCACCAAATGCGTAAGCAACACTATTTATTAAAATGTCATTTTGATCATGGATTATTGTTATTTGGTGACCTCCATTTATTAGATAATCATAGGATGGAACTATAATTATAAAGTCTTGGTTGTTTATTACTATTTCCCATTCAAGATCATTGATAGTTTCTATAATGAGTTGCTTATTGAGCTCTTTATTTATTCCAATAATTCTTCTTAATTTATCGGTTTTGAAGCCTAAAATGGTTACTAATCCGAAGATAAATATAGCGGGGAAAAAATATACCCAAGAATTATTTATCAGGGAAAAAGGTTCTATAATTAAAATAATACTTAAATATGAAATCAGGAATGCTAAAAAGATTAGTAGATATATTAGTTTGTCAAGAAAAAGGTGAAACCATTTGCTCGAATAAATTACTCTTTCTTTTTCAATAGACTTTTTGATATCGATTTCTTCATCCATAAAATTAAACATCAATATTTAAGTAAAAATCATTTTTTAATACAATGGAGCCTAACGTTCCCGCGGTATGCTGTCGTGGCAGTTTCTTTCCGACGGGAAAGGAACTGTCATGACGAAAGTGACAGCCGCGAACGTTGAAATATTTTAATTAAAAGTACTGCCATGCAGTATGACCGCGTGTTGTATGGCGTTCATATTTTTTCCTCATACTTTTCTTTCAAAATTATTTCTAAAGTATCTATTTG
>NZ_JBHJHQ010000045.1:0-960 GCF_042219825.1 Quyinboa mangrovi
AATGCAGATGATCTTTTAGATGCAGCTATTAAAGTAAACAGTGATTCTGTGATCAACTATGCATCCTACATCAGTGCATTACAGGATAGTGGTTTGGTATACAGGGATAGTATTAATAACTTAAGTGATTCAATCCTTGCTTTACGAACAGATTTAAATTCACTTGATCCGCTGCCTGCACAGGCTGGGTTAGCGAATCTTGTCCTCACGACTGACGGTTCAACTGCAGTATGGGATTCAGTTCGAACTGTAGCAATTGCACGTGGAAATATTACAGCATCCAAATTGGCAGCAAATTCAGGTTATTTGCAGAATGGAACAGCCGGACAGGTATTGTCTTCAAGCGGAAATGGAAATTTCTACTGGCAGGATGCAAGTTCACTTTCGGTTGACCCGAGCAGTCTGACCTTACCTGATGGTCAAATGTATGTAGGAAATGCAAGCGACCAGGCCCAGGCCAGGGATATTACAGGTGATGTATCCGTATCTAATACGGGAGTTGTTATATTGAACGATACGATATCTTCTATCAATGAATTATATGTTGGTGATTCACTGGGTACCGCACAATTACAGGTAACAGACAGTGCCGTATTTGATGGTGCGGTTGTTATCGGCGGAACCGGAGTTAGCGGAATCACAACTTCAGTGAATGCAGGTGCAGATAACGATTCGCTTGTAACAGCAGGAGCCGTAAAAACATATGTTGATGCAGTGGCAACTTCAGCCGGTTCAACACAAACTGAGGTTGATGCAATTGAAACGGGAGCCGGTCTTGGAACAGACGGAACCTATACTGCTAACGGAACAGCCAACTATATCAGTGGTGCCACCAGTCTGGTTAATGCAGACGATCTGCTGGATGCAGCCATTAAAGAAAATTCTGATTCAGTAGCCAACTACTCAACATACTTTGCATCACAGTCAGACAGCAACCAGGTTTACCGTGACAGCATCAAT
>NZ_JBHJHQ010000046.1:0-936 GCF_042219825.1 Quyinboa mangrovi
ATGTCGTCGTTTTCGGCTTGACAGTCTCCACTTCATGGGACAGTCAACCGCACGACACCATACCGCGGGAACGTTGTAGGTAATGCAAACTGACAATATATAATCTAAAAATTGCTAATACTTGGGAATTCATAAGATTGACAAATGCTTGAAAAATTAAGACATAAAATATTAAATCCTAATAATAATATTTTGGTTATTTCAACATTGATTTCAATACCCATCTTGACTTTTATTTTATGGAGATTCTCTTTTTCCTGGTGGACTCCATTTATTCAATATGCCGTGGGATTAATTGTTCTTTTAATAATTATTGCAATTATATTTAAATCAATTGACAAGAAAATAAAAACTAGAATTTTCCCATACTCGACGATATGGATAAGTACTACCATTATATTGACTGGACTTTCATATCCAACAAGAGATTATCTAATTGTGCAATCTGAGAATAGAGGAAAATTAATTATTGAAAAAATAGAAGAATATAAAGAAAAGAATGGTATGTATCCTGAGAATATTAAATCTGAATTCTTTAAAAATACTCCAAAATGGACTTGTATTGGCACTCAATATTTATATGAAAAATATGATGATCAGAGTAATTTTATCTTGAGATATGATTCATTCTATGGGTGTTATGCAGTTTATGATAAGATTAACAACGATTGGAAATATAAGGACTAAGAATGCACTACCTACAACACACGGTATAGTGCATGGCAGTACTTTTAAACAAAAAAAATCAACATTCGCTGCAATCTCTTTTCGTCCTGACAGTTCCTTTCACGGGTGAAAGAAACTGCCACGACACCATACCGCGGGAACGTTGTAAATAATGCCGTGATTAGTTGTTTGTTTATTTTAAAACTGGCTTCCACCCTCTTTCGGCTGAAGCAGGGGACGTTCTTTTTAAAACTGGATCATCGTTTGATT
>NZ_JBHJHQ010000047.1:0-909 GCF_042219825.1 Quyinboa mangrovi
TTCTGGGCCATTTCTTTAATTTGAGATTTCGTCAGTTTCATAATGATATTTTTTACGCTTGCACCTAACGTTCCCGCAGTATGGTGTCGTGCGGTTGACTGTCCCACGTAGTGGAGACTGTCAAGCCGAAAAGACGCCAGAATGAATACGAATTTGCAGGTTAAAAGAGCCGCATGCACTATGACTGCGTGTTGTAGCGCGTTTATTTTCAAAATCTCTAGTTTACCCATGACTCAAGATCTCTCAGAACAACCCATTTATCATTAATTAGTCTAAAGACTTTTGTAAATCCTCTTGCAGATAAAGGTCCGGAGATTTGAAAGTATTTTATTATTATAGTTCTCTTGTCTCTTGAAATTAGAGGTCTTGCAAATCCTTGGATGCAACCAATTTTTGAATCAAATTCCTCCCAATAATCTACAGGTTTATCAGTATTTAATGACTTTTCAATACTGGCAATAAAAGTATCAATTTTTGATTTTTGGATTAGGCGGTATCTCTTTTTAAAATCATTAGTTTTCAATTCGAAATTCTCTAAATTTTTTTTCTGGATTATCAAATACTTAATATCATTCATGTCAAATAAGTCATTGATTTCCAAAAAGAATACTGAGTCAATAATATGATTTACGGATTGAGCTCCAAAACTTTCACTAAACCTGTCTATCAATTTGCAACTAGAGTCAAATAGTTCATTGTTGTCCCTTATAACTGAAAACAAAATATCATTTACAAATTTTTCTTCCTGGCTTATTTTTTCAGTCTTACAGTTGAAGAGTAAAAGTGCAATAATTATCAGGTTAAGAATTTTCACCATTTTTTCTAAATGCGCTACAACGTTCCCGCGGTATGCTGTCGTGGCAGTTTCTTTCCGACGGGAAAGGAACTGTCAGGACAAAAGAGCCCGAC
>NZ_JBHJHQ010000048.1:0-904 GCF_042219825.1 Quyinboa mangrovi
AGGGTGGAAGCCAGTTTAAAATAATCAAACAACTAATCCCGGTATTAAATACAACGTTCCCGCGGTATGGTGTCGTGGCAGTTTCTTTCACCCGTGAAAGGAACTGTCAGGACGAAAGGAGCCGACAGCGAACGTTGAATTATTTGGTTTAAAAGTACTGCCATGCACTATGACCGCGTGTTAGTGGCTGGGCTTTTTAATCTTATTTCTATTATTCCATATCCAACTAATAATATAGCTCCTAAGTATCCAATCAATATGAATTCCGTTTTATTAATATCCAGCACCAAAATAGAAATGTATTTTATTAATATGAGCATTAATCCAAATAATCCAATTAGTCGGCTAGTGTTTTTAATAAGTTTATATTTTGCAACTTTATAAAAGTCAAAAAGTTGAGAATTTTGTTTGTCAAGGTTTGCAGAATTACGAAAGTACCTAGTTGCTTTATAATATTTCTTTTTATTAAAGTTGTCTATAGCTATATTGTAAATCAATAATTTGAAATAAGAATCTGTTTTTAAATCATAGTTATAGAGTAAAGAGTATTTTTTAAATCCTCTCAGCGTTGGTTGCAAGATATTGTTTATCAGTTCATATTCTTTCTCTTTATATGCTGAGTTTATTATTTCTGATAGCATCCAAATTTTTTTAAGCCCAATCACATCATCAAAAAGCTTATTTGAAGAAAAATAGTCTTTATTTTCAGAATAGAAATTTATAAATGAAGAGTAATCTTCACTTTTAATCTCCATAAATTCCTTATTAATTTCTTCAGCGTTTTTCATTCATTGATTAGTATGAACAATCTTTTCAGCCTTGCCACTAACGTTCCCGCAGTATGCTGTCGTGGCAGTTTCTTTCCGACGGGAAAGGAACTGTCAGGACGAAATAGCCCGACTGC
>NZ_JBHJHQ010000049.1:0-904 GCF_042219825.1 Quyinboa mangrovi
ACAACGTTCCCGCGGTATGGTGTCGTGGCAGTTTCTTTCCGATGGGAAAGGAACTGTCAGGACAAAAGAGGCAGCCTGCGAACGTTGATGTGTTTTATTTAAATGTACTGCCATGCAGTATGACCGCGTGTTGTATGCAGTTTTTTTATCATTTCAATTATAGAAGAAATACCATCCATTTTGAAGTTTAATAAGTCTTGCAATAATAATATGCTCTGATTTAATTTTATTACCGGATGAAATTTCCTCATTAAATGATTTAATGTAACCATATTCATGATCAAGAAATCCATTTACAATTAATAGAATATTTTCATCTGATCTATTTAATTCTTTAATATCAGTTTTTTCCATTAGGTTTCTTAATTCATAAATGTCATTTAAATTGAGTTCATAAAAAGTTGAGTGTTTTTCAAATGCATTCACTAAGTGATCTTTACTTCTAAACTTACCATTACTTTTAACAGAGTATTGATTAATTCTCTTATGGTAGCTTAACATGTCTGTTAGTTCATAAACTCCAGATTCTTTAGTCATTTTATCAATTAATTCCAAGTTGTTTTTTTGAAATATGTAGTTTAACTGATGACTAAAATCAAATGATCTTAACGTTATAGAGAAAAAGAATCCTAATATGAGTACTAACAGAGGTTTATAAGAATAAAACTTTTTGTAATTGTTTACGGCTATGTTGAATAATGCAAATATTAGGGCGAAGATCAAAACTGCAATTAAAATAAACACATTTAATATTGGCCCAACAAATAATTCGAATTGCAATTCAAAGCTTAATATCATCATTAAACATATACTTAAGAGATATGCCATAATTCGGATGAAATTCTTCATTGATGCGTTCATTATCCTTAATTATTCAAATTGCACACAACGTTCCCGCGGTATG